>NZ_JBISER010000007.1:0-279562 GCF_044383805.1 Microbulbifer sp. JSM ZJ756 | reverse complement strand
GATGAAAAAGCGCGTCGACAGTATCGCGGGAAAGACGATCTATAGTCACCGGATGTCGGTGGTAGAGCCGGTGTTCGGTAATATTGGTACCAATAAACGGCTAGGCCGTTTCTCTTTACGTGGTCGTAAGAAGGTCCAGGGGCAATGGCGTATGTTCTGCCTGGTGCATAACATTGAGAAGTTGATGAGATACGGGGCGATCCACTGATTCACAGGGATATCCACACTCGTCTGCGCAAAAGAGGCCCTTAATACGTGCAATGAGTGATTATATAAAACGGATGTGTTTAAATCGTGATCATTAAACTTATAAGAAAGAGAGCCGATGGGATATCAGGTTGTCATCCTGTTTTTCTACAGGCTCGTTAGGCTATGTGAAGGGAAATACTATGAACGCAATGACTCGCATCATGCTATTAATTTTTGCATGTGCTTCTTCATACGCTATTTCCGAGGATTCCGCGGATTCTTGTACAGCAGAGAACGGCGGCGCTATGGCAGCAGGGCTCTGTATTGAAGGCATGTTAAAAAAGGCAGATGAAGAACTCAACATGGCCTATAAAGCGGCCATTGAAAGGATTCGAGAAGAGGATAAATATTTAAAGCGTAATCTTGAGGAAGAGTTTAGAATATCTCAAAGAGCTTGGTTGAAATATCGAGATGCACATTGCAGCTTTGAGGGAGAGAGTACCGGCGCAGCAGGAGGCTGGTCAGGCATCCATATCTCAGAATGCATTCTCGATATGACAAAACAACGAACTGAATACTTCAACCAAGTCTTCTGGGGTTAGCCAGACAAGCGCCTCTTGCCGCCCTTTCGGGGCTCGGACGGTATTTCCGCTGCTTCGCAGCTCCAAGTCCGCCACAAAACCGGATGTTATTTGGGAAATCACTGAATCATGAAGTATAAGTTTCTTTTGTTGATAGCAGTACTTATAAGCTTTGACGCCAATGCTCAACATAGCTTGGCTCGTGAAATTCATAGAGTAGATTCAGAAAATGGTATTTTAAGTGGAAACTATTCTCTTGAAGAACGTGAAAAAATATTTAATGCCAATAATACTGAAGAAATCAAAGAAATTTTGAAAAGCCATGGGGACTTAGAGTTTTTCTCGATTGCGGAGGCTGGAGAAATATATTTTGTAAGAAATAGCACCTTTTGGAGTGGCGCAACTGGATCTTCTTATACTGCATTTTTGTTCAATGGCAATAATTCAAAGCTCATTATTCCACCAAGTGAATCTCTTGGGGATATCATACTATCTGCTCGGTTAGAAAATAAAGACATTGTAATCATGACCAGGTCTTACAACTCTGCCTTACATCAGGATGAGCTCTGGAGGTGGGTTATTAATGGAAAGAAAATCACATCCGAAAAAGTAAACGGATAAGAAATTCATAACAAGCGCATGCTGGTCGCCCGTTGCGCGGCCCAGGATATTCGCCCAGCTGCGCTTCACTACGGCCACCAATGTGGTCGTTAGAGCGAGCACCGAAAATAAACCATGGTCTGGAATCTCTTTAGGAAAAAACAGAAAAACGATCAAAATAGGGATCTGGTAAAGCTATCTAGAGTATTGGCCTATTCTGATCCGCAATTACACTCTTTTATTGAAAGATTCATACAGTTTAGGCGTGAATTTCACGCCATGCATGGCGGGTTAAAACAATTCCGGGGTATTGATGTATCTGGCCTTACTGATACTGAGTGTGAGTATCCTGAAGAGGATGTATTTCAAGGATTCCTTGAATACTATCAGGATTCTGGAAATCTATTAATCGCAGATTGGAGTTCAAGCATTTCTGATCTAGAACCTGAAATTAATGCGCTATTTTGTAAGCATTCAATTCCCAAGGTGTCTGATTTTTCTGCTTTTCATATTGAAGAAAAAGATCACCCGAATAGGATATTTGAAAAATTAGCGCCGCATGTGTCTAACTCAGGTAAAAAGCTGATCGGCCTGCAAATTCATGAAGATTCGCATAACTGTGCTATCGTGCTAGAAAACCAATTCTCAGAAATCAAGAACGTGGAATTTGAGGATGGGGTATGCATTTTTGCGTGGTAGCTCTAGCAGGCGACCGCAATCCCCCCCAATAAAATCAAAAAAGCCCGCACATTAGCGCGGGCTTTTCCTTTCGCAGCAAGCGAATTCACAGCATCAAAAGAACTGCCACGGGGCCGCTGGTGCCGCCCCGCAGGTGTTTATTTGATCTTCGGCTCCAGCTCGCCGGCCTCGTAGCGCTGGTACATGGTCTCCAGGCTCACCGGGCGGATCTTGCTGGCGTTGCCGGCGGTACCAAAGGCCTCGTAGCGGGCCTTGCAGATGTCCTTCATGGCCTGGGTGCTGGCCTTGAGGAATTTGCGCGGGTCGAACTCGGACGGGTTCTCGGCCAGGAAACGGCGCACTGCACCGGTGGAGGCCAGGCGCAGGTCGGTGTCGATATTCACCTTGCGCACGCCGTGCTTGATGCCCTCGCAGATCTGCTCCACGGGCACGCCGTAGGTTTCCGGGATCTCGCCGCCGAACTCATTGATTACCTTGAGCCACTCCTGCGGTACAGAGGAGGAACCGTGCATCACCAGGTGCGTGTCCGGGATACGCGCGTGGATTTCCTTGATGCGGTCGATGGCCAGGATGTCGCCGGTGGGCGGGCGGGTGAACTTGTAGGCACCGTGGCTGGTACCGCAGGCGATGGCCAGGGCATCCACCTGGGTCTTCTTGACGAAGTCGGCGGCCTCTTCCGGGTCGGTCAGCAGCTGGTCGTGGGACAGCTTGCCCTCGGCACCGATGCCGTCTTCCTCACCGGCCATGCCGGTTTCCAGGGAGCCCAGGCAGCCCAGTTCACCCTCGACGGATACGCCGCAGGCGTGCGCCATTTCCACCGCGCGGCGGGTGACGTCGACGTTGTACTCGTAGGAAGCCGGGGTCTTGCCGTCTTCCTGCAGCGAGCCGTCCATCATCACCGAGCTGAAGCCCAGCTGGATGGAGCGCTGGCATACGGCCGGGCTGGTGCCGTGGTCCTGGTGCATCACCACCGGGATTTCCGGGAATTCCTCGATCGCCGCCAGGATCAGGTGGCGCAGGAAGGGCGCACCAGCGTATTTGCGGGCGCCGGCAGAGGCCTGCACGATCACCGGGGAGTCGGTTTCTTTCGCCGCCTCCATGATCGCGCGCATCTGCTCGAGGTTATTGACGTTATACGCCGGCACGCCGTAACCATGCTCGGCGGCGTGGTCCAGCATTTGGCGCAAGCTAATCAGTGCCATGGAAAGTACCTTTGGTTTTGTTTTGACATCTCTGTAAATGGTTCCCCGATCTGCGCCGGGGTAACACTCGGAAACTCACCGGGTCGAGCTGTTCGACCCGGTTTCCAAACAAATTATTCAGCGGCGCGCTCTTCCAGGATCGCCACTGCCGGCAGGGTCTTGCCTTCCACATACTCGAGGAAGGCGCCACCGCCGGTGGAAATATAGGAGACCTTGTCGGCAATGCCGTACTTGTCTACCGCCGCCAGGGTGTCGCCGCCGCCGGCGATGGAGAAGGCATCGCTCTCGGCAATCGCCTTCGACAGGCGCTCGGTGCCGCCGCCGAACTGGTCGAACTCGAACACCCCCACCGGGCCGTTCCAGATGATGGTTTTGGCATCCTGCAGGATCTCTGCCAGCCTGGCGGAGGAGTCCGGGCCGATATCGAAGATCATGTCGTCGGCGGCGACTTCATCCGCGGACTTGGTCTCGGCGGCTGCGGACTCGCTGAACTCCTTGCCGGTCACCACATCCGTGGGCAGGGGGATCTCGCATTTCTCCATCAGCGCGCTGGCGGTATCCACCAGGTCGTGCTCGCACAGGGACTTGCCCACCGGCTTGCCGCTGGCGGCGAGGAAGGTGTTGGCGATACCACCACCCACGATCAGCTGGTCGACCTTGTCAGACAGGGTCTCCAGCACGCTGAGCTTGGTGGAAACCTTGGAGCCGCCCACGATCGCCACCATCGGGCGGGCCGGCTTGGCGAGGGCCTTCTCCAACGCATCCAGCTCCGCGGCCAGCAGGGGGCCGGCGCAGGCCACCGGCGCAAAGCGGGCCACCCCGTGGGTGGAGGCCTGGGCGCGGTGGGCGGTGCCGAAGGCGTCCATCACGAAGATGTCGCACAGGCCCGCATAGGCTTTGGCCAGCTCCGGGTCGTCCTTCTTCTCGCCCTCGTTGAAGCGCACATTCTCCAGCAGGGCCACGTCGCCCGCGCCCAGCTCGACCCCGTCGCGCCAGTCCCCGATGACTGGCACCTCACGGCCCAGCAGCTTGCCCAGGTGGGCGGCCACCGGGGCCAGGGAGAACTCATCGGCATACTCGCCTTCGGTGGGACGGCCCAGGTGGGACATCAGCAGTACTTTCGCGCCGGCGTCGACAGCGGCCTTGATGGTGGGCAGGGCCGCGCGGATGCGCGCGTCCGAGGTCACCTCGCCCCCCTTGATCGGTACGTTCAGGTCCTCGCGAATCAGCACACGCTTGCCCGCCAGGTCCAGATCCGACATCAGTTTGACCGCCATCGCCAATCCCCTCTGCTGTTTTGTGAAATGTTGCGGTGAGATAGAAAAGTGGGCGCGGATTATATCAACAGCCGGGCTCCGGTGCCGACCGCTGCGCGCCTGATAACGCTGTCAAAATCGCCCGTTTCGCCCTGAGATTGCCCCCGGCCGGGCCCAGTTCATACTATGGACACAGTAATGACCAGCCAGGCGACGGAGATCCAGTATGGCAAAGCGGCAGAAAGTCACCTTCCCGGGCGGCAACGGCAACCCCCTGGCCGGCATCATGGAGCTGCCCGAGGAGGGCCACCCGCGGGCCTGGGCCCTGTTCGCGCACTGCTTCACCTGCGGCAAGGACGTGCTGGCGGCCTCGCGCATTGCCCGGCGGCTGGCGGACCTGGGCTGCGCCGTGCTGCGCTTCGATTTCACCGGACTGGGGGACAGCGGGGGCAACTTCGCCGATACCAACTTCAGCTCCAATATCCGCGACCTGCTCAGTGCTGCCGAGTTCCTGCACCGGGAGCATCACCCGGTAGACCTGCTGATCGGCCACAGCCTGGGTGGCGCGGCGGTATTGGCGGCCGCCGGTGATATCGAGGAGGCCCGGGCCGTGGTCACCATCGCCGCCCCGGCGGAGCCGGACCATGTGATCAAGCAGTTTGCCTGTGCCCTGGACGTGATCGAGACCAGGGGCCAGGCGGAGGTGGACCTGGCCGGGCGGCCATTCACCATCAAGAAACAGTTCCTCGACGACCTGGAAAACCACGAACCGGACTATATCCACGAGCTGGGGCGCCCCCTGCTGATCTACCATTCCCCCCGCGACAGCACCGTGCCCATCGACGAAGCGGCGGATATCTACAACCGGGCCATGCACCCCAAGAGCTTTATCAGCCTGGATGACGCCGACCACCTGCTGACCCGCAAGGAAGACGCCGACTACGTGGCGGAGACCCTGGCCGCCTGGGTGTCACGCTACCTGCCGGAGGGACGCTGATGGAAGCGCTGCAGGAATATGACGCCAGCTGCCCTTATTGTGGCGAACCCATCACCCTGCTGCTGGACCTGTCTGCCGGCTCGCAGTCCTATATCGAGGACTGCCAGGTCTGCTGCCGACCGATCTCGATCTCTGTAGCAGTAGACCCGGGCGGCGACTTCTCTGTTGCACTGCAGGACGAGGACAGCGCGGGCTGAGCGGCTGCCCATCTTGACGCCCTCGCAGCGGCGACTCAGTATTACCAGAATTCCAAGCCACAAGAATAATTTATCCCGGGCGCCCCTGAGCGACCCGGTACCAATAGCCGAGGCCTGCCCATGCTTCTATCCCCCCAGCGAGCCCGCCTCGTCACGGCCGCCTTTATTACCGCCGGGCTGGCCGTACTGCTGGCATTACCCGTCACGGCATCAACGGCCGCCTGTGACTACCCGACCCTGGAGCGGGCCGCGACACCGGAAGAGGCCGGCTTCTCCACCGCCGGGCTGGCCGCGGTGGACCGCCTGATCGAGGCCGATATTGCCGCGGGCTTTCCCGGCGCCGCGCTGGTGGTGATCCGGGACGGCCGCGTCGTAAAGCAGTCCCATTATGGCTACCGCAGGAAGTTCGAAGGGCACAGGCCCCTGGACAAGTTCGAGAAAGTCCGGGCCGATACCATGTTCGACCTGGCCTCAAACACCAAGATGTATGCCACCAATTTCGCCCTGCAGCGGCTGGTGAGCGAGGGCCGGCTGGACCTGGAAGCCCCGGTGCGCCGCTATGTCCCCGAATTCGCCGACCGCGAGGGGGACCCGGTGACCGGCAAGGCCGGGCTGCGCGTAGCGGACCTGCTGCACCATACGGCAGGCTTTGCGCCCGACCCGCAGTTCCACAACCCTGCGGTATCCGGGGAACTGTTCTCCCAGGAGCGGGACAAGACGCTCGGCTTTATCCCCCTGGCACCACTGCGCTACAAACCGGGCTCCCGGACCGTCTACAGCGATACCGACTATATGCTGCTGGGCCTGGTAATCGAGCGCATCACCGGGCAACCCCTGGATACTTACGTGGAGGACACTTTCTACCGGCCACTGGGGCTCAAGCGCACGCGCTTTGCGCCGCTGGAGAAGGGGTTCGTGCCCGACGACTTCGCGGCGACCGAGCTGCTGGGGAATACCCGCGACGGGGTGATCGACTTTCCCAATATCCGCACCCATACCCTGCAGGGGGAGGTGCACGACGAGAAAGCCTTTTATTCCATGGCCGGGGTATCCGGCCACGCGGGGCTCTTCTCCACCGCTGCGGACCTGGCCGTGCTGCTGCAGGTGATGCTGAACGGCGGCGGCTATGGCGATACCTGCCTGTTTGACGAAGCCGTGATCGCCAGCTTTACCGCGCCGTCGCCACTCGACCCAGGTTACGGCCTGGGATGGCGCCGCAACGGGACAGACGGCATGACGTGGATGTTCGGCAACGGTGCCAGTGGCCAGGCCTACGGCCATACCGGGTGGACCGGCACCCTCACCGTGATCGACCCGCAGTACAACCTGGGCATTGTGCTGCTGACCAACAAGAAGCACTCGCGCCTGCCGGATCCGGAAAACAACTCCAACCGTTTTGCCGGCGACGGCTTCACCACCGGGAAATACGGTGGTGTGGTCGAGGCCATCTACGACGCACTCCTGCCTCTGGAGGCCGCAGCCAGGCATTGACGCAAGCATCCCGTCGCGACGTATCGCGCTTCCCGAAATTTACCGTTGGGTATAGAATCGCGCCGCCCGGCATGAGGCGGGCGACTTTTAATGACCCGGGGGATTTACGGATGGACACACCCGACAGCGATATCGTTTTCCAGAGCTATGGGCGCTGCTGCAACAACCCGCAGTTCTTTGTCGATTTTTATGATCGGTTTATGGGCAGTTCCGACGATATCCGGGCGATGTTCCGTGACACCGACATGCCCCAGCAGCGCCACCTGCTGCGCAACGGCATCATGCAGCTGATCCTCGTGGCCCGGGGCATGCCCGACACCAAGCTGCGTGCGCTCGGCGACAGCCACTCCCGTTCCGGCTACAACATTCGCCCCGAGCTCTACTCGGTCTGGCTGGATGCACTGCTGGCCACTGTGGCCCGCCACGACCCGGAACATACCCCGGCTATCGACGGTGCCTGGCGCCGCGCGATCCAGCCCGGCATCGACCTGATCCGCAACGCCTACTGATCACCAGCCCCTCGCCTGCGCCTGTTTGCCACGCCCGGCCGCACTTTGTATAAAGGTGGTCGGGAGGCAAGTCCCTGGCGCCCCTTCAAGCTGCACGAAAGTGCCACTCCAGGCCCGATTTATTCACCCGCCTGGCTGGACAGCGTTTGTCGGTAATCGGCCGCAGCGGCTCGCGCTCCCGGAACCAATAGCTAATAAAAAAGGAACCGATATGAAGATTGTACGGCCCCTCTGGGTGCCGGCGGTGCTGACACTGGCACTGGCAGCCTGCGGCGATCCCGGGCAGCCCCAGTCGCAAGTAGCCAAAAGCACTTCCGCCCCGTCTGACACTCCCGTTACCACCCCTTCGATCTCCACCGAATCCCTGCGCATCTCCCACGAAAAATTTACCCTGCCCAATGGCCTGCGGGTAATCGTGCATGAGGATCGCAAGGCACCGATCGTGTCAGTGGGAGTCTGGTATCACGTCGGTTCCAAGGATGAAAAGCCCGGTCGCACCGGTTTTGCCCACCTGTTCGAGCACCTGATGTTCAACGGCTCGGAAAACTACAACGACGAATTCTTCAAGCCGTTCGAGAAAGCCGGTGCCACGGGTATGAACGGCACCACCTGGCTCGACCGCACCAATTATTTTGAAACAGTGCCGTCCAACGCATTGGACATGGCCCTGTGGATGGAATCCGACCGCATGGGCCACCTGCTGGGCGTGATCACCCAGGAAAAACTGGACGAACAGCGCGGCGTAGTACAGAACGAGAAACGCCAGGGACAGAACCAGCCCTACGGCAAGGTCTGGGAATATATGCAGAAGGCGATTTTCCCCGAGGGCCACCCCTACTCCTGGACCACCATCGGCTCCATGGAAGACCTGAATGCCGCTTCACTGGAAGACGTGCATGAATGGTTCAAGCAGTACTATGGCGCTGCCAATACCGTGCTGGTACTGGCTGGTGATATTGATGTGGAAACCGCGAAGAAAAAAGCCAGCAAGTACTTCGGCCATATCCCGGCCGGGCCGCCGCTGGCCAAGAAAGATGCCTGGATTGCCAAGCGCGACCAGTCCAAGCGCGAGACCATGTACGACCGTGTGGCGCAGTCGCGTCTCTACAAAGTCTGGAACGCACCCTACATGGGGCACGAAGACACCAACGCACTGTCGCTGGCCGCGGCTGTGCTGGGCGATGGCAAGAACTCCCGCCTGTACAAGCGCCTGGTCTATACCGACCAGATCGCCACCAGTGTCGATATCAATTTTTATGAGTTTGAGCTGGCATCCGTTTTTCAGGTGGTCGCAGATGCCAAGCCCGGTGTCGACCTGGAAAAAGTCGAGGCAGCCATCGAGGAAGAGCTGAATACCTTCCTCGCAGAGGGACCCACTGCCGAGGAGCTGGCCCGGGTGAATATGTCGGAGTACGCCGGTGCTGCGCGGGACCTTGAGCAGGTGGGCGGCTGGTCCGGCAAGGGCGTAATTCTGGCGCGCGGCGAGCTCTACCTGGATGATCCCAATGCGTTGCTCAAGGCCATTGACGAGAAACAACAGTTGACCCCGGCGGCCGTGAAATCTGCTGCGCAGGAGTGGCTCAGCAGCGGCGACTACAACCTGGAGGTGCACCCCTTCCCGGATTACAAAGTGGCGGAGCAGGACGTGGATCGCTCCAGGCTGCCGGACACCGGCGAGTTCCCCTCGGTACCCTTCCCCGAATTGCAGACCACTGAACTCTCCAACGGCCTGAAAGTGGTGCTGGCCGAGCGTCACACCACGCCCGTGGTGAATATGCACCTGATGTTCGACGCCGGCTACGCCGCCGACCAGGGCAAGAAGGCCGGCACGGCCGGTTACACCATGTCGATGCTGAAAGAGGGCACTACTGAACTCAGCGCCCTGGAGCTGAGCGCACGACAGGAAATCCTGGGGGCGCGGATCTACGCCAATACCAGTATCGACAGTTCCAACGTGGGTCTCGATGCCCTGACCAATACCCTGGATGAATCGGTTTCCCTGTTTGCTGATGTGGTAATGCGTCCCGCCTTCGACGAGGAAGAGGTCGAACGCAAGCGCGGTCGCTGGCTGGCGATGATCAAGCAGGAAAAGACCCAGCCGGTACAGATGGCACTGCGCACCCTGCCGCCATTGCTGTACGGGGACGGACACGCATACAGCGTCCCGCTCACCGGTAGCGGTACCGAGGAGTCCATCGAGTCACTGACCCGTGAGGACCTGGTCCAGCACCACCAGACCTGGATCCGTCCCGATAACGCCACCATGGTCGTGGTCGGCGATATCACCATGGAGGCACTGACGGAAAAGCTGGAAAGCAACTTTGCCGACTGGCGCGCCCCGGAATCCCCCCTGCCGCAGAAGAACCTGGCGCAGGTGGACCATCCCGAGCAGTCCCGCGTCTACCTGATCGACAAGCCCGGTTCCGAGCAGTCGATGATTATCGGCGGCTTGCTGGCACCCTCCGAGAGCATTCCCGAGCGGGAGGCGCTGCATATGATGAACGACATCCTCGGCGGCACCTTCACGGCGCGGATCAATATGAACCTGCGCGAGGAAAAACACTGGGCCTACGGGGCTTACTCCTTCTTCTCCGGCGCCAAGGGCCAGCAGCCGATGATGGTCTATGCCCCGGTACAGACCGACAAGACCAGCGAGTCACTGGCGGAACTGCGCAAGGAGTTGCGGGCCTATGTCAGTGACGAGCCCGCGCAGGCTGACGAGCTGCAGAAGCTGAAGGACAAGCGGATCAACGAACTGCCCGGACGCTTTGAGACCATCAATGCGGTCACCATGCAGGTGGCCAAGATGCTGAAATACGGCCGGCCACTGGATTATATGGACGGCTATGCGGAGCAGATTCGCAATATCGAGCTGGACATCATCAATACGCTGGCCCGCCAGACCATCAAACCGGACCAGTTTATCTGGGTGGTGGTAGGCGACCAGGAAAAAATTCGCCCGGGCATCGAGGCCCTGGGAATTGGTCCCATCGCCGAACTGGATGTGGATGGCAAGCCCGTCGCCGCAGCGGCAGCCGGCGGGCAGTAAGCCGCACCGGATTGACGCTCTTTAACGAAAGCCCCTCCCCGAGGGGCTTTTTTTATCGCGCCCATTGCTGGAACGGTATGTACCAGTCACTACCGTACAAATGCGACAAGCTGTGCATTTGTACCATCTGCGACTAACAAATCATATTTGATTTACTGCCCAATAGACGCGTACGTCTGTACTAACTAAATTCGAGGGCTGACACCTCCTAGACGGTTCAGGGCCCCTATCCCGTATGAATTCGACGGCAAACAAGGCGCCAATTATCAGTTTTGGTAGTCGCTTCACATAAGCGAAACAATTCCATTGCCGCACAACTCCGAGCTGCTACTTTTCCAAGTCTCTGCTCACGCGTGCCAGTCATCCTGAGCAACGCAGTACAGTGGTCCCGGCACCGGACAGAGTGATTACACGATAAGAAAACAGCAGCCCATCTGGAGCTCGATTCATGAAGAAGATCCTACCCACACTGCTCGCCAGTGCCGTCGCCACAAGCGTCGCCGCACAGGCGGGTGCCGCCGAAGACCGCTATATCATCAAGTTCAAGGCAGGCAAGAGCGCTGAAGCGAAGGCGCAACTGAACAAGGCCGGCGGCCGTACCGCCCTGGCGCTGGACAAGCGCAACGCGGTAGCCGCGATGCTGTCCGACAAGGCCCTGCAGGCCATGCAGAACAACCCCAATGTTGAATACGTCGAAAAAGATGCCAAGCGCTGGCTGATGGCCCAGGAAGTGCCGTTTGGCATTCCCATGGTGCAGGCCGATATGGTCGCCGATGACATGGCTGGTAACAGCACCGTCTGTATCATCGACTCTGGCTACGACATCTCCCATGAAGACCTGTCCGGTAATATGGTCACCGGCACGAATGACTCCGGCACCGGAAACTGGTACGAAGACCAGAACAGCCACGGCACCCACGTTGCCGGCACCATTGCCGCCATCAATAACAGCACCGGCGTCGTGGGCGTAATGCCGAACGGCAACGTCAAGCTGCATATCGTCAAGGTATTCAACGCGGATGGCTGGGGCTACTCCTCCTCGCTGGTCGCGGCAGCTGACACCTGTGCCGATAACGGTGCGAATGTGATCAACATGAGCCTGGGTGGCACGCTGAAGTCCCGCACCGAGGACCAGGCATTTGCCGACCTGTACGCCAACCGTGGCGTCCTCTCCATCGCCGCAGCCGGCAACGATGGCAACACCCGCCACTCCTACCCGGCTTCTTACGACTCGGTCATGTCCATTGCCGCCATCGACAGCGACAAGGTGATCGCCGACTTCTCCCAGCAGACTGACCAGGTGGAACTGGCCGGCCCGGGCGTCGACGTGCTTTCCTCTGTACCCGTGGGCAGCGCAGTTGTCAGCTCTGTCACTGTCGGCGGCAACGCAGTTGACTCTGCCGGTATGGAAGGCAGCCCGCTGGATAGCGCTGCAGGCTCACTGGTCGATTGCGGCCTGGGTGAATCCGCCTGTACTGATGCCGCCGGTGAGATCTGCCTGATTTCACGCGGTAACATCAGCTTTGCCGACAAAGTCCTCAACTGTGAGGCCGGTGGAGGCGTAGGTGCCATCATCTATAACAACGAGCCCGGCATGCTGTACGGCACCATGGGCGAGGTGGTAACCAGCATTCCTTCTGTCGGCATCTCCGACACCGATGGCGCTGCGTTGATGGGCCAGCTGGGCACTGCGGCTACAGTCACTGTAGAGCCGGGTGATTACGCCTACTTCAATGGTACCTCCATGGCCACCCCGCACGTAGCTGGTGTCGCCGGCCTGGTCTGGAGCCATTACCCCAACTGTGCACCGGGTGAAATCCGCGCGGCGATGAATGCCACTGCGGAAGACCTGGGCGATGCGGGTCGCGACAACGCCTACGGTTACGGCCTGGTGCAGGCCAAGGCCGCGTTCGACTACCTGGCGGCGAATGCCTGTACCGGCACCAACCCCGGTGACGGCGGCTCCGGTGGCGGTGGCGGCGGCAAAGGTGGCGGCAAGGGCGGTGGCCCGAAGAATCGCTAGGCCGTAGCTTTACTCACAGGTGAAAAGGGGGCCCATGGCCCCCTTTTTTAGTGCTGTCCCGCTGCATATGCAGCGGGCCTGTCGGAGACTGTCAATCTTCCTCCAGCACCGCCTCGCGCTGTTCCTCTCGCAACTGCTGCAGCCGGGCGCTGGTCTCTTCGGCGGAATCCTTTTCCGGTGCCACGCTTTCCACGTCCCCGGCACCCGCCTCCAGCTGCGCACGGATGGCTTCCTGCTCGGCGGAATAGTCCGGATCCAGGGAGAGCTTGGGTGCATTGCTGCTGAAGCCCGCCAGTACCCAGATACCGAAACCCAGCGATAGCGCCCGGATAATAAAGGACCGGTCGTAGAGCAGGCGCTGCCAGTTACCGGGCCCGGCAATACGTATCCGCGCAATGATCGCCAGCAGGAGAATCACAATGGCCAGCACGACCGCCCAGGTCGCAAGCCCACCAAGCGCGGATACCAGCCAGTTGGAAATCTGTGAGTTGTACTGCATACCAACTACTCCCCTTTTATAAATACTGTTTCAGCGATCGCGCCGGGCAGTCTGGCGCACCTGGTCATTGAAGACTGCCTGCTGCAGGCCAATGGTGCCCAGGGCTTCAACCGGCAGGAATACCTTGTTCTCGGACTCCGCCATTTTGTCCAGCACTTCCAGGGTCCGGTAGGCCAGGTACTTGTCTGTGACCGACTTGGCCAGCAAGTCATTCACCTCTTTCTGGCCGATGGCCTTTTCCCGGGCGATGGCCCGGTTCATTTTCTCCCGCTCCAGGTCGCGCTCCATCTGGATTTTCTGGATTTCAAACTGGGCTTTTTCCTGTTCTATCAATTCACGCCGCTCGGCCGCGCGCTCCTTGGCCTCAGTGATCACCTTGGGGAACTGCACGTCCGCCAGGCCCAGGCGCTTGACCTGGATGGGTGTGCCCTTGAGGGCATCACTGACCTCGGAGAATAATTCCTGGCTCAGCGCCTCCCGGCTGGAGGCGATTTCATTGATCGAGTACTTGGCGACCACACGACGCACCACATCACGGATTACCGGCTGGGCATAAGTGTTGTAGACGTTATTGACGGCGATATTGTCCTGTACCGGTGGGATACGATCGAAAATATTGTCAATATTTTCCCGGCTGATGGCCCCGGTCATGCGAATATCGAAGCTCATGTTGAGCTGGTCCTTGGGCATGAACAGCTTGAAGCGCTCTTTATGGCCAAAATCGGCAATCGCCAGGGTAACCAGCTTGTCGCAGTAGAAGAAACACGGATCCAGGCGAAACTTGGATGGTGGTACTGTTTCGGGCTTGTAACCATTCTTGGTCAGGATCTTGCCCACATGTGCCGGTGGCACCTCCACCCGGTCCCCACAGGCTGTCAGCAACAGTGCCCCGAGCAGGCCAAGAGCGATCATAATCGGCCGCATCATCTTTCCCCCAATTCCCTGAAAATCAACGATTATAAATGCCGGCAAATATCCGGCTGGTTTAACCGGTATATACCGGCTTTATTTCAAGCGCCCCAGGATGAAGCGCGGTGGATTATATGATTTAATTCACGCTCGAAACAATTACGGGATGTTACACCCAAGATGGAACTGGAATTTCTGACTGCCACCCTTTTTAACCTCGGCATTAACCTGCTCTACACACTGCTGGCGCTGTTCATTGGCATCATTGCCTTGCTCGCCATCGACAAGAAACTGCTCAAGCACGTGGATATCGAGGGCGAACTCAAGAATGGCAATATAGCCGTGGCCATCTTTGCCTCCACCATCCTTATTTTTGTCGCCCTGATTATTTCTTTTGGCCTCAAGGGCTAGTCATGCGCAGCTGGCTTCCGATCCTACTGATCGCAACCGCAATGGTGCTGCCGGAACTGCTTGTGCGAGCTGAACGGGATGTGCGCGAGCCGCCGGTAGACCCGGAGCTACACTACCAGCTCTCGCTGGAAGAGGGTGGGGACCAGCGGGACTCTCAGCGCGGCCAGGTCCGCGTCACTGGCAGTAGCCAGCCCATTACCGAAGCACTGATCCAGAAAATGGTGGCCAGGCGCACAGAGGCCGAAAGCGCTTATGTTTCCATCTGGAACTGGCAGGGCTTCTCCAACGTGACAGCCTCCGCGCGGGGACTGGACAGCAAGCATCATTTCGCCAACAGCTACCTGGTGGGCTTCCAGCCGTTCGAAACCGACAAGCTGTGGGTGCCACTCTACAGTCTCGCCACCCGCAAGCAGTACCAGTATGACCACCTGCAGTATGCCGGACTGTCCGATATCTGGCAGACCTCGCGCCAGGCCTATTACCAGCCCCGCGGTGACTGCGAGGACCACGCCATACTGCTTGCTGACTGGCTGATCAACCTGGGCGTGGACGCCCGGGTCGCCATGGGCACCCACAAGGGACAGGGGCATGCCTGGGTGGTGGCCATCGTTGAGGGTCGCGAGTACCTGCTTGAGGCCACCAGCAAGCGCCGCCATGCCAGTTGGAAGGCCATGCCCCTGGCCGCACTGGCCGAGGGTTATGAAGTCGAATTCCAGTTCAACCGCGATTTTTTCTGGGCCAAGAAGAGCCCGGCCCCAACCCGCCGTTATCGTGGTGATCACTGGGTGAGGAAATCCCGCTTCATACGCGGCTGAATAAAGGGCCCGTCGCGCCTACCCGCCTCCCTCCAACGCCAGCAGGCCCTCCAACTGCCCCTTGGCACACTTCATGCTTCGCATCCCCTGCTGGAATAAAAATGAACAGGGAATTCGATGAGCATCGAGGAAGTGTCGCTTTTTATCCTGTTGCTTTGCCTGGCCGGACTGATAGCCGGGATCACGGCAGGCCTCTTCGGCAATGGCGGCGGCTTTGTGGTAGTGCCGGCTCTGCTGGCGGTGTTTCCCTTCCTTCCCAACAGCTCGCATGAAATCATGCGGGTGGCAGTCGGAACCTCGCTGGCATCGATCGTGATCTCCTCAGCCCGCGCAGTCCAGGCACACCGGCGCCGGGGCGCAGTGGACTTCCAGGTGCTGCGGGACTGGTCACTCTGGATATTGCTGGGTGTGGCGGGCGGGCTGGTCATTGCCTCCTATACGGACAGCACCAGCCTGGTCTTTGTCTTTGCCGGCGGCGTGCTGGTCTATTCCATTTATTTCCTGTTCCCGAACCTTTTCGACCGCCTGAACGGCAAGTTGAGCATGCCCACCGGTATCGCCCGCGCCTCACTGGCGAGCTTCCTTGGCGGCTTTTCCTCCCTACTGGGTATCGGCGGGGGCACCATTACGGTGATGACCATGGTGCTGTGCGACAGGCCGGTGCACCAGGCCGTGGCAACGGCTTCCGGGATCGGCTTCCTGATCGGCCTGCCAGGCGCGATCGGCTTTATGTTGATGGGCCTGGGTGAAACGGGCCTGCCGTTTGGCTCGGTGGGCTATATCAATATTCCCGCCCTGCTGGCCATATCCCTGTTCTCCGTTATTTCCGCGCCAATCGGCGCGCGTATGGCCCACAGCATGAATGAGCTACACCTGAAGCGCCTGTTCGGCGTGTACCTGGTTATTGTCTCCATTTCCATGTTCGCCAAGACCACGGGCGCCCTCTGAGGCGGCCACAACCATGAGGATATAATAATGACGCACAATATCAGCAGGCGATTATTCCTGGGCGGTGCCGCTGCAGCAATTTCCGCGGCGGCCACCGCCGGCATCCCCCGGGCCGAGGCGGCGGAGAAACCACGCCCGCAACCGCTCTACGGGCCGGCCAAGGGGATTGCCAAGCTCAATGCCAATGAAAATCCCTATGGCCCCAGCCCGAAAGCGATGAAGGCCATGATGGCGGCGGCACAGAAGGGCGCCTATTACGTCAACGACAGTGTCATGCACCTGAAGTCCATGATCGCGGAACGCCACGGGCTGACTCCCGACTACGTCACCCTGGGCTCCGGTTCCAGTGCCGGCCTGGTGGCGGCAGCCATCGTGGCCGGGCAAAAGGGTAATATCCTGGGCCCCGACCTGTTCTGGGATACCACCGCGCGGGTCGTGGAAATCCAGGAGCTCGGAAAGATCAGGCGCCTGCCCAAACTCGAGTCCTTGCAGATCGACCTGGACGCCATGTACGCCGCCATCGATGACAGCATTTCCATGGTGCAGGTGACCAACCCGAATAACCCCACAGGGATGCTGCTCGACCCGGGCAAAATGCGTGATTTCTGCATCAGGGCCTCGAAGAAGTGTACCGTTCTCGCCGACGAGGCCTACAACGAGCTTACCGATAACCCGGACGGCAACAGCATGATTCCGCTGATTAAGGCGGGCCACGATGTGATCGTCGCCCGCACCTTCTCCAAGATCTACGGTCTCGCGGGCATGCGCGTGGGCTACCTGATCGCCCCACCCGGCCGCATCGAGGAAATGCAGCGCTACGGTATCGGCTGGTATGGGCTGAACCAGGCCGGGCTGGCAGCGGCGATTGCCAGCTACGAGGACCAGGAATTTATGGATTTTTCCCGGGACAAAATCCGACAGGCCCGCGAGATGGTCAGTGAAGCAGTAGCTGAGCAAGGCCTCAGCACATTGCCCTCGGTCACCAATTTTATGTTCGTAAACCTTGGTGACCTCAATGCCGAGACCTTCCGCCAGGAAATGGAGAAGGAAAAAGTACTGATTCGCGGTATCTACCGTGACTACACCAACTGGTCGCGAGTCAGCATGGGCTACCTGGAGGATGTGGAGCAATATACCGCGGCCCTCCCCCGGGTACTGGATCGCATGAGCTCGTAACGAGTCATTACGCGCTTTACAGCGCGCGGTTTCGCTCCATCGACGCCAGCCATGAGGCTGGCTTTTTCATGCCCCGGACACTAGCCAAGCCAGCCATAAACCCGGGGCAAAAAAGTCCCCGCAATGGCGGGGACAAGCAGACGCTCACAATTGAAGAGAATATGGGCGCGTTAAATACGCCGGTCAGAAGGTGTAATTCATGCGCAGGTAATAGAAGGCGCCCTGCCAGTCGACCACTGTGCCCGAGGAGTAAAGCCGGCCGCAGCAGTAATCCCCGATCTCGTCTTTCTCCGGATACTCGTCGAGAATGTTCCTGCCACCCATCGCCAGGCTGATGGCCTCGCTGAAGTGATACTTACCTTCGAGGTCCAGCATAACCAGCGGCGAGAACTCCTGCACTTCACCGGCATTGTAGTTCTCGTAGGAACCATACCAGTTGGCCCGGGCCATCAGGCCGAAATCGCCCATATCGTGCACGGCAGTGAGAACCCCGCGCAGCTCCGGATTCAGGTTTTCGAAATCAAACTGGTCTTCTTCGTTCAGGTAGGCACCGGGATCCGAGGTAAATTCCGTCTGGTTATAGTTGGCGGAAGCGATCAGTGTGGTCATGCTCCCATTCGACCACTCCAGCGGATAGGTGGCTACCAGGTCCACGCCCTGGGTGCGGGTATCGAAAGCATTGGTGAAATAGAACACACCGCCAATGGACTCTGCTCCCACCACATTGGCATTGACCAGGGCGAGATAGTTGTCATAAGCATCACCCGCACCACTGTCGGCAGAGACATCCAGGGTGGAGATGGCATAGGTCCGGTCATCGACGTCGATGCGGTACATGTCCAGGGTCAGGCTCAGGCGATCGAATTCCGCTGTCATGCCCAGGGTAAAGTTATTTGAGGTCTCCGGTTTCAGCGGCTCCGCACCCAAGGCCGCAGCAACCGGGCTCGCGGCGGGAAAGAGTCCGGTTGCCACCGGGAAGCCGTTCGGCAAACGGGTCGAGACATTGGTGGTGCCCTGCTGTCCCGGTGTCGGCGCACGGAATCCGGTGCCCACTGAAGACCGCAGGCCGATGTTTTCCGTCAGGTCATATTGCGCTGCCAGCTTGCCCACCAGCTCTGAGTCGAAATCGGCGTAGTCCTCATAACGGACCGCGGCCTGCAGGAACAGGCGTTCGGTGACGTCGCTGCTGATGTCGGCAAAAACCGCATAGGAATCGCGGCTGTAGCTGCCCGAGTACTCGGGGGAATAACCGGGAAAGCCATTGGACCCCACGCCCACCACGGTATACACAGGGTCATCCGGATTGGCACAGTCCAGGCTGGACCCGGAGACGATTGTATCACTGCCTGCAGCGGTAGGAGTGCCGTCACTGTTACAGAATCCCCAGGGGTCGGGAGTGGCATAGGGTCCGGCGGCAAAGGAGTCCGGGTCGCCCCCCGCGATATCGTAGGTTTCGTCCATAAAGCTGAAACCGGCAGCGGCCAGTAGCGGGCTGCCCAGCCCGACCTCGAACTCACGGGAAAAATCGGCCTGCAGCTGGATTTCCTCATTACTGAGGATACCCGGCCGGAATGCCGTGGGGGTATCCGGCCCCAGTGACGGGTTGATGGTATTTTCCAGCAGGTAGTCGATTTCGTTGTACCCATAGCGGGCACTGAAGTCATAGCTTACGCCATTTGCCCACAGGCCCCGCAGGCCGGCCACACCGGAATAGTCGGTGACCTCACCGGTAAAGCGGGGCGTAAAGCCGCCAGGGAAAATTTCCAGGGGATTATAAATAGACCCATCGGCTTCACGGAGGTCCTCGATGGTGCCGTTGTAGGGATAACGGTAGAAGAAGCTGCCATCGGCTTCACTGGCCGAGTAGTTGCCGAAGGCATACAGCTCCCGGCCAGCCCCCAGGTCATAGCCGGCATTGACAAATACCCGCGAGGCCCCCGAATTGGGCTGCCCCCAGGGCTGCACCACATCACCCTCAAGGGAGGCATTGTCGACCGCGGCCATAAACTCATCGTTCTCGGTGAATTCGGCATAACCGGCGCTGCTGTCATAGACCGGGTTGTTCTTGTCCAGGCAGAACCAGCTTTCACAGTATTGCTCGGAGCGGGAAGTGAATTCTGACTCTGAAACCTCGGTGGAGATACTGACGAAGCCATCGCTTCCCAGTGGCATGCCGATATTGCCCGTCGCGGTGGTCTGGAAGCCGTCGCCCTCAGTATATTCACCCGCCTGAACGCCGAACGAGCCTCCCTCAGCGTTATCTTTCAGGATAAAGTTCACCACGCCGGCAATCGCATCGGACCCATACTGTGCAGCAGCGCCATCACGCAGCACCTCCACAGTCTTGATCGCCGCACTGGGAATGGTGGCCACATCCGGAGCCTGCGTACCCGAGCCACCGATGGAGACCAGCGCCGCCCGGTGGCGACGCTTGGAGTTCACCAGCACCAGGGTCTTGTCGGTGGGCATACCGCGCAACTGGGCCGGACGGATAAAGGTGGCGCCGTCACTGATCGGTTGCCGTGAGACATTGTAAGACGGGACAAGGGTTTTCAGGATGTCGTTTGTGTCGGTGTAGGAAACCGCCTCAATCATCTCGGTATTGAATACATCGACCGGCACTGGTGAATCCGACACGGTGCGTGGCTGCCCGCGGGTTCCGGTTACCGCCACCTCTTCGATTTCCTCTGCAATTCCGATGGATGGCGATACACCCATGCCACAACCGAGTACCGCAATGGTATAGCTGAGCAATTTCCTGTTGGTATTCATTCCCTGCCCCTTTTTTCTGGCTGCTCCTGATTGTTATCCGGAAAGGGGCAATACTTGCCGGGGAGTGCGACGAGCCAGACCAGGCCTGCAAACTCTCCGCATTATCAGAAAGCACCGTAACGGTGCCAACGTGCACTGAATTATTTACCACCCCTTCCCGCTTCCCGGAATCAAAAAACTGATAACCGTCAAAGGCTATTCAGCAATATGTATGCCATCGCCCAGTTTCCGGGACTGGCAGAGAGCGGCTGGGAAGGGATCGGGATTCAGTTATTCCAGGCCAATGAAGGAATAAAAATATTTCAAAATCAAATACTTTTGCGTAAGTCAGGACAAAGAGAAAAGGTTCTATAAATTCCTCCGGAAAATTATCAGGAGGTTATTGATAAGCGCTTTATCTCTGGTTCGACCTGCCGGGCATGGAACAAGTTAGTGCAACTATTTTATTGAAGAGCGGCCTTCAGGGGCGTTCTGGCAACCTCCCTTGCACCAGGTTCTGCCATGCTGTGACGGTCACCGGGTATGCCACGCAGGCAAACCATGCCAGATGTAGCACCAATCGGCCTGTTAGCTTTACCTCTTCCGCCCAGCCAAAACTTCACGCCCCAAAACCGTACAAATGTGCAAGTTAATTTTCGGGTGCCGCCCGCCCCAACCAGCTTCACCAATGCTGTGGGAGCATACGTCATAACTGCGAAGAAGCTCCCAAAGCGCACATGCGACTGCCGGGTCGGCATTCTGCAGGCGGCAAATCCCCACAACCCACCTACTATCAGGCTGCTCACCGAAAAATCACGAATAAACCCTAACGAATAAAAATCTCAGCGTGACTGGAGAATAACCATGCACAGAGTCAATCTACTCACATTACTGGCATTGAGTACATTATTGAGTACCGGGCAGGCCACGGCCGCGCCGTCCAAGGCCGTGGCGGCGGGAGACAGTATCACCATGGGTTTTGCCGCTGACTGCACCGGCAACACCTGGTTTACCGGTGGTTTTTTCTGCCTGCTGGGCGGTGACCAGCCCGAGCACAGCTGGTTTGATGGCTACGACTCGGATGTGTTCAGCGTGCACGACCGCTACCTGCAGCTGGACCCGAATATTGCTGCCAACAAGGCGGCGGCAGAGTCCGGTGCGGAAATGCGCGGTGGCGGTGACAGCTTCAGCATCCAGGCAGACCGGATCCTGTCGCAGACACTGGTGGCTGACCATGTCGAAGTGGTACTGGGCGGCAACGATATCTGCAACCGTGACTGTGTCGACCCGGCCAATTGCGGTGACCCGCTCTATACAGAGGGGGAGTGGCGCTCGGCGGTCCAGGCGGGGCTGGATAAACTGGTCAACGGCTTGCCTGCCGGATCCACGGTGCTGCTGGGCTCGGTGCCGAGGGTTCAGGATCTCTATGATGCCGGCGTGGCCAAGCAGACCGGTAACTGGCGGGTTAACTGCCAGAGCGCCTGGTCCACTTTCGGCATCTGCCGGATCGCCACCAATGACGGCACCCTCAATGGGGAGAGCTTTGCCACCCGCCTGGCCGGTGTCACTGCGGCACAGCGACTCTATAACGAGGTGCTGCAGCAGGAGGCCGCCGCCTACAATGGCGTCAACGGTGTAGAGGTTGTCGCCGAGTACAATGGTGAGGGCCAGCAGAATGTGGGCACCTTCCAGTTCGGCAAAGACGATATCGATGGCGGTGACTGCTTCCACCCCAGCCGGCAGGGCCAGAACAAGATCGCCGGCCTGATGTGGAACGGCAACCCAGATAAGTAAGGAGTTCCGGTGAGCGGGCCCCGCGGCAGCGCGGGGCCATTACCGCTCATTCGTCAGCCTTGTTTTCCTGCCCCTCGCCCGACTCGCCATCGCCCGAGTCGCCCTCCTCGAAGTAACCCTTTTCTTCAACAACATACTGGATACGCTGCGGCCGCCCATTGCGCATAAAAGTGACATCCACCACCTGCCCACTGGTAAGCGCGTCCCACAGCTGGTTCTGGTCGCTATGAACCCAGGTATCATTGACCCGCACCACCACGTCCCCCTCCTCCAGCCCCAGGGCGGCAAAGAATTCACTATCCTCGATCCCCTCCAGTTTCAGGAGGTTATGCCCATCCACCTGGTGCTCTGCCTCGACAAAGCGTTTTTCCAGTTCATCACGATTGCGCAACTGTTCCGCAAGCCATTTCCGGCCGAGCGGCAGGACGCCCGAGGGGGCCACCAGTTTGCGCGTCTCTCCTTCCGGCTGCTCTATCCGGCGCATGGTTTCCTTGTCCCGGGGCTCCGGCGAGGTCAGCGGCACATGTACCCCTTCCCCCTCCTGGCCACGGAGGGACAGGCGCTCCAGGGTTCCATCATTGTCCAGCAATACATGGTCTGCGCGGATGCTCTCCAGCCTGACCCCCTGCATCAGGCTGCTGCCATTGCTGAAGCTGGTCGCCGCCGCATCCTGCACAGCGATAAGGGCGGTGGAGTTGTCCCGCTCACTGGACACACTGGTGCCAGTCAATACCAGTGGCAGGTCAGTCTCCCCCGGCCCTCCGCCATTTATTGCAAACCGGCTGGCCTGCGGGTGTGGAATGGAGGAATCGTGGCCCAGGCGCTGGAGCTCGGCGTCGACCCAGTGCGCGTATTCCTCGTAGGGGCGCGGGCCACGAATATACAGCCCGTTGATAAACACCACCGGCACTGTCTCCAGCCCCAGCTCACCGGCCACAGCCAGGTCCCGCTGCAGCGCCGGTGCGCTGTCGTGCACCGCCATACATTGGGTGAAAGCCCCGGGCTGCAGGCCCTGGACCCGGGCCAGCCGCAGGTAGGTTTCATCCCCCAGTTTCTGTGCCTGGGAATAGAGACCATCCGCGTAGGGCCAGCCCCGCTCCTGCTGCCGGGCACAGTGCACGGCGGCGGTCGCCCGTGGTCCCT
This sequence comes from Microbulbifer sp. JSM ZJ756, assembly GCF_044383805.1. Classification (NCBI taxonomy): domain Bacteria; kingdom Pseudomonadati; phylum Pseudomonadota; class Gammaproteobacteria; order Cellvibrionales; family Microbulbiferaceae; genus Microbulbifer; species Microbulbifer sp. JSM ZJ756. The sequence continues at coordinate 256,323 of NZ_JBISER010000007.1, read as the reverse complement.
CGCGGTGATAACGCAGCGGCAGGTCAAAATGCACCAGGCGCAGCCAGCCGGCGTAACTTTCCAGCAGCTGGCGCACTGTGGCCTGCAGCGCGGCGCAATGCGGTGACTGGTAAGAGCAGAAGATACTGAGCGTAACCGGTGCATCGGGGTTACCGCGCAACGGGCGGCCGCCCACCGGCAGCTCCTCGCGCGGGGGAGCCGGAGGCTCCAGCAGCCACTCGGCACTGGCGCCGCCACCATCCCCGGCCTCCCGCTCCAGCAGCTGGCGCAATGCGCCGGCGCGCAGGCGATATTCGGCCAGGGCCAGGTCGTGTTGGGGTAACTGGATGCTACGGTCGAGTTCGGCCAGGGTTATTTCCCGCTCACCGATACGGGCCACCACCAGGGGCTCTCCGCCCTGTGCACTCGTCCTGCCCGGGGCCGATTCCCCATCGGTGCAGGCGGACAACAGCAGGGCCGCCAGCACCGCAGCAGTGGCGCGAATGCACGAGCCAGGGCAAGGGAAAGAGAAAGGAACATAAATAAGGGGAACATGAATCAGGAATCCGGTCACCGCTTCCTCCCATTTATCGCTTTTATTGTCATCGGGGCATTCATTCTAGCGTGGCTGCGACGGATGCCGCCGGTAGCGGGTTGGAATGGCGTTACGGCAGGTACGGATATGCGCCAGAATTTCCTTCGATGCCGTGAATGAATCGACGTGACACGGGTTACCCGTGTCTGCCCCAACAGAAAATACCAAATGTCACTTTTGTCAGGCGCCTTTACTCAAACACCGCGACAGCGGAAATTTTCGTAGCTACCTGCATCCAGCCGGCGCCTGCACCGCGTCCTAGGGACAGAACCAGAGAAATCGGAGAACAGCATTCCCATGTGGAAACCACTTATCCTCACCAGTGCCCTGGCACTGGCCGGCCAGGCGGCCGCCAGTGACATCAATCTTGAAATAAATGACCAGGATAGCTGCAACGCAGACCTGCACTATCACGTACAGGTGGGCCCGGACTTTTTCCAGACTTTTGCCAAGCCTGAAGACGATGAAGCCCTGGTGATCTTCCAGTCGCCGGACAAGCTGCTGGTGGAGGGTAACCCGGTGGATATCTCTGCAGAGCAGGGTGAGCAGCTACAGCGTTACCACGGCGAGCTGTACGGGGCCAGCCGGGAATTGACGATGATCTCCCTGGATGCGGTGGATATCGCCCTGACCGGCGTTTCCGTAGCCCTGGCCGCGCTCGCCGGACAGGATCACCCCAACTTCAACGGGCTGCAGCAGACTTCCGCCGAGATACGCGAGCGGGCCCAGCAGCGCTTTGATGTCGAAGGCAATGTATTCGTATTTGGCGACCAGGGTGTCGGGGATTTTATCGAGGAGACCATCGGTGAGGACCTGGAACCGCGTATCGAAGAGCTCGCCATGGATTCCGCCGGCAGTATCGCCTGGCACGCGCTGAAAGCCGTGTTTACCGGCGGCCGCAGTATCGAACGCAACGCAGAAAAGCTGGCCGAGGAAGTGGAGCGCGATGTCGAGGCCCGGGCAGAAGTGCTCGAGGCCAGGGCAGAGAAGTTCTGCGCCCAGCTGGAAACCCTGGACCAGCAGGAAGAGGCGCTGCACGCATCCATTCCCGCCCTTTCAGGCTACGACCTGGTCACCCTGGAAGAGTGAACTGATTGACCCCCCGCTTAGGGCCGCGCAAGCGGCCTTTTTTATTGGTGCCCGCCAGCCTTTACCCGCACCCGACTCCCTGCCTGCAAACCCCGCCGGTCCTGACACCGCCCCGGGCCGGCCAAACCCACAGTCCGGCCGGCGAAGCGGCTATCGGTCAGATCGGCGAGCCCGGCGGCATGGCCTGCAGCTCATCCGCCTTCGGCTCCAGCTTGCCGCTGGTAAAGGCCCCGATTCTCTGGGCCTGGTAGTAGTAGTGGGCGTTATAGCCCTCGGCATCATCACCGAACAGCTTCATGCGCCCGATGCTGTGCTGGATCCGCGCCAGCTCCATGCTCGCCCTGGCCCGCACAGATTCCGCGGCCCCGGCATTGCCCGCCAGCAGCATCAGGTGGTGGAAATAGGCATGGTTGACCCGCTGGTGAATCGCTGCCGCCAGCCCGTCGTAGGCGCCGTTGTCCAGAGCTTTTTCGGTCAGGCTTTCCAGCACCGTGGCGAATCCCGGGTGTCCCGCACGGCGGGCCGACTGCTCTTCCAGGCGTGCGGCACGCTCGGGATTCAGCAGGATTGAAAGGGTGTGGCCGGCCGCCGCCTCGGCCATGGATACCGCATCAAAAGCGACGCCGGTGCGGGCCGGAAAGCTCTCCGCGGTGCGGCTGTAGCCATAGGACTTCGGTGGCAGCAACTGTAGCACCCGCTCGGACAGGGCCAGGAATTCCGGCTCCAGGGTGGAGACCAGTGCATCCACTGCCTGGCGCTGCTCCTCTGCCGGCACCAGGTTGTAGGACACCTGTTCGGCATCGTTGTAGAGGTAATCATAATCCAGCCCGCCGATCAGCTTGCCCACCGCCTCGGCCTGGAAGCGATAGCCGTAGTAGACCGGTACCAGCGTCTCCTCCAGTGCCGAACGCGGTGCATCCGCCGGGTTGGCCGCGCTGGAGAAGTTATCCAGGGCATGGCGGCGCAGCTCGGCCATACGGGCGAACTCCGCCAGTGGCTCGGCGCCGTTATCCCAGAGGTGGGAGTCCGCATGGGCGTCATTGATGTCGCGGGAGTCCGGGTCGGAGATAAAGCGCAGGCCCTGCCCTGTGGCGTCCTCGATCACGGCTGCCAGGTACGCCTGCTCATCCACCGCCTCGCCATAGCCGTAGCGCACCGCCAGCTTGTCCCACTCACCGATACCGGTGTCATAGGCCTGCGCCAGCTGCATCTCCTCGCCCCGCAGGGTTACCAGCGGGGCCGGGTAGTCCATTACCGAGGCACGCTCACTGGCACTGGCGATAAAGTTATGGGCCAGGCCCAGCGTATGGCCCACCTCGTGGGCGCTCAGCTGGCGAATACGTGCCAGGGCCAGCTCTTTCAGCGCAGAGGTATCTGCATCCCCGTCGCCATAGGGCTGCAGCAGGCCCTGGGCGATCAGGTAGTCCTGCCGCACACGCAGGGAGCCCAGGGTCACGTTGCCCTTGAGGATTTCCCCGGTGCGCGGGTCGGCAATGGCATAGCCGTAGGACCAGCCACGAGTGGAGCGGTGCACCCAGTTGATCACGTTGTAGCGGATATCCAGCGGGTCGGCCCCTTCCGGTAACAGTTTCACCTGGAAGGCATTCTTGTACCCGGCCGCCTCGAATGCCTGGTTCCACCAGCTGGCGCCGTCAATCAGGGCACTGCGCACCGGCTCCGGCACCCCCGGGTCGACGTAATAGACGATCGGCTCCACCGGCTCGTCACTGCCCGGTTTCTTTTCCAGGCGATGGCGATAGATAAAGCGCTGGTCCAGCGGCTGGTCGATCGCGGTGGCATAGTCGCGGAAGATAAACGGGAAGTAACCACTTCGGCTGTGGAATGCACGCGGGCGGTAGCCGTCATCCGGCAGCTCCACCAGGGAGATATGCTGGCGCAGGGAAACCAGGGTCGGCGTCGGCACCACCTCGTTCAGGTACTTGCCGGGATTGCCACCGGCAAATGTCAGCTGCGCCTCGAATTCGCTGTTGCGGGGAAAGTTCTTCGTACGCGGCAGGTAAACCGCGGATTTGGAGGCGTCGACGCTATAAGTGCCCTGCTCGGTCGATTTGAGCCGGCTGGCAATCCCATGCTGGTCACTGAGCAGGAAGGGGGTGAAATCAATCAACAGGGTATCGCCATCCCGCGCCACCGCCTCGAAGCCCCACAGCACCGAGGAGGCAAAAGCCTCCCGCACCGCCTGGCGCTCGGCGGCGTTATCGGAGTGGGCCCGGTACTGCATATTGCGCTGGTGCAGCAGGACCTTGTTGCCCACCCGCTCGAAGCGCACCAGCTGGTTCTCGCCACCCTGGTTGCGGTCCAGTCCCACCGGGTTGGAGCCCAGGCCCTGGGCCAGGCCGGTCAGCAGCAGGAATTCCCGGTCGAACTCATCCACCTCCAGCAGGATGCGGCCGGTGGTGTCGTCCCAGTAGAAATCGTAGTAGCCGGGCTGGCGCTCCATGCCGGCGGCGTATTCAGAGATACTGGCGGCCTGCGCGGTGACCGCGGCCAGTGCCAGTATCACGGCGATCAGTCCCATGCGTAGCTTCATGTCACTCCCCAATTGGTCGTTATTCTGGTGCGCGGAAGGACTATAATCAGTGCCACAGGTCCGCACCTGGCAAGTTCGGTAAATGCTGGGACCTAGGTTATCAGGCCCGGAGAAGATCGCGAACCTGTCTGGCGCTTCCGTGACCGCCGGGGCGCAGCTGGTGATCAGGAGTCACTGGGCAGTACTCTTCAGCAACAGCTCCCCCTCGATCGGCACGAAGCGAGAGGCCGCGTGCCTCAGGGAGCCGGCTGTCAGCGAGGGCACCCCGTATACCTCGACCGGGATACCAAACTTCGATCGGATTCGGTCGGCCAACAGGTCGAAGTCACCGTCCCCGGAGACCAGTACGAGTACATCGGATCCCGCCGCACAGTCCAGCGCATCGATAGTAATTCCCACATCCCAGTCACCCTTGGCAGAGCCGTCGGCACGCTGGATAAAAGGCTTCAGCTTCACTTCGAAGCCAATCCCGCGCAGGATATTCTGGAACTGGCGCTGCTTCTCGTCGCCTCTATCGATGGCATAGGCAATTGCGCTCACCACTTCCCGTCCGGCGGTCGCCTGGCGCCAGAAGGCGTTGTAGTCGAAATTACGCCCATACGCATGGCGGGTGGTGTAGTAGATATTCTGGACATCCACCAGCAGGGAAACCCGATCGGCCATTAAGGACTCCTGTTATGCTTGATGACCGGTTTCAGCCGGGCAGCCAGCAATACTTTTGAAACAGAAAATTTAATATCCTGGCAATTCCAGCCCGGGCCCTTTATCGCTGGTTGAATCGCCCGAACTCCTCTCGCAAATTCTCTGCCACCGCACCAAATCCTTTCGCCTGCAGAAGCTCAATCACGCACTCGGCCGTGCACAACCCGCCCTCCCGCTGGTTGCGGCGCAGGCAGTAAGCGGACTCAATCCCCGGATCCAGGCTCACCCGTTCCGCCCCCTTGAAATAGGGGCTGCGGTTATACATCTTACGGGCCTCCTGCCAGGTGGCGTCCAGCAGGATGAATGTTTCGAAGGCGGAAACCGGTTTCAGGGACAGCCCGGATTCAGTCCCAGGATAAACAAGTGCGGCATCGCCAGCCTGGATCAGCTCGACTATTTCAGGATCAGGGTGGCGGCGCTGCCAGATGACCCGCCGGACCAGATCGCCACATGTGGCTGTGGCGATTGAGCCAGTGTTTGTCGGGCGGTGTATCTCGCGTTCGTGGGTAAGCAGGTAAATCTTCAAGAGGCAACGGCCGGTAACTGGAATGCAAAAATGCTACGGAAACTAACTCTGGACCTAGCGTACCATCCCACTGCCAGTTTCAGCCAGACACCGCCAGCCTCGGGCGAACCGCTTTCAGGTGCGTGACACGGCGCTGGCACTGCTGCTTGGAAGCGATCATCAGCCAGCGCCAGCCCCCGGTCGGTCGTCAATGCTATTTTTTCGGCAACAGATGGGGCTATACGCGCCGCAAAGAGCGCACAGCATCATACCCGGCGCTGCTTCGGGTATCGCCTCAGTTTCAGGTATTCAGGATGCAGCATGACCAGGCATGCACCTAGACTCCATACACATCGGCATAAATGCGCAGCTAGCCAGCGTAGGCGATGGGAACATCCTCACTGCAAAAACACACTTGCCGCTCATTGCGCATTGTATCGGATCACATGCCGGTGGTGCCCACAAGATCGAGCCTGGACAAGCAGGCCATGAATCACTTCTTGAACACATGGCCTAAGAATAAAAAATGAACTGAATCCGGTAAAATTGAGCGTCAAAAGCTTAGCCGTACCGCAATTATTCCATGACTTTAAGTCATAGACCCCAATTATAATTACTTATACAAATCTCACGGCTGGTAAGATAGCATTGAAAAAAGTCCGGGAATTCACCTTTATAATTACTGATTATTTTATCCTTCACCTGGCGATCATGATCCGATCCCCTGTTTTCAGGTTAACAGCAAATAATGCCTGATGATTATAACCTGTAAAGTAAGCGACCAACCCATCCTGAGAAATAGCGACAGACCTTATATTCATAAGGAATTCTCCCTCCCCTGCAGATTGGTCTGCCACCACTGCCCGATCTCCAGTCTCAATGTCTAGCAAAGAAATTTGGTCAAAATCAGACCTAATCAACAGGGATTTTCCGTCAGGCATCAAGTCGAGATCAGCCACGCCGTTCATGTATGGCCCTACCCCCTGATAAGGTTCATATATTGTTGTTCTATCTCCAGAAGCAACGTCAATCGAAAAAACCCTTGCGGAATCCGTTCCGCCCAAGCCCGCGTCGGCAACGAAAATTCTATCCGTCGCAGAGTCATAATTAATGCCTGTAGGATTAATAAACCCTTCGCCAGATCCAATTTCAGCGCTTGACACTATCTCTCGACTGAGATCCGAAAGGTTCAGCGCAATCACTGCCCCCACTTCAGCATCGGCAAAATACAGCTGATTATTCTTATTACTGAAAGCAATCCCCCGAGCGGACATAATCACAGGGCCCATACCATCTGAGTCTGTTGCAATAGAAGTTCGATCGCCGGTCTCCAAATCAACCCTCAGGACTTGGGCTGATGCACCAGAGGCATCATCCTTCTGCTGCAATATATAAGCGGTACCTGCGACTGAATTTACCTCCATTTTTCTCGGCCACTGAAGGACCGGACCACTGCCCCGGGAAACACCAGAAACTTCAGTCCTCACACCTGTCGATAAATCAACTTTTTGCAGGGACCCGCTCCCATAATCCAGGAGGTAACCATTATTCTCTTGACCAAGGTAGAAGTCGTAAAATTCTCCCACACCGGGTCCACTACCAACAGTTTGCTCAATTATTATTGAACGTTCAGCCGTACTACTATCAACAGTGAAAACAGAATCGGAATCCTCAGACCAACCTCCTATATCTCCGACCAGATATCGATCATAGTGGCTGTCATACAATACATTAACAGAGTATCCAGCCGTCACTCCTGACTGCCCATTCTCAGAGAAAACCTCACTATCACCGCTATCGACAAATACCCTGTATATATCACTCCATGGCTGAGAATAAACTACAGCCTTCCTGACAGGGTCAAATGCCATTGAAAATGGGTCTGCAATAGTCGGCCCCTCTCCAACACTGGCGGATGTAGCCACTGATCGATTCCCGGTCTCCAGTTCAACTGCAATCAACGACGCATTCGAATACACGTAAGCAAACCTGCCTTCCGTGTCTACAGTTAGCCGACTGGGGTTTGAAAACGCGATACCGGTACCAACCACGTCATTTGAGGAAACTATTTTTCGATCGCCTGTAGTTAGGCTTATTGAATAGAGAGCCTCTTGGCTCTCATCTATGCCTAACACCTGGTTTCCGAGTGGATCTATCTCTATATCATAGATCAGCTCCGGTATTGGGCCACTTCCGACAGCCTGGCTGGAAACCACCCCTGAATCATAGGTCTCGAGGTCGATATAATCGACCAAATGTGTAGAAACATTGAGAATCAGAAGCCGATTGCGATCAACATCATGAACTATATCCCATGGTTGTCCCGGCAACCTTGTATCAGTACCTATTAAGCTATCAAATTTACCTGATTTCAGATCAACGCGAAAAAGCCGATCGTTAGAAATTGAGGTGGAATCAAGTGCAAAGATTTTATCCGTATTAGCCTTGTCCAATGCGAAAAGTGGACGCACCAAGGTAGGCTTATTTTCTATGCTGACTTGTACAGATTTATCAATAACACCGTCTTGATATGCGTCTAATTGAATGATCGGACTTTGATCATTGGCTGGCAACGGCAAATCATTTATTAAGAAAACACCATTTTCCTGCACCTCGACAGATATCTCACCCGCTCCAGCTGTAGCCCTCACCCCGACGCTATCAACGGCAGCCCTCGCCCTCTCAATCGAACCTACTACGCTTATTGTGCTTCCAAAGAAACGGCTCCCATTGTAAGGAAACCTGATATCCAACTGACTGATCGGAGCGTAAGGCACAACAGTTACAATAACCTGGTCAATGGCTGAAGCGCCTTCGTTATCATTGACTGTAACCTGGAATTCGAATACAGCTTCCACCTCTACAACTGGGGCCACGAACGATATCGACTCTCCTTCCCAACTTTCTACTTCAATCGAGGGACCAGAAAGCTGCTCCCATTGGAAGCTATCAATCATTCCGTCAGAGTCTGTAGATTGCCCGGCAGACAAGAGGATGGTGGTCTCTTCATTAGCCACTATGTCTTCGCCAGCATGGGCTATCGGAGGCTGGTTTTGAGTCGTATCTCCAGTTCCAGAGCCTCCTGAGCCTCCTGAACCACCTGAGCCACCCGCGCCCCCAGAATCACCAGTGCCCCCTGTGCCCGATGTCGAACCACCACCGCCGCCGCCACCGCAACCGGAAACGATTATTGTGGTGCACAGAAAAATAGCCGCCAGCATGCGGCCAGGCCAGAAACATGTCATTGCATACCCCCAGTGTAATTTTTATCGTTATCCACAGGTTTAAGGTACATCGACCATATAAAGGCGCCCCTGCGGGGCAGACTCCAACAGGCATTACTCCAAAATTTTTGGCAAAGCTTTCTTATCGTAGAAGGAAATAACGGCAGGGATTGGTGAGCAGCAATCCCAATAAAGAAATTTGAGAACTGCCTCTCAATAATGCGAGCAGGTTGGCGCAGAAGCTATTTTATGTGGTCGTGGTGACTGGCCTCACGGCCTTCCAGGCTCTTTAATTGCATCGCCACGTCCAGCATCCGGTTGGCAAATCCCCACTCGTTATCAAACCAGATCAACACTTTCACCAGTTTGCCACCGGCAACGCGGGTCTGGCTGGCATCGACGATGCCGGAGCGGGGATCGTGGTTGTAGTCGCAGGAGGCGAGGGGCTCTTCGGTGTAGCCGAGCACGCCGGCAAAATCGTTCTTTGCCGCTGCACTCAGTACATCGTTTACTTCGGCCTGGGTCACGGTGTTGTGCAGTTGCACGGAGAGGTCGATTGCGGACACGTTGACCGTGGGTACGCGCATCGCCTGGGCCTCGAAGCGGTCGGCCAGGCTGGGCAGGATACGCTCGATACCGCGGGCAAGCCCGGTATCGACAGGAATAATGGAGGTAACCGCCGAACGGGTTTTGCGCAGGTCGGTATGGTGATAGGCATCGCTTACCGGCTGGTCGTTCATGGCGGCGTGGATGGTGGTGATCACTCCGGCATCGATACCAAACGCTTTATCCAGCGCGGCGATCACCGGGACGCTGCAGTTGGTGGTGCAGGAGGCGGCGGAGACAATGGTCTCCTTGCCAGTGAGGACATCGTCGTTGACGCCGTGGACGATGGTGGCGTCCACATCGCGGCTGGCGGGCTGGGAGAACAGGACTTTTTTTGCCCCGGCCTTCAGGTGCAGCTCTGCGCGGGCGCGCTCGGTAAAGCTGCCGGTGCACTCCAGCACGATATCAACCCGGTCTTTGCGCCAGTCCAGGTCTTCCAGCTGTTCATGGTGGGTCACCGCGATGCGGTCACCGTTAACGACCAGGGCATCGCCCTGCACTTCGACATCACCACCAAAGCGGCCGTGTACGGAATCGTAGCGGGTCAGGTGGGCGATGGTGGCGCAGTCGGCCAGCTCATTGATGGCGACGATCTGCAAACGATCGCGCGCGCCGGATTCATACAGCGCACGGAGGACGGAGCGGCCGATGCGGCCGTAGCCGTTGATGGCAAGTCTGATACTCATGAACTTCCAGCCAGTATCAGCATATTGAGCTGACTCCCGTGGGTGCTGGATCCCGGCCGGAACCGGGACGACGGCAGGGCAAAGTCAGGCTTCGCAGCCGTCATGCCGGCAAGTGCCGGCATCCAGGTAGAAGGTCGTGCAACGCACGTTTTACTTCAGCAGTTTCTCGACGGTCTGCGCCACATTGTCGACGGTGAAGCCGAAATATTCCATCAGCTCGCCACCGGGGGCGGATTCGCCGAAGGTCTTCATACCGACGATGGCACCGTCAAAGCCGACAAACTTGTACCAGTAATCCTGGTGGGCCGCTTCCACAGCGACGCGGGCGCGGACGCTGGACGGCAGCACCGACTCGCGGTACGCCTCGTCCTGGTCCATGAATGCCTCGGCACAGGGCATGGAGACCACACGGATCTTGCGGCCGGACAGCTGCTTCTGGGCTTCCATCGCCAGTTCCACTTCGGAACCGGTGGCGATGATGATGGCCTCCGGCAGGCCCTCGCAGTCGGACAGCACGTAGCCGCCCTTCTCCACCTGGGCCAGCTGGCCGGCGTCACGGCTCTGCGGCGCCAGGCCCTGGCGGCTGAAGATCAGGGCGCTGGGGCCGTCGTTGCGGGCCACTGCCATCTTCCAGCTCACCGCTGACTCGGTCGCATCGCAGGGGCGCCAGGTGTACAGGTTCGGGGTGGAGCGCAGGGCGGTCAGCTGTTCCACCGCCTGATGGGTGGGTCCGTCCTCGCCCAGGCCGATGGAATCGTGGGTGTAAACAAAGATCACCCGCTGCTTCATCAGTGAGGCCATGCGCACGGCGTTGCGCGCATACTCCATGAACATCAGGAAGGTGGCACCGTAGGGCACGAAACCGCCGTGCAGGGCGATCCCGTTCATGATGGCGCTCATGCCGAACTCGCGCACACCGTAGTAAACGTAGTTACCGGCGGCGTTATCGGAGCGCACGCCCACGGAACCGGACCAGATGGTGAGGTTGGAGCCCGCCAGGTCGGCAGAGCCGCCGAGGAATTCCGGCAGCATGGGGCCATAGGCATTCAGTGCATTCTGGCTCGCCTTGCGCGAGGCTATCTTCTCGCCGTTTTCCTGGCACTCGCGAATGTACTCATCCGCCTTGGTAAGGAAGTCCGCCGGCAGTTCGCCGCTCATGCGACGCTCGAATTCCGCCGCCAGCTCCGGGAACTCCTCCTGGTAGTCGGCGAAGATATCGCGCCACTCATCTTCCTGCGCCTCGCCCTTGTCGCGGGCGTTCCAGCCAGCGTAGATATCTTCGGGGATCTCGAACGGGCCGTGGTTCCAGTTCAGGGTCTCGCGCACCAGGGCGATCTCGTCATCACCCAGCGGCGCGCCGTGGCACTCCTCGCGGCCCTGCTTGTTAGGGGAACCGAAGCCGATCACGGTCTTGCAGCAGATCAGGGTGGGCCTGGCGGTCTCGGCGCGGGCCTCCTCGATGGCCTGCTTCACCGCCGCCGGGTCGTGGCCGTCGACACCCGGGATCACATGCCAGCCATACGCCTCGAAGCGCTTGGGCGTGTCATCGGTGAACCAGCCCTCAACCTCCCCATCGATGGAAATGCCGTTGTCGTCGTAGAAGGCAACCAGCTTGCCCAGCCCCAGGGTACCGGCCAGGGAGCAGGCTTCATGGGAGATGCCCTCCATCAGGCAGCCGTCGCCGAGGAAGCAGTAGGTGTGGTGATCCACCAGTTCATAGCCCGGGCGGTTGAATTGCGCCGCCATCACTTTCTCTGCCAGCGCCATGCCCACCGCGTTAGTGATGCCCTGGCCCAGCGGGCCGGTGGTGGTCTCGACACCGGGCGCGTAGCCATACTCCGGGTGCCCCGGGGTCTTCGAGTGCAGCTGGCGGAAGTTCTGCAGCTCCTCGATCGGCAGGTCATAGCCGGTCAGGTGCAGCAGGGAGTAGAGCAGCATCGAGCCGTGGCCATTGGACAGCACGAAACGGTCGCGGTCCGCCCAGTCGGGGTTGGCCGGGTTGTGCTTCAGGTAATCGTTCCACAGGACCTCGGCAATATCTGCCATGCCCATGGGCGCGCCGGGATGGCCACTCTTGGCTTTCTGCACGGCATCCATGGACAGGGCACGAACGGCATTGGCCAGTTCGGTGCGGGTCGGGTTGGAAGAAGTCATAGGGCTCTGCTCTCAGGTCAGTTTGCGGGGCCGGGCCGCATTCACCATAGGCCACGGCGGCGAAAAAGGAGGCGTATTTTCACGCAATCGGCGGCGCTGCGCAAAGGCCGGTGGCCGATTGTCGCGTTATTCACGCAACAAAATTGCTCCGCAGGTGCCGGCGCTTAAAACAACACACCTGCATCAAAATATTTTTATGGAGCTATATCAAAATCCTTTGATGCAGGCTGGAACGCTGCTAGACTGCGCCTCATGCCAGATCCCCAGCACGCCATCCAGCAACCGGAACAGACCATTCCGGACGCCATCCCCCAGCTGGCCGCGACCCTCAAGGCCGCGGGGGATCCGCTGCGCCTGGAGATCCTGCGCCTGCTGAGCCAGGACTCCTACAGCGTGCTGGAGCTGTGCCGCATCTTCACCCTGCGCCAGCCGGCGCTCAGCCATCACCTGAAAGTACTGGCCCAGGCCGGCCTGGTGAGCAAGCGGCGCGAGGGCAACAACCTGTTTTACCGCCGCAGTGGTGACGGTGAGGCGCTGCGGGGCCTGTTTGCCAGCCTCGACCGCCTGCCCCTGTCCCCGGAACGGACCGCCGCCGTGGCGACCATTGCCCGGGAGCGCGCCGAGGCTTCGCGCCGCTTCTTCGCCGACTATGGCAATCGCTTCCGCGAGCAGCAGGAGCTGATCGCTGGCTACGAAGTCTACGGCCCGCAGGTGGCCCAGCTGCTGAAGCCCGGGACCAGGGCCCTCGAGGTAGGCCCCGGTGAGGGGGAGTTTCTCGCCGAGCTGAGCCCCCGCTTCGACAACGTCACCGCGCTTGACCTGTCCGAGACCATGCTCACGCGGGCCCGGCAGTTTGCCGATGACCGCAACCTGGCGAATATCGACTTTGTCTGCGGGGACACCCGCGAGGCCGCCGCGCGGCCACAGAGCGCCGACAGCATCGTGGTCAATATGGTGCTGCACCATACGCCGGAGCCGGCACAGATATTCCAGGACCTGCAGCAGGCCCTGAAAAGTGGCGGCCAGCTGCTGGTGGCAGAGCTGCAGGACCACCGCCAGGACTGGGCCCGCGAGGCCTGTGGTGACCTGTGGCTGGGTTTTGCCCCGGAGCAGTTGCAGGCCTGGGCGGAAGACGCCGGCCTGCAGGATGGTCGCAGCGTATACAGCGCCCTGCGCAATGGCTTCCAGATCCAGATCCGGGAATTCCTGAAACCGTAATTTAACCGCGGGAGCCTGCCCTGGAGGCTCCCGCAATAACACCGAGCATTATTTCGTTTGCCGCAGGCAAGACATGGAGACTTTCACATGAGTGAATACAGACTGTTTACCTCGGAGTCCGTATCCGAGGGGCACCCGGACAAGATCGCCGACCAGATCTCCGACGCGGTGCTCGACGCACTGCTGGCGCGCGACAAGCACGCGCGCGTGGCCTGCGAGACGCTGGTAAAGACCGGCGTGGCGGTGATTGCCGGCGAGATTTCCACCAGTGCCTGGGTGGACCTGGAAGACCTGGTGCGCAAGGTGATCACCGATATCGGTTACACCTCCTCGGACGTGGGCTTCGACGGCGACACCTGCGGCGTGCTGAACATGATCGGCAAGCAGTCGGTGGATATCGCCCAGGGTGTCGACCGCGCCAAGCCGGAAGACCAGGGTGCCGGGGACCAGGGCCTGATGTTCGGCTATGCCACCGACGAGACCCCGACCTTTATGCCGGCGCCGGTTTACTACGCCCACCGCCTGGTGGAGCGCCAGGCCGAGGCGCGCAAGTCCGGCCTGTTGCCGTGGCTGCGCCCGGACGCGAAGAGCCAGATCACCTTCCGCTACGACGAGCACGGCAAGCCGTGCGCCATCGACGCGGTGGTGCTGTCCACCCAGCACAGCCCGGAAGTAAGCCAGGAAGACCTGCGCGAGGCGGTGCTGGAGCTGATCGTGCACCACGTGTTGCCGCAGGAGTGGCTGCACGAGGGCACCAAGTACCACATCAACCCGACCGGCAAGTTCGTGATCGGCGGTCCCGTGGGCGACTGCGGCCTGACCGGGCGCAAGATCATCGTCGACACCTACGGTGGTTCCGCCCGCCATGGCGGCGGCGCCTTCTCCGGCAAGGACCCGTCCAAGGTCGACCGCTCCGCCGCCTACGCCGGTCGCTACGTGGCCAAGAACATTGTCGCCGCCGGGCTGGCCAAGCGCTGCGAGATCCAGGTGTCCTACGCCATTGGCGTGGCCGAGCCCACTTCCGTGTCGATCAATACCTTCGGTACCGGCAAGGTAAGTGAGGACAAACTGATCGAGCTGGTGCGCGAGCACTTCGACCTGCGTCCCTACGCCATCTCCCGGGCCCTGGACCTGCTACACCCGATGTACCAGCTGACCGCGGCCTACGGCCACTTCGGGCGCGAGCCGTTCGAGCACACTTACAGCTGGACCGATAGCAGCGGCCAGCAACGCAGCGAGACCTTCACTGCCTTCCCGTGGGAAAAAACCGACAAGGCCGAGATCCTGCGACAGCACGCGGGCCTGTAAACCCGGGAAATAATGAACTTAACCGTAGGAGCGGCCCATGGCCGCGAACGATACACGCTTCGAGACAGGCAGAAATCGCGGCCATGGGCCGCTCCTACAGAAAACACAAATTCAAAGAGGTTGGAATGAACCAGATGAGCACTGAATTCAAGGATTTCAAAGTCGCCGATATTACCCTGGCGGACTGGGGCCGCCGCGAGATTGAAATCGCCGAGGGCGAGATGCCGGCCCTGATTGCACTGCGCGAGAAGTATCGCGCAGAGCAGCCGCTGGCCGGTGCGCGCATCATGGGCTGTATCCACATGACCATCCAGACCGCAGTGCTGATTGAAACCCTGGTGGCGCTGGGTGCCGAAGTACGCTGGTCTTCATGCAACATTTTCTCCACCCAGGACCACGCCGCCGCGGCCATCGCTGCCAGCGGTATCCCGGTATTTGCCTGGAAGGGCGAGACCGAGGAAGAGTACGAGTGGTGCCTGGAACGCACCGTGGGTGACGACGTGGCCGGCTGGCAGCCGAACCTGATCCTCGACGACGGCGGCGACCTGACCGAGCTGCTGCATCGCAAGTACCCGCAGATCCTCGATAACTGCCACGGTATCAGCGAGGAAACCACCACTGGTGTGCACCGCCTGCAGGACATGCTGCGCGAGGGCACCCTGAAAGTGCCGGCGATCAACGTCAATGACGCCGTCACCAAGAGCAAGAACGACAACAAGTACGGCTGTCGCCACAGCCTGAACGATGCCATCAAGCGCGGTACCGACCACCTGCTGTCCGGCAAGAAAGCCCTGGTGATCGGCTACGGTGACGTGGGCAAGGGCTCCGCCGCCTCCCTGCGCCAGGAAGGCATGATCGTGAAGATCTCCGAGGTGGACCCCATCTGTGCCATGCAGGCCTGCATGGACGGCTTCGAACTGGTTTCCCCTTATAAGGACGGCATCAACACCGGTACCGACGAGGGTATCAACAAGGAGTTGCTGGCCAACACCGACCTGCTGGTGACCACCACCGGCAATACCAACGTGTGCGATGCGCATATGCTGAAAGCGCTGAAGAGTGGCGCTGTGGTGTGCAACATCGGCCACTTCGACAACGAGATCGATACCGCCTACATGCGCAAGCACTGGGAATGGCAGGAAGTGAAGCCGCAGGTACACAAGATCGTGCGCAATGCGGCAGACAACGATCACCTGCTGCTGCTGTCCGAGGGCCGCCTGGTGAACCTGGGCAACGCCACCGGCCACCCCAGCCGCATCATGGACGGCTCTTTCGCCAACCAGGTACTGGCACAGATTCACCTGTACCAGGAGAAGTTTGCCGACCTGCCGGCGGACCAGAAAGTTTCCGCGCTGTACGTGAAAGTGCTGCCGAAGAAACTGGACGAGGAAGTCGCCCGCTACATGGTCGAGGGCTTCGGCGGTGTGATCACCCGCATGACCGAGGACCAGGCCAAGTATATCGGCGTTGCCGTGGAAGGCCCGTTCAAGCCAGAAAGCTACAAGTATTAATTGAACCGAGACTGGACGCCGGCGCGAGCCGGCGTGACGATGCTGGTTGCAAGATCGTCATTCCGCCCTGCCGCACTCCGGCACCGGGCGGGGTCCAGCCCCTCGGGGACTGGAAAAGACAGTATCATGACCGACACCCCCAGAATCAGCTTTGAGTTTTTCCCGCCCAAGACGCCCGAGGGCCGGGAGAAGCTGTACAAGACCCGCGAGACCCTGCAGGAGTTTGACCCGGCGTTCTTCTCCGTCACCTACGGCGCCGGCGGTACCACCCGCGAAACCACTGTGGATATCGTCACCGGCCTGCGTCGCGACGGTATCTCCATCGCGCCGCACCTGTCTTTCGGCGGTGATAACGAGGAGACCGTGCTGGGACTCCTGAACGCCTACCGGGAAGCGGGCGTGGATCGCATCGTGGCACTGCGTGGCGATATGCCTTCCGGCATGGGCGCTGTGGCGCAGCTGGTGTACGCCAACGAATTGGTGGCCTTTATCCGCCGCCATACCGGCGACCGGTTCCACCTGGAAGTTGCCGCTTACCCTGAGATTCACCCGGAAGCGGGCTCTTACGACGACGACATTCGTTACCTGAAGGGCAAGTTCGAGGCCGGCGCCAACAGCGCGCTGACCCAGTACTTCTACAACCCGGATGCCTACTTCTATTTTCTCGACCAGTGCGAGAAAGCCGGCATCGATGCGCCCATCTACCCGGGCATCATGCCGATTACCAACTTCACCAACCTGGCGCGGTTTTCTCGCAACTGCGGTGCGGAAATCCCCCGCTGGTTGCGCCACCGCATGGAGAGCTTCAATAACCCGGAAGATATCCGCAAGCTGGGGCTGGAAGTGGTCACCGACCTGTGCGATACCCTGCTGCAAGGCGGCGCCCCGGGCCTGCACTTCTATACCATGAACCAGGTGGACCCCACCGCGGAGATCCTGCGCTCGCTGGAGATCGGCACCGCCTGAACCGGTGCCCGGCCTGCCCGCTCATCGACTGCCTGCAGTCATTGATCGGCGGGCCGGTTGCCTGTTTCCGGTGACTCCTGCTGTTCTTCATGCTGCAGTTGCACTGACACCGGTTGCGAATCGAAATTCACCACGCGTATCACCAGTCGCCGGTTCTTCTTCTGCCCCGCAGGGGTACTGTTGTCAGCGATCGGAACCGTATCCCCGAAACCCTCTGCTGCCACCCGTTCGGCATCGATGCCGCGCTCGAGCAGGAACTGGCGCACCCAGTCTGCCCGCACCTGGGACAGCCTGCGATTCTTCTCCGGGTCGCCCTCGTTGTCGGTATGCCCCTCAATCACGATACGCATGGCCGGGTAATCGCGCATGATGACCAGCAGCGCCTCGACATCACCGATGCTATCCATACGCGGGGCAAAGCCGCCGGGCTCAAAACGCACGCCCAGGATAAATTCGTTCCCGTCCTCACGGGGCTTGCCACGCAGGTAGCGCACCATGGCATCCCCAAACGGGTTCGCCTTGCGTGCCAGCTGCTCCGCTGCGCCCTCCTTTACATTGGGCAGCGGCTCCAGCGCATACTTTTTGTTGGGATCGTCATAACAGGCGGGCAGGGACACCGTGACCAGCAGGCCAGATACCAAGGCACAGAAAAATCGCGTCATCAGGAAAGCTCCCCGACTGGCTGGCGTCATTTTCATTGTAGTACACGCTGGGCCGCAGAGGCTGGGCCGCATAGGCTGGGCCGCACAGGATGCGCCGCAGAGGCTGGCTGGCGCACAGCAGCCACAAGCAGTGACGCCCCGGAGTGGCCACGTACCAGTGTCTCGTGGCGCACCCTAGGATACCCGCAGGCCCTGCAGCCACGGGAGGCCACCATGTCCGTTTGTCCCGCCAAGTGCCTGTACAGCTGGATGCTACTGGTGCCCCTACTGCTGTTGGCCGGAGTCTTTACTTTCCTCGCCTCCCACGCCAATACCCCGCAACTGCTTACCGTGGCCCCCGACACCGCCCTGGTGGATGCCCAGCGGGGCCTGAGGGTATCGCTAACCTGGCGCGTGGCCAGTGCCGGCGGTGCCCGCTCATCGCACGGCGAGTTTGTCGACCTGGACCGCAACCGGGTACTGCAGAAAGTGGAGCGCCCACTCGCATTCGGCGCCGACATGGCGCGACTGAACGAGGAGGTACGGCTGGCACCAGGGCAGCTGCGGGCCTGGTATGGTGAGGGGGTACGCAGGCTTGGCTACCGTCGCAGCTTTGCCGGCCCGGCCGGCAGCCTGTCGAACTTCCTGCTGATCGACCTGCCCGCCAGCGGACGGCTGGTGGCACTGGACGCGCAGCCGGCCCGGCAGACATTGAGTGGCGACTCGCGGGAAATGATGGTGCGCTGGCAGCTGCACGGGGATATCGGCGGCGTGCGGGCCGAATCGGAAAGCGGTTACTTTATGGTGGGCGACCGGGTCGTCTATGCCACCGGTGAGCCACTTTTCAGCGATGGCGGCGATACGGCAACCGAACGGGTGTCGGTGCCGCGCTGGCTGGTGGAGGACCTGCTGGATGGCGGCATAGAGCGTATCCGCTATCAACGCACCTTTATTGACAGCCGGAACGGCCGTCGCAGTGCAGCGGTGATCGTCGACCTGGCCCGCTGAGACAATGTAGCCGGTGGTCAGAGGTAGTCCATTACCGCCATCAGGTCGCTGACCACCCGCGCGCCCTCGCGCTCCAGCTGTGGTGCGCGCACCGGGTGGCGGCTGTAGCCCACGACAGGCATGCCCGCGGCCACCGCCGCCTTTACCCCGGCGATGGAATCCTCCACCACCAGGCAGCGATGGGGCTCCACCCCCATGGTGTGGGCGGCATGCAGGAACAGGTCGGGCCAGGGTTTGCCACGCCTGACGTCATCGGCACTGAAAATGCGGCCATTGAAGTACTCGAACAGGCCGGTTTTGTTCAGGGTGAGCTGCATTTTTTCATGGGAGCCGGAGGAGGCCACACAGCTGCGCAGGCTGACCTGCAGCAGGTGATCGAGCAGGTCCTCGATGCCGGCGATCGGCTGCAACTCGTGGTGGAAAGCCTCGCGGATACGCCGTTCAGTATTGCCGAAATAGTGGTCGGGAAGCGGCCCGCCGTAGCGGGTCTCGATTTCCAGCAGGCAGTCTTTTGCCGGGCGCCCGCTGAACTGCTCGTCCAGCTCCTCGGCAGTGGCCTCCATGCCGAGCTTGTTCATTTCCTCGGCCAGGACGCGACAGACAATGGTCTCGCTGTCCACAAGCACGCCGTCGCAGTCAAAGATAACCAGTTCAGTGGCAAACATCTGTGGCAGTCACCTGATCTCAACTCGCGGAAAGTAACAGCAGGCCCAGCAGCACGCCTATGGCCCCACTGACCCGCAGGAACGTCTCGTTGCCCTGGGCAATCTTTATAGCCAGCGCCTTGCTGCGTTCAAAGCCGATATGGAGCATATAGGCACCGGCCAGTACCAGCAGCACACCGAGTGCGTTGAACAGGACGTTCCAGGCCCGGGTATCGGCGATCAGCAGCAGGATGAGCCCCACGACAAGGCGGCCCCAGGCGGAAATTGCATAGCCGGTCTCATTGAGGCGCTCGCTCATGCTGCGCGCCAGTGAGGGCTTGGCGATGATTGCGATGGACAGCACCAGGATGGTGAGGCCCAGCAACCACAGAATCAGTTTAACCATCACATCCTCTCCCTGTCTGGATGAAACTGTCGAACCCGAAGATTAACCCGCGCAGCGCTTAATGGAAAACCCGGCGCGGTTTCAGAGATCCCCCCACTGGTACTGCAGCACAGACAATGCGGCGACTGGTGCAGTCTCTGTACGCAATACCCGCGGGCCGAGCCGCAATGGCAGGAAATCCTGCGCCAGAGCCGCATCGATCTCCGCCGCGGACAGGCCGCCTTCCGGACCCACCAGCAACAGGGCCGAGCCGGGCCGGCCGTGCTCGGACTCCAGGTCCCGCAGGTGTTTCTCAGTACGGTGGTGGAGCACCAGTTTCAGGTCGCTGTCAGCGCCCGCGTCGCCCAGGTAGCCGGAGAATTTCTGTGGTGTCGACACTTCCGGCACCCGGTTGCGCGCGCACTGCTCGCAGGCGCTGATTGCCACCTGCTGCCAGTGGGCCAGCTTCTTTTCCAGTCGCTCGCCTTTCAGCTTTACTTCACAGCGCTCGGTAAACAGCGGCTGGATCCGGGCCACCCCCAGCTCCGTGGCTTTTTGCACAACCCAGTCGAAGCGGTCGCCGCGGGAAATACCGATGGCCAGGGTCAGTGCCAGCGGTGACTGGCGATCGCCCTCGACCCAGTCCAGCAGCCGCACGCGGGCGCGCTTGCCGGCCTCTGCGAGTTCGGCACTGTACTCGCCCCCATGGCCATCAAACAGAACCAGGGGGCGGCCCGCCTGCAGGCGCAGCACCTTGACCAGGTGGCGGCTGGCGCCCTCGTCCAGCTCGATTTCGGTCCGCCCGGCCAGGGGCTCATGGGAATAAATACGCGGCACGCGCATCGACAATCATTCCTCGACAGGGAAAGGGAAATACGAAAACGCCGACCCGGGGTCGGCGTTTTCTGTCAGGCTGGTAGTTTAGGCCTTTTCGAGGCTCACCGACAATTCCGGGTCGGAGCCGCGCCGGCTGTGCAGCCGGGCGCGGATGATCTCGATCACCTTGTACAGGTTCGGCACCAGGAGCAATGTCACCGCAGTGGCGAACAGAACACCGAACGCCAGGCTGACCACCATCGGGATCAGGAACTGGGCCTGGATCGAGCGCTCGAACATGATCGGCACCAGCCCCACAAAGGTGGTGATGGAGGTCAGGATAATCGGGCGGAAGCGGTCCCGGCCCGCCTGGACCACCGCCTCCATCACTGCCACACCCTCAGCGCGCAGCTGGTTGATACGATCCATGAGTACCAGGTTATCGTTGACCACCACACCTGCGGCGGCCAGGAAGCCCAGCATCGACATGATGCTGATCTCGTAGCCCAGCAACAGGTGACCGACAATCGCGCCAAAAAACCCGAACGGCACCGCAGTCATGATCAGCAGCGGCTGTGAGTAGGAGCGGAAGGCGATCGCCAGCAACGCATAGATCGCAAACAGCGACAACGCAAAGAACGCGATAATAGCGGTGCTGAACTCCTCCTCTTCCTGCATTTCACCAGCCGTCTTCAGGGCAAAGCCCGGGAACTGTTTCTCCCACTGCGGCACATGCTCGTCGCGCAGCTGTTTCAGGATTTCCTGCGCCGAGGCGCTACCCGGCGTCAGCTCCGCAGTAACCCGGGCTGTGCGCTCACGATCGCTGCGGCGGATGGTGGTGTACCCCGGCACATAGACTGCATCGGCCACCGCGCTGAACGGCACCTCGCCCTCGTTGGTGCGGATACGGATGCGGTCAATCTGCTCTTCACTGGCACGCTCCTCCTGCGGGTAGCGCACCATCACGCGCACATCCTCGCGGCCGCGGGGGATACGCTGTACCTCCTCACCGTAGAAACCCTGGCGCACCTGCTTGGCCACGCCGGCCAGGTCGATGCCCATGTTGGTGGCGTGGGGCTTCAGCTGGATCTCGATATCCTGCCGCGCACTGACCAGGTTGTCGCGCACATCGTAAACCCCGGCGTAATTGTCCAGCGCGTCCTTGACCGCATCGGCAGCCATGCGCAATTCGTCCATATCGCCGGACGCAGTGCTCAGGTTTAGCGACATACCGGCGCCGCCATCATTAATGGTGTGCTGTATGCGCATTTCCTCGACGCTGGCCGGCAGCTCACCCACGAATTCCCGCCAGCGCAGGGCCAGCTCCTCGGAGGTAACGTCGCGTTGCTCGCCATCGGTCAGCTGCAGCAGCACGGTGACGTTACCGCGCCACAGGAACACCATTGTGTTCTCGACAAACGGTACGCCGCCGTTTTTCTCCAGCAGTTCCGGATCGGCCGCCAGCCTGTCGCCGGCAGCCTCGAACTTCTCCATCACCCGCTTGGTTTCCTCGAAGGACTCACCGGGGGCCATGGTGGTGCGCAGCTCCAGCATGTCGGACGGCACTTTGGGCGAGAACGCCGAACCGACGTAGCCCCCCTTGAATACCGCGAAAGACAGGAACAGCGCCATGAGGAAGATCATCACCGTGGCGCGGCTGTTGGAGAGGGATTTTTCCAGCAGCGGCAGGTAATAACGGTCACCGGCCTGTTTCATGGCACCGGCGAACCTGGCCCGAAGGTTCTGCAGCTTCAATCCCAGCCCGGAGGTGGCCTGTTTTTCCGGCTTCATATTCACCAGGTGCGCCGGCAGGATCAGCAGCGACTCGACCAGCGAGAAAGCCAGGCACAGTAGCACCACCACCGGCAGCGCATACATCATCTGCGAGGTGTTGCCGGGCAGGAACAGCATGGGTATGAAGAACACCATGGTGGAAACCACGGCGAAGATCACCGGCGTCGAGACCTGTTTCACCCCCGCTTCGGCGGCCTGCAGGCCCGTGAGCCCGCGGTCGTGGGCGGCATGCACCGCCTCCCCGACGATGATGGCATCGTCAACGACAATACCGAGAATCAGCAGGAAGGCGAACAGCGACAGCATGTTCAGCGTGACGCCAGTGGTGGGCAACAGCCAGAAGGCACCCATAAACGCGGTGGCGATACCGATGGTCACCCAGACGGCCAGCGCCGGGCGCAGGAACAGCATCAGCAGCACAAACACCAGCACCAGGCCGCCCAGGGCGTTGCCGGCCAGCAGCTCCATACGGCCCTCGTAGGCCTTGGAGAAGTCGAACCAGATCTCGAACTCCATTCCCGGGGGCAGCTGTTCACGGGCCTCGGCCATGAACTGCTTGATATGGTCGGCAGTGGCCACCACATCCAGCGGCTCGCCCTGCAACACCCGCAGGTTCATCGCCGGCTTGCCGTTGAAGCGGATCACCGAACCCTCTTCCTCGAAGCCGTCATCAATACTGGCCACGTCACCCAGCAGCAGCCGGGTGCCGTCGGCGCGGCTTACCAGCGGGATACTGGCAAAGTCGTCAGCAGTGTAAGCCTGGCCACGGGTCTGCACCTGGATATCGCCCCGGTCGGAGCGCACCATGCCCGCCGGCAGGTCGATGGAGGAGCGGCGCACGGCGCCGGCCACATCGTCGAAGGTCAGGTTGTAGCGGCGCAGGTCCACTTCCGACACCTCGATGGAGACTTCGTCGGCGCGATCACCCCACACGTCCACCCGGCGCACGCCGGGCAGCAGGATCAGCTCATCGCGCAGCTTCAGCGCGGTGTCCTTGAGCTCGTGCGGGCCCACCGGACCGCCGATGGCGATCATCATCATCTGCGGCGCCCATTCCTCCAGCTGGATCACCGGCCGCTCGATGCTCTCGGGGAAGGTGTTGATGGAGTCCACCTGCACCTTGATATCGTTCAGCAGGCGCAGCTCGTCATAACCATCTGTCGCCTCGATACGGACCGAGCTGTGGCTGCGCCGGGAGAAGGAATTCACCTCCTTGATGCCCTTCACCTCGGAGATGGCCTGCTCGACCCGCAGGGTAACCTGCTGCTCCACTTCCCGGGGACCGGCCCCCGGATAGCTGATTTCCACCCGCACAACACCCGGGTTGATGGCCGGGAACACCTCGCGACCGATATGTGAAATACCGAACAGGCCGCCGATGACAATCATGATCATCAGCAGGTTGGCGGCCCTGCTGTTACGGACGAACCATCCGATGATGCCCTGCATGATCAGCCCTCTCTTTCCAGCTTGGTGTCGGCGGCAACAGTCGCCCGCGCCTCATCGACACCCACCTCGGCCTCATCGCTCTCCGACGGGCTGTCGTCGCCGACCTGCAAGCCGGCGGGCTTCTCGTTCAGCGGGTTGGGGGTAAGCACCATGCCCTCGCGGGAATAACCCAGGCTGGAGACCACCACGCGGTCGCCGCGGGTGATATCACCGCGCACCCAGACTTCCTCCTCGACCGTCTGCAGCAGTTCCACATCCCGGAAGCGCAGCTTGTTCTCCGCATCCAGTACCAGCAGGTGATCACCCTCGTGCAGTGCCTGGCGCGGCAGGATCGCGATATCGTCCAGGGTCTTGCCGGCGATATGCGCCTCCACGAACAGGCCGTTGATCAGCGGCACCTCGCCCTCGTAGGGCTTGTGGACCTGGGCCACGGCATAGACGAAACGGCTGTTGGGATCGATATTCGCCTCGGTACGCACGATCTCGCCGCGCCACTCGCGCTCCTGGCCGGCCACCCGTGCACGCATCCGCACGGCCGGGCCGTTATCGATGGCCTGGCCCAGCGGCAGGTTGAGGAGGGAGAGCTGCTGGTCGGTGAGCGGCAGCCGCACCTCGGCGATGGAGGTACTGTGCACCCGCGCCAGCCTGGTGCCCGGGGTCACGTACTGCCCCAGGTCGACAAAGGTTTCCACCACCCGGCCGGCGAACGGCGCCTGCAGGCGGGTACGCGCCAGGTCGAGCCTGGCCTGGTCGCGATCCGCGCGGGCCGCGGCTACTTCGGCCTTGGCGGCATCCAGCTGGGGCTTGCGCAGGAACAGTGCATTGGCTTCTGCGGTGCCCAGGTCGCGCCATTCGCGCTTGGCCTGCTTGGAGCGACCCTGTTCCTGTGCCAGTACCGATTTGGCATTGGCCAGCTTGGCCTCGGTGCGGGTCAGCTGGTGCCGGTAGTCGGCGGGCTCGATCTGCAGCAGCTTTTCACCCTTGCTAAAGAAGCCACCGGCGACGAAAGCCTCGCTGACGCTCTCGATGGTGCCGCCGACCCGCGCCACCACCTCGATCTCGTGGCGGGCACGTACGGAGCCCTGGCTGGGCACCAGCAGGGTGTGGCGGGCGGGGTCGACATAAACGATGTCCGCTACCGGGGGCACGGCCTTCTCGGCAACTTTTTCCTCCGGCTTGGGCTGCAACAGCCACACCAAGCCTATGGCCACGACTCCAACGGCAATAACGGCCGCAAAAATTTTGTTCTTTTCGGAAATTCTCACAAAGACCCTCGACCGGAATGCAAGTAAAATTTGATCAAAATTTGACTAGTTGCGCATTCTACTGGAGTTCCACAAGGAAAGAAGCCTTTTTGAATGCAGACCATCGCAACATCCAGTGGGCCTGCCGCAAACCTTCCGCAGCGGGCGCCGCTCGCGCATAATGCTCGTCCCAAATAGCCAGCCGATACCGCCTGTAACGGGCCCGT
The DNA here is from genome assembly GCF_044383805.1 of Microbulbifer sp. JSM ZJ756. Lineage (NCBI taxonomy): Bacteria > Pseudomonadati > Pseudomonadota > Gammaproteobacteria > Cellvibrionales > Microbulbiferaceae > Microbulbifer > Microbulbifer sp. JSM ZJ756. The sequence continues at coordinate 231,021 of NZ_JBISER010000007.1, read as the reverse complement.
CGGCGCTGAGAAGTACACCCCGCGGAATGGATGTAGAAAATAAGATGCTGGATATCAACGCGCGAATTGCCGAAGAACTCAACGTCAATACGCGGCAGGTGGCTGCCGCCGTGGCCCTGCTGGACGAAGGTGCCACGGTGCCCTTTATCGCCCGCTACCGGAAAGAGGTCACCGGCGAACTGGATGACAGCCAGCTGCGTACGCTGGAGGAAAGACTGCGCTACCTGCGCGAGCTGGAAGACCGCCGCGCCGCGATCCTCAAGAGCATCGACGAACAGGACAAACTTACGCCGGAACTGGCACAACAGATCAATGCCGCCGATACCAAGAACCGGCTGGAAGACCTCTACCTGCCCTACAAGCCCAAGCGCCGCACCAAGGGCCAGATCGCCATCGAGGCCGGCCTGGAGCCCCTCGCGGACGCCCTGTTCAACGACCCGACCCTGAATCCCGAAGAGCAGGCCCAGCCTTACATCAATACGGATAACGAGGACGCCTCCCTGCACGTCAAGGATATCAAGGCCGCCCTCGACGGTGCCAAGTTCATCCTGATGGAGCGCTTTGCCGAAGACGCGGAGCTGCTGGGCAAGCTGCGCGATTTCCTCAAGCGCGACGGCCAGGTGAAGTCCAAGCTGCTGGACGGCAAGGAACAGGAAGGCGCCAAGTTCCGCGACTACTTCGAGTATGCCGAGGACTGGTCGAAGGTACCCAGCCATCGCGCCCTGGCCATCTTCCGCGGTCGCAACGAGGGCATCCTGGCCATCAACCTGGGGCTCGAGGGCGACGAGGAGCGCGCCCCCAGCCAGGCGCACCCCTGCGAGGTGATGATCGCCCGCCACGTGGGCGTCGAGGACCAGGGCCGCGCGGCAGACAAGTGGCTGGGCGAGGTGGTGCGCTGGACCTGGCGTATCAAGCTGCTGACCAGCCTGGAGACCGACCTGCTGGGCGAACTGCGCGAGAAAGCCGAGGAAGAGGCGATCAAGGTATTCTCCCGCAACCTCAAGGACCTGCTACTGGCGGCCCCGGCGGGCCAGAAGGCCACCATCGGCCTGGACCCGGGCCTGCGCACCGGGGTGAAAGTCGCCGTGGTGGATGCCACCGGCAAGATCCTGGATCACACCGCAATCTTCCCCAACCCGCCGCAGAACCGCACCCGCGAGTCCGCCGCGGTCATCGCCGCCCTGTGTGAGAAATACAATGTAGGCCTGATCGCCATCGGCAACGGCACCGCCAGCCGTGAGACCGACAAGTTCGTGGGCGAGACCATCAAGCAATACAAGCTGTCGGCCCAGAAAGTGATGGTGAACGAGGCAGGCGCCTCGGTGTACTCCGCCTCCGAGTTCGCCGCGCGGGAGTTCCCGGACCTGGACGTAACCATCCGCGGCGCCATCTCCATTGCCCGCCGCCTGCAGGACCCGCTGGCGGAACTGGTGAAGATCGAGCCCAAGTCCATCGGTGTAGGCCAGTACCAGCACGACGTTTCCCAGACCCAGCTGGCCCGCTCCCTCGACGCGGTAGTGGAAGACTGTGTAAACGGCGTTGGCGCCGAGCTGAACTCCGCCTCGGCGCCCCTGCTGGCCCGGGTCTCCGGCCTGAGCGCGTCAATCGCCAACAATATCGTCAGCTACCGCGACCAGAACGGCGCCTTCAGGAACCGCACCCAGCTGAAGGAAGTGCCGCGCCTGGGACCCAAGGCATTCGAGCAGGCCGCCGGCTTCCTGCGCATCAATAACGGCGAGGATCCGCTGGATCGCTCCGGTGTGCACCCGGAGTCCTACGTGGTGGTCAAGCGCATTGCCGAGAAGAACGGCCGCGAGATCAACAGCCTGATCGGCGACTCCGGCTTCCTGCGCCGCCTCAACCCGGCGGACTACACCGACGAGAAATTCGGTGTGCCGACGGTCAAGGACATCATTGCCGAGCTGGAAAAGCCCGGCCGCGACCCGCGCCCGGAATTCCGCACCGCCCAGTTCGAAGAGGGTGTCGAGGAAATCAAGGACCTGCGCCCGTCGATGGTGCTCGAGGGTACGGTCACCAACGTCACCAACTTCGGCGCCTTCGTCGATATCGGCGTGCACCAGGATGGCCTGGTGCATATTTCCGCCCTGTCGGAAAAGTTCGTCAAGGATCCGCACGAAGTGGTGAAGGCCGGCGATATCGTCAAGGTGAAGGTGATGGAAGTGGACGTGCCGCGCAAGCGTATCGGCCTGTCCATGCGCCTGTCCGACGAGCCCGGTGAGCAGGGCAGCGGCGGCGTGAAGAAGGGGGACCAGCGCGAGGGCCGCCAGGCGCAACGGCACAACAACCGCAACCGCCAGCAACGGGGCGGCGGCAACGGCCGCGGCAGCATGGGCGACCTGCTGGCGGCGGCCATGTCCGGCAAGAAGAAGTAATTCTTTTCCGGCCATTCGCGGCCGGCGGCCGCTCCTACAGCACAGACTTTGTAGGAGCGGCCCATGGCCGCGATACCCTTTGCAATTCCACAAAAATAATCCGGGAGCCAACCCGATGCACAATCCATCCCGCCGCCAGTTCCTGAAAACGACCTCCACAGCCTTTACCGCCGCACTGCTGCCCATGGGGTGCAGCCAATCCACTGAATCCTCTCCCTGGTTCCGCATCTCCCTGGCCCAGTGGTCCCTGCACCGCACTTTCCACAGCGGCGACGCCAGCCCGCAAGACTTCCCGCGCATGGCCCGGCAGCTGTTCGATATCGAGGCGGTCGAGTACGTCAACCAGTTCTACGCCGACAGGCTCAGCGACAGCCTGGTCAACAACCTGCAAAAACAGGCCGACAGCGAGGGCGTGCAGAGCCTGCTGGTGATGGTGGATGGCGAGGGCCAGCTGGGGGCGGACTCTGAAGCTGAGCGCCGGCAGACGGCCAGGCGCCACCGGCGCTGGGCGGAGATGGCCCACGCCCTGGGCTGCCATGCGATCCGCGTCAATGCGCAGAGTTCCGGCAGCTATGCAGAGCAGATGAAAAAGGCCGCGGACGGCCTGCGCCTGCTGGCGGAGGACTGCGCGGACCTGGGCCTGAATGTATTGGTGGAGAACCACGGTGGGCTCTCATCGAACGGCCAGTGGCTGGCCGGGGTTATGCGCCGCGCGGATCACCCGCGCGTGGGCACCCTGCCGGATTTCGGCAATTTCGTGATCGACCGCGACAGCGGGGAGCAGTATGACCGCTACCAGGGTGTTGAGGAGCTGATGCCCTGGGCGAAAGCCGTCAGTGCCAAGAGTTATGATTTCGATGCGCAGGGCGAAGCAGTGGAGACCGATTTCCAGCGCATGATGCAGATCGTAAAAAGTGCAGGCTACCGGGGCTGGGTGGGCATCGAGTACGAGGGCAACCGGCTGGACGAGGCCGAGGGTATTCGCCAGACCCGGGAGCTGTTAAAAAGAATTCAGCGAGGCGGCTGACAGGCGGCATGCAGACGTTCTCAATGACAGCATACCGCCGGTGTCGCCCATCAGGCCCCGGCCGCTGTTCAAACTGAAACCTCTGGCCCGATCTCCTACCCGGCCGGCGTCGCCCCGGCGCCAGCGCTGACTTGCGGGCGCTGGTCCGGCACATCATTGCGTAGCATGAATATCCCCAGCCAGATAAACCAGGGAATCTGGCCCAGGCCAAACAGGGCCCCGAGCCCACCCAGGCCAGGTATTGCCGTCAGGATCCCGGCGAGCCCCACCAGCAGGCCGATCACGTTCAGCGGCCGGGGCAGCGCCCCCTGTTTCAGGGCCGCCCAGCTCAGCAAAAACACCCACAGGCCACCCACGACTTCCACACCACCACCCAGTGCGTCCTGGACCACACCGATGGACTGCCAGATAACCAGTGCCTGCCCCGGCTCAGAGGCATGGAGCCCGGCCACCCGCTCCAGGCCGATATTCGCCACCATACCACTGGCAATCACCAGCCCGGCCCAGATAAAGCCAAACACCGAAGCCGTCGACATCATTGCCTGTGCACGGCGCTTGAGGCGCTCGTGCAACGCATTGACCAGTACCACCAGGAAGCACCCGAACACCACGTAGATAAACAGGTTCCATGCACCCAGCACGGCACTGTGCTCGATATTGAAGGCCAGCCAGTCCGCCGCCACCATCTCCGCGGCATTGTCCGGGGAGAGCAGCGTCAGCATCACGGTGAAACCGACGATATAGGCGAGCGCCTCGACCAGGGCGGCTATGCCGCCCATTTTCTGCAGATTCATATCAACATCCCTGTTACATGATGACCCGATCCCGAGTCACAGGCCGGCCGTCACCCTGGCCACCCTGAATCGTGAAGCGGGGGCTTCAGGCCACGCGATGCATCGCACAGATCTTGTTGCCCGAGGGATCGCGCAGGTAGGCCAGGTACAGCTTCATGCCCGAGCCCTCACGCACCCCGGGCGGGTCCTCGCAGGCGACGCCACCATTGGCCAGGCCCTGGGCGTGCCAGGCATCCGCCATTTCCGGGCTTTCTGCAGCAAAACCGATGGTGCTGCCATTGCCATGGCTGGCCGGGTCGCCATCGATCGGCCGGGTCAGCGCGAAGATGCCTTTGTCGGAAAAGTAAAAACAACGACCCTTCTCATCGAAAACGCCCGGCTTGTAACCCAGGGTCGCCAGGATCGCATCGTAGAATTTCTTCGACTCTTCCAGGTCGTTCGCACCGACCATTACATGACTGAACATTCGCACTTCCTCAACTGGATTACCAACGGCTGTTCACGCCGCAGTGCGACGCGCGCTGGCTGCCGCAAACAATAGGGCAGTCGCGGCATCGTAGCCCTTCCCGGTCAGCGCGCGCAATCCCCGCAATGACGCACAGGGACGGGCGGAATCTTAGGCGGGGCCAGTAGCGGCTGTTATTGTGCTCAGGTCCCGATACGCATAAGATTCACGATGATGTGGCTGTATAAAAAAGAAACCCCGCCGCACTTCACCTCCCCCGCGGGAATTGCGGCACTGCATAAAAGGAACTTACGTGCCACGTATTGTCCTGACCTTACTCGCCGTCCTGCTGGCAGGAGGCTGTAGCAACACCTCCGAAATCGAGCCGCTCATTCCCACTTATCCCAAAATCACCATCGAGCGTGACAGCGCGCCACCACTGGTGATCGAGAACGACGGCAGCCCCAACAGCCAGAAACTGTTTTTTATGGCCAATGAGGTCATCGCACTGGACGAGGAGATCGAGCAGTGGCGCCAGCGGACCCAGGGTGATCCGGCAGTCCTGCAACTGATGGTAGATACCATCAGCCAGAACCGGGCCGATGCGGCAGCGCAGCTGGAGTCGGCCTGGCAGGCTGCCAATAGCCGATCCTGGGCATCACTTTCGGAACATATCGAATCAGCCGATAAAAACATCCAGTCCGCACGTGGCGCGATAGACAGTGACGTTCCGGATAGCGCCTACTGTCGTACCCAGATTAGTGCGGCCAGCGAGGGCTCATATATGCACTATATGCCGGAGGGTGCATTTCGCGCCGGTGGAGAAGACTGGACCAGCTACACCCCCGGCTCGAAGATCAAGATCGGCAATTACCGCTTTCGTGTTTCCGGCAATGACCAGGTGTTCAATGAAAAGATCACCATCCTGCAGGACCCGTTTATCCACGTGATCCAACCTCTCTAGTGGCGGCCATGGATATCAGGTCGTCACTGGAAAACATTGGCTCCCTCTGGGCTGCAGCTACGGCTGCGGTGGTGGCCGGTCCCCTGGGAGTCTGGGCCGGGGAAATAGATCCACCGGACCCCGCAGGCCTTGCGGTAAAGATGGCCGTTCCCTTCTGCTGCATCTGCCTGTTCCTGGTATGGATCTGGGGCCCGGCCCTGGGCCGGACAGCGCGACGGTTGCTGGCAAGCGCAACACTGTTGCTCGGGTTACCGGCACTGGCCCTCTACCTCCTTACCTATTTCAGTGTCGTCGTCTCCCAGCCGGTCCCCACCCAGGACGGCACACGAAACATCCGCGTCACCATCGGCAATGAGTACCGCCCCGGCGTCGAACCCGGCAACCTGTTGCCGGCCGAGCTATTGATGGATTATGCCTTTGATCCGGGCAAGATCTGGACGCCGGCCTCCATCAGGCATAACCAGGTAAAACTCAATGGCCTGTTTATCCTCAGCTTTGCCCTGCTCTCCACTGCCCTCGGGCTGATCGCTGTCAGGCCGACAACCGGGAAAACACAGGACGGCACAGAAGTACCGGCCTAATCACAAGGAACCATGGAGCAACGGATGCCCACCTATATCAGTAGAGCGCTTGCCTGCTCCCTTCTCATCGCAGCATCGCCCGTGCTTGTCGCCCAGGCTGGGGAAGACGCGCCGGGCCTGGAGATCCACAAATTTGGCGGGCTGGAGATGGGCTACGGTACCTATGCCTTTCCGGAAAAACTCGACCAGACCATCGTCTTCCCGGTCGCAAACCTCACCGGCGGCCTGGCCTACCAGCGCTTTAACCTTGCCCTGAATATTTCCGGCTCGGTGGAAGATGCCGAGGTTTCCGAGGAGGACTTTATCGGCGACGCCAGCCGGCAGGACCTGGATATCACGTTCGGCTACCAGGCCAGCGACCTGTTCAGCGTTTTTATTGGCTACAAGTCGGGGGAGACCAACCTGGACCTGTTTGTCCGGGACAGCGCCACGCGCGCGACGGATTACGAGTATTACCGGCAGTCCGGGCCATTTGCCGGAATCAATATCGGCAAAAGCTTTGCCAATGCCGGCAAACTGGATTTCTCTGTCGCCTATGCCTCACTGGATGCCGACAATCGCTTCTTCGGTGACGGCGATGGCGTCGAAGCCGGCGAAATGCTGGAGTTTGATGACATCTACGGCAAGACCAGTGGTAGCAGCAGCGGCTATTCCATCAACCTGGGCTGGACAATACCCATGTCCGGCAGCCTGCTGTTCCGCAGCAAGCTCCGGTATAACAGTTACCAGCAGGATATCCGTTTCGGCAGCGCCCGCTTTGACAGTGTCAGCGAACAGTCCACCATGCTGCTGACGGGAATTATCGGCGTATTCTGACCGGTAAACTCTCGCCAGTTAACCTCCGCCAGTTAACTTCTGGACAGGACCCTGTCCGCTAGAAACTCACCACATTGGGAATCTTCTTGTTCCTGGGTGGGGCAAAGTAGAAGGTTTCCAGCAGCGAGGAATGCTCCCACGGCGTCTGGCGGTTATCGGTAGCCCGCAAAACGTCGCGGCGCACTTTCTTGAACAGCTCCTCGGCAGTTTCCGCGCGGGTAATATGCCGCAACAGCGCCCGCGTATAGGTGCCATTCCTGCCCCGGCCATCCTCGGCCACATTGCCGGGCTCGGTGGCGTAGGCAATCAGGGTACTGGGGGGCGCTTCCACCATCGCCAATCCCGCCTGGATTTGCCTTAACTGGGACTCCACCGCCCGGGTCTTCCTGAACGGATTGTTGCGGCAGGCATCGAGGATCACGATATTCTGGCTACTGCCGGACTGCTCCACTTCCCGCAGCAGCTCATTGATCGAATACGCGTTGGCGACCAGCTGCATGGGGTCATCGATGGATACCCCGACCGGTACCAGGTAATTGGTATTCTGCAGCTGCACCCCGTGGCCGGCGTAGTAGAACACTGTCACCGCATTGTCGCCGGAGACGGAACGATAGAATTCGGCCACCGTCGCCCGCAGCTGCTGCGGGTTCATATCTGTGGCCAGGGTCGTGCGGTAACGCAACTTCCGCAGCTTTTTGGCCATATCCCGGGCATCATTGACCGGGTTCCTGAGCGGGGCAAACGCGTAATCGCTGTTACCGATCACCAGCGCATAGCGTGGTAGCGCCTCATCGTAGGCACTACAGAGGCCGGCAACCAGGGTTGCCGACAGGAAGAGAAACGCTTTCAATCCACCATTGCGGCTGCAATCCTTTATCACCGCGCACTCCTATATTCCTGTCCTTGATGCCATGGAGGCAGAAGCTTTGCCGGGCGAAGGAACGCCTCAGGAAGACTCGGAAGATTGTACCGGTGCCGAGATGCCTCCACCCCCGTGATCCACGGATTTACCCCCCGCGGAATTGCCGAAAACCCGTCGCAGCAGCGGCAGGCCCCGGCGCCAGCCGAGAATGCTCTGCGCCGCAATCACACCGCCATACATTGCGCCGGCCACGCCGCAGCTCATGATGTCCTGCCCGGTCAGGTACAGTCCCTTTATACGGGTCTTCGGGCGCAGCCAGCCCTGCTCAAAGCGCTGTGGATCGTGGTCCAGGCCATAGATCTCCCCGCGCTGGTATTCACAGAACCAGGCGGTGGAGAGAGGCGTGGAAAGTTCACAGCGATTATTAAAAGGGACACCCATCAAATACAGAGAATCCTGCGCCCTGCTTGTTGCACTCTTTGGCTAGCCATGCAGAATACTGTTTATTCATCCAGCAAGCTGATATCTACCGATGACCAGGCCGCGTAAGACCCTGATCTGCCCGAAAACCACTCCATACTATCACTGCGTATCGCACTGTGTTCGGCGCGCCTTCCCATGTGGACTGGACGATCGTACCGGGAAGTGCTTTGAGCATCGCCGGCAATGGATTGAGGACCGCATATTCTCGCTCTCCCACGTATTTGCGCTTGAGGTCTGAGCCTATGCCGTGATGAGCAATCACTACCATGTGGTGCTGTATGTGAATTCCGCACAGGCGGCTGACTGGGACCTTCGCGAAGTAGTAGAACGCTGGCATCAGCTATGTAAGGGTTCGAGCCTTTCCCAGCGTTTCGCCTGTGGGGACACCCTGGGCTCGGCCGAGCTTGACCGTCTTACCGAGGTCGCTGAAAGCTGGCGTGAGCGCCTTACAGACTTCAGCTGGTTTATGCGCTATCTCAACGAATCTATCGCCCGTGAGGCCAACCGGGAAGACCGGTGCACCGGTCGATTCTGGGAAGGGCGCTTCAAGTCCCAGGCCCTGCTGGATGAGCGGGCACTGGCAGCCTGTATGACCTACGGGGACCTGAACCCGATTCGTGCCAAGATGGCTGAGACACCGGAAGATTCCGACCATACCTCGCTCCAGCGGCGTATTGCCGCGGCCAGGGGTGGCGGCTATCAGCCTGATCAGCTATTCCCCTTCGTGGGCAATCCCCGGCAATCCATGCCAGAGGGGATGCCCTTCCGCCTGTCGGACTGCCTGGAACTGGTGGACTGGAGTGGGCGCTGCCTACGGGAGGATAAACGCGGGGCTATCGACAGCAAGCTGCCGCCGATCCTTGAACGACTGCAAATTGATCCCCGGCACTGGCTATACCTGAACCGTAACTTTGAGAGCCGCTTCAAGAGCCTGGTGGGTAGTGCCAATGCTGTACGCCAAGTCTGCGAGCAGCTGGGCAAACGCTGGGTGCACGGTATTCGCGACTGCGAGCGTTACCTTTCCCCACCTTCGGTCACGTAAAACCTAACTACGCTTTCAAATAGCGCCATCGCATACCTGATGCGAGGAATCATTACGCCTCCATAGAGTGGTCTGGCGCGGACACCCACAAATTAGCCCTTTACTCCGTCGAGCACCCATCCTCAATCACACAGAAGCAAGGTCCGTAGAAGTTGGCCTCAAGATAAATAATTAATGGGTGTCCTTTTTATTAGGTATTAGGTGACCCCTAATATTGAAATACATTCCCTGCTGTTTCCGGTTAACCTAGCACGTTAAATTCATTACGTAGATATTCAATTAAACCAGAAAGGTCCTCAAAAGCAACTGGACCAAAACCTGGCTCATATTTGGCGATATATTGCTTGGGGGTTACTCCCAATTCTTTGGCCTTATCCTTTATCTCCCATAGCCGCGCAGGCTCTATTGTCCAATTAGTCCCCGGCAAATCTACACGTTTATGCTTAGTCAAGGTCCAGCTTATGCACCCCACGTACCCCTCTATTGCACGCTTCAAACGACTCACAGTTTCCGATTTTTCGTTCTTGAAACGAAAGGAAACTGATGGGGGATATTGAGTTTGTTTTCTTAATACCCATTTACCTTTCTCTCTTGCGACATACTCGCTAGCAGTACCTTTCCTCCACTCGGCCTCACCAATTAACTCAATAAGCTCCAATAAAGGTTTACACTCATTTTTCGCAACAGGGATATCATCCATTATAAACCTCACAACTCATCAGAGAATGACACGCCTTCAGGATTTATGTTGTGTATCTCTTTGCGGACGGAACGACTACGGAGGCATCTGCCGATTCAGCTCACTCTAAACTTTAGTTATGGGTATCCTTTACTTTTATTCGCACTTGGTAACTTTTTTCATCATTAATAAATGTCATTCCGTCTAAAAACACAAGACGACTATCTATTATTTTTCTGTACTTCTCTTTAGTGCGCGACGTTAACGGAAACTTGCAATTTGGGCACTTCATCTCATTTCTTACAGAAAACCCGTAGTGCTTGCCGAAATTTCTATTTTCCTCATAGGTGCGAGCTACTTTTTCTAGCAACTCTTCTTTATCAGCCATTTTCGCCAACTGTTCGCTAACCAACAAAGAAAATCCATCTTTTGAGTACATCCCGATCCAGTTTTTATTGATTAGGCTTAGCCAAGAATACCTTAAGTTAAATGAGCATTTAGGGCACTTTATTTCTTTTCCAGTTCTTTCTAGTACAGGGTCCATAACTAATCCTCGACAATGACTTTTATTTGTTTAACACCGTCGCCACCATTAGAAGGAATACTCTCTACAACCAACTCTGGACCTCCACCAGGAAGACCCTGACCATCACCTAAAAACAGTTCATTTCCGGCGTCACCGACTGGGCATCGCGGACAGCGTTCGCCAATATTAGAGATTACTGAAAGCGTATTTGACTTTTCTAAACTGCCCGGATTTAAGCCAAGGTCAGATTCAAGTTCATCAGCTTGGTGTCTTGTTATTCTAATTTCAGATGCTCCTTCGGGAATTGGACCAATTACGCTTTCAATAGCTTTTGAGTCAGTCACAAACGTTCCATCAGCACCGATAGACGGGTACTCGTCTATCGTGCTGTCTGGGGTAATGTTTAATCCTGGATCAAATACTTCATTTGGTATCTCATCTTCAACAGTTGTATTTTTAGCATCACCAGAAACCACCTCCCTCTCAGGCGTATCAAATTCCCCATCCACTCGAGTCTGCGCAGTATCCCATTCAGGCGTTTCCGATGCATCCGCCGAATCAGCGAGACGACTACTATCAGGCCCGCTATCCGAACTACCGCCAGAGTCTTCTCCCCAATCGCCATCATTGGATGTAGGTTTTTCAGGCGCATCCAGATCCGGCGCCCTTGCCCTGGCAACTGGAATAATCGCAGCCATTCCGGATAAACGTGCCTGGTTTTCCTCACTCAGGCTATTCCAGTTGGAAATGACCACATTGCCGGTGGCATCGTCAAGAGCGAAAAGGACCTCCGCACCGGCTTCCTGTACAGACTGCAGGGCGCCCAGTGCCGCCTCCGTCGCCTCCGGGTGATTCGCGTAGGCTGTCTCTATCAGGTTGCCGAAGCCCGCGGCGATCTCGTCCGAAACCACACCATTGCCACCCAGGTCCTGCAGCACGGCGTAAGACGATAAAAGGGACACCCATTAAATAAAGACAATCCTGCGCCCTCCTTGTTGCACTCTTTGGCAAGCCATGCAAAATACTGTTTATCCATCCAGCAATCTGAAATCTACCGATGACCAGGCCGCGTAAGACCCAGATCTGCCCGGAAACCACTCCATACTATCACTGCGTGTCACGCTGCGTACGACGCGCCTTCCTGTGTGGGCGGGACGAGCGTACGGGACAGAGCTTTGAGCACCGCCGGCAATGGATTGAGGAACAACTTCTTTCACTCTCCCGTATATTTGCGCTGGAGATCTGTGCCTATGCTGTGATGAGCAACCACTACCATGTGGTGCTGTACGTGAATTCCGCACAGACGGCTGACTGGGACCTACGCGAAGTAGTGGAGCGCTGGCACCAGCTGTGCAAAGGTACGAGCCTTTCCCAGCGTTTCGTCCGTGGAGAGGCCCTGGGCTCCGCTGAGTTTGCCCGCCTTGCTGTGGTCGCAGAGAGCTGGCGTGCGCGACTTACCGACATCAGCTGGTTTATGCGCTATCTCAACGAGCCCATCGCCCGTGAGGCCAACCGGGAAGACCGGTGCACCGGTCGATTCTGGGAGGGCCGCTTCAAGTCCCAGGCCCTGCTGGACGAGCGGGCACTGGTAGCCTGTATGGCCTACGTAGACCTGAACCCGATCCGGGCAACAATGGCCGAGACACCGGAAGATTCCGACCATACCTCGGTCCAGCGGCGTACTGCCGCGACCAGGGATGGCGGCTATCAGCCTGATCAGCTATTCCCCTTCGTGGGCAATCCCCGGCAATCCATGCCAGAGGGGATGCCCTTCCGTCTGTCGGACTACCTGGAGCTGGTGGACTGGAGTGGACGCTGCCTACGGGAGAATAAACGCGGAGCTATCGACAGCAAGCTGCGGCCGATCCTCGAGCGCCTGCAAATTGATCCACGACACTGGCTTTACCTGAACCGGAACTTTGAGAGCCGCTTCAAGAGCCTGGTCGGTAGCGCCCATGCTGTGCGCCAAGCCTGCGAGCAGCTAGGCAAACCTTGGGTTCACGGTATTCGCGACTGCGAGCGCTACTTTTCGCCACTGTCCGTCCCGTAACAGTTTTTTGTTCTTTTAGATAGCGCCATCGCATGCTAGATGCGAGAGAACTCGCTGCTTCCACAAAGCCTATTGGCGCAGCCTTCAACATATTATTTACTTTCGAAAAAAATATTGATTGATCTGAATCATAACGTATACGCAAACGTGATTCGTGCGTATCTATTCAGTTAATGGGTGCCCCTTTTACACTCCCTTTTTCTTTTTCAATTCCTTCTCCAAGGATTCTTTAATCTCTAAAAGCCAATCAAGGCTAGATATTCCATCATCACCCGGGTTGTAGTTGCACCCAATCTCTTTCCCCAAAATCTCATCCAACTGAGAAGACTCATAGCAACATGAAACTATTTTATTAATCTCATTTATTGCTAAACTTTTTTCTTCATCTTTTGACTGAGCAACAGCATCATAAAGTATTTCAGATGCCGGCCTACAGTCATATTCGTACCAACACTGATAAAACGGGCCCGCTAACAAATTAAATAACGCTGGATATCTTTTACTCATCAATTGGGTGACCTGTGATTATTCGGTAGCCATTTGGGCTCGTTGAGTCAGCCTGCACAACCACTCTAACACCATTGACATTAGATGCAGTAGAGCTTTTTGCAGGAACGTATCGGCCAGTTGGCTGAACAAAAATTGAGTCGAAAGCTTTTGGCTTAGAGCCTGGATTGCTTTGCAACCAAGAATTTATTTCAGCCTCATTCCTGTTCAACGTTTGATTTACATAATGCTCAGCAGCTTGCTTGCTAGAGAAAGAAGAAGAGCCACCCAGCGGTATACGCTGCCCACCTGTACCATTGGATCTTGCAATCAACTCTGCATCAGATAATCCGACATGCCTCTCCAACAAGTGCCCACCATTTCTACTTCCTGGTGGTATATGATTCTCATGATAATCTAGATCAAAGCGGTCGCCATCATTTCTGGCTAAAAGGTCACCAGCCTCAGCATCAGCTGCACCTGGCTCGACCCCCGGATTCGAACCCGAATAAGTTTCAACCCCTCCTTTACCATCAGACCCAATATCCGAACCATCGCCTGAACTTCCTCCCCAATCGCCGTCATTGGATGTAGGTTTCTCAGGCGCATCCAGATCCGGCGTCCTTGCCCTGGCAACTGGAATAATCGCAGCCATTCCGGATAAACGTGCCTGGTTTTCCTCACTCAGGCTATTCCAGTTGGAAATGACAACATTGCCGGTGGCATCGTCAAGAGCGAAAAGGACCTCCGCACCGGCTTCCTGTACAGACTGCAGGGCGCCCAGTGCCGCCTCCGTCGCCTCCGGGTGATTCGCGTAGGCTGTCTCTATCAGGTTGCCGAAGCCCGCGGCGATCTCGTCCGAAACCAGACCATTGCCACCCAGGTCCTGCAGCACGGCGTCGAAGGCCGGTATGGCGATTTCAGCCAGGACTTCACCTTGCGTCGGAATAGTTTCTTGTGATTCCGGCACATCCTGACTTTCTACATCGTCGGATTGGGGGGGTCCTTCCAGGGTGATTTCTGCATAGTCATAGGTATTGCCTTCAGAGTCCCCAGGCATCGGAGGAGTGCTTTCCTCCTCTATGGTGCCAGTTTGCTCTCTATACCAGCGCTCTCGCTCCTCAATGGTGCGAGCCATTGCTTTCACTTGGGCAAGCAGTTCGGCGTCGTCAATAGTACCGTTATTGAATGCTTCAAGGAGCGCTGTGTAGCCGGCCCGAAGTGTTTGCCCCAGTGGAGTTTCTGCCCACTGCTGGATACCTGCTTCAATCGTTTCAAGGTCTCCAGCGATGGTGTCGATCAGCCCTTCTTGTAGTATCCGGTGATCAACGGTTACATCGATATTCCCTTCCTGCCGCTCAACCTCGAAAAGCTCCTTTTCGGTGCTCTTCACATCGCGATTGAGGCCCGCCAGGTCTCCATTCTCCTCACTGTCCTCATCCCGCACAGTGATATTACCCTGGCCCACAGTCGCGAGGGTCTTGTCCTTGCTGTACTGACTCTCGTTGCTGTACTGAACATTGGAGGTGTTCAGGCGCAGGTCGTCGCCGGTCGCGTCCTGAGCATTCTGCTGTGCCGGATCGGCGGGGTTGCTGCCCGTGAAGCCGACACTGGTGCTGGCACCGGCATTCTGCTGGCTGGTGTAGTCGGTATTGCTGAGGTCGGCGTAGTCGAGGGTTTCGGTGCTGAGCTCAAGGTTACCGAGGTCATTACCCTCCTCGTCCACGGTGGCTACCAGTGCGCCGGTGATCTGCGTGTGTTCACCGACGTCGATATCGGCCGCGCCGCCGGAGGTGAGGCTGGTGAGCACGGTTTCCTTGCTCTGGTAACTGCCGTTGGCACTGTTGGCGCCGCCGTTGACACTGGTGAGGCCGCTGTCATCTCCTCCGCTGGTGCCGAAGCCACCGCTGATACCGGCGCTGTTATTTGAGCCGCTGGCGCGGTTTTGCTGGGATTCGACGGTTAGGTCGCCACCCACGGCCACATCCAGCTGGCTGCCCGCATGCACGTTTGCGCCTGCCAGGGTGGTGTCACCGCTGCTGTTGAGGGCGATCTGGTCAGCGCTGAGGGTACTGTTGTTGTAAGTGGTTTGCCGGTCCCGGGCCTGGCTTCTATCCATGCTGCCGCTGACGGTTGGACCACCGCCGGCACCGTAAAAGGTTTGCTGCACGCTGAATTGGCCGTGGTCGGTCTGGGTGCGCTGGCTGGCGGTATCGCGGCTGGCTTCAATAGCCAGTTCGCCGGTATCGATGGCGATCTGGTTGTCGGCCTGCAGGTGGCTGCCGCGGATTTGCGTGCTGCCGTCGCTGGTACCGTCCTCATTGCCGGTGTTGATGGTGATGTTCTGGCCACTGAGGTTGCTGGCCAGGGAGCTGGTCTGCTGGCTTTCGCTACCGGTACGGGTGGCGTCGACATCCAGCTGCACGCCGGCATTGAAGCCGTAGGTGCCACTGCTCTGGGCTGCGGCGGCGGTCTGCTGTGTCAGCGCAGTGGTCTTTGAAGTGACCTCCGCAGCGGCGGCAACAATGCCGGCCTGGTACCACTCCTTGTCGCCTTCGGCATCGTCGATGATCTGTTTCAGTTCAACGATATCCTCCTGGCTAACACCGGGGGCCCCGTTCTGGTAGTCGGCTTCCAGCTGCTTGAGGGTGCCCTTCAGGTTTTTCAGGTCTTTTTCATATTTGCGGTAGTCTTCCTTGGCCTGCTTGAGGTTATCGGCGGCTTCGTCCAGGGCTTTGGCCGCCTTGGCCACTTCCACAGCCTGGTGCTGGACCACCACATTGAGTTCGGCGCTGCCGCTGGTTTCCTCGCTACTGGTTTGCAGGCTGTCCCTGGCTTCCCTGATGACGACGTTTTCGCCGGCGAGCGCGATATCGCCGGCACCGCTATCGTCGGTATCGGCGATCAGGTTGGAGCCTTCCACGGTCAGGTCGCCGATGGCATCAAGGCTCAGATCGTTGCCGGCGGTGAGGTTACTGCCCCGGTAGCTGACTTCGGTGCTTTCGCTGTCGACGGCACGATACTCGGCGTCGGCGAGTTTGATCTTGAGCTGCCCGTCTTCGGACTTGACCAGCTCGTCGGGGTTGGAGAGGCTGCTGGCCACGTCGCCGAAGCTGACCCGCGTTTCCTCTTCGCCGTAGGTGGTTCGGCTGGTCTCGCGGGCAGCGAGGATTTCGATATCGCCGATATCTGTTTCGATGTTGAGGTTATTGCCGGCACCAAGGTCTGAGCCGATCACCGTGGCGCGGCCACTGTCGATATTAAGGTTGTTGCCAGCACTGATGTTGCTGCCCTGGGCACCGGTGGTCTCGGTGGTGCCGGCGCGCTGTTCGGAGGCGTAGAAGTCGCCGCCAGTAAAGTAGCCGCTGTCTTCTGACCAGCTGCTGCTGGTTTCCAGCACTTCGCCGGCGGCTATCAGCAGGTCGTCCACGGCCGTGAGGTTGATGTTGCCGGTGACGGTTTCCAGGTTGCTGGCGGCAATGGTGATATTGCGCGCGGCGTCGAGGCTGATATCGCCCGCCGCACTCTTCAGTTCGGCAGCAGCCAGCTGTAGCTGAGCGCTGGCCTGGCCTGCGCCTTCACTGCCGAGGGGCCCGGATTTGCTGCTGGCGTGGTAGTGGCTCTGCCGTTGCTCACTGGCGGCAATGGTGATGTCGCGCCCGTCCAGGACGATATCATCTTCGGCATCCACCTGGCTGCCGAGGATCGCGATATCGCCTTCGGCAACCATGGCGACGCCGCCACCGGCGGTGATGCTGCTGCCGACCACTTCTTCGGTGTAGTGCTGGGTGGCGGTGGTTTTTTCCGAGCTCAGGGAGCTGCTGGCTTCCTGCTTGTGATAGTAATCGTAGTTACGGGTATTGGTGGCGGATTCGATCAGCAGGTCACCGCCGGAGACCAGGCCGATATCGCCACCGGCGCTGACTTCGGCACCGCGCAGGCTGGTGTCGCCACCGCTGCTCAGCAGCAGCTGCCCACCGCCGCGGACACTGCTGCCGACTTCTTCGGTATGGCCCTGCTTCAGGTGGTAGTTGTCACCGCCGACCGTATTTTCCTGGTACTGGGTCTCCACGGTTTCCAGGCCGAGGTCGCGGCCGGCGCTGACCTGCGTTGCGCCGTCACCGCTATTGACGATCTCGGCGGCCTGCAGGGTGAAGTCGCGGCCGGCAGTGGCCACCAGGTTGCCCTTGCTGACGTAGAGTCCGGCGATGCGATCGATATTGGTGCGGCTGAAGTCGCTGAGGCCGGCGCGGTTGCTATCACTCTGGGTAGTGGCGGCAATACTGATATCGCGGCCGGCGCTGACGGCGAGGCCGCTCTCGGCATCGATGGTGCCGCCGATATTGTCCAGGTCTTTGCGGGCGTGCAGCGATACCTGGTCGCCGGTAATTCGACCGCCGAGGTTGCGGAGATTCTGCCCGGTAATTTTGACTGCGCTGCGGCCGGCAATGGTGCCGGTGTTGGTGAGATCCTGGGCCAGGTCAAACTGGACGCTTTCGCCTGAAATCAGCGTGCCATTACCGTCCAGGTCACCGGGGCGCGCGCGGACGTAGACCTGGGGCACGAGGGCGGTAGTAGTGCTGCCGTCCGGAAGGGTGACGGTTTCCTCCACCAGCCAGACGATATCGCTGGTGAGCTGTGCCATCTGCTCGGCGGTCAACGCCACACCGGGGCGCAGGTCCCAGGCTTCGGCGTAGGTGGCCCCGGCTTCGAGCAGGGCGCGGTACTGGTCCTCATCACTGGAGTAATCGCCGAGAAAACGGCGACCGGTAAGCTGGGCAACCTGTTCACGAATCAACGTCTGTTCGTAAAAGCCGTCGCCCAGGCGTTTATGCACCAGGTCCTGGTCGTAATCCAGAGCGTCCAGCAGGTAGTCGGAAGAAAGCCAGCCGCGGTAACTGGCAAAACGTGGGTCAGTTTCGATCAGGTAGTCGCCACTCTCCGGTTGCACCCGGAAGAGGCTGCTCTGGGGGATGGCGGTATCGGCGCCCACGGTGCGAATTTCTGTGGGAACGGAGCCATCGGCCCGCTGCGTTGTGATGCCCGCGCTCGATTGTGGGCCTGTGGCGGCGCCTGCTGTTTGGCCTTCCCCGACGGATGCACCGTCGGTGGTGTCGATCTCCGGGCGCCACTCGCTCTGCGGGCCGTCGGTTTCATGAAGGCCGGCCACCACCGCTTCAATCTCACGGGAGTCAGTACTTGCGTCCGCGCTGTCACGGCCGCTACCGCTGGCTGCCGTATCGGTATTGCGGTCGACAATACTGTAGCCGTCTCCCGCGCCGCTCAGGTTTTCCTCGGCTCTGGCTAAACCCAAATCGAAGCTGGTGACTTGATCGCCAGGTGCGTATACCGACTCCTGGCCCCATTTGCGTTTATGGTCGTCATCCCAGCCGGTAAGCTTGACCCAGGTTGCGCGGCTGGTGCCTATTTCGTTGATCCGGTATTCACCCTCGGCGTCAATATTGTCCAGACTGTCCTGGTCAATGATCAGGGCGCCACCGGCGAGAATCTGGCTTTTGTCATTCACCAGCTCGCCGCCTCGCAGGGTCATATCACCACCGGAGCGGATAACAGCCGGAGCGCTTTCGGTTACCTGGGTTTCGTATTCGGTGCGAGTGACTTCGTATTGCGTCCAATCTTCGACGCGCTTGCCGGATGGATCATAGTAGGCGCCAACACCCTTCCAGTTGGTATAGGTCCAGCCCAGCGCGAAGAGTTCGCTTTGCGTGTATTTGTCCTGATATCCCTTGGGTTGGATCAGCACGATATCAGTGGGCCCGGCGACCTGTATCTCCGCGCTGGCAAAGTGCTCGTTGCTGTTGAGCAGGCGCGTGGTGTCAATGGTGAGGCCCCCGAGGGATTCGATGGTGGCACTGGCGTTATGCACAAAACCGGCACGGCCAGTGGCATGGCCATTTTCATCCAGCTGGCCGCCGATATTCAGTGCCTCGGCGCCGGCACCAGCGCTGAAGATCAGGGATTCTTCCCGATTGATCAGTGAGCCGGTGGCAATATCGAGTCGCTGGCGGGCGGCGATAACCGCGGACCTGGTTTCACCTCCGAGGCTCTCCTCCCTGTTGGTGATCGTTTCGGCCTGGATTGCAATATGGTCGCCATAGATGCGACCGCTGCCGATATTATCGAGGGTGTCGGTGTCGATGCGGGTTTGGGCACCGTCGATCAGGCCGCGGTTGGTCACGCTCTCGCTGGCGCTCAGCTGCGTGAAGCCACCGCTGATTTCGCCGCCGGCTGTATTGTCGATATCCGTGGCGCGGAGAAGAAGCTCGCCGGCCTGGATGGTGCTCTCGTTAATGAGCAGGCCATCGGTATTGATCTCGGCCCTACCATTAGCGGTGACTTCGCCAGTATTGGTGAAATCCCGCTTCAGGGTGAGGGTGAGCTCGCCCTGCGAGAGGATACGCCCGTCACCGCTGAGGCTGTCGGCGGTGATTGTCTGCGACGTGCCGGAGAAAAGGGTGCCGAGCGTGTTGCTGACAACGTCGACGGTCAGGCCAAGTGTGTCGGCGGAAGAGATTTCGCCGCGGGTGTTGTCGAGCTGGCTGCCGGTGATCTCGATGCGCGTATCCGCGGCGACCAGGCCATTGCGGTTTTCGATGCGGCCGGCGCTGAGGTCGATGCTGTCGCCCTGAAGACCGAGAGGGCCGAGCGGGGTTTCTCCCTGCGTATTGCGGGTGTCGACAATTGCCGCTGTGATACTGAGGCCACTGCCGGCACTGATCAGGCCGGCATCGTTGTCGGCAGTGCCGGTGAGCAACACCCCGAGATCGCCGCCCGAATGGAGAACACCGCCGTTATTGCGCAGCTCTGTCCCTTGCAGGTCGACATTGCCGCTGCCACCGAACTGGCCACCGCTCCGATTGTCGAGCACATCGCTGCGCGCGATGAGGTCACCCCCGGCATGGACGAGGCCGGCGCGGTTGTCCAGCGCGCCGGTCGCGAGTACCAGGCTACCACCACTGACGAGTCCACCGCTGTCCCCGGCGTTGGTGTTGACCAGTGCCTGGCCGGCGGTATCCAGGTGTAGGTTTCCGGCGGATTGCAGTAAGCCGCCGTCATTGCCCAGGGCGCCGCTCCGGATATCGAGGGTACCGCTGGCCGAGGCAATGGTGCCGCCGTTGTTTTCAAGGTTTTGCCCGCGGGTATCAATAGTCGTATTGCCATTGAGCGTGCCGCCCAGGATCTTGCCGCCGGCATTGTCGAGGCCGAAGCTGGCGAGGGTCAGGTCGAGGGCCGCCTGGATCGTGCCGCCGCGGTTGTCGGTGAGGCCCGCGATATCCAGCTCGACACTGTTCTCCAGGGAGGCGATGACACCCTGCTGCCGGTTGCTCAGGCTGTCGGCACCCAGGATCAATGCGCCATTGCCGACCAGCGTACCGCCATCGTTGTCCAGTTCTTGCGTGGCGATGTCGACCGCATCGCCAGCGTTGACGGTACCCGCGCTGTTATTGAATGTGGCGGCAACAAGTTGCAACTCACCGCCGGTGGCAATCAGGCCAGCGAAGCTGTTGTCCAGCAGGTCTTCGACGGTAAGCCGGAGGCCCGATGCACCGGCCGTCTGCAGGCTGCCACCGGTATTGATGAGGTTACCGGCCACAATGCTGGTGTCACTATCGGTGATCAGGCTGCCGTCACTGTTATCGAAATTTCCACTGATCAACAGTTGGCTGGGATCGAAACCCGCAGCCTGCAGGGTGCCTTCGCGGTTGCTCAGTTCCCCGATGCTGAAATCGAAGGCGCCATTACCGGCGATGGTGCCGCCGTTATTGTTCAGGTTGCCGGAGACCTGGAGTTGCAGCGCGTCTTCCCCGGTGGCTATCAGGCTGCCTTGCGCGGTGGTGAGCTCACCGGCGCCTATCGTGATCCGCTCGGCACTGGTGGTGCCGCCACTGACATCGACACTGTCGCCGGTGACAGCAAGCGTGCCGTTGCTGGCAATGGTGCCGCCGGCCCCCTCGAGACTGGCGACGTCGATCCGCAGGCTACCGCGGCCGGCGTGTTCGATGCGGCCTGCGCTGTTGTCGAGGGTCGTGGCGCTGAGACGCAGTTCACCGCCGGCACCGATCAGGCCGGCGAGGCTGTTGTCCAGCAGCTCCTCGACGGTGAGCTGCAGGCTGGATTCACCGGCCGCTTGCAGGCTTCCGCCGCTATTGATGAGACTGCGAGCAGTGATATCAGTATCACCGCCGGCAATCAGGCTGCCGCCGCTATTATCAAAACTGCCGCTTACCTGAACCCGGCTGGCACCGGTACCAGCGGCCTGCAGGTTGCCTTCGCGATTGCTGAGTTCACCGATACCCAGCTCAAAGGCGCCATTGGTGGCGAGGGTGCCGCGGTCGTTGTTCATGCTGCCGGTAACGGAAAGTTGCAGCGCTTCTGCGCTAGAGGCGACCAGGCTGCCTTCCGCATTAGTGAGATCGCCGGCGTCTATTGTGATGCGCTCGGCACTGGTGGTGGCGCCACTGAGATCGACGCGGTCACCGGTTACGAGGAGCGAGCCATTACTGGCGATACTTCCACCGGGACCCTCGAGCGTGACGGCATCGATCTGCAGGTTGCCATCGCCGGCGTGTTCAATCTGGCCGGCGGTGTTTACGAGGGTTGTGGCGGTGACCTGCAATGTGTCACCAGCACCAATCTGGCCCGCAAGGCTGTTGTCCAGGCGCCCTGCAACCGCCAGCCGGAGACTGGATTCGCCGGCCGCCTGCAGGCTGCCAGCGGTATTCAGCAGTGTCGCCGCATCGATGTCGACATCACCGGCGGTGATGAAGCGGCCTTCAGTGTTATCGAAACTACCGCCCACCTCAATTTGACTGTGGCCAGTGCCGGCCACCTGCAGGCTGCCCTCACGGTTGCTGAGTTCTCCGGCGCTGAGATCCAGGGCGCCATTGGTAGCCAGGGTGCCGCGGTCGTTGTTCAGCGTACCGGCAATATCAAGTTGCAACGCCTCTTCACCCGTGGCCACCAGGTTGCCATCGCTGGTGGCGAGGTCGGCACTAACGATGGCAATGCGTTCGGCACTGGTGCTGCCACCGCTGAGATCGATTGTATTGCCCGTGAGGGTCAGGTCACCGTTGCTGGCAATGGTGCCACCGGCACCTGCAAGGCTGTCGGCAGCGATTTGCAGGCTGCCGGTGCCCGCGTGCTGGATACTGCCGCCGGCATTGCCAAGGGTGCCGGCCTGAATCTGCAGGTCACCGTTACTGGCGATACTGCCACCCCGGGCGTTGTGGGTGCCGTTGTCCAGGGTGCCGGCCACGGTGATTGTATTGTCCTGCTCGCCGCTGCCGACCAGGGTGCCACCGCGGTTGTCAAAATTGTCCGCGTCGAGGGTGATGCGGCTAGCACTCAGGGTTCCGCCGCGGTGGTCGGCATTGCCGACGTTAACTTGAGCTTCGCCCGCGGTGGTAATGGTACCGGCGGCACCGCTGAAGGTATCGGCCCGCAGCTCGAACCCCGCGCTGCCGGCATGGGTGATCCGGCCCTGTTCATTGACCAGGGTATGACTGTCGATGGTCAGTGTCCCAGCGCGGGTCTCAAGAGTGCCATCTCTGTTGTCGAGCGTGCCGGTAATTTGCAGGGCAAGATCATCGGCATCATTGTGGACCAGATTACCGCCGCGGTTGGAAAATTCCCCGGCCGCAAAGGTAAGGGTGTCCCGGAAAGTCAGCACGCCGCCGTCGTTATCGACACCAGCGGCTTCGATACGGGCGGCATCACTGACAATCAGGTTGCCGTCACGGTTGTGCAGGTCGCCGCCTTGCAGGGCCAGGCGGCGTGCACCGAGCTGGCCGCCGCTGTTATCGAAGCCGCTACTGATATTCAGGTCCACGGCACCGCCGGCAACGATCTGGCCACCGTCATTGTCCAGGATGCCGGCAATGTCGATAACACCACCCGCCAGCGGCGCAGCACTGGGTGGCGGGCTGGTACTGCCATCGCCATCCCCATTACCCGCGTCGGCGCCATCTTCCGGCACCGGGCTGTCGTCTGCCGGTGTGCCGTTATTGCCGCCCTCAGCCCCGCCGCCATCACCAGACAGCGGCTGCGACAGCCCGATGCGGCCACCATCCCGGTTACTGAGAGATCCGGTGTCAATGGCCAGCTCTTGCGTTCCGGTCTGCTCTATAGTGCCGTCACGGTTGCGCAGGGCATCGGCACTGAGGTCCAGGCGCCGGGCATTGAGCGTGCCGCCGCGATTGTCGATATCAGCACCCGTAGAGAGGGACAGTTCGCGCGCGGCGCTGAGGGTTCCGGCGTTTGCCAGGCCACCGGTAGCACTGACCTGCGCGTCGCCGGTGGATTGCAGGGCACCGGTATTTTCCAGGCGGCCATCGACGGTCACCACCAGGCCCCCGGCCTGGGCACCGATATCGCCGGCATTGCGCGCCCCGAGCCCCTGTTCATTGCCCACCAGCCAGATTTTGTTGGCGTACATCCCCCCCAGCGCGCCCACGTCCAGGGCGAGCTCCGGCTGCGCGGCATAAGCGTCACCGCTGGCCGCGGATTCGGCCGTGGCGGTCACCTGCTGGTGGTCCGCACTGACGCGATTGGTCCCGAGGGTGGCCCGCAGTTCATTGGCCCAGATGCCACCGTGCACTTCCAGCGCGCGGGCAATGATATTGGTGTAATCCACCCGGCTGGTGTCGAGGCCGGCGCCCTCCACACGGATAGCACCGCGCTCCACCCGGTAGTGGTCCAGGGCACCGCCGCTGAGAACCGGGCGGCCGGTAGTGAGGGTAACGCGAGGGGTATTGATAAAGCCGCCGCCGTTAACCTGGATGCCCGCCGGGTTAGCGATGACCACTTCGGCGCGGGCACCGGCCACTTCGATGTATCCGTGCAGGCGGCTGGGGTCGGCGGAATTGACTTCGTTGAGGATTACCTTTGCGGTGCCGGTCGCCAGCCACGGGTTGCCCTGAACCCAGCCGCCAAGCTGGGTCTGGGTATCGCTGCGCGAATTATTGAGGATCGCACCGTCACTGCCCACATCAAACTGGCTATACAGGTTGCGTGACACCCCGGCCTCGCTCGGCGTGGTGATGTTGACCAGGGGCACGCCATTGGGGGCGAATATCACTGTCGGGCGCTGTCCACCCGGTGCCTTGGGATCGGCGAGGATGCGTCCCTGCACCTGCGCCATTCCTACCGGCTCCGCCTCGGCCAGGGCCGGCGCGGCCAGGCCCACCCACCCCAGCGCCAACCACAGGCCAAAACTCAATGGGCGCAAAGTCGCGGAAACCCCGCTGCGGCGCCCGGCGCAGGCGCTGCCCGTATTACCCCCACCCCGCGCGGTCACCAGCTCTGATGCGACCTGCCAGACTCCCAGCGTGCAGTTATAGACAGTGCGAAAAACATGATTCATGGGACGTCCTTGTTCCTTTCTTTTTCCGGCTATTACTCAATGCACTGAAAAGCCCGATATCAAAATGAGGCGTTCATACGGAACCCGGCAGTGATGCCGGAAGCGGGAAAACCCTGCGGCTTGTAGATCGGGGTACCCCCGAAGGTATCCCACTGAAAATTACCCCAGCCGCCGCGCAGGCCGAGGGCGATACCGGCCAGTTCATTGCCCGACTGCCAGCCGGCGGAGGGGCCGCCGATTCTTCCGTAGTCCAGGCCGAGATACAGCTGCCGCGCGCTGCCCAGTGGCAGGCCGAGTTCATTGCGCAACAGCCAGCCGCGTTCGGCAGAAAGGGTTGTTTCCCCATCGAAACCCCTCACCGTATAGCGGCCGCCAATGGAAAAAAGGTCCTGGGGTACCAGGGATGTGCGATTCCACTGCGCGCGCCAGGATCCGCTGTAGCGCAATTGGTAGCGGCTGACCTGAAAAGGCAGGGCGAGTTGCGCGCTGGCAGTGATCACCTCCATGCGCGATGTCCCCTCATCGAATGCCTCCTCTGGTGCGGCCTGCGCAGCAAAGGCGCCGGTACCACGACGGTAGGCCAGGCTGGCTTCCAGGGTTGCCGGGCCGATAAATTGCTTGTGGGTCAGGCCGGCTTCCCATCCGGCTGTGCGCCGGTTCTGGGCCAGGATTTTGGTATCGTCAATCAGGCTGTGCGATTTGCGCCACCAACCCCGGGCATAGGCGCCGGTTTTGGAGTTTGCATCGCGATACAGCAGCCTCGTTGCGCGTAGATCGGCATTGCGGCTGGAACCGCTGTACTCATAGGAAGCATAGGGGCCGACCACCGTCTGGCGGTAGTCGTAGCTGCTGGCGGTTACTCCCAGGAGCCAGTAACCGTAGGGCACATCATAGTGTGCGGTCCAATTGCCGGTATCTTTCCCACCGCCGTTAAAAACGCTGTTTCCAACGTTGAGATACAGCAGGTCATTCAGCATCCACCCGTTGTCCACGGACAGGGTCGCAGCGGCCTGCAGCTTTCCCGTCGCTTCACTGCCGGAATCATCCAGAGAGATATTGGTGCGCACCATTGCGGGCTGCTGCCAGGCGATGAGGAGATCGCTTTCCCCCGGTTCGGCGCCGTAGCGGTCAGAGGGCGCGATACGGATATCGGCGGCTACGGTGGGAATCCGCTGGAAATTTTCCAGGCCCTGCTCGATATCGCGCAGGTTCAGCAGCTCACCCGTTTCCGCCGGCAGGGCATTGCCGAAGGTAGCCCGGGGGTCGGTGTCGTCGATAAAACGGATTTCACGGATACGGCCGGGCACAAGCGTCAGCGTGAGCACACCAGTGTTCAAGTCCTGCGGTGCGGCCAGTACCCGGGTGGTAACGTACCCCCTGGCGATAATCGCGTTCTGAACGCGCTTCATAACGATATTGATACCGCTGGTGCCGAGGCAACGCCCGGTAGCCGGGTCTTCGGCAGGATCGGCTGCATTCAAGGCCCACCGGAACCGGCGAGCCTCGTCTCCCTCGAGGAGAATTTCCCGGATGGGAAAACAGGGATCCTCGCTTATTGGAATAAATTCCATTTCTGCAATGGAACCCGGATCCCTGAAACGCACATCAGCTTTTTTTTCCTGCTGCTCACGCAACGCCCGCTCGCGCTCCTGCTGGCGCTGCAACTCCTGAGTGTGTGATTCTGCGGGGAGAGGGCCCTGTGCTGCGGTCAGCAAAGGTAATGCTGCCAACAGAAAAGTGGCTACTGTTCTAAAATATTTCGGCATGGGTACAATACGCTCACTTCCCTGTACAGAACGGTAAACCTGCATTTATTTATTCTAGGGAAACCGCTCTTTAATAATCCTTCGAGCACACACTGCGAATCGAACCGCGTATTATACGCAACTCATATAATGTATACAGAGGTAAGCGGCCCAGGTAGTGATCAACCTTTTTATGCCATTACCCTTCGAGCAGCCCGGGAAATAGTTTTCTGGCAACTCTGCGGTCAAGCACCGTGATTCTGCGGCCGTCGTATCTGATTGCAATAGACAGGTGAAGTAATCATTGATCGCTCCCCTTTCTGCCGGGAAGGTCGAGCAGCCGCCCCCAGTAGCCACTCTCCAGTCGATATAAAGCTGGTACTTTATTTTTTCGGCACTTCTAAAAATATTTATTGCAAATATTTTTGGTATTACTTCTGAGGGTTTCGGATATCAGCCGGGGGCCCTGGCACTGGGAACAGTATATTCTCCGGGCGCAGATCCCGAGAATACCCGGCGCAGCAGGGGCACGCCCCGGCGCCAGCCGAGGATGCTCTGCGCCGCAATCACACCGCCATACATTGCCCCGGCCACGCCGCAACTCATGATGTCCTGCCCGGTCAGGTACAGCCCCTTTATGCGGGTCTTCGGGCGCAGCCAGCCCTGCTCAAAGCGCTGTGGATCGTGGTCCAGGCCATAGATTTCCCCGCGCTGGTATTCACAGAACCAGGCGGTGGAGAGAGGCGTGGAAAGTTCACAGTAGTCGACCTGGCCCCGCAGTTGCGGGAAGTGCCGGTAGAGATGCTCCAGCAGGCGCTGGCTGAATGCCTCTTTGAGCGCCTCGTAGTCGTCACCCCGCTTGCCCCAGGGCCGCTCCTTCCAGCCCTCGAACCACTCGTACCGGCCCGGCGCCACTATCTCGATGGTGGCCCGTCCCGGGTAGCGCGCATTGAAACTGGGATCCTTGGCCGACGGGAAAGAGATATAAACCAGGGGAATCTCGGCTTCACTGTCAGCCAGGAACCTGTCCACATCCCCTTCGTAATCGACGCTCGGGTAGAGCCAGTAATTGGTTTTCGGCAGGCCCAGCTCCTCGGCCGTCTTCTGCAGGCCGATATACAGGCACAGGTGCGCCATGGAGGGTTCCACGTCCTGCAACTGGCGATCGTAACCGGCAGCCTCGGTGGCGCTGTGGGGCAGCAGGCGTTCAAAGGTATTGAATACCCCCGCGCCGGAAATCACCACCGGCGCCAGTATCTCGGTCCCATCCGCCATGCGCACGCCGCGGGCGCGATGGCCGTCCAGCAGGATGGTCTCCACTCGCGCGTAGGTGAATACCTCGCCACCGCTTTCCTGGATCCTGGGAATGATGGTTTCGGCAATCCGGCTGGCTCCGCCTACCGGGTAAAAACCACCGTACATGTAATGCTTGGCGATCAACGCGTGGATAATAAAACTGCTGGTTTTGGGCGTCATGCCGTTATCGCCCCACTGGCCGGTCAGTACCGCGATCAGCTCCTCATTGTCAGTGAGTTCGCGCAGCACCTCGTAAGTGGTGCGGTTGAGGTAGGAGGGAAGGCGCCATTTCTTCAACAGTGAAAGGCCTGGAGCGCACCAGCGCGGCAGGAGTTTTTCCATGGTCAGCAGTGGCATGGCTTTGCCCACCGCTGCGATACGCTCGAAATACCGGTCGAGCGTTTTTTCCTCGCCCGGAAAACTCTGTAATAACTCCCGCCTGAAATTCTCCGGCCCCGCGCGCAGGTCATACTGTTGCTCGCCGATACAGATCCGGTCGTAGGTACCGTCCATCGGCGCCCATTCCAGCGCGCCTGCGGAGAGGAAATCGAACAGGCGGCGGGTCATGGTGGGATGCCCGCCCACATCACCGATGTAATGGACGCCGACATCCCACTCATAGCCATTGCGGTCATAGGCATGGGTAAAGCCGCCGGCGGTATAGTGCTGCTCCAGCACCAGGACCTTTTTGCCCGCTTCACTCAGCAGCGCCGCCGTGGTCAGGCTGCCGATACCGGAGCCGACCAGGATGGCATCGTAGGGGCCATCAAGACGGTTGGCACGATAGCGCCGCCCGATACGCAGGCGGCTGGGTTTGGGGGCATTGCTGGCGATCATCCCGGATTCGGCCATGGGGGACCTCGGCTGGTTATTGTTATTGCCAATAACATAACCCCTGCCCCCGGAGGCTGCAATTGCCGGATTGTGACAACCCCCTTGACCCGTGCACGGCTACCGCTCCGGATCGGGGTGCGTCTCAACAGCCACCGGCTTCCGCCCCCACTGCTGGTAGCGTCCCGTCGCCGCCCAGGCTAGCAGTGCGAGCCAGGCAATCCAGGAAGCGATGGCCGGGATGCAGGCGAGAAATATCTTCCCCGCATGGCGACGATTGGCCACCAGCGCCACCAGGGCCGGCAGGAACCAGACAGCCAGGAAAAACAGGACAAACAGCAGGCCCTTGAGCAGCCCCATGGACTGCAGCGCCTGCCAGAATTGCTGCACCAGCGCTTCAATATCGCTCATCATGCCTGCCCCCGGATTACATTGATTTCACCTGCCATTCCCGGGTCCCACACAAAGGGCTGAACCGGCTGCACAATGGCAACCCGCAGTCCGAAGCAGTTTTGCGGCGATTTATCCCCGGGACGCTCGGCAAGCCCCGCCATTGCAGCAGGCACGATAAGCGCCGGCAGGATTCCCAGCCAGATAATAGATCGGTTTGTTTTCATGGTTTGCTCCTTGCTAAACATGTATTCCTACAGTCCCAGCGCAAAAACAAACCTTACAAATTTCTTCCCGGCTTAATGACTGAGCGACTCGATTACGCGCTTTTCGCGACCGGTCTGGCGCCAGACCAACAGGCTCCAGGCAACCATGACTGCAGTTATCGCCAGCACAGTTACCAGCGCACCGGGCGATAACAGGTTGAAGCCTGTATCGATGCCCCCGAACCTTTCGGCCAGCTCCCAGAGAATAAAGATCGAGATTTCCACGGCATACAACAACCAGGCGAAGCGCACGCCGCGGCGGCGGCGCTGGAGACGTAGCAGGGCAAGGTCCATGTACGCCTGTACGGATTCGCCATGGGGCTCCATCAATCCCCGGCGATTAGCGATAGAAAAATTCAGGGCCCATACCACCAGCAAGAGGATTAGCGTCGCAAGCAGGATGTTCTCTGTGGATGCTGCGGAGAAGAGTCGCACCAGGGCAAACGTCACCAGGGCGATAGCAACCAGCCACTCGAGACCCGCGTTGATGCGCAGCCGGCGTTCCTGCCGACGCACATGCCGGATTATCTCTGCCCCTGCCGGCACTGGCCGGACCTGCTCCTGCCAGAGGTTCTCCAGACCGGACCAATCATCCGCCGGATCACGTCCCGGGTGGTCGTTCGCCTGATGGGGGTTATCGCTCACTGTGTTCTCCCAGCCGTTTCGACAGTCGCTGGCGGGCACGATTCAGGCGCACCGCCACATTGGATTCACTGATACCCAGTACCTCGGCAATCTCGCTGTAACTGAGCCCCTCCAGCCGCAGGCTGATGACCTGGCGCAGACCCAGCGACAGTGCCTGCACCGCAGAGAGAAGTTGTTCTGACTGCCGCTGTCCTGCCAGCCGCTCGGCCGGGCCCGGCGCACTATCTGTCACACCTTCCAGCAACGTATCGTCCTGGTCCGGTCGCCGTCGGGCCAGCTCGGTAACACTGCGATTGTGCGCAATGCGGAAGATAAAGGTCTTCACACTGGACTCACCCCGAAAGCCCGGCAGCGCCCGCCAGATGGCCAGCCAGATGTCCTGCAACAGGTCATCCCGCTCCTCCGTGGTGCGGGCATAGGTCCCCGCGACACGAGCAATGCCCGCGCCGTAATCATTGAGAAGCTGCTGAAACTGCGTGTCGCGGGCCTTCAAGGCTACTCCTTAACCCTTTCCTGGTGTCATCCGGTTCTACAGTACCGACGGCGGCAAAAAGCTTACACAAATTTTTTGTCAGCCTGGCCGTGCCCGGCCCGCCCCGGCCGGGAAAGAGCTGGCTACACTGCTGGGGCACCAATTAATGAACCAGGGAGCGCAATAATGAAGACCCTCTATACCGCTGTCGCTACCGCCACCGGTGGCCGTGACGGCGAGGCCAAATCGTCCGACGGAAAACTTGCCGTCAAGCTGGACGTGCCCGAGGAGATGGGCGGCGGTGGTGGCGACGGCACCAACCCGGAACAGCTCTTTGCTGCCGGCTACTCGGCCTGCTTTATCGGCGCCATGAAACATGTCGCCGAAAAAGGGGGTCTGAAGCTGCCGGATGACACCAGTGTGCGCGCCGAGGTGGGCATCGGTCCGCAGGAGAAGGGTTTCGGGCTCGATATCGACCTTCACATCAGCCTGCCCGGGATGGCCAAAGAGGAGGCGGAGAAAGTCGCCAACCGCGCCCATGAGGAGGTATGCCCCTACTCCAATGCCACCCGCGGCAATGTGGATGTACGCCTGCATATTGGCACCTGAATCCATTCCGGAAAGCTGCCGGAGGACACCCTGGACAACAAGCCCCTGAGAAGCCTTCGGCAGGGAGTATGCCGAAAGACTGTGTACAAGTGCCGGGCGGCCTGCTTTACACTTGCGGTCCCAGATTGCTGTAAGGTTCCGGCACCCCATGCCCAGATCCAAAGATGATGACCTCAGGCTCGACAACCAGCTCTGCTTCAGTCTCTACTCCACGTCGCTGGCAATGGGCAAGCTGTACAAGCCGATCCTGGATGAGCTGGGCCTCACCTATCCGCAATACCTGATGATGATGGTGCTGTGGGAGCGGGACGGCATCACCGCCACTGAGCTCAGCGCCCGCCTGATGCAGGACAAGGGTGCCCTGAGCCCGGTAATCCGCCGGCTGGAAACCCAGGGACTGATCGATCGCCGGCGCGACCCGGAGGACGACCGCCGGGTGCTGATCCTGCTGTCGGCAGCGGGCAGGAAGCTGCAGCGGCAGGCCAGGGATGTTCCCGAACGCATTTTCTGCATCAGCGGACTCGATGAGAAAACTGCGCGCAAACTGAAGCAGCAGCTGGATTCGCTGCGCGACACCATCAATACCCATCTCTGACACCGGAACCGACCCCCGCCCGGGACTATCGCGTTCATAGTCACATTTAATTATCGCGATAACTGTTATCGCGATAACCTTCTCCCGAATTCAAGGCTGGCGCGAGCAACAGCGCATCGCGCCACAACCCGACCCAGAGAAGAGATGAAATCATGAAAGTACTCTACAAAGCTTCAGCCACAGCAACCGGCGGACGTGACGGCAAGGCCGTTTCCTCGGATGGGGTGCTGGACGTCAACCTGGCCACCCCGAAAGAACTGGGTGGTGCTGGTGGTGAGGCCACCAACCCGGAACAACTGTTCGCTGCGGGCTATTCCGCCTGCTTTATCGGCGCATTGAAATTTGTCGGCGGCCAGACCAGGGTCACGGTGCCAGCAGAGACCAATGTGCGCGGTGAAGTGGGCATTGGCCAGGTGGAAGGTGGCTTCGGCCTCGATGTGGACCTGCATGTAAACCTGCCCGGCCTGGAGCAGGCGGAGGCAGAACAACTGGTCGAGCGCGCACACGAGGTCTGCCCCTACTCCAACGCCACCCGCGGCAACATCGAAGTACGCTTGCACGTAACCACCTGACGCCCGCAGAGCACCCCCAGCGGGCCGGGCACAGTCGTCACTGCAATTCCAGCATTGTCACTGTTGCCCGGCCTGCTGACTCGTGTTTTACCGTCGCGACAGGATCCCGCAATAACTTCGCAGGTCTGCTATATCGGCCCCTTTGCCTTGCGGGGCAAAATACCCGGGCTGAAATAGGCCGTCTCGCGTCACCCTCTCCCCGAGAAGCCAGCAATGTCAAACAAGTCCTGTTCCGGGGACATCAACGACCAGGCCAACCTGGGGCAGGTGCCCCCTGGCGATGAGAGGAAATTTGCAGCGGGACTGATTCGTGGACTGGTAGTACCGGTGAATGTGACAGCCCCGGGCAAACGAAAGAATTTTTCAGTGGCCGATGAAACAATCGGGCACTTTACTTACTCCAAGGCAATACTTACCGATCGAAAGGAGGCAATGGGATGCAAGCAACCCTGAGAAATGCCGGGCGGCCATGGAAAAAGCTGCTGAACACGTGGCCATCGGTCGTCCTGCTGGCAGCCACCATTTTATTTACCGCATTACCGGCGCTGTCATCAGCGGGCTGAACGCCGCCCGCTGCAGGTGTCATCCCAGGCCCGTACCCGAGCCTGGTACCATTTATTTTGCAGCGGCAGCCCCATTGGCAATCTGGAAACCGATCCGGGCCGCCGTGCGCGCGGCGTGATCCTCGATATCGAAGTAGGGATTGAACTCGGCCATATCCGCCAGGCACACCTTGCCGGATTCCAGCACAGTATCCAGCAGCGGCTCGAACAGCTCCAGCGGCACACCGCGGGCGGAAGGGGCACTGACCGCCGGCATCACCGCCGCCGGGAAGACATCCAGGCAGACCGTTAAATAAACCAGGTCCACCCCGCCGATAAAGCCCTCGATAATTTCCCGCACATTGTCCAGGTTCCAGGGCGTGATTTCCCGGTCGCGGATAACCTGCGCACCGAGTTCGTCCGCGCGGTTATAGAGTGCCGGCGTGTTGGCATTGTCGGCGGCGCCCACACACAGGTAATTAAACGGCTTGCCGTTAATCTCACACTGTTCTGCAATCTGGTAGAAAGGCGTCCCGGATGAACCTTTCGGCGCGGGAATACGCAGGTCCAGGTGGGCATCAAAATTGATGATCCCCAGGGTCTTGTCCCGGTGCAGCTCGCGCATCCAGCGGGCTACGCCCTGGTAACTGCCGTAGGCAATCTCGTGGCCGCCACCCAGGACCAGTGGAAAGTGCCCGCCGTCCAGCAACTCGGTGACCCGTGCACCCAGCAGCGACTGGGCGGATTCCAGGTCCTCTTTTTCCACGCGCACATTGCCGGCATCGTACAGTGGGGCGTCAAACGTGGCCGGCAGGTTGGCCATGGCCAGGCGCAGGATACGTGGCCCCTTGGCAGCACCGATGCGGCCCTTGTTACGGCGCACCCCTTCATCGGAAGAAAAACCCAGGATCGCAAGCCCGGGCGCGCTGTCCAGCTGCAGCGGGGTGATGCGCTGGTGCCAGCGCTCGCCCGCCTTGCCGTCCTCGGAGTCGGTACGACCACTCCACAGGCGCATATCAGCCAGCTGTAACATTCTTACCTCCAAAGAAAATCCCGGTCGGCTTGATGGCCCCGTATTCATAGGCCAGCTGGTCCGGTGTATCCATGGGCCACAGCACCATGTCCGCACGCAGCCCTGCACGCAGGACCCCGCGTGAGCAGCACAGGCCCAGCGCCCGCGCCGCAGAGCGGGTCACCCCGGCAAGCGCTTCCGCCGGTGTCAGGCCGAACAGGTTGCAGCCCATGTTCATCATCAGGCGCAGGGACGCGATGGGGCAACTGCCCGGGTTGAGGTCCGTGGACAGCGCCATGCTGACCCCGGATGCGCGCAGCTTGTCCACTGGCGGCACCCGCGTCTCCCGCAGGGTATAGAAAGCGCCGGGCAACAACACTGCCACGGTTCCGTTTTCGGCCATTGCGGCCACATCCATATCGGTAATGTACTCGATGTGGTCCACCGACAGGGCGCCGGCTTTCGCCGCCATACTGGTGGCGCCGGAGCTGCTCAACTGCTCGGCATGTGCCTTGACCGGCAGGCCCAGCTCACTGGCACACTCAATCACCCGCTGGCACTGCTCCACCGAAAAGGCGATGGATTCACAGAACATATCCACCGCATCCGCGAGCTGTTCCTTCGCCACTGCCGGCAGGATCTCCCCGCACACCAGGTCGATGTATTCATCGGCGCGGCCGTCGTATTCCGGCGGCAGCGCATGGGC
Organism: Microbulbifer sp. JSM ZJ756; assembly: GCF_044383805.1. Classification (NCBI taxonomy): domain Bacteria; kingdom Pseudomonadati; phylum Pseudomonadota; class Gammaproteobacteria; order Cellvibrionales; family Microbulbiferaceae; genus Microbulbifer; species Microbulbifer sp. JSM ZJ756. Next base: position 196,809 of record NZ_JBISER010000007.1, on the reverse strand, counting down.
GGCCAGGCAGGTGGTGACGATGTCCACCGGGTAGTGCTGCGCCAGCCGGCGCGCGGTGCGCAGCTGCTTCAATTCAGTATCCAGCTCCAGGCCGTAACCGGACTTCACCTCTATGGTAGTGACACCCTCGGACAAAAGTGCCTTCAGGCGCGGCTCCGCACCGTGGTAAAGCTGCTCGGCACTGGCCGCGCGGGTGGCGCGCACCGTCGACAGGATGCCCCCACCGGCACGGGCGACCTCCTCATAGCTCTCGCCACCCAGCCGCCGGGCAAATTCGGAGGCACGGTGACCGCCGTAAACCAGGTGGGTATGGCAGTCCACCAGCCCCGGTGTCAGCCATTGGCCCTCGCCGTCGATGACCTGGTCGGCGGCGCACTCGGGCAGCTCCCGGCGCGGCCCGATCCAGACAATCCGGCCACCGGTAACCGCCACCGCGGCATCTTCCACGGCGCCGTAGCCACCGGGCAGGGACGGATCCATGGTGGCGGCATTTACATTGCTGATCAGCAGGTCGCAGCGTTCAGTCATAGGTATTCCATCAGGCGGCGCTATCGGCCGCGATTCCCATTAACGATAGTTCGATACCGGTCACTTGGCGCAATTCACATCATATGACTGCGCCCCCGACCACAGTCCAGCGGGCAGCTTGACAGCCATCGGCGGCAAATCCATAGTAGCAGCTTGTATATACAAGAATATACAAGCAAGACATGCACTGTACCTGAGCCCATGAATACTGCAAGAGAGCCCTCAACGCCAAACAAGGAGCCTTCAGCTATGGGTAAAGAACCCTCAGCCCAGGACAGGGAACCCCGATATGCCGCCATCAAGCGGCATATCCGCGACAAGGTCGAGTGCGGCGAATGGCCGGTGCACTTTCGCGTGCCCTCCGAAAACCACCTGGCGCGGGAGTTCGGCGTCAGCCGCATGACCGCGCGCCGCGCCCTGAGTGAGCTCACCGACGAGGGCGTGCTGATGCGAACCCAGGGCCTGGGCACCTTCGTCGCCGAGCCGGTGCCGGCAGGGTCACTGCTGGAGGTACGCAACATCGCCGACGAGGTTTCCGCCCGCGGCCACAGCTACAGCAGCACTATCCTGTTGCTCGAGGAGACCGAAGCATCAGCAGGTGTGGCGCGGGCACTGGGCCTGGCAGAGGGTGCGCGGGTCTTCCACTCGGTGATTGTGCACCGCGATAACGACCTGCCGATCCAGTGGGAGGAGCGCTATACCAACCCGGAGCTGGCGCCCGACTACCTGGAACAGGATTTCAGCCGTGTCACCCCCAATGCCTACCTGACCAGGGTGGCACCGCTGACCGAGGCGGACACCACCGTGGAGGCGATCGCCGCGGGAGACGAAATCGCCGGCGCCCTGCAAGTGGAGACCGGCAACGCCTGCCTGCAGATCTGGCGCCGCACCATGAGCCGCTCCGGGATTGTCAGCTTTGCGCGCCTGGTGCACCCGGGCAGCCGCTACCGGCTGGGGGCACAGCTGCGTTTCTAGAGATTTTCTATAGGGGCGAACCTTGTGTTTGCCCCGGCCGCGGTGGGCACATCGGCCCATTGGCAACCCCGACCCGGGGCGAACACAAGGTGCGCCCCTACACGCAATCCTCGTCATCCCGGTGCAGTCCGGAAAGACGAAAGAAAAGTTATCAATATTTCGTGAGGCAGATATGACCGACAAACGCCACGACCCGAGCCGCACCATCCGCGCCCCCCACGGCAGCGCGTTGAACGCCAAAAGCTGGCTGACCGAGGCGCCTCTGCGCATGCTGATGAACAACCTGGACCCGGAAGTGGCCGAGCGCCCGGAGGACCTGGTGGTCTACGGTGGTATCGGCCGCGCCGCGCGGGACTGGGAATGCTTCGACAAGATTGTCGAGGTACTGAAGCGCCTGGAAGACGACGAAACCCTGCTGGTGCAATCCGGCAAGCCGGTGGGTGTATTCAAGACCCACGCCGATGCACCGCGGGTACTGATTGCCAACTCAAACCTGGTACCGCACTGGGCCACCTGGGAGCACTTCAACGAGCTGGATAAAAAGGGCCTGGCCATGTACGGCCAGATGACCGCCGGCTCCTGGATCTACATCGGTTCCCAGGGCATTGTCCAGGGCACTTACGAAACCTTCGCCGCAGTGGCGCGCCAGCACTTCGACGGCGAGGCAAACGGCAAGTGGATCCTGACCGGTGGCCTCGGCGGCATGGGCGGTGCCCAGCCACTGGCAGCCACCATGGCCGGCTTCTGTATGATCGCCGTGGAATGCGACGAGACCCGGATCGACTTCCGCCTGCGCACCGGCTACGTGGACAAAAAGGCCACTACCCTCGACGAGGCGCTGGAGATCATCAATAGCGCGAAGGAAAAAGGCGAAGCCGTGTCCGTGGGCCTGCTCGGTAATGCCGCCGACGTTTTCCCGGAACTGGTGGAGCGCAATATCACCCCGGACTCGGTCACCGACCAGACTTCCGCCCACGACCCGCTGAACGGCTACCTGCCGAAGGGCTGGACGATGGAATACGCCGCCGAGATGCGCAAGAAAGATGAGGCGGCCGTGGTGAAGGCGGCCAAGCAGTCCATGGCCGTGCAGGTGGAAGCCATGCTGGAACTGCAGCGTCGCGGCGCCGCCACCCTGGATTACGGCAACAACATCCGCCAGATGGCACTGGAAGAGGGTGTGAAGAACGCCTTCGATTTCCCCGGCTTTGTACCCGCCTACATCCGCCCGCTGTTCTGCCAGGGTATCGGCCCCTTCCGCTGGGCGGCGCTGTCCGGCAACCCGGAGGACATCTACAAGACCGATGCCAAGGTAAAGGAGCTGATCCCGGACGACCCGCAGCTGCACAACTGGCTGGATATGGCCCGCGAACGCATCCAGTTCCAGGGCCTGCCGGCACGTATCTGCTGGGTGGGCCTGAAGGATCGTGCGCGCCTGGCGCTGGCCTTCAACGAGATGGTGGCCAGCGGTGAACTGGAAGCACCGGTAGTCATCGGTCGCGACCACCTCGACAGCGGCTCGGTGGCCAGCCCCAACCGCGAGACCGAGGCCATGCAGGACGGTTCCGACGCGGTCTCCGACTGGCCGCTGCTGAATGCCCTGCTGAACACCGCCAGCGGTGCCACCTGGGTCTCTCTGCACCACGGCGGTGGTGTGGGCATGGGCTTCAGCCAGCACTCCGGCGTAGTGATCGTCTGTGACGGTACCGAGGCGGCGCGCAAGCGTATCGAGCGCGTCCTCTGGAACGACCCGGCCACCGGCGTGATGCGCCATGCGGATGCCGGTTACGACATCGCCAGGGATTGTGCGCGCGAGCAGGGCCTCGACCTGCCGATGCTGAAAGATTAACACCCCGGGAATGAGGAGCCAGGGCACTTCCGCAGCCAGCTCCTCCCGCCGGCGAAGCCGGCCCCCGGAACCTGATATGGCTCGGGCCCAGGGCCTGAAGCGGAGCTGGAGCTCCGCGCTCGAAGCACAAGAGAGAATTTATGTACAAACTGAAAATCACCCCCGGCCAGCTGAGCCTGGCCCAGCTGCGCCGCGTCGCCCGTGAACCGGTTGAGCTGTCCCTAGACCAGGGCGCCTACCCGGCGATCGAGGCATCCGCCAAAACCGTGGCACAGGTGCTGAGCGAAGGGCGCACCGTCTACGGTATCAACACCGGTTTCGGCCTGCTGGCCAACACCCGGATTGAGAAGGAAGACCTGGAAACCCTGCAGCGCGCCATCGTGCTGTCCCACGCTGCCGGTACCGGCCACTTTATGGCCGAGGCCACCGTGCGGTTGCTGATGGTGCTGAAAATCAATTCACTCGCGCGCGGCTTTTCCGGTGTGCGCCCGGTGGTCATCGATGCGCTGATCAAGCTGGTCAATGCCGGCGTCTTCCCGGCCATTCCCGAAAAGGGTTCCGTGGGCGCCTCCGGTGACCTGGCGCCGCTGGCGCATATGAGCGTGGTACTGCTGGGCGAGGGCGAATGCTTTATCGATGGCCAGCGCCGGCCCGCCGCCGAAGGCCTGCAAAAGGCCGGCCTGGAAGCGCTGACCCTGGCCCCGAAAGAGGGCCTGGCCCTGCTGAATGGCACCCAGGCATCCACCGCTTTTGCGCTGCTGGGCCTGTTCGCCGCCGAGGACCTGTTCGCCGGCGGTATCGTCACCGGCGCCCTGTCGCTGGAAGCCGCCAAGGGCTCGCGCCGCCCATTCGACGACCGCATTCATATGGTCCGCGGCCAGAAAGCGCAGCGCGAGGTAGCGGCGAGCTATCGCGCGCTGCTGGGCGACAGCAGCCAGATCGGCGAATCCCACCAGTTCTGTGAAAAGGTGCAGGACCCCTACTCCCTGCGTTGCCAGCCGCAGGTCATGGGTGCCTGCCTGCAGCAGATCCGCTTTGCTGCGGAAGTATTGCTGGCGGAAGCCAACGGTGTGTCGGACAACCCGCTGGTATTTACCGACGAGGAAAATCCGGAAAACTCTGACATTATTTCCGGTGGCAACTTCCACGCCGAGCCGGTGGCAATGGTCGCCGACAACCTGGCGCTGGCACTGGCCGAGATCGGCGCACTTTCCGAGCGCCGCATGGCGCTGTTGATCGACACCAACCTGTCCGGCCTGCCGCCTTTCCTGGTGGAAAATGGCGGGGTGAACTCCGGCTTTATGATCGCCCAGGTGACTTCCGCTGCACTGGCGAGCGAGAACAAGTCCCTGGCCCACCCGGCCAGCGTCGACTCCCTGCCTACCAGCGCCAACCAGGAAGACCATGTCTCCATGGCCACTTTCGCCGGCCGCCGCCTGCGGGACATGGCCGACAATACCTGCGGCATTCTCGCCGTGGAACTGCTGGCCGCCTGCCAGGGCCTGGACTTCCGTGCACCGCTGAAGAGCACCGATAAACTGGAACAGGCCAAGGCGAAGCTGCGCGAGCGCGTCAGCTTCTACGACAAGGACCGCTACTTCGCCCCGGATATCGAGGAAGCCAAGCAACTGCTGGCCAGTGCCGCATACCTGCCGTTCCTGGAACAGGACATGCTGCCAAGCGGGGAGTAAGCCCCGGGTGAATGGCCCTGCCGTTTCACTGCCGCCCTGCTGCAATCAGCATACACAAGGCGCCGGTTTCGACCGGCGCCTTTTTATTGCCCCCCAATAAAATCAAATTAGCGCCACCACCGCCGGATCCGTTTTCCTTCCCTTCCCGATTGAAACTGCCTGTGCAATGCTGCAAGCGCGGTAACGGGAGGTACAGCTCAATAAAAAAGGGAAAAGACATGAACCGGAATAGCAAGAGTTCTCTGGGGTTCCTCGGGGGGATTTCACTCTCCGTTTTACTGGTCGCCTGTGGCGGCGAAAAACAGGCCACTGCCGAAACCGAAGCAGCCGCTCCGGAACCGGCGATCCAGCAGGTCAAACTGATTGACCGGGAGCTGCTGTTCGGCAATCCCAGCCGCTACCAGGGCCGCCTGAGCCCGAACGGCAAGCTGATGAGTTTCCGCGCACCATTGGATGGGGTGATGAACCTGTGGGTGGCCCCCGCCGGTGATATCGATGCGGCCAAACCCGTGACCCGCGATACAGGCCGTGGTATCCCCCTGCATTTCTGGGCCCTGGACAGCGAACACCTGCTGTTTACCCGCGACAAGAATGGTGATGAAAACTGGCACCTGTACAGCATCGAGCTGGATAGCGGCGAGATCACCGATCTGTCCCCCTATGAGGGGGTCCGCGCAGAAATGATCGCCCAGAGTGAATCCCGGCCGGGTGAGGTCATCGTCGGCATGAATGACCGCGATCCCCGCTGGCACGACCTTTACCGCGTCGACCTGAAGACCGCCGAGCGTGAACTGCTGTACGAAAACGACGGGTATCGGAGCTTCTATTTTGACAACGAACTCACCCTGAGGCTTGCAACTAAATCCACCCCCAGCGGCGGTTTCAAGGTTTTCGCGCGGGCAGGTGACAGCTGGGAGGAAGTGTTCGAGGTGGGCGTGAAGGATACCTTCACTACCAGCATCCTCGGCTTCGATGCCGCCAATGCCGGCATCTACATGCTCGACAGCCGCGGGCGCGACAAGGCCACGCTGGTCCACTACCAGCTGGAAAGCGGGACTTCAAAGGTCCTGGCGGAATCGGAAAAAGCGGATATATCAGATGTGCTTATGCACCCCCGCAAGCACACACCGATTGCCTATGCCGTCCAGTACCACACCAACGAGTGGATTCCGCTCGACGGCACCTACACCAACGATATCGCTGTGCTGAACAGGGAAACAGAGGGCGACTGGGGTATCCTGGCCTCCACCCTCGATGCGGGCAAGTGGGTCCTCTACGAAGATACCGCCAGTGCCTCGCCGGTTTACATGGTGTTCGATACCAACAGCAACAAGCTGGAACCGATGTTCTCGACCCACCCGAAACTCGACGGCCTGCCGCTGGCAAACATGTATCCGGAAACCATCACCTCGCGGGACGGCAGGAAACTGGTTTCCTACCTGACGCTGCCGGTGCACGTGGATAACAAGGGCGATGCAGAGGCGCCGGTGCCCATGGTCCTGCTGGTACACGGAGGCCCCTGGGGGCGCGATGCCTTCGGTTATTCAGGCATGGTCCAGTGGCTGGCCAACCGTGGCTACGCGGTGCTGCAGGTCAACTTCCGCGCTTCCACAGGCTTCGGCAAGGAGTTTATCAATGCCGGCAATGGTGAATGGGCCGGCGCCATGCACGACGACCTGATTGATTCCGTGGACTGGGCCATCGAGCAGGGCATCACCACACCCGGGGAAGTGGCAATCATGGGCGGCAGCTATGGTGGCTACGCCACCCTGGTGGGCCTGACCTTCACACCGGAGAAATTCGCCTGCGGTGTCGATATTGTCGGTCCCTCGAACCTGAACACGCTGCTGGAATCCATCCCGCCCTACTGGGAAAGCTTCCGCAATACCCTGCACGCGGCAGTGGGTAACCCGGAGACCGAGTCGGGCAGGAAAATGCTGGCGGAACGCTCACCGCTCAATCGCGCCGACCAGATCGTGCGGCCCTTGCTGATCGGCCAGGGGGCCAATGACCCGCGGGTGAAGCAGGCGGAGTCGGACCAGATTGTGCAGGCCATGGCAGAGCGGGAGATCCCGGTCAGCTATATCCTGTACCCGGATGAGGGCCACGGGTTCCAGAAACCGGAAAACCGACTGTCCTTCATGGCTGCCTCAGAGGCTTTCCTGTCCGAATGCCTGGGCGGTCGCCTGCAGCCCTTTGGGGATGACCTGGAGGGTTCCAGTATGCAAGTGCAGCAGGGTGTGAACTTTATTCCCGGCCTCGCCGCGGCGCTGGAGGATGCCAGTGTGATCGCCACCAATACCGTCGAACCCGGGGAGTAACTTCCTGTCTGGCCGCCCCCAGCGGGCGGCCACCTACCTTCCATCCGGCCGCCACTCCACGTACTCCCCCGCATTGATGCGGATTTGATGAAATCTACGCCATCGGTGCTAGGCTGAATGTAAGACGTTTTACCCGCCATAGGGCGTGGAGGTCTTATGCAATGGCTACCTGGCAGGCTGCTGCCCACGGGCATCGGCACTGCTGTCCTCGTCGCGGGCTCGCTGGCCCTGCCCGCCTGCACCAGTGACGGCTACGTCAGCCGGAGCTACTCCAGTGATACGCGTTACCGGGTACAGGGGCGCTACTACCACTGTCACCGCAACCGCGGTGGTGTCTGCCATAACGTGCGCCACCCGGATTATTACTGGCGCGGTGGCAGCTACCGCCCCCGCTACCAGCAGGCGCGGCCACTACCCGCCAGGCCCCGCCCACTGTGATTTCAGACTATCGAAATTTGAGCATTCAGCGTGGCAGGCGCGTCCCCGGGCGGGCCCGCCGCATTGGATAGACCAGGCGAGCGGCCAGTTGATGGCCGCAGGGAATGCCGTAATTACCGGAACTTTCCCAACCGGAGACTGACGTCATGAACAGGACCCTGAAGACCGGACTGGTCGCCGTCACGGTCTGTGCAGCGCTCACGCTCGGCGCCTGTGCGACCGACGGCTACTATTCGGGTAGCTACTCGTCGGGAGGCTATTACTCCAGCTATCCCTATACCTACCCATCCAGCAGCGTGTACCTCTATTACTCGTCACCACGCTACTACCGCTACCGGTATCACCCGCGCTACCGCAGCTACTATCGCGGTTACCCGCGCTACCGAGGCTACCGACACTACCGTGGCCACAACTATTACCGTGGCGGCCGGCATTATCACGGCGGTACACGCTACCGGGGGCATCACCGCTATCATGGCGGCACCCGCTACCGCGGCGGCAGCCATCGCCTGCGCCGCTGAATTGCAGGCATTACCTGCTTCCACCAGGGGTATGGGTTGACGCCCATCCCCCTGGCTGCTGCCTACCTGCATGCCTGCCTCATACCTTGGTCATACAGACCTGCCTACGCCCCCCTGATAGGATTTTCCACAGTCGAATAAACAGTCCGCCTGTGGCCTGAGATTGCTCGGTAGGGCCAGGGCGACGGCATAGCCGCGGGAGTTTTCTGTGCAGCGGAATAATAAGAAACCAGCCCTGATTACCGGTTCCACCAGTGGTATCGGCCTGTCCATTGCCCACAGCCTGGCCCGAAGCGGCCACCCCATCATGCTGCACGGCCTGGTGGATCGTGCAGAGGGGGAAAGGCTGCAGCGGGAATTCAGCGAGACGTACGCTATCGACAGCGGTTTCAGCAACGCGGATATTGCCTCGGAGAGTGGTTGCCAGGAGCTGGCAGCAGACACCCGCGAGGCCCTGGGCAATCCCGGCGTGCTGGTGAACAATGCCGGTATCCAGCACACCGCCGCCAGCCATGAATTTCCCAGTGATGCCTGGCAAAAAATCATTTCTGTAAACCTCAGTGCCGCCTTCTACCTCGCCCGGGAAGTGTTGCCCGATATGCGGGCCGCTGGCTGGGGCCGGGTAGTCAATATTTCCTCCGTGCATGGCCTGGTGGCCTCGGCGGAGAAGGCAGCGTACTGCGCCGCCAAACACGGACTGATCGGCCTGACCAAGGTGATGGCGCTGGAGAATGCCGATTGCGGTGTTACCGCCAATGCGGTCTGCCCCGGCTGGGTGGAGACGCCGCTGATCCAGCCCCAGATCGAGGCTATCGCCCGGGAAGAGGGGATCGACCTGGACCGGGCGCGGGCGCAACTGGTGGGCGCCAAGCAACCCATGCCCCGCACCACACGCCCGGAGGCGATTGGCGAGCTGGTGGTTTACCTCTGCGGAGAGTTCGCCGAAACCATTACCGGCGCCTCCCTGCCAGTGGACGGGGGCTGGACCGCGCAGTAGTATTTCCGGCACCCGCACAATAAAGTTAAATCAGGGTGCCCTGTGAGTTACCAACTGCTGATTGCCGATGACCATCCCCTCTATCGCGACGCGCTCGCCGCAACCCTGACGCGGCAATTCCAGTCCTCCGCGCTGCTGCAGAGCGAGGACCTGGATTCGACCCTGGCCCAGCTCAACTCCCACGATGTCGACCTGCTGCTGCTGGACCTCAATATGCCCGGCAGCGAGGGTTTCAACGGCCTGGCCCAGGTGCGCCACGATTTCCCCGCGATCCCGGTGGTGGTGGTTTCCGGCAGTGACAAAAACACGGTGATCCAGCAGGCGGCCAGCCTGGGCGCCAGCGGTTTCCTGTCAAAGACAGCCCGGCCGGAGGAAATTGCCCGCTGTATCGCCGCGGTGCTTGAAGGAGAGCAGTGGTTCGATGAGGAGGTGCTGGCCGAGCCCTGCCAGGACGGCCTGGGCCAGCGGCTGGCGCTGCTGACCCCCCAGCAGCTGCGTATCTTTCACATGATTGCCCAGGGCCAGCTGAACAAGCAAATTGCCTACGAGCTCGACATTACCGAGCCCACCGTCAAAAGCCACGTCACCGCCATCCTGCGCAAGCTGGAGCTGCGCGACCGCAAACAACTGATCCGCGAGGCGCAGGGGCTGACCCAGCTGTAGGGAACCTGCTCTCGACGCCGGCAGGCAAGAGAAATCAAGTTACGCCCGTTTTCCCTGTAGGGGCGGACCTCGTGTCCGCCCGGCCACAGTGCACGGCCACAGGACCCGGGCGAACACAAGGTTCGCCCCTACGGTTTATTCGCATTGGATTTACAGCTCACTCCGTAGGAGCGGCCGCTGGCCGCGACCGGGCACGCCTGGGTCTGGGCTATGACAGCCCGTGCACAAACTCCGCCGTATGGCGGTAGAAGCGCGCACAGGCATCCGGCACCAGCGCCTCCATATTCAGGAAGGCGTGGATCATGTTATCGAAATGCAGGCACTGTGCCTCCACGCCGGCATCGTTGAGCCGTTTTACGTAGGCAATCCCCTCATCCCGCAAGGGGCAGAACTCCGCGGTGACAACCAGGCTAGGCGGCAGGTTGGCGGTGAACTCGCCATAAAGGGGGGAGCACTGGCTGCGGTTCTCCGCCCCCTGGAAATAATTGTCGAAATACCAGCCGATCTTTTCCTTTTCCAGCAGGTAACCGCTGCCATTCTCCACAATGGAGGGCAGCTGCATGGTGTAGTCCAGGCTCGGGTAAATAAGCACCTGGCCGGCCACATTGTGGCGCTCGTGCTGTAGCAGGCGGCAGGCGCTGGCGGTCATGGCGCCGCCGCCGGAATCGCCCACCAGGATCCAGTGGCCATTGTGGGCGATGCCCTTCCGGTCCAATGCCGGGCCGGCACCGCGCACTACGGTCAGCAGGTCTTCCACACCGGCCGGGAAGGGGTTTTCAGGGGCCAGCCGGTAATCGACAGAGATCACCGTACGCTCGCAGGCAGCTGCTATGCGGCGGCAGATGGGATCGTACACGGTCACACTGCCGGCCATATGGCCACCGCCGTGGCTGAAGATGATTGCCGGCCCGGGGGACATTGTTTCCGGCTGGTAGATCCGCACCGGCACATTGTAATGCTTGCCCGGCACCACGGTTTCGCACACGGCCATATCCGGGCCCGCCTCGACGAAGCCACGGGTCAGGTTGGCCAGCCCCTCGCGGGCAGTGATGGGCGTGGGCTCGAAGCCCGCGGCCTTCAGCTGTTCCACCTGGGCATTGAAGCCCTGCAGCCACTCCTCCAGTTTTGCATCAAGCTGTCGCATTTTCCTCACCACCCTCTTCATTCACGGCTTCTGTTTTTTCTTCGCTAACCCCGCGGCCGGACTCCGGCAACAGGAACGAGAATATGAACAGGGATGCGGAGCAGGCCACGGCAAAGTAGGCCGCCAGCGCTGGCTCGCCACTCATGTCCGCCAGTAATCCCGCGGCGTAAATCAGCAGGGTCGCGATCAGGTAAGAGATAGACCAGAACATGGCGAAAGTGACGGTGATACGCCCCGGCGTCATGCCCGGCAGTTCCTGCGGCAGCGTCACCAGCGCGGTCATGGGCAGGAACATAAAGAACCCTGCCAGCGCCGCCGCGGCATAGGCAATCACCGGGTTGCGACTGGCCAGCATCAGGGCGGCGAAGATCACCAGCGCCAGCCCCGCGTAACGCAGCACCGGCAGGCGCAACGGGTAGCGTTTGGTGACGATAATACCGGCCACCGTGCCCACCATACCGGCGGCGATCATCACTGCCGACAGGTGGCTGCTGGCCACGGCAAAGCCGTCAATCAGGGGAAACAGCGAGAAGACCGCGATGTAGCAGGTCAGCACGCCGCAATAAGCCAGCGGCAGCCACCAGTTGAATCCCTCCCGTACCCCCTCGCGCAGGCCATATTTTTCCACCGGCGCATCGCCGGGGCGGTTGCCATCAGGGGAAAAGTTCTCTGCCGCCAGCCACCACAGCAGGGCCAGTGCCACCACCATGATGCCGTACAGGCCCACCACCGACTCCCAGCTCCCCAGCCAGGTGGTCAACGCACCCGTGGACAACAGCGCAAGCAGGTTGCCGGTATTGAAAGCGGCCGCGTTGATCCCGTTGACCAGCGGGCGTTCCTCGGCGGCAAAATAATGCAGTACCACCGGGTTGAAATAGACAATGGCCAGCGCACCACCCAGGCCCAGCGCCAACCGCGACAGCAACCAGCTGCTGTAGTCACCGGCGAAAGCGCCGATGCCACCGGCAGCAATCAGCAACATGGCCAGCGTGAAAGCGCGCTTGGCACCCAGCCGCACCAACACCATGGCCGCCGCCAGGTTGCCCACGATCTTGGCGATGGTGATCATCAGGCTGCCCCAGGTGGCGTTGGCAAAGCCCTCCTCGCCGAATGAGGCCTGGATCTGCGGCGTCAGCATCGCGCCGGAGACCCAGGATGCGGCGAACAGCGCATAGGCGCTGAACATCAGAATTTCCAGCAGGTATTTTTTCATTATTTTCGGTACCTCGTTGTTGTCATCATCGCCCCCGGCAGATAAAAGGGGATTGCCGTAGGAGCGGCCCATGGCCGCGATCTGGCTGCGGACATGCCATCCGGAAAATCGCGGCCATGGGCCGCTCCTACAGGGTTCTTCCGGATAGACTGCGCGTGACACCTGCCCGCCGCTATACGACCTTGGTCGCAGGGCCCTCGCCGACTGCCCCCGCCAGGTCGCGCTGGCGCGCCTGCAACAGGGCCCGCAATGCTGCCGGGCGCAGGGGTTTCTGCAGGAACTGCCAGCCGCGCTGCTGGGCACTGGCCTTCACGGTATCGGTATTTTCCGCGGAAATGATCACGCAGGGCACGGTGGTGCCCCAGTACTCCATCAGCTCCCGCGCCAGGGCGATCCCGTCGCATTCGTCGTCCAGGTGGAAGTCCATCAGCAACAGGTCCGGTTGCGCCATGGCCAGCGCCTCTTCGCGGCCCAGGGCGCAGCGCAGCTGGCAACCCCAGCCGCCCAGCAGCGCCTGCATCGCCTCGAGGATGGCGGGTTCATTGTCCACGCACAGCACATCCAGGTTGAGGCTGCGACCCGCGGGGCGCGCCGCAGCCGGGATCACCTGGCCACCGGTGACCGGTTGCGCCTGGGGCAACAGCACCCGGAAAACGCTGCCATGCCCGGGGGCGGAGGACAGGCTGATGGGCGATTCCAGCAACCGGCACAGCCGCTCCACCGTGGCCAGGCCCAGGCCATAGCCATGCTCGCGCTCGACGCCACCGAGACGACAGAACTCGCGGAAAATATCCCGCTGCTGCGAGGCCTCGATACCACTGCCGGTATCCCACACTTCCAGCGAGACGCCGCTGCCGCGGCGGCGCACCGCCAGCAGCACGCCACCCTCACGGGTGTACTTCACCGCGTTGTCGAGCAGGTTCTGCACCACCCGCCGCAGCATTTTCTCATCGGTATGTACCCAGGCATCGCTGGGGCGATAGCGCAGCTGGATACCGCGAGCCTCGGCGGCCAGGCGCGCCTGGGCCACCGCGTCGTCGAGAATCCGGTCCAGCGGCACCGGCTGGATCTTCGGGTGAATGTCCCCGGCGTCCATACGCGCAATCTGCAGCATATCGGTGATCAGCTGTTCCGCCGCGGCCAGGGCGCTGTCGGCCCGGGTCAACAGGCGACGGCTGTCCTGGTCCAGCTGGCGCGCGGAGAGGGCATCGAGGAACAGGCGGCCGGCATTGAGCGGCTGCACCAGGTCGTGGCTGGCCGCTGCCAGGAACCGGGTCTTGCCGGCACTGGCGGCGTGCAGCTCGCTGTTGAGCTGCTCCAGCTCGGCGGTGCGCGCCGTCACCTTCTGCTCCAGGGAATCCCGCACCTCGGTGAGTTCCGCCAGCGCATTCTGGTAATCGGAAACGTCGGTGTAAGTGGTTACAAACCCGCCGCCCGGTAACGGATTGCCGCGGATCTCCAGTACCGTGCCATCAGTGCGGTGCCGCTGTACACGGTAGGCCGTGCCCGCACGCAGGTGGTCGACGCGCTTCTGTACATGCATCTCCACCGCCCCCGGCCCGCACTCGCCGCGACTGGCGTTGTAGCGCACCAGTTCGGCCACCGGCTGGCCCACATAGATCATTTCCTGCGGATAGCGGAACAGCTCCACATAGCGCCGGTTCCAGGCCACCAGGTTGAGGTTGGCATCCACCACCGAGATGCCCTGGTCGATATTGTCGATGCTGCTCTGCAGCAGGCCGCGGCCAAACTGGTAGATGGCCGAGGCCTGCTCCAGTGTCTGCGCGCCATCCTCGCTGCCCAGCGGCTGGCGCACCAGGCGCCGGGCACTGGTGGAGCCGACGATCCCGGCCAAGATCTTCTCCACCGTTTCCCGATAGACGTCTGCGGTGGGCTCGGTTATCCCGGGACCGGCCGCACCCGGCGCACCGGTTTCAATACCGCTGAAGGTGCGGGCGGCGGCATCGTCACCGACAAACCGCGCCAGCAGGGCCCGCAGCCGCTCCCGGTCCACCGGCACCTCGGCGCCGCCGCGATGCAGCGGTCGCCAGCGGTCCAGCAGCACCGACACCAGCAGCAGCACCAGCATATTCAGGCCCAGGCCGAACAGGGCGGCAATCGACAGCGGGTTCCAGGCCAGTCCCAGCGCCGCGGATACCAGGTCATTCCCGCCCAGGGCCGCCGGCAGCGCCGACAGGGACCAGACGGCGGCACCAACTGCGAGGCCGGCCACCACGCCGCCGGCGCGCAGGCGCGGCCAGTGCCCCGGCCAGCACACGGCCGCCAGCATCGAGGGTGCCAGCTGGGCCACCAGCGCCAGGGACAGCAGGCCAAAGGTACCCAGCCGCACGCCGGCGTCCATGATCTCGTTGAAACCAAAGGCGGCCAGCATGATCACCGCAATGATGACCCGCCGCACCCGCCGCAGGTCGGAGCCCAGTGCGCCCTGGCCGGCAGCGCCCGCCTGAGCCCGCAGGCGCTGCAGCCAGAAAGGCACCACCAGCGTATTGGCAATCATGGTAGACAGGGCGATGGTGGCGATGATCACCATGCTGGAACCGGCCGAGAGCCCGCCCACGAATGCGAACAGGGCCAGCGCCGGCGAGCCGCTCTGCAGGGGAATGCCGAGCACGAAGCGCTCCGGGTTGGCCTGGCTGTCCGGCAGCCACAACAGGCCACCGTAACCCACCACCAGGATGGCGGCGGACAGGATCCCCAGGTAGAGGGGGATCAGCTTGCGCACCGGGCCGATATCCCGCTCGCTGTCACTCTCGATCATCAGGATATGGAACTGCCGCGGCAGGCAGAACATGGCGGCCATCCCCAGCACCACCACCGCCAGGAAGCCGGTGTCCGCGGGCCGCTGGCTCTCCAGGCGCGCCGCGCGCTCACTGGTCAGCGCCTCGCGCACCAGGTCCGCCGCACCGTCGTAGGCACCACCCAGCACGAACCAGGCCACCGCCGCGATCGCGCCGATCTTCACCAGTGCCTCGAAGGCCACCGCCAGCAACATGCCATTGCGGTGCTCGCTGCTGTTGATATGGCGGGTGCCGAACAGCAGGGCGAAGGCGCCGAGGGTGACACTGACCAGCCCGGTCACCACGGAGGAATTGAGCTCCCCGCTGTCCCCAAGGAACAGGAAACTGTCCGCAACGGCACGTAACTGCAGGGCCAGGTAGGGCAGAATGGCCACGAGGGCGAGCACTGCGACCGCCGCCGCGAGCCAGGCCGAACCGCCGAACTGCGCGCTGATAAAGTCGGCAATGGAGGTTGAGCCCTGCTGCTTGGACAGCCTGACAAACCGGGCCAGCAGCGGCGCGCCGAAAACCAGCATCAGGGTGGCACCGACAAATGTGGGCGGCACCAGCCAGCCTTCCTCCACCGCCTGCGCCGGGGTACCGAAGAACATCCAGGCACTGGTGTAGGTACCGGCCAGGGCGAGCATCAGTGGCTTGAACGGGCGGATACGCGCCGCCGGCAGGCGGTCACCCCAGAAGGCAATGGCAAACAGGAGCAGCAGGTAGGCCAGGGCCACGGCTGCCAGTGTGGTCAGGCTAAACAAACGCGCACACCTAATCGTTTTTGTTTATTCTTTTTAACTGCCCGCGCTGGGCGGGCAGTTGCGACCGCGGGGTATTCCCGCCGGTTTCGTCAAACCTTACCCCAGCCAGTGACAGTTGTCCTCCACCCGCAGCTGTAACCGCGTCATACCTTGGTCTAACAGGCAAGTGGGCCATGAGCGGATACAGTGGAACCATCGATAAAAACCATAAATTGGTGAATGGAGAGTGCCACGATGAGAGCAATAAAATTCCACCCCCTGGCCGCCGGCGTAATGCTGGCCTGCGGCGCCACCTTCAGCTACGCCCAACAGCCGGCGCTGGAGGAAGTCACCGTGACCGCGCAGAAGCGTGAGCAGTCCCTGCAGGAAGTTCCGGTGGCCGTGACCGCGATCAGCGAAGACGTGCTGATGCAGAACGGCGTCAGCGACCTGACCGATATCCAGAAGCTGTCCCCGAACACCACCCTGCAGGCCAGCCGCGGCACCAACTCTACCCTGACTGCCTATATCCGCGGCATCGGCCAGCAGGATCCGCTGTGGGGCTTCGAGCCGGGTGTTGGTATCTACGTGGATGACGTTTACCTGGCTCGCCCACAGGGCGCTGTACTGGACATCCTCGACGTTGAGCGCGTGGAAGTCCTGCGCGGCCCGCAGGGTACCCTGTACGGCAAGAACACCATCGGTGGTGCGGTCAAATACGTCACCAAGAAGATGACCGGTGACCCGACCCTCCGTGTCAGCGGCGCCCTGGGCAGCTACAGCCAGACCGACCTGAAAGTGGCCGGCTCCACCGCCATCGCCGACGGCGTCTACCTGGGTGGCGCCATCGCCAGCTTCCAGCGCGACGGCTATGGCGAGAACGTCATCACCGGGGACGAGCAGTACAACAAAGACGTGGTCAGTGCCCGGGCAGCCCTGGAACTCAACCCGTCGGACAACCTCTGGGTGCGTATTGCCGCAGACCAGACCACAGACAAATCCGCACCCAAGCACGGCCATCGCTTTGCCCCGGGCCTGGCTGGCGAGCCGGTGCTCGATAGCGTCTACGACACCCAGTCCAACATGCTGTACGACAACCTGGTGGAAACCAGCGGTGCTTCTGTTACCGCCGAGTGGGACGTCTCTGACAGTGTCACCCTCAAGTCCACCACTGCCTACCGCCAGGGTGAGACCGAGACCGCCATCGACTTCGACAGTGTCAATCGCCCGGACTTCGATGTGCCGGCCTACTACGAGGACGACCAGACCTCGCAGGAATTCCAGCTGAACTGGACCGGTACCAACTCCGACCTGGTAACCGGCATTTACTACTACACCGGTACCGCCGCCGGTGCCTTTGACGCAGTACTGGGTTACCTGAACCTCAACCCGGACCCCGCCAACCCGATTCTTCCGGTAGGCCTGACCCAACAGGTTGCCGGTTCCGTTGATACCACCAGCCTGTCGGCCTACGCCCACTACAACTGGAGCTTTGCTGCCGACTGGAACCTGAGCCTCGGCGGTCGCTACACCCGTGACGAGAAAAATGCAGAAGTATTCAAGGGCAACTTTGCCGGCACCTACAGCCCGCTGTTCGCCAACAAGTACAAACCCGGCGGCGACCCGGCGATCTTCCTTGGCGCCCTGACCGACTATGAAAACAGTGACAGCTGGGGTGAGTTCACCCCGCATATCGGCATCGACCACCAGATCGACGACGACACCATGGTCTACGCGACCTATAGCGCTGGCTTCAAGAGTGGCGGTTTCGACATGCGTGGCGATGCCAGCCAGCTGCCGTCAACTGTTGACGGCTTTGACCCGGAGACCGTCGATACCTATGAATTCGGTGTGAAATCGGATCTCTTCGACAATCGCCTGCGCCTGAACGCCGCCGCATTCCGCGCTGACTACAAAGATATGCAGGTAACTGTTCAGCAGTTCGTCGAAGGTGGTGGCTTTGCCAGTGCCGTGCTGAACGCCGGTGAGGCCCGGATCCAGGGCCTTGAACTGGAAGCAACACTCGCCATGACTGACAACCTCATGGCCAACCTGGCCCTGGGTTACGCTGATACTGAATTCCTGGAATTCATCACCGGCGGCGTGGACGTATCCGATCAGCGCGACCTGCAGAACACCCCGGATACCACCGCGATGTTCCAGCTGAACTATTCCCTGCCCTTCCAGAGCGGTGCGGAACTGGTCATCAACCCGACCATCTCCTACCGTGCCGATACGCAGATTTTCGAAACACCCAGCCTGCTGGACCAGGAGGCCTATACCCTGGTGGACATGACAGCCACCTACTACAGCCCGGACAGCAGCTGGCAGCTGGGCCTGGTGGGCAAAAACCTGGCCGATGAGGAATACCGCATCGCCGGTTACGCCTTCGGCGGGCCTTTCGATACCGGGTTCTACGGTGCCCCGCGCACCATCGCCCTGACCGGCAGCTACAACTTCTAACCTTTCTTCTCACAGGAACTTTTCTCTCGGGGGAGCCGGATTGCTCCCCACGCTCCTTGAGCATACGACTTGCCGCGCTCCTTTCGGAGCGCGGCTTTTTTGTTTCTGTACCTCCCGTCCATCCTGGCACCGACGCTTACCGATATCCTGCCTTCCGGGTGATTACGTACGATTCCTAGCAGGGGCGGACCTTGCGTCCGCCCGGCCGGCTACTGGGAAAATATCACCTGCAGTGGGTTGGCCACGGGATCGCGGGCTGTGCAGGAAAAGGGCGGACACGAGGTCCGCCCCTACAGGTTTGACGAAAGGCCCGGCTGATGTGATCGGCGTGGCTTTGCACAAATTGGCGCCGCAAGCCTCACATTGACACCTGGTTCCCCTAGGCTGTCAGGAGATGCATTGTTTTTCCGACTGAAAACCCGAAAACACGAGGTATCTGCGGTGCAGAAATTAGGTTGTATTCTGCTAGCAGTGGCCTTGGCGACAGGAGTTGCCGGTTGTGCCAGCACGACCGCGCCCGAGGGATCCCCCAGAGCACTGAGCCTGAACGGCCAGAAATTTCACTGTGTGGAACAGGAGCTGGAAACCAAAACGCTGGTGCGTTGCGTGCGCTCGTAAACCGGTCGCGCCGGCGCAGGCACTCCAGGCTACTGGTCCGGCTCGCATTGCATACCGACCAGGAATACCGGCAACTGGCGCTTGCCCGCGTAGCCGATAAAACCGCCCGGCTCTTTCAGGAAGAAAAACCAGCCGGCGCGATCATTGCGACAGGCAAATACCCTGGTGCCCACCAGCTTTTGCCAGTGCCCGGTGCCGGCAAGCCTGAGGATCTCGCGGGCTCGCGCTTCGCTGTCGATGGTCCTGGCAATACCGGAACACTGCTCGAAGATCGGCTTGCCATCGAAAAGCACCTGCGTTTCCTCGGTATACAGGTTACGTAACTGGAAGCGACTGCCCTCACGGAAGAAGGCCGCAGCCAGGCGCCTGTGGGAGGCATCGCTGGCGATTACACCTACCGCCGGGTCTCCCTGGCAGGAGAGTGAAGTATGCCCGGTGGGCTTCGCTACCGGTGCACCGGGGGAAGCGCACCCGCCTGATATTGCAATTGTTACTGCGAAAGTGGCGAGCACGCCGGCCCGCACGATATTTCTGTTCAGCATTGCTGCGCCAGTTTCTGCTATTGCCCGGTACAGCCTTAACTATACGATTTCCCCCTCGGGTAATGAAAGCCGCCCGGGCATCGGTATTACTCCACCTGCATAATACGCAATGTATCGGTACTGCCACCGACGTCCTGGTGGTAACCGCGGGAGACCAGTGCAAAATCCCCGGGCTTCAGGAACCCTCGCTGCTTGAGGTGGCGGATTGCCTGTTCATCCCGGGCCATCGCATCCAACCCCTCGACCTGCATGTGTACCGGATCCACCCCCCGGTAAAGTGCCACCCGGTTACAGGAAGACTGGTGCCGGCAGAAGGCAAAGATGGGAATATCCGCGCGCACACGCGACATCAGCAGGGCAGTGTTGCCGGTTTCGGTCTGGCAGATGATGGCCTTGATATCCCGGCAGTGGTTGGCGATGGTCATCGCCGCCATGGCGATGCACTCGTCGCCGGCGGGATAATTATCCTGCATGACCCGGGGCGGCCGGCGCAGGACCCGGTGCTTTTCGGCCCCCAGGATCACCTCGGCCATATGCTCGACGGTATCCACCGGGTAATCCCCCGCCGCGGTTTCCGCCGACAGCATTACAGCATCAGTGCCGTCCAGCACCGCATTGGCCACGTCGCACACTTCGGCACGGGTGGGCACCGGGCTGGAGATCATCGATTCCATCATCTGGGTGGCAGTGATTACCACCCGGTTCAGGTAGCGGGCGCGCTTGATCAGGTATTTCTGCACCCCCATCAGTTCGGCGTCGCCAATCTCAACTGCAAGGTCGCCCCGGGCCACCATGACTGCATCACTGGCCAGGATCAGCCGATCCAGGTTTTCCTCGTCCGCTACCGCTTCGGCGCGCTCGATCTTGGCGACGATATGCGCCTGCCCGCCGGCGGTGCGCAGCAGCTGCCGCGCCTGCTGGATATCATCGGCATCGCGGGGAAAGGACACCGCCAGGTAATCGACCTCCAGCTGCGCCGCCAGCTCGATATCGTGGCGATCCTTGGTGGTCAGTGCCGGCGCGGTAAGCCCGCCACCGAGCTTGTTGATGCCCTTGTTGTTCGACAACCAGCCACCCACCTCGACCCGGGTGTGCACCACATTGTCGACCACGGTTTCTACCGCAAGGCGCAGGCGCCCGTCGTCCAGTAACAGGATATCGCCCGGGGCGCAGTCGGCGGCCAGCTCCCGGTAGTCCACCGATACGCCAGTGCCATTACCGCCCCCGGACTGCCATTGTGGATCCAGGGTGAAGGCAGTGCCCTTTTCCAGGTGAGCCCGGCCTTCACTGAATCGCCCCACCCGGATCTTCGGACCCTGCAGGTCCCCGAGTACAGCCACATGCCGCCCCTGCCGTGCTGCTTCGGCGCGGACCTCATCGGCGCGGCGGCGGTGGTCGCTGTCCTGGCCGTGGGAAAAGTTGAGACGCACGGTATCCACACCGGCGCTGATCAGGTGTGCGAGCACGTCGGCCTTGTCGGTAGCCGGGCCGAGTGTCGCGACAATTTTTGTACGTCTGAACATGGTGAAGCCGGGATCCCTTGGTTCCAGTTCCATTCCAGCTGGGGGCGTGTAACACCCTGTAAGCATAGCTTGTCGCCGAAATCATCCGGACCGGCGGCAGTGGCATCGGGCAGGGACTAAGCTTGGCCATGGGCGCAGGGAAGTTGCGCCGCCTTTTTGCATGCGAGCATGGAGCGATACGGTTATGAGTAGACTGGCGCAATTATGGCTGGCGGGACTGGCCATTGTGGTGACCGGTTGTATCGGCATCGGCACAGACGAACCCCAGGTGACCCAGAGTGCCGGCAGCCTCGGCAGTGTCTGCGGTAACCGGTGGGAACTCAAGCGCCTGCGCCTCAATGGTGACATGGTGTCGGTCGAGGATACCGGCCGCTTCACTTTCCTGTGCAACCGGGAAGGCAACGTGATGGGCAAGAGCGGCATCAACACCTACCGCGGCTCCCTGCAGATTACCGATAACGGGCTGATCCTCTGGGACACTTCCAGCTTTGCATCCACCAAGATGGCCGGGCCGGAGCCACTGATGCAGCAGGAAAACCAGTTCCTGCGCGCGCTGGCCGGCACCCGCCAGGCTTTTACCAAGTCCGGAGGCAACCGCCTGATCCTGCGCGACCCGCCGGGGGATATCTACATCGAGTTCGTCAAGGCGGAAATCTGACCCCCACAAACCCTGACGTGTAATCACACTGATAGATCCCGTCACCTTCAGTCCTGCAAAGTGCTGTGACGGGGTACTGTCCTTAACCGGGCCACAGCCTTGAACTGGGTCACAGTCTTGAACTGGGACACAGTAACCCAGGCCGATATTCGCTTAAATACCGGAAAAACAACGAGTTTCCCGATATGGTGAATCCCCGCCTGCCAATACTGACCGCCTGCCTGCTGACCCTTGCCAGCGCCCTGCACGGCTGTGGCCTGGCGGGCAGCGAGGATATGGCAGGGAGCCTGGAACCACGCTCTCTCTGCGGGCAACCCTGGCTACTGAAAAGCCTGAAGGTGGATGGCCGGGAGCATCGTACTGGCCTGCTGTGGCGCAAACTGATGCGGGAGCGCCCCTACTTCACCTGCGATGCACTGGGGTATGTTCGTGGTAACTCCGGTTCCAACCCCTACACTGGCCGGCTGTCCCGCTCCGGCGACCAGCTTTCCTGGCCGAAAGCCCCCGCGGTTGCCCCGATGATCGACCTTCGCGACAGCAGCGAACTGGAGCAGGATTTCCTGCTGGCCCTGCCGCAGACCGAGCGACTGTCGTTCGATGGCGAGCTGTTGATTCTCGAGGGAGCTGCAGGCGCAACCAGGCTGGAATTCCAGCCCGCGGAAACCCCGCCACCCTGAACCCGCGCGGACGGTTACCTGGCCAATACCGGGGAATAAAAAGAAAGCGGCCCGCAGTGGGCCGCAAGCGCGATTTACGCAATCAAGATGATGAGAGAAGATCAACGAAGCCTGCACCACCCACACGACCTTGACGGTGCGGCCGGTCAGCCATTCGCTGGAAAGGGATAATAGGCCGGAAAAATTACAAACAAATTAAATCCCCTGAAAACTCCCTGCCCACATACGCCCAGCTCTTTATTTTTCCCAGAATCTCTCCCAGGTAAATATTTATCGTGGACAGTTTCCCGCTGTACCTGAACATATCAGGATCACGGCCTGCGCCGGCGATCACAAAGGGGGTTAGCCATGTGAGGAAAAGGGCGGACACAAGGTCCGCCCCTCCAGCTACGGTGGCAATGGATCGAGGCGTGTCTGTGGCCCCACCACGAAAGGGCAAGGAAATTCGGCCTGGGGTTTACCCGCACTGCCCGCAGGGGCGGACCTTGTGTCCGCCCGGCGCCGGGGGGAAGGGCTTTACTTGCGGCGCTGGTGACGCTCCAGGTTGTCCTGGCGCTTGCGCTCGCTCTTGCGCAGCAACACATAGGTCGCCCCCAGGCCACCATGCTGCTTCTGCGCGCTGTGGAATGCCAGCACCTCGGGCAACTGTGGCAGCCAGGCGTTAACACAGCTTTTCAGCAGCGCCGGCTGCTTGCGCCCCTCGCCCTTGCCGTGGGTAACCAGGGCGCAGCGCACGTCAGCTTCCAGGCAGTCGCGCACAAATTCGAACAGTGCCCGGCGGGCCATCTCCACCGTGTGCCGGTGCAGGTCAAGGCGGGCATCCACGCGGTACTTGCCCAGGCGCAGGTTGCGGTAAACGCCGTTCTGTACGCCATCGCGCTTGAACTCCAGCGGATCCCAGGGATCCACCGGCTCCACGAACTCCCCCCCCAGCGGGTTCAGTTCGCGTGCGGTTTCCGCAGTGGCGGCCTCGCGACGCGCCTGCCGGTTTACCCGGTTGCGCGGGTCATCCTTCCTGAGCGCGACCTTGCGCTCCTGCTCGATCGGGCGCACGTCTCCCAGCTCGCCCAGCGCATCCTGAAACAGGTTATTGTCAGTCGTCATCTTACCTCCCCCACGACGGCTTACGGATCCAGGAACAGGTCCAGGGCCAGGTTGGCCGCATTGTCCGGATTGTGCGCGTAATCCGTAAAATCACTTACCCCGCGCTCCCCCAGCAGCTCCTCATCGATAACCTGCCGGCCGCTCAGGGCCATGTTTTCCGTCACCAGGATTTCGTAGGCGGCATCAGCCATTACCGCCGGCTTGCGGCTCTGCTGGAACATCTCGCGGTTGCCCACCGCAAACTCGATCGCCGCAGTCGCCACCAGGGTGCGCGGCCACAGGGTTGCAACACTGATACCGGCTTCGTGCAGCTCCTCGGCCAGGCCCATGCTGAGGATGGTCATACCAAACTTGGACAGGGCGTAGGGCGCAAACGGCCCCAGCCACTGCGGCTGCAGGTTGATCGGCGGCGACAGGCTGAGGATATGGCCGCAGCTGGATTTCTTCAGGTAGGGAATCGCCAGGTGGGCGGTCAGGTAAACCGCGCGGCTGTTGACCGTCTGCATCAGGTCATAGCGCTTGGGCGAGGTGGACTCCACATTGGTGAGATTGATGGCACCGGCATTATTGACCACCGCATCGATGCCACCAAAAGTATCCGCGGCCTGCGCCATGGCTTCAGCCACCTGGTCTTCCTCGCGCACATCCACCTTGAGCGCCAGCGCCTTGCCGCCTGCCGCCTCCACCTCGGCCGCCACCGAATGGATGGTACCGGGCAGCTTGGGGTGTGGCTCATCGGACTTCGCCGCAATCACGATATTGGCACCGTCAGCGGCGCACTTGAGCGCGATGGCGCGCCCGATACCGCGGCTGGCGCCGGTGATGAAAAGAGTCCGGCCCTTGAGGGCACCGGTGTTATCCGTCAGGGTGACAAACTCTTCAGTCATGATCCTTCTCCACTGGCTGTAATCGGTTATTACATCGGGGAGGCGCCCTACTCGTCAGTCACCACCGCCGGGGTATAGATCTCACGGAACTCCGCCGGCATGCGCCGCGGCCGGCCCGAGGACAATTCAATGCACACCATCTGCCACTGGGCCCGCAGGACCAGCGCGCTGTCGGCAGCGCGGAACACCTGGAAGCGACGGGTCATATTGAGTCGCCCGTCCACCCTGGTCAGCCAGGTGCCAAACAGCAGCTCGTCGCCCTCCCTCGCCGCCAGTATATAGTCGTACTCGGCGTGACGAATTGCCATTCCCCGGTCAAGAGCCTGGTAATGAGTGACATCCAGCCCCAGTTCCACACTGTGGTTCCAGCCGGCGCGCTCGCACCAGCGGACGTACTCCGCATTGTTGGCGTGGTGCAGGCCATCGACATGCACGGCCTCCACCGTGACCGGCCAGACAAACGGCCGTGGTAAATCCCAGTCCATCCTTATCTCCCCGGGGCAATTGCCGCCAGACTACCACTCTCTGGCGGCCCGGCAAGCCGGTGGCAACCCAAAACGAAAAAAGGCCCCGGTTGGGGCCTTTTCGCTGGGCGGGAAGTTTCCGCCTATCAGGCTTCCGCTTTTTCCTCGGAACCCTGCTCTGCCTGCTGCTGCGCCTGCTGCATGGCAGCAGAGAACAGCGCGTCGAAGTTGATCGGCGGCAGCATCAGGGCCGGGAAGGAACCCTTGGTAACCACGTTGTCGACCACTTCGCGGGCGTACGGGAAGAGGATCTGCGGGCAGGCAGTGTTCAGTGCCTGTGCCAGCTGCTGGCCTTCCAGCCCGGTGATGCCGAACAGGCCGGCCTGCTGTACTTCCACCAGGAAGGCGGTCTCGTCTTCCAGCTTGACGGTGATGGTCAGGGTCAGCGCCACTTCGTACAGATCGTCTTCGATCTTGGCGGTCTTGGTGTTCAGTTCCTGGTTAACCTGCGGTTTCCACTGTTTCTTGAAAACCTCAGCCCCCATCGGGGTCTCGAAGGACAGGTCCTTCAGGTAGATGCGCTGCATCTGGAATTGTACGTTGGAAGCCTCTGCGTTTGCCGCTGCGCCGTTTTGTTCTTCAGCCATGTCACTGCCTGTTCTTTATGCTCAATGGTTTATCTCTATGCCTTCCCTGAGAAAGACTCCTTGTATGGGTCTTTCAATGGGGCCTGCGAATGCCATTTCAAGGCCATAAATTGACGTTCGGGGTGACAATCCCGCCAGGGGCGGAACCGGCACCTGGATGATCCGCTGCCAGCCATCCGCTGACGCTAGCAGGCGCAGGTGAGCGGGTGATGCCCCTCAGGCCCGCAGCAACCGGTCCAGCTCGCCGCTGCGCTCCGCAGCCATCAGCTCGTCACAGCCACCCACATGCTCGTCACCGACCCAGATCTGCGGCACCGTCCGGGCACCGGCCCGGGCGGTCATCTCGGCGCGCTTCTGCGGGTTGCCGTCCACGGGAATCTCGCGGTAGGGCACCTGCTTGCGATCCAGCAGGTACTTGGCGCGCACACAGAAAGGACAGAAGCGGGTGGTGTAGATGGTTACTTCTTGCATGTCGGGTACCACTCAGTCGATCGACGCACCGGGGCGCCGTGCCGCTAGCCCTTGACCAGCGGCAGGTTCTGGTTGCTCCACTCGGACATACCGCCCTGCAGGCGACGCACCTGGAAGCCGCGCGCTTTCAGCTGGCGCCCCACGGCGCCCGCGTGCTGGCCGATCTTGTCCGCCACGATCAGCGGCTTGTCCTTGAGCTTCTCCAGCTCGCCGATGCGGTCCGCCACTTCACTATGGGGGATATTCAGCGCATCGACGATATGTCCGGCACGGAACTCAGCCTTATCGCGCACATCCAGCACCTGTGCGCCATCCACGTTGATCAATCGGGTCACTTCGTGCACCGAGGCCGGCGTACCGGCCCGGAAGCGCTCGCTGAAGGCAAACGCGTATAACAGGATCACCAGCAGGCTGACCAGCAGCCACTGCTCACTCATAAAGACGAAGAAGTCCAATTCGTCCCCCTATCTTCTTGTCTTGTTTTTGCTCGTCCCGCCGGCGCCATGGCGCCGGCACCGAATATCCGGCTCCGGCCCCGTGGGACCGGAGAGGGCGGGAGTATACACCATTGTGAGTAAATCTTAACCAGATCTTCGGGATGCAATACCTGACCCCGGGCCGCCAAACAGGTTAAAATCCGCGTCCTTATCTCGTTCGACCAACAAACTACAGGAACCCGCACACCATGCCCTCGACCCATCGTCCCCTGGTCCTGCTGATCCTGGACGGCTTCGGCCACAGTGACACCAACGAGCACAACGCCATTTCTGCGGCGAACTCCCCGGTATGGGATCGGATCTGGGCCGAACAGCCGAAAACCCTGATCCAGACCTCGGGCATGGCAGTGGGCCTGCCGGAAGGCCAGATGGGCAACTCGGAAGTGGGCCATATGACCCTCGGGGCCGGCCGGGTCGTGTACCAGAACTTCACCCGCATCAACAAGGCGATCGAGGACGGCGACTTCTTCCGCAACCCGGCCTACACCGCAGCCGTGGACAAGGCGATCGCCAACGACGGCGCCGTGCACATCATGGGCCTGTTGTCCGAGGGCGGCGTGCACAGCCACGAGGACCACATCGTGGCCATGGTGACCCTGGCAGCCCAGCGCGGCGCCAAACGGATTTACCTGCACGCCTTCCTCGACGGCCGCGATACCCCGCCGCGCAGCGCCAGGCCCTCGCTGGAGCGCCTCACGCAGGTCTGCGACTCGGTGGGCAACGCCCGCATTGCCACCCTGGCCGGGCGCTACTTCGCCATGGACCGCGACCAGCGCTGGGACCGCACCCAGTCCGTGTACGACATGCTCACCCTGGGCGTGGCCGCGCACAGTGCCCCGGACGCCATGGCGGGCCTGGATGCCGCCTATGAGCGCGGCGAGAACGACGAGTTCGTAGCCCCCACCCTGGTGGGCGAGGCCGCGCCGATCGCCGACGGCGACGCACTGGTATTCATGAACTTCCGCCCCGACCGCGCGCGCCAGCTGACGCGCGCATTCACCGAGGCGGATTTTGACGGCTTCGAGCGCCAGTCCGCACCCAGGCTGGCAGACTTCGTCATGACCACCGAGTACGCGGCCGACATCCAGGCCAGCTGTGCTTTCCCGCCGGAAAAGCTGGTCAATTCGTTTGGCGAGTACCTGGCCGCGCAGGGCAAGCGCCAGCTGCGTATTGCCGAGACGGAAAAGTACGCCCACGTCACATTCTTCTTCAGCGGTGGCCGCGAGGAACCGTACGAGGGCGAGGTACGGGAACTGATCAAGTCACCGAATGTCGCTACCTATGACCTGCAGCCGGAGATGAGCGCGCCGGAAGTCACCGACAAGCTGGTGGCAGCCATCGACAGTGGCGACTACGATGCGATCATCTGCAACTACGCCAACGGCGACATGGTGGGCCATACCGGCGTGTTCGAGGCGGCAGTCAAGGCTGTCGAGGCCCTGGACACCTGCGTTAGCCGCGTGGTGGATGCGGCACTGGCCGCCGGGGGCGAGGTACTGATCACCGCCGACCACGGCAATGTCGAGGAAATGTTCGACGCCGGCTCCGGCCAGGTCAGCACCCAGCACTCGACCCTGCCGGTGCCCTTCGTCTACGTCGGCAAGCGCGATGTCAGCCTGCGCGACGGCGGCAGCCTGGCGGACGTGGCCCCGACCATGCTGGCCCTGATGGGGCTGCAGCAGCCGGAAGAAATGACTGGAAAAAACCTGGTGCAATTCAAAGCATGAAGTTACTGGTAATTGTTTTCGCCACCCTGCTGGCACTGCCGGCGTTCGCCCAGAGCGAGCAGGAACAGCAGGAGCGGCTGCGGGAAATCAAGCAACGTATCGAGTCGCTGCAGGAAGAGCTGAACCAGGTCCGCAGCGAGCGCGACCAGTTGCTCAAGGACCTGGAGCGTAACGAGCGCGATATTTCCGAACTGCACAAGCGCATCGACAAGATCAAGAACGACATGCGCAGTCGCACCGACAAGCTGAAGGAATTGAAGGAAGAACAGCAGCAGCTGGAAGAATCGCGACGAAGTATGCAGCGGCGGGTCGAGCAGGAAGTCGCCGCCGCTTACCGACTCGGCAGACAGGAGCAGGTCAAGCTGCTCCTCAACCAGCAAGACCCGCAGCACATCGCCCGCCAGCTCCGCTACCACGAATACTTCCTCCAAGAACGCAGCCGCGTTATCGACGACTACCTCGAAACCCTCACCAATCTCGACACCGTCAGCACCAGTATTCGGCACGAGCGTGACACGCTTGACGCAGAGCGAAAGCAACTGGAAGACCGCGAGCAACAGCTGGTCAGTGCGCAGCGCTCGCGCCAGGCGACGCTCGACAAGCTGGCCGCGCGACTGGCCGACAAGAGTGGTGAACTGAAACAGTTGCAGGGTGACCGCAGCCGCCTGCAGCGGCTGGTGGATGAAGTGGGCCGGGCCATCGCGGCACTGGTCAACCCCGAGGACCAGATGCCCTTTGCCAAACAGCGCGGCCGCATGCAGTGGCCGGCCCAGGGCCGCCGCGCCAACGCCTTTGGCCAGCGCCGCAACAATGGCATCACCTGGAAGGGCGTTACCATCCGCGCCGGCGAGGGCACACCGGTACGGGCGATTCACCGCGGCCGCGTGGTCTTTTCCGATTACCTGCGCGGCCAGGGCATGCTGGTGATCCTCGATCACGGCGACGGCTACATGAGCCTTTACGCCCATAACCAGTCGCTCACCCGCAGCCTGGGCGAGTGGGTGGAGCGCGGTGAGACCATTGCACGGGTGGGCAACAGCGGCGGGCTGGAATACAGCGGCGTCTATTTCGAAATCCGCCACCGCGGCAAACCGCAGGACCCCACGGTTTGGTGCCGGGGATAATTATCCCCGTCGAGTCCTCCCTGCCCCGCCGTTAGCCTGCCGCACCACCAGCCAGTTTCCCCATCCCGGCGCGGGCCGGGATTCGCATACCCCGATAACAACCTGACCCGGTGACTTCCCGCCGAAAACATAACCGTGTCGCGGATCGAATCCCGTGTGCCGGCCCGGCGGCGCAGCGGTGAATACATGAATAACACAAACTGGAAAGTCCAGCCGCAGGGCCCCACCGGGCTTTCGATGACGCGCGCACTTTTTGTCTATCATCGCGATAACCGCGCTTTCCTGAGCCCGGCAAAAAGGCAATGAAAAGCGCGCTTCAGGGCGGGGCAGAAAGCGGGCCGCTGCATCGAACCGCTTTCGGCGCCCGTGTCAGCAAGTGGCACTCCGTTTTTGCACACGGTTGAGTGTCGCGCCAACTTGAAAACTCTGCCAGCCGCCGCGGTCTACACTTTTGCAAAGAAGCGAGCAATAAGGCAGAGGTCCCGACGTTATGTTCAAACCCAAGGCGCTGACCACCTTCCTGGGCGCAGCCGCTCTCACCGCCCTGCCTCTGATGGGGCTCAGCGAGGGGGACCCGGCCGAACAGGTGATACCCTCCGCCACTACACGCCTGCCCCTGGAAGACCTGCGCAGCTTTGCCAAGGTGTTCGAACAGATACGCCAGGGATATATCGAGGAAGTGGATGACAGCACCCTGCTGGAATATGCCATTCGCGGCATGCTCCAGGGCCTGGACCCACACTCGTCCTACCTCGACCGCGAATCGTTTGACGACCTGCAGGCCAATACCACCGGCGAGTTTGCCGGCCTGGGTATCGAGGTGGGGATCGAGAACGAGCATATCACCGTAATCACTCCCATGGACGACACACCAGCGGCGCGCGCCGGGCTCAAGGCCGGCGACGTGATATTGCGCCTCGCCGGCAAGTCCCTCAAGGGACTGAGCCTGGATGAGGCAGTCGAGCGTATGCGTGGACCGCGGGGCAGCTCCGTGACCCTGACCATTGCCCGCAAGGGCTACAAGCAACCCTTCGATGTCACCCTCAAGCGCGATACCGTGCGCGTGCGCAGTGTCCGCAGCAAAGTGCTGGACGAGGGTTACGGTTACCTGCGCATCAGCCAGTTCCAGCTGGACACCGGCACCGATGTGATGCGGGAAATTCGCAAGCTGCAGGACAAGGGTAAACTGAAAGGACTGGTGCTGGACCTGCGCAATAATCCCGGCGGGGTGCTGCAGTCATCCGTGGAAGTGGCCGATGCCTTCCTCGAGGAAGGGCTGGTGGTCTACACCGAGGGTCGCAGCGAATCCGCCAACCTGAGTTACTCCGCAGAACCCGGCGACCTCACCGACGGTGTGCCGCTGGTAGTGCTGATCAACGACGGCTCCGCCTCTGCCGCAGAGATTGTCGCCGGCGCGCTGCAGGATCATCGCCGCGCGGTGGTCATGGGCACAGACAGCTTCGGCAAGGGCTCGGTGCAGACCGTGATCCCGATCAACAATGAGCGCGCGATCAAACTCACCACCGCACTCTACTTCACCCCCAATGGCCGCTCCATCCAGGCCCAGGGCATTACACCGGATATTGTAGTCGAGCGGGTCAAGGTGACGCGCATGGAGGGCCCCGCGCGCACCACCGAGGCGGACCTGGCGGGCCACCTGGGTAACGGCAACGGTGGCGAGGACCGCACAGCGGCCGATCGCCAGCGCGAGAAGGCCGGCCGCGAACTGTGGTATGCGGACGACAACCAGATTTTCGAGGCCCTGAATGTCCTCAAGGGCCTGAATCTCTACGCGGTGCGCTACCGCGAGCAGGAACCGAGGGTAGCCAAAGCCGGGCGCTAGCCAGCGCCTGGCAGCAGTACCTCAGGCAGTCTGAAACCGGCGCAGGGTAGCGGTCGGTTTCCAGGAGGGTCGACATGCACCAGCATCGCGCCGGTGAAACCGGCCGCGGCATCCCGCCGCGATCGGACCGTTTCTACAAGCTCGGGGACGACTGGTATTTCCAGGTACGCGGTGGGCGGTGCTTCGGCCCCTACCCATGCCGCGCGGAAGCCGAGCAGGCGGTACAGCATTTCTTCGGCACCGGCAGGGACTCCCGCACTAACCCCTACGCCGCCTGCGGCCGTAAAACCGGCCCGGGCGCAGTCGTGCATCCGTTTGGCAGCCAGCGCGCAAGACGCTGGCACCGCTTCAATCGCCGGGACTGATCCAGGCGCTTCGGGGTCCTGTCGCCAGCACCGGTTTCCGGCATCTTGCCGTCAGGCCGCCGCCCGGCCATATTTGCGCAACCGGAGCGCCAGCCAGATCTCCAGCAGGCCGAAGGCAATGGCATAGCCAGCAATTACCCACAGCAGTGCCAGCGCCCCCGCACCGGGACTCACCAGTACCGCAATTCCAAAAATCACCGACAGCAGGCCGGAGGCGATCAGCAACCATTCCTGCTGTATTTCCTGGCGCAGGCGGATGGCCCCGATTACCTCGAATACCCCGCGCACCAGTGCCCAGCTGCCAATAAAGATCATCAGCACCAGTCCGGTCACCTGCGGATAGATAAAGGTCGCGATACCCGCCGCAACACTCACCAGCCCGGCAATGATCAGCCACCACAGGGGCGTGGATTCATGCCGTCCCAGCACCGCCGCCACCAACGCGAGGAAACCGTCGGCGAATACAAAGGCCCCGAACAGGATCACCAGCGTCAGCAGTGACAGCCCCGGCCAGATAAAGGCGAGGATACCGAAGAGCACCGCGCAGACCCCGCGCAGGAGCAGCACCCACCAGTTCTCGGTGAGTACCCGCAGTACCGGGCGTGTGGCCATGGTAGTGGTTTCATAGTCCATGGAATGGTCTCCCTCTGGGACATTGATACTCACGGATTGTAGTGCGGGAGCATATCTGTCCAAAGTGACCGGGGAGCGGCTATCGTGATAAAGAGGATGGGGACAGGAAACTGCCCGGGACAACCGGACACAGGCGCGGCCCGGGAATCGCGATCACCAGCCGACTCTGCAAACGCCTGGATCGCGACACCGGGCCGCATTAAGGGCCTGCTAACAGGCCCTCTTTCAGTGTAGGCAATGGCGACAGGAAGCGGGCAAAGCCCGCCTGTCGCCAAAAGCCCGTTGGCCGTTACGCCAGGGACTGGATCACACCGCGCAGTTTCTCGACGATGGTGTCGATCTGGTGCTCCTCGATGATCAGGGGCGGGGACATGCACAGGGCATCGCCGATGCCGCGCGCCATCACACCCGCATCCCAGGCCGCCATGGAAGCCTTGCCGCCGAACTTGCCCTTGAGCTCCGCCGGCGCGCGCAGCTCGATCGCGCCCACCAGGCCGTAGTTGCGCACATCGATCACATTGTCCAGGTCCGCCAGGCTGTGCAGGGCATTTTCCCAGTGTTTGCCGATATCGCCCGAGGCGCGGGTCAGCAGGCCCTCGCGCTCGTAGATATCCAGGGTCGCCATGCCCGCGGCACAGGCCACCGGGTGGGCGGAATAGGTGTAGCCGTGGAAGAACTCCACCATGCCCTCGGGGGCGGCGTTCATCACTGTGTTGTAGATATGGTCGTGCACAAACACCGCACCCAGCGGTACGGCGGCATTGGTAATGCCCTTGGCCGAGGTAATCATGTCCGGGGTCACGTCCCACTCGATGGACGCAAACGCGGAACCGGTGCGGCCCCAGCCGGAGATCACCTCATCGAAAATCAGCAGCAGGTCGTGCTGGTCGCAGATCTCGCGGATGCGCTTCAGGTAGCCCTTGGGCGGCAGCACCACACCGCCGGCGCCGGAGAAGGGCTCGACAATCACCGCGGCGATCTGGTCGGCGCCGTGGAAGGCCACCAGCCGCTCCAGGTCCTCCGCCAGTTCCACGCCGTGCTCCGGCAGGCCGCGACTGAAGGCATTGCGCTCGATATCCAGGGTATGGCGCATATGGTTGGCCTTCACCGGCTGGCCAAAACTCTGGTAGTTGGGTGCGATACCGCCCACGGAAATGCCGCCGAAGTTCACCCCGTGGTAACCCTTCTCGCGACCAATAAACATGGTGCGGGTACCCTTGCCGCGGGCGCGCTGGTACTGCAGCGCAATCTTCAGGGCACTCTCCACCGCCTCGGAACCGGAATTGCCGAAGAATACCCGGTTGAGTCCGTCCGGCGTGTACTGCACCAGCCGGTTGGCATATTCAAAACTCAGTTCGTGGCCGAAGTTGAAGATGGAGCTGTAATCCAGCTTCTTCGCCTGCTGGTGGATCGCGTCGGCAATCTCGGTGCGGCAGTGGCCGGCGTTGGAACACCACAGGCCGGCGGTCGCGTCGATAATCTGGCGGCCATCCTTCTCCATCAGGTAAATACCCTCGGCGCGCTCGACAATACGCGGCGCCGCCTTGAAGGAGCGATTCGGGGTGAATGGCATCCAGAATGCATCACTGTTCATTTCGGACATAGTCTTTACTCCGGGTTTTCCCTTTGTGTTATCTCTCTGTGCCGTGACCGTCATTATGGCCGATCACATACTTTTGTTTCAGTCCCGCAGGAGCGGCCGCTGGCCGCTCCTGCGTGTCGTTCAATATCAGGCGCCAAAGCAGCAGTACTTGGTTTCGTAAAATTCCGCCATACCCTCGACACCGCCCTCGCGGCCAATGCCGGATTCCTTGCTGCCGCCGAAAGGCGCCACGGTGGTGGAGAATACGCCCGTGTTACAGGCCACCATACCGTATTCCAGCGCTTCCACCACCCGGTTGGCGCGGCGGATGTTTTCACTCATCACATAAGCCGCCAGGCCGTAGGGGGTATTGTTGGCACGGCGGATTACATCGTCCTCGTCGGTGAATTTCTGCACCGGTGCCAGCGGGCCGAAGATCTCTTCCTGTGCGATACGCATGTCATCGGTTACGCCCGAAATCACCGTGGGCGCATAGTAGTTCTCGCCCGCCGGCAGGAAGTCGCCACCCAGTTCGATGGTGGCACCCGCGTCGACCGAGTCCTGCACCAGCTGCGCCACCCGCTCGACAGCGCGGCGGTGAATCAACGGACCCACGGTAACTCCCTCGTCAGTGCCATGGCCTACCTGCAGTTCCGCCACCTTTGCCCGCAGTTTTTCCACAAACTCGTCGTGTACTGACTCGTGTACGTAGATGCGGTTGGTGGACACGCAGGTCTGGCCGGCATTGCGCATCTTGGTGGCCACACAGGCGCTGACCGCGGTGTCCAGGTCGGCGTCATCGAAGACGATAAACGGCGCATTACCGCCCAGCTCCATGGACATCTTTTTCACACCGGTGGCGCACTGGGCCATCAGGATCTTGCCCACGGCGGTGGAGCCGGTAAAGGTGAATTTGGCCACCCGCTCATCCTCGGTCAATACCCTGCCAATGGCCGGGGCGTCGGATCCCACCACCATATTGATGGTGCCCGCCGGCAGGCCCGCCTCCTCCGCCAGCTGGCACAGGGCCAGCGCAGACAGCGGCGTCTCGGAGGCCGGCTTGATCACCACGGTACAGCCGGCTGCCAGTGCCGGTGCCGCCTTGCGGGTGATCATCGCATTGGGGAAGTTCCACGGCGTAATGCAGGTCACGACGCCCACGGGCTGGCGGATGGTCTGCAGGCGCATGGCCGGATTGTGGGTGGGGATGGTCTGGCCGTAGGCGCGGCGGCACTCCTCCGCATACCACTCGATATAGGACGCGCCATAGGCGATCTCGCCCTTCGCCTCCGCCAGAGGCTTGCCCTGCTCCAGGGTGAGGATGCGGGCCAGGTCATCGGCATTGTCCATGATCAGCTGGTGCCAGCGCTTCAGCACCGCCGCGCGCTCGGCCGCGGTCTTCTCGCGCCAGGCCGGCAAAGCGGTATGGGCCGCAGCCACCGCCGCCCCGGCGTCCGTCGCGGAGCCGTCGGCGATCTCCGCCAGCAGCGTCCCATTGGCCGGATCGCGCACCTCGATAGAGGAGGCGGCATCCCGCCACTGGCCATTGATATAGTTCTGTGTCTTCAACAATTCCGGTTTTGCCAGCTGCACTATCGGACTCCTTGCATCTAGTGGACTTTGGGCAGATACCCGGAATTCTGGACGGGGGCCGAGAGGACGCATAGTGTATTTTCTCCAACTAAAATTTACCCCTGTCAAACTTTGGTCTATTCTGCCGCCTACCCTGGTGTTTCCCCGCATCAGGGCCCCGCGGACATGGCGGGAAACCCGTCTTTCAACGAGAGTGGATAACCTGATGAGCGGCAAGAAGGCACTGGGTGGGCGAGTCACCGATATGGACCTGCGGCTGCTGCGGGTCTTCCGCGAGGTGGTGCGTGCGGGCGGACTGGCCCCGGCAGAGGTGGCACTCAACATCAGCCGCTCCACCATCAGCCTGCACCTCACCGACCTGGAGACCCGCCTGGGCATGCAACTGTGCCTGCGCTCCCGAGGCCGCGCAGACTTCAAGCTGACCCCGGATGGCGAGGCCCTGTACCAGGCAATCGGCGAACTGGACGGCCACCTGGCCGCCTTCAAGAGCCAGGTCAACGCCATCCAGTCCCAGCTTACCGGCAGCCTGCGCATCGTGCTGCCGGACGACGCGCTGGAGATTCCCCAGCTGGACCTGCCTGCCACCCTGGCCGGCATCCGCGAACGTGCGCCCCAGCTGCAACTGGACCTGCAATTGGCCGCGCCACAGGAACTGGAGCTGGAAATCCTTGCCGGTCGCGCGGACGTGGGTATCAACCCACTGCACACCAGGCGTCCGGGCCTGGATTACCGCCCCCTGTTCAACCACCAGTCACTACTCTACTGTCACCGCAGCCACCCGCTGGCCTCAGAACCCAACGTTAGTGAGGAGTTACTGACCCAGCAAGAACTGGCGGCCCCCAGCCACGCGGTGCTCTCCGGCGCCGCCCACCTGTATCGCCTGTTTCCCAACAAGAGCACCGCCAACCATATGGCAGCGCGCCTGGCCATGATCCAGTCAGGAAAGTTCATCGGCTTCCTTCCCTCCTACCTGGCAAGGCGCCACCAGCAGGACGGCGAGCTTATCGCCCTGCGCCCGGACCAGTTCCAATACGAAATCCAGAACGCCGCCACCTTCAAGCGCACCGCCGCCGACCATCCGGCGGTACTGTTGTTTCTAAAGGCGCTGGTAATTACCGGCTGACTGAGCCCGCAGAAATTACACGGGATTACACCGATCCGGCGTGGTTAAATAGGGTCCATACGGAAGAAAACAGTCACATCCCGACACTGCCATTAACCGGGATATGACCATGCCTGAGACAGGCAGGTAAAACCTGCCGAGCAATGAGAGGAGCTTCATGGAAGAGGTATTCACAGGAATATTCCGGGTATTGGGCCGGTTCCTGTTTGAAATTGTATTTTCGATAGCGGCTGAAATCCTGTTCCAGGTGCCCGGCTACTGGTTATGTAAACCGTTTACGAAACCTGGCAGGCAGCCAGACGGTTTCCTGGTTGTTGTACTCAGCATCCTGTTCTGGATTCTGGTCATTGCTGCCTCCTATGCCGGGTACCAGCTGCTTAATGGGGAAGCCGGCACATAGCACTGTCCACATAACGTACCGCCGGAATTACTCCGGGCGCGGCCAGTAGCCCAGCGATACTGGATTCAGGAAACCAGCACAGGGAAGCCATGAAAATAAAGCCCGGCAGACATCAAATAAGAGCGATTCTATTCTGGTCAATCGTTATCCTGATTGCGCCATTTGCTGTCGAAGTGGTGATGCTTGCGGAGCTGGCGGGTGCGGAGTTCGCCATTGGCTTTTTACTGCTCTACCTGAAACAATCCATGTTACTGCTTAGGGAAAGGCTTCTGCGACTTAAAGCCACCCTGACCAACGTTGCCGGGCTTTTGAATAGTCATATCGTTTTTAATGAAAGGGTTTTCTATCCGCATGCTGGCCTGTCACTGACAGTGGTGGCAATTGGCGCACCGCTGCTTTATGTCGCTCTAATCTGGTACCCGGTTATTGCAGCCGGCAGCTGGACCTAGTGCCTTTCGGCTAATTTTAAAGGACAGGCGCTCCATCTACGCCACTTGAATGACATACGGTAAAGCATCCCTGATATGAAAAGTGGCCGCTATGGAGCAGCACTTCCAGAGCGAAAGCCTGACAGGGCCAGAGGCAACGAACCGCCCTCATGCCGCGACACCTTTCGACCAGGGGAGAATATCAAGATGATCAGCGAAGACACCATAAACATACTGATAAAAGCGAGAAAAGAGCAGGCTGTCATTTACGGCCTGCAGGCACTCTCAATCACGGCACTGGTGATATTGATTGCCCTGGAGGTGCTTGGTGTTCAGCACAATCTTACAATTTTCCTGGCTACGCTTGCGACGATTTTCATGTGCGGGGCTGTCGGGCAGAACAGGTGGGTATCGGTATCACGCGGCCAGCTGGTCAAAGCGCTCGAACAGCTGATAAACAATGATGCCAATGCAGTTGAGCGGCTGGCTGAGAAGAACAAAGCAAAAATCCGGCCTGGCTATAACTTCAGGGCTACCGATGACTAATTAACTCGCCGAAAAAAACCGCTTTGAACAATCACTAGCCATTCAAAGAGCAGTAAGAAATGAGAGGGATTAGGAATGAATGAAATAAGACCATGGGGAATGGATAAAAATACATTCCTGATGCTGATGCACCTCAGCCAGCTGACCGGCTTCTTTTTGCCAGTCGCCGGGTTTGCGCTGCCCATCATCATGTGGGCCACCAACAAGGATCAGTCTGTCGAGATTGATCGCCATGGGAAGGTGATCCTCAACTGGATGATCAGCTTAATCATCTACGCCCTGATCTGCTCTATCCTGGTTTTTGTTGTCATCGGCATCCTGGGCTTTTTCGTCCTGCTGCTAGTCGAGGTTATTTTTGTGGTAATCGCAGCTGTCAAGGCCAGTGAAGGCGAACTATGGCAATACCCGCTCAGCATCAAGTTCTTTCAGGTCCCGGGTGCATAGCCGGGACAACCCGGGCGAGTGACCTTTAGACACTCCAAATTGGCGCCCGGAGTCAGGGGCGCTTTTACCAGCACAACTGTGAAACCAGCAGATGTATACACCAAAGCCATTCAGGCAGGCCGACCCGGAAAAAATCAAACAAATTATTGCCGAGTATCCACTTGCGACCCTGGTCACCGGTAACGGAGCAGGGGTTGAGGCATTCCACCTGCCACTGGTTATTGCCGAACGTGATCGCAATCTGGTCCTGCAGGGGCATATCGCCAGGGCAAGCCACCTGTGGCGGGAAGCCTGCGATGGCGCCGAAGTGCTACTGATTTTTAATGGCCCAAACTGTTATATCTCTCCCAGTCTTTACCCAACCAAACAGGAACACGGCAGGGCAGTTCCCACCTGGAATTATGTGAGTGTGCATATACGAGGCAACATGCACTTTGTGCATGATCCCGCCTGGACCCATGAGACCCTCGAAAAGCTGACGGCCCAACAGGAAGGCTCCGGTGAGGAGGCGTGGTCAATCAGTGATGCGCCGGAGGACTATATCCAGAAGATGTTGAAGGCTGTGGTCGGACTGGAAATCGAGGTGATATCGATAGAGGGACAATGGAAATTGAGCCAGAACCAACCGGCACGCAACAGGGATGCCGTGATTGGTGCCCTGGGAAAATCTGACGATACGAATAAGACCAAAATTGGTGAACTGGCCTCGTCATGTATGACTGAAGGCTGATATGGTATTTTAGGTAGCCCCTGAAGCCACAGGGAACGACCAAGCAAGATTTCGCGCAGACGCCATATGAAAAAAATAAAAATGATAATAATCGCCCTGGTTTTTTCCGCGCCGGGATATGCTCAGGAAAAGCAGGAACCACTGAAAAGCATGTCCACATGCCTGATAATGTACGACTGGACATCCTGGGGCATGTGGCGCTTCGATGTTTACGCGCTCGCAGGCAATATGATCCTGATCGGTGAGAAAAAGAACCACTTCAGGATCGACAGCAGTAATCCGGGCTACAGCCACGTGATCGACGGGGAAGTGGTGGCCACTTACCCCGACGCCACAAGCATCGATGACCTCGGTGAGAACTGCCAGGACAACTGCCCCGTCAACCATGAGCGCCGTACCGGCTGGTTCAAGCGCCGCTGTGACTCTTACCCCTCATAAGTGAAACCAGTTATTCAACCTGCCCCGCTTCACCTGTACAAGCGCAAATCGCAGGAACGCCCGGTTTCAGTTGAGTGCCGGGCATATACGAAAAACTTTATCGTAAGGGAGAGATCACATTGAGACCTGCCCCCGTAAAAGACATGGTTACAGTAGAGGTTCTGGATAAGCTCGATATCCGCGTCGGCACCATTCTGGAGGTGGCGGAGATCGCGCAATCACGCAAGCTGATGAAGCTTACCGTGGACTTTGGCGACCACCAGCGCTCTATCCTCGCGGGTATCCGCCAGGAGCGAGACAACCCGCAGGCGATCACGGGCCGGCAGGCGCTGTTCGTGGTAAACCTCCCGGAAAGAGAGATGGCTGGGGAGACCTCACAGGGTATGCTGTTCGACATCGGTTATGAGGATGGCCTCAGCCCGTGCCTGGCCATCCCCGAATCCCCGGTCCCGAATGGCAGCCGAGCGGGCTAGAAGAAAGATGGCAATTCAGGGGAGTCCGTCACCATGAAACCAATCGAACTGTTGGCCGTAGGCATCAGGATATGCGGCATTATGCTGGCCATCATTGGTCTCAAGTCGATTTCCAGCCACCACGCAACCTTTGCAATGTTGAACCAGAGCAACTTCGGGGATACCACGGCTATTGCCTACCTGGCCGTGACAGAACTGGCCATCATCTTTGCTGCCAGCGCAATATTCATGCGTTTCCCGATGTCTGTCGCCGGAAAGTTGCTGCCGTTTGAAAGTTCGCATCCCATCAGTTTCTCCGACCGCGCTACCGACATACTCGCTGTCGCATTTTGTATCCTGGGTGTCTATATACTTTCCTGGGCGCTTCCCGACCTGGTCGACAATGGTATCTGGCTCTGGTACTACACCGCCGAGCGTCATCAGCTGGGGGATCGTTATGCCAGTACAATGATCACCTTGCTGGTCACCCTTGTGGAAATCGCTATCGGCCTGTTCCTCTCCCTGCGCAGCCGTGGATTCAGCGCACTATTATGGAGGTTACGGAACGCGACATAACCTATTGTCAATCCACCGGCGTAACCGCCTTGATCGACAGGCTCACGGGCTACCCGGAACCAGGCTACCGGCCGGCTGCACTGCAACTTTTTTACCAGAGCAAAACCTTGAGCAATATTGAACCAGTCACCACCTACTACCTGGAGATGACCGACCAGCAAAGCCTCAAAAGCAAGCCCAAACCCGAGGGGCTGGAGGTGGTAGAGGCAGAGGAAAAGGAATTCCGCTTCAACCGCTACCTCTACCAGCTGGTGGGGGAGCCATGGCAATGGGTGGACCGGCTCTCGCTGCCAGATGCAGAGTGGAAGGCATATGCGGAACGCCAGGCCCTGCGTACCTGGGTGGCGTATTACCGCGGGTCCATTGCCGGCTACTATGAGCTGGAAAAGCAGTGGGAAGGCAATGTACAGATTGCCTACTTTGGCCTGGCGCCACGGTTTATTGGCCGCGGCTTTGGCGGCTACCTGCTGTCCCACGCCCTGCAGTCGGCGTGGGACTGGGGCAACACCCGTCGCGTATGGGTGCATACCTGCTCGCTGGACCATGAGGGTGCGCTGGATAACTACCGTGCCCGCGGTATGCAGGTTTACAGGACCGAACAGGAATAGGAGGAGCGGAAGGGAATATGCGCTACCCGGTAACACCCGATGGCCGCTACTTTGTGGTCCGGGGCAGGCTGTGGCGCATGAGTAACCCGGCGCTTACGGAGGGCGAGCGCGAGCGACTGACCCGAGAACTGATGCGCCACCGCTCCGCCGTGGGACGCGCCAGGAAAGCAGCCAACGAGGTGGCGGAAAAAGCCGCCCGCGAGGGTGTGCATGCAGCCAAGGTGGCGCTCGGTGAGCGCGGGCCAGCCTGGTGGCATGACGGCGCACCCGACTATAACCGCTACATGGTGAAGAACACCCCCTACCGCGACTGGTATCACGGCCTGCCGCCCCGGGACCGGAACCCGGATGAAAAATAAGCTTCCACTTCCCACGCCCAGATAGACGACGCCTCTTTTTTCCGGGGAATCCCTGCCGCGATTGTAAAGTCGTAGCCCGTCGTCTATCTAGTTATACAAGCTTTGATATGGCCGGGCCGGATCGGCTTCCCCGGCCAGCACGCTATTCCCGATTGACTCTCCATACAGTCTCTCCTGCCCACAGCAGAGACGGCGTAGCCAGGTTTCACGCCAGTTGCATATCCAGGCCGGGCAGGGAATACGCCCGCTGCTGGCAAGCAGTTGTGGCGGGCAATGCCCGCTGGCCGCGGTCCTCGTATGGATAACAGGCAAAACAGGCGTATATGGATTCTCCCGATATTCAGATACCCGGCTACACCATTCATGCCGCCATCGGCCACGGCGGCATGGCGTCTGTTTATCTCGCCACCCAGGAATCCCTGGATCGCAAGGTAGCGATAAAAGTGCTGCGCAACTGCGCCGATGCCGAGTTTGGTCAGCGCTTTATCAATGAGGCTCGTTTTATCGCCGGCCTCAACAACCCCCATCTCATTACCATCTACGATGTTGCGAGCATGGAAAGCGGCGATTACTACATCGCCATGGAATTTGTCGGCAACGGCGATGTAATCGAGAATGTCGATCGCTTTACACGTCCGGCACCGATTCTCGCACTGATCCGCCAGGTGGCCGAGGGACTATCCATTGTCCACGACAATGGCATCATCCACCGGGACGTAAAGCCCACCAACATTCTCTTCCGCGCGGACGGCACCGCGGTGCTGACAGATTTCGGTATTGCCAAGAATGTCGAGAGTGACTCGGACCTTACCCAGAGCGGCCTCAGCCTGGGAAGTCCGTCCTATAGCAGTCCGGAACAGGCGCAATGTCACCCACTCGATATCACCACCGATATCTACAGCCTGGGTGTGGTGTTGCTGGAGCTGTTACTGGGCCGAAACCCGTTCAAGGGCGACAGCCACACCAGTACAGCACTGAACCATATCCAGTTGCCGGTACCGGAACTCCCGGAAGAGTTTGACTACCTGGCGCCGCTGGTGAAACGGATGCTGGCGAAAGACCCTCGGGACCGTTATCCCTCCTGCCGCGAATTGATTGCGGATATCGACCGGGTACTGGAAGGTGACGATAGCCAACAAACTGATATAACGCTGCCCTTTATCCGCCAGCGCAGGCTTGCCGGACCCGCTGGACAAAAGGCAAAACTGCTGACAGTGGCAAGCTGCGTGCTACTGCTTACTGTATATTTCGGCTTTTTCTATAAAACCCCAACCGAGCGTGAGATCGAGCGGCTGCTGGAACAGGCGCAGCTCAGCATGGACGCCGGGCGCTTTATGTTACCGGCAGGTAATAACGCGCGTAATTACTACAGCCAGGTGCTGGCACTGGATAACTCCAACCTGGAAGCGATCCTGGGCCGCAAGACCGCCGAGAAAAAACAGCTGGATAGCTACCTGAAGCAGGGTGCACAGGCATTGCAGGACGGCCGGTTGCAGCAGCCGGAAGGAAACAATGCACTGCACTATTACCGCCAGGCACTGGCGCTCGACCAGGACAATGCCAGGGCCAATGCCGGGATCGCCCGGGTAATCGACGAATTTGTCCGCCTGGCAAGGGTGGAAATCGACCAGAATGATTTACGCAATGCCCACTTCTACGTCGATAGCGGTCTCAGTATCCAGCCGGAGAATGACGTACTCCTGTCACTCAGCGACGAACTCAAGCAGAGACAGCAAAGGCAACAGCAACAGCACCGGCAACAAGTGCGAAAGGTCGATGCAGCGCAACCGGTCGCACGCAGGTCCAAACAAGCACCAAAAAAGAAGCAGTCCACCGTCAGGACCCACCTGCGCAATATCGTTGACAAGTTTCGCGATGTTATCGATGGTGACCGCTGATTACGATGCACCTTATTGCGGCAGGTCCCCATGAAGCCAGCGCTAGCGCTTTCCCTTGTTGCTTTCCTGCTCGGGCTGTTCGACCACGATAGTGCACGGGCTGCGCAGCAGGCGCCGGAATACCGTATCGATCCGGTCAAGGCCAATGTCTACCGTTTTACTGCCGGCAGCTACCGCTCCGTCTTTATGGTTACCAACGCGGGCATCTTCCTCGCCGACCCGATTTCCGCCGCTGCCGCGCAATGGCTTCATGGTGAATTAAGCCGGCGCTTCGAAAAGCCGGTACGCTATATGGCGTACAGCCATAATCATGTGGACCACACCCTGGGCGGTGAAGTCTTCGCCCGGGGTGGCACCACCATCATTGCCCACCAGTATGCCGCGGAGGACCTGGCCTGGACCCGGGTCCCCACCGCCCTGCCGGACATCACATTCCGCGAGAGACTGACCGTCAACCTCGGCGAAGGCCAGGTAAGGCTGCGCTATCACGGTCCCAATAATGGCCGCGGCTCGGTGAGCATGCGCTTTATGCCCGCCAATGTATTGTTCGTTGTGGACTGGATCGTGGTGGGCCGCATGCCTTACCGGGACCTGCCGGGCTACGATATCCACGGCATGATCCGCTCGACCCGTGAGGTGCTGGCGGGCGAGCCCTTTGACGTATTTGTCGGCGGGCATGCCGGGACCGGCGACCGCGAAGATGTGCAGCGCTACCTCACCTACCTGCAAGCGCTCTATGACGCCGTGCGCGACGGCATGCTGGCCGGCAAGTCCCTG
Organism: Microbulbifer sp. JSM ZJ756; assembly: GCF_044383805.1. Classification (NCBI taxonomy): domain Bacteria; kingdom Pseudomonadati; phylum Pseudomonadota; class Gammaproteobacteria; order Cellvibrionales; family Microbulbiferaceae; genus Microbulbifer; species Microbulbifer sp. JSM ZJ756. The sequence goes on along the minus strand of NZ_JBISER010000007.1, from coordinate 152,734 downwards.
CAGGCATTGCAGGTGGAAATCCGCCTGCCGGAGTTCCGGGACCTGGAAATGTATGACGAATGGCTGCCGCTCAATATCGCGGGGGTATACCGTACCCTGGAAGATATGTCCTACCTCAAGATGCGCGAGGATGTCGACAGCCCATGAGCAACAGGGGGAGGGTAGTATTGCTAATCCCGGGCATCTTCGACCGCGGCAAGTCCATGCACCGCATGGAGGCAGTGCTGGACAGTGCCGGCTTCTCCGCATATTACATCCACCTGCAATACAATTCCGGCTGGTACGGAATGGAATTCCTCGCCCACCAGTTGAAGAGCCAGGTGGAGGAACTGGTGGAGCCGGACCAGACCTGTGCACTGGTAGGATTCAGCATGGGCGGCATTGTCGCCCGGCACTATATCCAGGTACTGGGCGGGCAGGAACGGGTCCACAAGTATATTTCCATCGCCAGCCCCCACTTCGGCAGCGTCTGGGCCAACTGCCTGCCCTACCGGGGCGGGCGCCAGCTGAGCGTGGGCAGTGAATTCCTGGCGCGCCTGAACCGGGAAATACACAGCCTCGAACCGCTCGAGCCGGTTTCCATCTGGACCCGCTACGACGCCACCATTTTGCCACACCGCAGCGCGCTCCTGCCGCTGGGTAATACCTATGAAGTGCCAGTGGCATTGCATCGCTGGGTGCCGCTGGACCGGCGCGTGATTGATATTGTCTCCGATGAACTTGGCACGGCACCCGCACCACGTTGAACTTTCCCCTTCACGGTCATCATTGATATAAACAGTCTTCCCGGGAAGAAATACAAGGAAGGCTATTGGATTTACCCACTGCGCGGGCTTCGACAGGCATGCCCGGCTACCAGGCGATATTACCCTGGGCCCTTGTCGCCCTCAGGGGACTGCTGGCACCGCTATCAATTGTTATCACCTGGTTACAGTTTCCGCCTTCCATCTGGCTGGGCCAGTTCGCGATGGCGATCATCTCCGATATTTACGATGGCCGGCTCGCACGTCGCTGGGGTACAGCCTCGCCCGCTCTCCGCCGCGCGGATAGCATGGTCGACACGTTCTATGCCCTGGCCTGCCTGTGCTGTTTCTGTATTGCCGCACCGCAGGTTATGCTGGCCCACCTGCCGGGCATCCTGTCGCTGTTGGCCCTCGATGCGATGCGGGCAATCATTGACTGGCGTCGCTTCGGCAAGCGTGCCAGTTATCACGCCTGGAGCATGAAGCTGTTCGGGTTGTCGATTATCCCGGCGGGCATCCTGGTCATGACCAGCGGACAACCACACTGGACACTGTGGCTGTCCATCGTTATCGGCCTTTACGCGCAGCTCGAGGCCCTGTCGATGTCGCTGATCCTGCCGCGCTGGACCCACGACGTAAAACATATCGGCGCAGCCCTGGCGATTCGGCGCGCGGGGGATACGAACTCCGGAGGAAAACCGTGAAATTTCCGATTGCGCTATCACCAACACGGCTGGCCGGCATAATGGCAGCGGGCCTGTCGATCCTAACCGCCCTGCCGGTGTGGGCAAGCACAGAAATAGCGCCATTCACTTCCGACGGCTGCAGCCTGTTCCCCGATGGCACGCACGAGGCAGAGACCCTGTGGCTGGACTGTTGCCGGGCTCACGACCTGGCCTACTGGCGGGGCGGCACCTATCGCGAAAGGCTGGAGGCGGACCGGGAACTTGAGGCCTGTGTGGCCGATGCGGGCGAGCCGGAAATCGCCGGCCTGATGCTGGCCGGCGTGCGGGTCGGCGGCTCACCATTCCTGCCCACCAGCTTTCGCTGGGGCTACGGCTGGCCCTACCTGCGCGGCTATGAGGCGCTCAGTGAAGAGGAACTTTCGGCCATCAGGGCAGCCCTGGGCGGAACCGACCCGCGGGATGCGGGAAAACATACAGACAAGGAGAAAAAGAATCGTGAGTAGTGGCGAGGCCGGTGCAAAACCCTATATCGAAACCAACCAGGCCCAGAAAGGGTTCCTTTACCCGTTTTTCCTGGTCCATATGGGCGTGTTCGGGTCGGTGCCTTTTTACCAGGCCTACTTCAGCGACGATCCCTCTTTCAGCAGTATCTTCCTGTTCGGCGGGTTCGGGCTGTATGTCTATATATTTTTTTATAACGCCATCTTCGGGCGCGATGCCATCCGCTGGATGTTTATCAATGCCGGCCTGGGCATCTGGGGCATCTACAACGAGCTGGACCTGCTGCTCGGCTTCACCGGCCGCTCGCTCGACGACGTCAGCCCGCTGTATCACGCGGTCCCGTTCACCTATTACGTGATGTACACCTTCCTGCTGCGCCAGGGCGTGATCGACCTGCTCGGCGCACGCCGGGATGAAGACCGCCGCAGGAAGGTGGAACACGGCTATATCGCCATCTCGCTGCTGGTGTATACCGGGCTGTATTTTCTCTGAATCGGGGGGTGTTGCGAACAGCCTGCTGACTGGTGGGAGGGCGGATACAAGATCCGCCCCTACGACGGGTCACCCTCCGGAAATCATGCACCGTAGGGGCGAACCTTGTGTTCGCCCGGGCCCGATACCCGCACTGGGGATGGGCGGATACAAGATCCGCCCCTACGACGGGTCACCCTCCAGAAATCATGTACCGCAGGGGCGAACCTTGTGTTCGCCCGGGCCCGAATCCCGCATTGTGGGAGGGCGGATACAGGATCCGCCCCTACGACGGGTCACCCTCCGGAAATCATGTACCGTAGGGGCGAACCTTGTGTTCGCCCGGGCCCGAATCCCGCACTGGGGATGGGCGGATACAAGATCCGCCCCTACGACGAATCACTCTCCGGAAATCATGTACCGTAGGGGCGAACCTTGTGTTCGCCCGGGCCCGAATCCCGCACTTTGGGAGGGCGGATACAGGATCCGCCCCTACGACGGGTCACCCTCCGGAAATCATGCACCGCAGGGGCGAACCTTGTGTTCGCCCGGGCCCCATATCCGCACTGGGGATGGGCGGATACAAGATCCGCCCCTACGACGGATCACTCTCCGGATATCATGCACCGCAGGGGCGAACCTTGTGTTCGCCCGGGCCCGATACCCGCACTGGGGATGGGCGGATACAAGATCCGCCCCTAGGACGAATCACCCTCCGGAAATCATGCACCGTAGGGGCGAACCTTGTGTTCGCCCGGGCCCGAATCCCGCACTTTGGAAGGGCGGATACAAGATCCGCCCCTACGCGGCCTTGTCCTCTTCGGTATACGGTTTATGGAGTTCCACCGGCTTGCCCTGCTTCTTACGCAGGCGCAGGTTGAGCATCTCCACCGCCACCGAGAACGCCATGGCAAAGTAGATGTAGCCCTTGGGTACATGCACGTCGAAGCCTTCCAGCATCAGGGTGAAGCCCACCAGGATCAGGAAGGACAGGGCCAGCATCTTCACTGTCGGGTGGCGCTCGACGAAATCACCAATGGGCTTGGCTGCCACCAGCATCACGATCACCGCCAGGATAATCGCAATTGCCATGATGGATATCTGGTCCACCAGGCCCACCGCGGTAATCACTGAATCCAGTGAGAAGACGATATCCAGGATGGCGATCTGCACCAGCACCATGCCGAAACTCGACACTACCCTGGCATCACTGCTGCCCTCCACGCCCTCGAGGCTGTGGTGGATTTCATGCACCGCCTTGAACAGCAGGAACAGGCCACCGCCCACCAGGATGATGTCGCGCCCGGATATCTCATGGCCCAGCACACTGAACCAGGGCTCCACCAGCCCCATGATCCAGACGATGGAAAACAGCAGTGCCAGCCGGGTGACCATGGCCAGGGTCAGGCCGATAAACCGTGCCGGCTCGCGCTGGTGTTCCGGCAGGCGTCCCACCAGGATGGAAATGAAAATGATATTGTCGATACCCAGGACGATTTCCAGCGCCGCCAGCGTCGCCAGTGCCACCCAGGCCTCGGGGCTTGCCATCCACTCGAACATGCAAAACTTCCTTTTGCCGTTGCTTGTTGTTCTGAGCGGCTGATTCTACGGCAGGCAAGCCCCGGCTTGCATCAATCCGATGCGAGCCAGGCCATGGCTTCCTCCTCATCCTCGAAGAACCGCGCATCGCCACCGATAAACCAGGCACCCACCCTGGTGGCCAGCTCCTGCCAGCGCTTGTGGCCCACCATCGCCACCTTGTGGAACTGGCGCCCGTGCCTGAGGCCCAGCTTGAGGTCGTCCCAGGCGGCACGGGCCTCCCAGCCTTCCAATTCGGTGGCGTCGAAAAACACATTGATCTTCGGGTGCCGGGCCTCGGCCAGCGCCGACTCCAGGATCGGCACCATAGCCTCGTAGTCCCTGTGGGTCAGCTTGCCCTTTACCCGCAGGGACAGGAACAGGTCGTCGTCGATGCGCTCCAGGCCCACAGACAGCCCGTGTCGCTTGATCGTCATGAATACCTCCGTCAGCAGCGTTGGCAGTCGTTACAGATCTTACTTTATAGACCAGTGACCCGGGCGGGCAGGCTAACAGAGAGGAGAAGGGTTGTTGAAGGCGGGGCGAGACAGGTCCCGGCGGGCCAACCGCCCGCCGGGAGGAAATCGTCAGTGGCTCAGGATCTCGACGATCTCACGGCTGTGATGCATCAGGCGCACGATCTCGCCCTCGATGCTGACCGTCACCAGGCCGTGGCGATCCACCGGCTTGACGATCACCGCATGGCTGTAGATATCGTGCTCCAGCACATGGCCTACCTGCAGCTTTTTCTTCCAGCCCGGGGGCAGTTCGCCGCCGCGCTCGGCTTTTTTCTGCAGGCCCGGGGGCAGGTCGTTGTTGGGCTTGGCCATGGCGCTGGAAGCGCTCAAGGCCACTGCGGCGCCAAGGGCCGCTGCAATCATGATCCTGTACATACTGCTGTCCTCAGTCGGAAAGGTAATACTCGATTGTCGACACTACCCGCACCTTCTTGATATGCGGGTTGTTCTTGTCGCGATCACGGATACTGAACTGTCCCTGCGACGCGCGCTTGATCTTCCCCAGCACGCTATCGGAGTCCTCGGCGAACTTCTGTGCCACCTGTCTCGCCTCGACCGTGGCCTGTTCGATCATTTCCGGCTTGAGATCGTTCAGGCCGGTGAAAATATATTCCGTCTGTCCCTGGTGATTGCCCTGCGAGAAGGCTATGCCCTCGCGTCCCAGCTGGGCCAGCTGGTCCATGGCCGCCCGTACCGCCTCCACCTCATCGGAGTAGACCGTCACTGTCTGCAGCGCGGTGTAGCGGAAGGGCGCCGGCTGGTTACCACCATATCTCTGCGCTGACTTGTCGGTGACCGCCGGCAGGGAAACCGAAACCGCCTGCGCGGCGATACCCTGCTCCGCCAGGAATTTCTCGATGCGCTCGCTGCTGGCGGCGATATCCCGGTAGAGCGCCTGCAGGTCATTGCTGGCAGCGGTGAACTGGATCGGCCAGATCACGATATCCGCCGGCACCTCCCGTTCCGCCAGGCCCTTTACGGTGACCGTGCGCTCGTAACCCTTGAAGCGCTCCACCGCCTCCACGGCAAACCAGCCCAGCGCCAGCAGGCCTGCCAGTATCCCGGCACCGAGTACGGCAGCGGGAGCGCTGTTCGGCGTTTTCATCTCTGTCACTAGGTCTTCCCTGGTCCAGTCAAAAGGGGGCGAATTGCGTTGGCCGCTCGGGAAACAGATCGTAGGGGCGGATCTTGTATCCGCCCCGTGCCGGTTCCAAGCCCGAGGTGAGGGCGAACACAAGGTTCGCCCCTACGGTGTATGGCGCTGCCATCTATTGCGTTCCCCGCCCGGCAAAGAGGCTGTACGGGCGGATCTTGTATCTATCCGTCCGGATCCGGGCCCGCACACAGATTCGCCCCCGGGCCCTGAATCCAGCCTGAACCTACAACCGCTTCCGCCAGTCAGTCGCTGATCTCGTCATAACCGCGGCCGCGGAATTCCAGCAGGCAGAAGCCGTGGCCGAAGGGATCCGCCAGGCCCGCGATCGCGCCCCAGTTATTGACCCTGACCGGCGACTCTAGTTTCGCCCCGGCGGCAACCGCCTTTTCCACTGCCACTTCCACATCCTTGACCACCATATCCAGGTGTACCGGGGTCCAGTGGCGCCGGTAACACCGCTCATCGCCGCCCGCGGTCACGGACCCGGCTTCTTTCGCCAGCAGGTACAGGGGCGCACTGGCACCCAGCAGCTCGACCCCATCACTGCCGAACCGGCGCCCCACCTGCAGGCCAAGGGCGCGGGTATAGAAATCCACCGCTCCGGGCAGGTCATCGACGTCGATATTTACCAGCAGGTCCATTTTTTCTTTACCTCTACTTCGCTAACCGTCTCACTACCCGGCCGGTCGCACATGGCCGCAATGCCAGCAGTAATCAAATGCCGCGCCGTTGTGCTCACCACAACCGGGGCAGGACCATTCCTCCCCCGCGTGCTCGTCGGCGCGCAATAACTGCACCGCCCGCTCGTAATCCCGGTCGCGCTCCACCCACAACTCCAGCCACGCCTGATGCGGCGCCAGCTCGCCGGTGGCGCCCTGGGCGAACTCGTTTTTCAGGACTACGGCGATGCCGGCCACTTCCAGCTTGCTCTTTGCCAGTTCCACCAGCAGGCGGTTTTCGTGCGTGAATACCAGTTTCATAGCTTTTTATCAGCTTCCGTCGGTGCAATGCACTGCGCTTATTGCACCCTACGCCATTGAGAGTATTCCACACAGGTTGCCACAGGCCGGCCCGCCCACACCATAAAAAAAGGGCCGCAGATGCGGCCCCTTGCTCTTATTCCGGATTACGCCGGCAGCTTAGCCGGAGATATCGATCCAGGTGGATTTGAGTTCGCAATACTTATCCAGCGCGTGCAGCGACTTGTCGCGGCCGTTGCCGGACTGCTTGAAGCCACCGAACGGCACGGTGATGTCGCCGCCGAAATAGTTGTTTACCCACACGGAACCGACACGCAGGTCGCGGGACATCCGGTGGGCGCGGCTGATGTCGCGAGTCCAGACACCGGCGGCCAGGCCGTAGATGGAGTCGTTGGCGATCTGCAGTGCCTCTTCCTCGGTCTCGAACTCGATCGCCACCAGTACCGGGCCGAAGATTTCCTCGCGGGCCACGGTCATTTCGTTGGTGACACCGCTGAAGATCGTCGGCTCGTAGTAGTGGCCACCTTCCACGGCTGCCGCGGCGGCACCGCCACAGACTACCTGCGCGCCCTCTTCCTTGCCCTTGGCCACGTAGTGCTCGACGGTGTCGAACTGGTTACGGTCGATCAGCGCACCCATCACGGTGTTGGGGTCCTGCGGATGGCCCGGCTTGAAGCGGGCGCTGGCCCTTTTCACCTTCTCGATAAATTCGCCGGCGATGGATTTTTCCACCAGCAGGCGGGTACCGGCGGTGCAGGTCTCACCCTGGTTATAGAACACCGCCAGCGCCGCGGCCTCGGCCGCCTTGTCCAGGTCGGCGTCGGCGAAGACGATATTGGGGCTCTTGCCGCCCAGCTCCAGGAAGGTGCGCTTCAGGTTCGACTGGCCGGAGTACTCGGTCAGGGTCTTGCCCACCTCGGTGGAACCGGTGAAGGTCAGGCAGTCGATATCCATGTGCAGGCTCAGGGCCTTGCCCAGGCTGCTGCCCGGCCCCGGCAGTACGTTCAGCACACCGTCCGGGATGCCGGCTTCCTTCGCCAGGCCGGCCAGCTTGATGGCGGTGAGCGGGGTGTTGGAAGCGGGCTTCAGGATCACGCTGTTACCGGTGGCCAGCGCCGGGCCCAGTTTCCAGCAGGTGGTGGACAGCGGGAAGTTCCAGGGCACGATGGCGGCTACCACCCCCAGTGGCATGCGCTGGATCAGGGCCAGCTCGTCCGGGCCGGTGGGCGCGACTTCGTCATAGATCTTGTCGACCGCCTCGCCGCTCCAGCGGATGGTGGTCACCGCGCCGGGCACGTCCACGTTCATGGTGTCGCTGATCGGCTTGCCGGCGTCCAGGCTCTCCAGCAGGGCGATTTCGTCCCGGTTCTGCTCAATCAGCTCGGCGAAACGCACCATGATCTTCTTGCGCTCCATCGGCGGCATGGCGGACCAGCTGCCGGATTCGAAGGTCTTGCGGGCAATCTTCACCGCCAGCTCGGCGTCCTCGGGACCACAGCTGGCCACCTGCGCCAGCTCGCGGCCATCCGCCGGGCTGGTGGTGGGGCGGGTCTCGCCGGACAGGGCGTCCACATACTCACCGTTGATGAAAGCGCGGCCCTCGATCTTGAGGCTGTCCGCAAGGGCCAGCCACTCCTGCAGGGTTTCCGGGGTCTTATTCTGTTCTGACATGGCGCACCTCTCAGATTGTCGAAGGGCAAAAGTTGAATGATTATTCAGTTTATACTGAAAATGTGATCACAATTCAAAGGGTTTGTATTGTAACGCGCGAATGGCGGCCGTGCGAAGACGGTTCGGGAACAGATTGAGTGTAGGAGGCCGGGAGGGGAAGGGATTCAGTTATGTAAGGTGCCCGTAGGGGCGGATCCTGTATCCGCCCGGGCCCGGCGGATACAGGATTTACCCCACTCAGGGAGGGGGGAGCTTCAGCCCACCGCCTCGAAGGTACCCTCTTCACGATTCTTGCGTACGCCGGGCACGGCGAACACGCGGTTGTGGAAGGCGATATAGAAACCCGGCTCCATCAGGCGCGCGGTCAGCAGGGCCTCGGTGACATTCTGGCGGGCGTCGGAGTCGATAAAGCCCATGGGCTTCATGGCACCGGTGAACACCACCGGTACCGGGGGCTGGCCCATCTTCTTGAAGCAGAACTCGGCGGTATCGGCCATGGTGTCGGTGCCGTGCAGGATCACAATGGGGTCGCCCTGCTGCGCGGTGCGCTCCACTGCCTCGGCGATCAGCGCCCGGTCGCGGTCGTCCATATCCAGCGAGTCCTTGTTGACCACGCTCTCCAGCTCCAGGTGGGTGTAGGGCAGGCGCAGGCTGGAGATCAGCCCTTCGCGGATAATGGAGGCGCGGTTCTTGAGGGTGCCCTCCTCCTCGCTGTAACTCTTCTCGATGGTGCCGCCGGTGGTGAGGATACGGACGGTGTTAATCGGGTTCAGGTCGGTCATCGCGCCTTGTCTCCCTGCTGGTATTGGCTGCTGGTCCACAGCTGCCTTGTGGGCCATGCTGCTGGAATGGTTGCCGGGAGGTTTGCCCGGCCGGCGGCATCATAGTGCCGCGGGACGATGGGGACAATATTAGCCCCGCTTATGGCTGCTCTGCTCCCGCAGGGCGGACACGAGGCCCGCCCCTACGAAGGAAGGACCCTGTAGGAGCGGCCCATGGTCGCGATCGCGCGGCGCCCCCCGGGACCTGTGCATTTTGCGACACCCCATCCCCACTCCGTAGGAGCGGCCGCTGGCCGCGATCCGCGGCTGGCAGGATGCGAGAGATGTTTACCGCACGGGGTATTGTGCCCCGCACCCCGCAGGGCGGACACAAGGTCCGCCCCTACGGATACGGGATCCCGATGTGCTTATCGCGGCCGGACGTCCTATGGCCATGCGACCGTAGGAGCGGCCGCTGGCCGCGATCCTCGCCAGCTGGGTATCGCGCCATGCCCCCGCAGGGCGGACACGAGGCCCGCCCCTACGAAAGAAGGACCCTGTAGGAGCGGCCCATGGCCGCGATGGCCGGTTCAGGCAACGCTGGTCTCCACCCGCAGCCAGTCGTCCTCCAGCTGCATCACCAGCCGGTCACCGCTGTGCAGGGGCCCCACGCCAGCCGGTGTGCCGGTGAGCACCACATCCCCCGGCTGCAAGGTGAAATAGCTGCTGATATAGGCCACCAGCTCGAGGATGGGCGTGAGCATATGGTTGGTCTTGCCCCGCTGGCGCAGCTCGTCGTTCAGCCACAGGGAGTAACTGAGCCCGTCCCAGTCCGGAAGCCAGTCCAGCTTCACGAACGGCGACAGCGGGCAGGCGCCATCGAACGCCTTGGCCTTTTCCCAGGGGTGGCCCTGCTGCTTCAGCTCTGCCTGCAGGTCGCGCAGGGTCAGGTCCAGCGCCAGGCCGAGGCCGGCGATGGCGGGGGGCACGTCGCCGGGGTTGGCATTGCTGATGGTTTCCCCCACCAACAGGGCCAGCTCCCCCTCGAAATGGCAGCTGCCGCGCCCCGGCGGCAGGTGGATGGGCGCCTCGAAGGGCACCGCCGCGGTGGCCGGCTTGATGAACAGCAGCGGCTCTTCCGGCACGGCGTTGTCCAGCTCGGCGGCGTGGGCGGCGTAGTTGCGCCCGACACAGACGATCTTGCCGGGCGCTAGTCCCGTCTCCGAGCCGCAGGTAAACCGGTGCTGGTACATAGCTATCTTCTATTCCTCTTGCCTATAGTTAGGATGGATATTTCGTATAAAGCTTTCCGGGCCGCTTGTGGTATGATCGCGCCCTCGCCGGATTCCCGGTTTCGCAAATTCTATCTCCAAACCCGTTGCCCATAGTCAAGAGAGTGTATATGGCTCCGCAAACATCATTGCAAAAGGACAAGATTCGTATTCTGTTGCTGGAGGGCGTGCACCAGTCGGCTGTCGACCTGCTGGCCTCGCGCGGCTATACCAATGTGGAGTACCTCAAGACCTCGCTGCCCGAAGACGAGCTGATCGAGAAGATCGCCGACGCCCACCTCGTGGGTATCCGCTCGCGCACGCAGCTGACCCGCAAGGTGCTGGAGAACGCGCACAAGCTGATCGCCATCGGCTGTTTCTGCATCGGCACCAACCAGGTGGACCTGCAGGCCGCCACCGACCTGGGCATTGCGGTATTCAACGCACCCTATTCCAACACCCGCAGCGTGGCCGAGCTGATCATCGCCGAGGCCATCCTGATGCTGCGCGGCATCCCGGAGAAGAACATCGTCTGCCACCGCGGCGGCTGGCAGAAATCCGCCAAGGGCTCCTTCGAGGCCCGCGGCAAGACCCTGGGTATTATCGGCTACGGTGCCATCGGTTCGCAGCTGTCGGTGATGGCCGAGGCCATCGGCATGCGCGTGATCTTCTTCGATGTGGTCACCAAGCTGCCGCTGGGCAACGCCACCCAGGTGAATTCCATGGACGAGCTGCTGGCGCAGGCGGACGTGGTGTCCCTGCATGTACCGGAGCTGCCGTCCACCAAGATGATGATGGGCGCCGAGCAGATCGAGCGCATGAAGCCCGGTGCCATCCTGCTGAACGCCTCCCGCGGCAGCGTGGTGGATATCGATGCACTGGCCGCAGCCCTGAAAAGCGGGCACCTGTCCGGTGCCGCCATCGACGTATTCCCGGTGGAGCCGCGCGGTAATGAGGACGAGTTCCAGTCGCCCCTGCGCGGTGTCGACAATGCCCTGCTCACCCCGCATATCGGCGGCTCCACCATGGAGGCGCAGGAAAATATCGGTATCGAGGTGTCGGACAAGCTGGCGCTCTACTCCGACAACGGCACCACCACCAGCTCGGTCAACTTCCCCGAGGTGGCACTGCCCGGCCATGCCGGCGCCCACCGCCTGCTGCACATCCACCAGAACGTGCCCGGCGTGCTGAGCGCGATCAACAAGGTGTTCTCGGACAACGCCATCAACATCTCCGCCCAGTTCCTGCAGACCAACGAGACCCTGGGTTACGTGGTGATCGACGTGGATGCCGAGTACTCCGACCTGGCACTGGAGAAGCTCAAGAACGTCAAGGGCACCCTGCGCTGCCGCGTACTGTTTTAACCGTCGCGGGCCACAGGCAAGGCAGGCAAGAAAGGGCGGATACAAGATCCGCCCCTACGGCCCACCATTCAGACCGAACCACACCGTCATCTCCGAGCCCGCCCCCGTAGGGGCGCACCTCGTGTGCGCCCTGCCGGCCGCTGGCACGAAAAGGGCGGATACAGGATCCGCCCCTACGGCCCACCGTTCAGGCCCAACCACACCATCATCTCCGAGCCCGCCCCCGTAGGGGCGCACCTCGTGTGCGCCCTGCCGGCCGCTGGAACGAAAAGGGCCGATAAAAGATCCGCCCCTACGGCCCATCGTTCAGGCCCAACCACACCGTCATCTCCGAGCCCGCCCCCGTAGGGGCGCACCTCGTGTGCGCCCTGCCGGCCGCTGGCACGAAAAGGGCGGATACAGGATCCGCCCCTACGGCCCATCGTTCAGGCCCAACCACACCGTCATCTCCGGGCCCGCCCCCGTAGGGGCGCACCTTGTGTGCGCCCTGCCGGTGGCCCGGCCAGCGCAGGGGAGTTAGAATCGCCTCCCGACGCGCCCCCCGATGTGTTTCCGCGCCAGGTCACCAGAAGCAGCCCTGAGCTCGAACTGCACCCTGAGCCCAAAATAGAGATCCCCCCAGTGCCAGAGAGAGATTCCGCCGCAGCCGGCCTGCTCGCCGGTGTTACTGCCTTCCTGATGTGGGGCGTGGCCCCGCTGTACTTCAAGCTGCTGGACGGCATCTCCGCCCCGGAGATCCTCGCCCACCGCAGTATCTGGGCGCTGGTGCTGGCCATGGTGGTGCTGGCAATCATCGGCAAGCTGCCGGACTTCATGGCCACCCTGCGCGACCGCAAGCGCATGACCACCCTGGCGCTGTCCACCCTGCTGATCGGCAGCAACTGGCTGGTGTTTATCTGGGCCGTGACCAGCAATCACCTGCTGTCCGCCAGCCTGGGCTACTACATCAACCCGCTGATCAACGTGCTGCTGGGTGTGCTATTTATGGGCGAGCGGCTGCGACCGCTGCAGTGGCTGGCGGTGGCCCTGGCGGCCATCGGTATCGGGCACGAGCTGTGGCAGTTCGGCGAGCTGCCGGTGGTGGCGCTGTTCCTGGCGCTGTCGTTCGGTTTTTACGGCCTGGTGCGCAAGCGCGCACCGGTGGAGAGCCTGACCGGCCTGGCCATGGAAACCCTGTTTATGCTGCCCATTGCCCTGACCTACCTGGTGCTGAGCACCAGCCCCAGCAGCAACATGGCCAACAACGACTGGCAGCTGAACGGCCTGCTGCTGCTCGCCGGCCCGGTGACCCTGCTGCCGCTGCTGCTGTTCAATATCGCCGCGCGCCGGCTGAACCTGTCCACGGTTGGCTTCCTGCAATACCTGGCGCCGACGCTGATGCTGGTGATCGCCACCCAGCTGTTCGGCGAGCCGTTCAGCGAGACCAAGCTGGTGACCTTCGCCTTCGTCTGGTTCGGCCTGGCCCTCTACTCCACCGATGCCCTGGCCCAGCGGCGCAGGGACAGGGCGCTGCGGCAGGCGGCGATCTGACGGGCATCGCGGCCATGGGCCGCTCCTACAGCGCGCCCTTTTCGTAGGGGCGGACCCTGTGTCCGCCCGGCGGGGCCCAGGGCGATACCCCGGACCCACCACGCATCCCGCAAATCCGGGTCGCGGCCAGCGGCCGCTCCTACGGTCGCGTTGCCACAGGACACGCGGCCGGGATAAGCACATCGGGATCCCATATCCGTAGGGACGGACCTTGTGTCCGCCCGATGGAGCCCCGAGATACCCCGCACAGGAAACACCTTCGCGCATCCTGCCACCCCAATCGCGGCCAGCGGCCACTCCTGCGGCAACGCTGCGAGCCTATTGGGCCTGGCCATAAGTGGCCAGGTACTCCCCCGGGATTTCCACCGCGCTGAAGCCACCGGAAAAAGCGGTGATGATCACCGCCGACAGCAGCAGCCCCGCCACGCACATGCCATAGCCCAGGCGGTCCCTCGCCACAGCCCCCATGCGATTGCGCAGCAGCCAGTGGGCGGCGCAGGCCAGGTGGGCGAAGATCGCCGCTACCGCCAGGAAGTAGTAGGGCAGGAAGAACAGTGAGTAGGGGAACACATGCATCCCCGCCGCGGCATAGAAGAAGTTCGTATCCAGCCCCAGCACCGAGCGCCCGAACAGCACCGCGCTCACATGTACCAGCAGGAAAAACGCCAGGTAACAACCGGATATTGCCTGTAACCGGTCGAAGAAATCCTGCCGCTGGCCAAACCGCCGCGCGACAAAATACAGGCCGGAACACACCTGGAACAGCACACAGCCGATCAGCAGGGCCTCCACCAGCGGCAACCGGTACACCTGGCGCAGGTTCTCCATCAACTGGATATGGGCTTCGACACCGGCCACGGCAAACCCGTGGTTGGCGATATGGAACATGGCGAAGAGGGCGATGATCACCGCGGAACTGCGGTGCAGGGTATGCAACATGGGAACTCCTTTCCCCGGCGGGTTAACGGAAATATTTTACCGGCCCGACTATACCCTGTGGATTATTGCATTAACCAGTCGTCCAGCGCCGTGAGGATCTGGTGCCGGTAGGGCTGGGTCTCGTTGATCATCTGGTGGCGCGCGCCGCGGATAATCACCCGCTTGCTATTGGGGAAACGCGAGCGGATGGCACGCATGTTGTAGCGCCAGGAGACGGTCTCGTCACCGGTGCCCTGGATCACCAGGATGCGCTTCTCATTGACTGCGGTTTTGGGGAAGGTCTTCAGCCAGTCCACCATGGCCGCCAGCCAGCGCATGGACATCACCGGTGACTGCAGCGGGTCGCGGTGGGCCTGGCGGCGGGCGAACTCGGCATCGTGGGTATTGATATTGAAGCCGCGGTTGGGGGCCACCATAAAGAAGCGCCCCAGGTAGAACATCCACTTGCGCACATGCCAGCGCGCCGGGCGCACCAGCGGTGCCAGCAGCATGATTTTGTCGAACGGCTGCCAGCGGCTGTACTGCAGGTAGGCCAGCAGTGCCGCGCCGCCGGTGCTCTGCCCCATGGCATGCCAGGGGCCCGGGAGGCGGTCGCGGGCAATGTGCAGCAGCGCCCCCAGTACCTGCCGGTACTGCAGGAAGGAATCGATCGCCACCCGCTCGCCACTGGACAGGCCGTGGCCGGGGAAATCGAAGATCACCACGTTGTAGCCGCGCTCCAGCCCGAAGCGGATGGCGGCACCGTAGATACCGGTGTGGTCGAAATAACCGTGGCAGATAAACAGTGTGCCGCGGGGCTTTTCCAGCAGCCAGTACTGGGCCACCAGCTCGTAGCCGGCCACCTCGAAGGTGCCGACACCGGTCTTGCTCGCCTGGGGGAAATTCAGCTGGTAGAAGTTGCGGTATTCCTGCAGGGCCGGCAACAGCTCGCAGCCACTGAAGTCCAGCGGTGCCAGTTCGTTACGCAACGCCGAGAAGTCCGGTCGACTGAAGACCGGGCTGTGTTCAACGGCGGAGAATTCCTGCAATAGATCCATATTTCAATGGTACTGCATTTTGCCAGCGGGGGAATCCTGGCGTGTCACGGTAACGCCATGGTGCTATCGAGGAGGCCGGGGGGCGGGCGGACACAAGGTCCGCCCCTACGATTGGATTGGAGCCGGGGAAGGGTCTGCGGTTACCGCCGCCTTCCGAACACCGTAGGAGCGGCCGCTGGCCGCGATGATTCCGGGCCCAATACCGCAGGCACTGGTACAGGGCCATCTCATTGCCACCCGTAGGGGCGCACCTTGTGTGCGCCCTTGCAGGAGATGGCACCTCGGGCGGACACGAGGTCCGCCCCTACGACGGGATTGGAGCCGGGGAAGAGTCTGCGGTTACCGCCGCCTTCCGAACACGGTAGGAGCGGCCGCTGGCCGCGATAATTCCGGGCCCATTACCGCAGCCACCCGTAGGGGCGCACCTTGTGTGCGCCCTTGCAGGAGATGGCACCTCGGGCGGACACAAGGTCCGCCCCTACGACGGGATTGGAGCCAGGAAATCGTCTGCGGTTACCGCCGCCTTCCGAACACCGCAGGAGCGGCCGCTGGCCGCGATGATTCCGGGCCCATTACCGCAGCCACCCGTAGGGGCGCACCTTGTGTGCGCCCTTGCAGGAGATGGCACCTCGGGCGGACACGAGGTCCGCCCCTACATGGACCGGGGTTGGAATTAGAGCCGCATCTCGATGCCGGCGTCGTGCATATATTGCTTGGCCTCGGCGATGGTGTATTCGCCGAAGTGGAAGATGCTGGCTGCCAGTACCGCGTCGGCACCGCCCTCGAGCACACCGTCGGCCAGGTGCTGCAGGTTGCCGACGCCGCCGGAGGCGATCACCGGTACCGGCACCGCGTCGGACACGGCGCGGGTCAGGGCCAGGTCGAAGCCGTTCTTGGTGCCGTCGCGATCCATGCTGGTGAGCAGGATTTCCCCGGCGCCCAGGCCGGCCATTTTCTTCGCCCACTCCACCGCATCGATACCGGTGGGCTTGCGGCCGCCGTGGGTGAAAATCTCCCACTTGCTGTGTCCCACCTGCTTGGCATCGATGGCGACCACGATGCACTGGCGGCCGAAACGCTCGGCGGCCTCGCGCACGAACTCGGGGTTTTTCACCGCGGCGGAATTGATGGCGGTCTTGTCGGCGCCGGCGTTCAGCAGGTTGCGGATATCCTGGATGGTGCGCACACCCCCACCGACGGTGAGCGGGATAAACACCTGCGAGGCCATCTGCTCCACGGTGTGCAGCATGGTGTCGCGGCCCTCGTGGGTGGCGGTGATATCGAGGAAGGTAATCTCGTCCGCACCCGCCTCGTTGTAGCGCCGGGCGATTTCCACCGGGTCGCCGGCATCGCGAATATCGACAAAGTTAACGCCCTTCACCACGCGGCCGGCATCGACGTCCAGGCAGGGGATGATTCGTTTGGCGAGCATATGACTTACCCCTCTCTAATCCCTTACTGGCCCCACTCGTCACAGAGTTTCTGTGCCGCGCCCAGGTCCAGCTTGTCCTCGTAGATGGCGCGGCCGGTAATGGCCCCGTAGATATCCCTCGCTTCCAGCAGCTGCTCGATATCCTCGATGGAGCTGACCCCGCCGGAGGCGATGATCGGCACCTTCACCGCGTGGGCCAGTTCCAGCGTGGCCGGGATATTCACCCCCTGCATCATGCCGTCACGGGCGATATCGGTGTAGACGATGGCGCTCACGCCGCAGTCCTCGAAGCGTTTCGCCATCTCGGTGGCCTTCTGGTCGGACACCTGGGCCCAGCCCTCGGTGGCCACCAGGCCGTCCTTCGCATCCAGGCCGACAATGATGTGGCCCTCGAACTCGCGGCAGGCTTCCTTCACCAGCTCCGGGTTCTTGACCGCAGCGGTGCCGATAATGGCCCAGGTCACGCCCGCGTCCAGGTAGCGCTCGATGGTGGGCAGGTCACGGATACCGCCGCCGATCTGTACCGGCAGGTCCGGGAAGGCCTTCGCGATTGCATTCACCGCCTCGCCGTTGACCGGGTTGCCGGCAAAGGCACCGTTCAGGTCCACCAGGTGCAGGCGACGCGCGCCCTGGTCCACCCAGTGCTGCGCGGTGGCCAGCGGATCGTCGGAGAATACGGTGGCATCGTCCATTTCGCCCTGGCGCAGGCGCACGCACTGGCCGTCTTTCAGGTCGATCGCGGGAATTACAATCATGGTCAGTCTTTCTGTTGGCGGTGTATCAAATTGTGTGATCGCTGTAGGAGCGGCCCATGGCCGCGACAGCCCCGGGCATTCAGCAAGCCGGGATCGCGACCATGGGCCGCTCCTACACGGTAATGTGGTTAAACCCTGCCGTTCCAGGCAGTGAAATTCTTCAGCAGCCGCAGGCCGCTGTCGGCGCTCTTCTCCGGGTGGAACTGGGTGGCGAAGATATTCTCCCGGGCCACGGCGGCGGCCAGGGACACGCCGTACTCGGCCTGGCCGGCAATATCCGGGTTGTTTTCCGCTGGCACAACGCCCGCGGCGGAGGCCTCAGCGGGTACATAGTAACTGTGGACAAAGTAAAAGCGGCTGCCGTCCTCGATCCCGTTCCACAGCGGGTGCGCCTGCTTCTGCCACACCTGGTTCCAGCCCATATGCGGGACCTTTAACCGTTCACCCCCATGCCGGAGATCAGTGCCGAAAAACTTCACCGGCTCGGGGAATATGCCCAGGCAGTCGACCCCGTTATTTTCCTCGCTGCGCTGCATCATGATCTGCATGCCCACGCAGATGCCCAGCACCGGCAGGCCGGAACCGATGGCGTCCTTGAGCAGCGGCGCGAAACCGGCATCGGTAAAGCCCGCCATGCAGTCGCGGATGGCACCCACGCCGGGCACCAGCAGGCGGTCGGCACCCGTGGCCTGTTCCGGCGTGGTGGCCAGCACCACCTCATCGCCGGGCGCCACCTTCTGCAGCGCACTGGCCACCGAGTGCAGGTTGCCCATGCCGTAATCGAGTACTGCGATTTTCTGCACCGATATTCTCCTGTGACCGCGGCCCCGCGCAGCAGCGCGAGGGCCGGGAAAGCAAAGGGGCAGATTACGCCGATGCCGGTGACCCGGATCAGCGCTGCCCGTACCTGCGCCCGCCGGCGCAGTGAATCCTCGAGCGGGCGGCCGTTACAGCACACCCTTGGTAGACGGCATGGTACCCGCCATGCGCGGGTCCTCTGCCAGCGCCATGCGCAGGGCGCGGCCGAAGGCCTTGAACACTGTCTCCACCTGGTGGTGGGCGTTGTGGCCGCGCAGGCAGTCGATATGCAGGGTCACCAGCGCGTGGTTCACGAAGCCCTGGAAGAACTCGTAGAACAGCTCGGTATCGAAGTTGCCGATGCGCTTCTGGGTGAACGGGACATTCATCACCAGGCCCGGGCGGCCGGAGAAGTCGATCACTACCCGTGAGAGCGCCTCGTCCAGGGGCACATAGGCGTGGCCGTAGCGGGTCATGCCCTTCTTGTCGCCGATCGCCTCGGCGATGGCCTTACCCAGGGTGATGCCGATGTCCTCCACCGTGTGGTGGTCATCGATATGGACGTCGCCGTCGCAGGTGATATCCAGGTCGATCATGCCGTGGCGGGCAATCTGGTCGAGCATATGCTCGAGGAAGGGCACCCCGGTATCGAACTTGCCGTTGCCCTGGCCATCCAGGTCCAGGCTGACCTTGATCTTGGTTTCCAGGGTGTCGCGATTGACGCTGGCCTTGCGCATAAGCGTTACGGTCCTTATATGATGCGTTGCAGTGCCTGTATAGAGCACTTCAGGAACAGAGGCGCGAATTATAGAGAAGAACGCCGCCGCTGTGGCCGGATAGTGTCAGATGAAACTTGATTCATGCGGTGTGGTGGATATGATACCAGCCATGAACACCCGCTCACGCCATAAGTCCAACCTGTGGACCGCCCTGTTGCTGCTGATGGCCCTGCTGTCAGCACAGCCGGTATTGGCCGAGCATATCCACTTCGTGGACCCGTCGCATGAGCTGTGCGATGTGTGCTTCCACCAGATGTCCGCCGCGGCGGGCAGTGAATACCGGGCCATTATGCCGGCCCCGGTCACCCACTACCTGCGCCAGAGCGCCCCGGTCCCCGGCGACAGCCAGCCCGAGCGCCAGACCGCCCGCGCACCCCCAGCCTCCCTGTCCCACTAAAACCGATCGATCCGGCGGCCCGACCGTCGCACAACTGTGCGCGTGGCCTGCCACCCGGACCACAGAATTACCGTTTCGGCGCAGTGTCGCCGTAAGCCTGTGACTCCGGGAAGGAACCGCGGCGCCCGCGCGCGCCGCACAATCGAACAGGAATTCCGGCGATGCGCGCCCGCGCCCCAGGTGGCAGCCCGCGTGCACGCCCATGAGACAGGTATAACAACTGATGTATAAGTCCAACAAACTGGCGCTGGCCGTAGCCGGCGCGCTGACCGTATCCGCCACTTTCGCCCAGGCCCAGCAGCAGGGCCAGGCCAGCTCCGCACTGGAAGAGGTGAACGTCACCGTCTCCCCGCTGGACAAGCCTGCCGACGCCGTGGCCGCCCCGGTGTCGGTGCTGGCCGGCGACGAGCTGCGCGACAGGGCCGCCGCCACCCTGGGCGACACCCTCAAAGACGAACTGGGCGTGGCCAACGCCTCCTTCGGCGGCGGCGTGGGCCTGCCGGTGATCCGCGGCCAGTCCGCCAACCGGGTGAAGGTCCTGAACGACAACCTGGACGTGGCCGACGCCTCCAACACCAGCTCCGACCACGCCAGCAGCGTGGAGGCCCTGCTGGCGAAGCGCATCGAGATCCTGCGCGGCCCGGCCGCCCTGCGCTACGGCAGCGGCGCCATCGGCGGCGTGGTGAACGTGATCGACGGCCGCATTCCCACCGAGGTACCGGAGCAGCTGGAGGGCGCCCTGGAAATGCGCCACGACACCGGCAACGAACAGGATGCCGGCGTCTTCCGCCTGGGCGGCGGTGCGGGCCAGCTGGCCTGGTACCTGGACGGCACCTACCGCGAGAACGGCGACACCCAGATCCCCGGCCTGGCCATCCGCCACCACGAGGAAGAACACGGCGCGCACGAAGAGGAAGCCCTCGCCGGCGAACCGCACGCCGAAGAGGAGGAGTTCAACACCGATGGCTTCGTCGGCAACACCAGCGGCCGCGGCCACAGCTACAGCGGCGGTGCCTCGTGGATTACCGACAGCGGCTTTATCGGCCTGTCGGTGAACCAGACCGGCAAGAACTACGGCATCCCCTTCGGCACCCATGCGCATGAGGAAGAAGTGCACGCGGGCGAGACCGCCGAGGAGCACGCAGCCCACGCCGGTGAGGAAGAGGGCCCGGAGGCGGTGCGTATCGCCATGGAGCAGACCCGCTACGACCTGAAAGGCGAGCACCGCTTCGACGACGACTACTGGGACAAGCTCAGCGTGCGCCTGGGCCACAACGACTACGAGCACGTGGAACTGGAAGAGGGCGAACCCGGCACCCGCTTTACCAACGACGCCTGGGAAAGCCGCATCGAGCTGACCCACGACGACGGTGGCGCCTGGCGCGGCGCCTACGGCCTGCAGCTGTCCGACAAGGACTTCTCCGCCATCGGCGACGAGGCCTTTATCCAGCCCTCCAACACCCGCAGCGCCGGCGCCTTTGTGATGAAGGAGCGCAGCTGGGCCGACTGGCACCTGGACCTGGGCGGCCGCCTGGAGCGGGTGGAAGTGAGCCCGGAAACCGGCAGCGACCGCGACTTCAGCCTGGTCAGCGCCAGCGGTGCCATCCAGTACTTCCTGGCGGAGCACCAGCACGTGAGCCTGGGCCTCACCAGCGCCGAGCGCGCGCCGGTGGCCGAGGAGCTGTACGCCAACGGCGCCCACCTGGCGGAATCCCGCTTTATCCTCGGCAACGCCGACCTGGATACCGAAAACTCCATCAACTGGGAGCTGGGCTACCACCACCACAACGAGGAGGCCAGCGGCTGGCACGCCGCGCGGGTGGAGGCCAACCTGTTCTACAACCAGGTGAGCGACTACATCTACGCCCAGAACACCGGCCAGGAAGACCTGGAGAGCGAGTTCCCCATCTACGCCTACGCCAACCGCGACGCCACCTTCTACGGCGCCGAGGCCTCGGTGAAATTCCCGCTGGCGGGCGGCCACTTCCTCACCCTGTTCGGCGACAGCGTGCGTGCGCAGTTCGATGACACCCTGGTCCCAGGTGAAAGCCGCGACGTGCCGCGCATGCCGCCGCTGCGCACCGGCCTGGCCCTGGGCGGCGACTACAGCCAGTGGAACTGGGAATGGCGCACCACCCACGCCTTTGACCAGGACCGCCCGGGCGCCTTCGAGGAAGAGACCGACGGCTACACCCGCATGGACCTGACCGCGCGCTACAACATCAACGTGGGCGGCAGCGATGCGGTGCTGTTCGCCAGCGCCCGCAACCTGCTGGACGAGGAGATCCGCAACTCCACCTCACTGCTGCGCGACTTCGCCCCCGAGGCGGGCCGCAGCCTGGAAGCTGGCGTTAGGTTTATTTTCTAAGCGATCACGCTTTTTCCCCTCATTTCCCCACCTTTGCGGTTCCGTCATATGCGGCGGAACCGTTTTTTCCTACAATTGCCCAACCGTATGAAGAAGTACGCGCAGCGGCGACGGTGCGGCGCCAGTGCGTGGCGCCTCCCGCAGCCCGCTGCCAGCCACAGAAAATAACAGGGATCACCCACTCCATGGCCTGGATCAAGAACACACTGATATTCCTGCTGATCGTCCTCCTGCTGCTGGCCGGTGCCGCCGCCTGGCTGCTGGGGGGCATCGACATCAATCGCTACAAGCCGCAGCTGGAGCAGATGGCCGCCAAGCAGGGCGTGGCCCTGCAGCTGGACGGCGATATCGGCTGGCAGATCTGGCCCAGCCTGGCGCTGGAGCTGGAAGGCGTGCAGCTGGCGCCGCTGCCGGTGCCGGACCAGCCGCTGGTGAAGGCCGACCGCATCGCCGTGGGCGTGGCGGTCATGCCGCTGCTGAAAAAGCGCATCGAGGCACAGGAAATCGTCCTGCTGGGCCCGCAGATCGACCTGCGCGTGGACGAGTCCGGCAAGGGCAACTGGGAGTTGCTGACCGAGGCCATGGAGGCCAAGCGCGAGGCCGAGGCCGAGGAACCGCCGCAGCTGGAAGTGGAGCCCGAGAAAGGACCCGGCGCCCAGGACCTGAAACTGGCGCTGGAGAAGCTGCGCATCGAGGACGGCGTGATCCGCTATGCCGATGCCAAGGCCAAGACCGAATACACCGTGGAGAAACTCAGCGTCTCTGCCGACAACCTGGTGCCCGGCGGCGATGCCGGCCAGGTGCAGGCCACTGCCGAAGTCAGCGGCAGCGCGCTGAAACAGCCGGTAACCCTGGATATCGACAGCACCCTGGCAGTGGACGAGGGCCTCAACGGCCTGCGCCTGCAGCCGTTTGAATTCCGTGCCAAGAGCGGCGCGGCCGCTGCCAGGCTCTACCTGCGCGGCCACGTGCGCCGCAGCGCCGACGACCAGCCCTGGCAGCTGCAGTTCACCATGAACGCCGAGGCCAACCCGCTGCGGCCGTGGCTGGAAGTCACCGGCACCGAGCTGGTGACCCAGAGCGGCTCCGCGCTGCAGAAGTTCAGCATGGAAACCAACGTCGAGGGCACCGAGAAAGAGATCAAGCTGACCCCGCTGCAGCTGCAGCTGGACGAGACCGTGTTCTCCGGCAGCGGCCAGCTGCGCAACGCCGAGATCCCCGGCATCGACCTGACCCTGCGCGGCGGCGCCCTGGTACTGGACGACTACCTGCCGCCGCCCTCGCCACAGGAAGAAGAGCAACCCGAGCAGGAAGCCCCGCCCGCCGAGCCGGTTGAGCTGCCGCTCACCGCCATGCGCGGCTTCACCGCCAATATCGAGCTGGCCCTGGAGCGCCTCAACGCCCTGGAGCTGCAGCTGGACGCCCCGCTGCTGCGCCTCAATATCGACAACGGCCTGTACCAGCTGCAGGAACTGAGCGCCGATATCTACGACGGCGAGTTCAGCACCAACGGCCAGTTCAACGCCCGTGGCCAGACCGCCACCGGCCAGGTCACCGGCGGCCTGGTGGGCGTGGAGATCTCCAAGGTGCAGCAGGTGCTGTTCCCCAGCGACCGGGTGCAGGTCTCCGGCAAGTCCACCATCAACTGGGCCGCCCAGACCAAGGGCAAGACCGACCAGGACCTGCAGAAAAACCTGCGCGCCGCGGTACAGGTATCCAGCGAGCAGCTGGCCCTGGCGCCGTTCAACCTGGAAAAGGGCATGTGCCAGCTGGTGAGCTTCGTCGAGAAGACCCCGCTGTCACAGCAGGAATGGCCCGCCCAGACCCGCCTGCAGGACCTGCGGGTGAACATCAAGGTTGAGGGCGACCAGGTGAAGGTGCAGGAAATCCTCGCCGGGGTGGAGAACATCGCGCTGACCGGTGACGGTGAAGTGGACCTGGAAAAGGCCGACTTCGACTTCGCCCTGGGCCTGTCCCTGGTGGGCCAGCGCACCTCCGCCAGCGGCTGCAGCGTGCAGAACGACCGCTGGCGCAACCGCCCGCTGCCCCTGCGCTGCAAGGACAGCTTCGCCGACGCCGGCATCGGCAGCTGTAAACCCGACAGCCGCCGCACCGACGACCTGCTGCGCGACGAACTGAAGTACAAGGCCGAGAAAAAGTACGGCGACAAGGTCAAAGAAAAAGTCGACGACCTGAAAGACAAATTCAAGGGCCTCTTCGACCGCAACTGATCCCCTCAGCCCAGCCTACAAAAAGGCCCCCACCCGGGGCCTTTTTCTTTCCCCGTTCGTATCCCCCGTAGGGGCGCACCTCGTGTGCGCCCTGCTCACCGCAGACACAAGGGCGGATACAAGATCCGCCCCTACAACCCCGCGACGGACCAACGCCGCCCCCTGTAGGAGCGGCCCATGGCCGCGACCCAACCCAATCAATGCACCACACCCGTAGGGGCGCACCTTGTGTGCGCCCAACCACCCGCAGGCACAAGCCCGAATACAAGATCCGCCCCCCAGGAAACCTTACACACCCCGTAGGAGCGGCCCATGGCCGCGACCCAACCCAATCAATGCGCCACACCCGTAGGGGCGCACCTTGTGTGCGCCCAACCACCCGCAGGCACAAGCCCGAATACAAGATCCGCCCCCCAGGAAACCTTACACACCCCGTAGGAGCGGCCGCTGGCCGCGACCCACCACAGACACAACCCCCAACCTCTGCCCCAAGCCAACCCCCCACCACCTCTGATAAACTCCCCAAACCCGCAGCAACCCCACACCACCACCCGCGATGTCCCCAACCCAATTCCACCAGGCCGTCCTCAAATGGTTCGACCGACACGGCCGCAAGGACCTGCCCTGGCAACAGGACATCAACCCCTACCGGGTGTGGGTATCGGAAATCATGCTGCAGCAGACCCAGGTCACCGCCGTCATCCCCTACTTCCAGCGCTTCATGGCCAGCTTCCCCACCCTGGCAGACCTGGCCAGCGCCTCCCAGGACCGGGTCCTGGCCCACTGGAGCGGCCTGGGCTACTACGCCCGCGCCCGCAACCTGCACAAATGCGCGCAGACGGTGATGGAAGAACACGGGGGGGAATTCCCCCGGGACGTGGAGGCACTGGCCAGCCTGCCCGGCATCGGCCGCTCCACCGCCGGCGCCATCGCCAGCATCAGCATGGGCATCAACGCCCCCATCCTGGACGGCAACGTGAAACGCGTACTGGCCCGCTTCCACGCCGTGGACGGCTGGCCCGGCCAGACCAAGGTGGCCAACGAACTCTGGGCCCTGGCCGAGGGCTACACACCCAGCAAGCGCTGCAACGACTACACCCAGGCCATGATGGACCTGGGCGCCACCGTCTGTACCCGCAGCAGGCCCCGCTGCGATGCCTGCCCCCTGGCCAGCGACTGCGTCGCCCGCGCCCAGGGCAACCCCCAGGACTACCCGGGCAAGAAGCCCAAGAAGGAAAAGCCGGTGCGCCTGGCCACCATGCTGCTGCTCGAGTGCGACGGCGACCTCTACCTGCAACAGCGCCCGCCCAGCGGCATCTGGGGCGGCCTGTGGGTACCGCCGCAGCTGGAGGGCGACGACGGCGGGGAGGCCAGCGCCCAGGAATGGCTGGCCGCGCGGGATATCGACCCCAGCCAGGTACAGCCGCTGCCCCCCATGCGCCACACCTTCACCCACTTCCACCTGGACATCAGCCCGGTATGGATCCAGCTGGCCAGCCGGAGTCAGCTGGAGGCCGGCCGGGTGACAGAGCCCGGCGGCGACTGGTATAAACTGCGCCAGCTCAACCGCCCCAGGGCGGCACAGGACCTGGGCCTGCCGGCCCCGATCGCCAAACTGGCCAAACAACTGGACGCCTTCCGCGCCCCCTTGTTAGAGCCTATGTAACGCGCCACAACGCCGTAGGAGCGGCCCATGGCCGCGATCAAACCAGATCGAGGCACTGACCCGTAAGAGCGGCCGCTGGCTGCGATAACCGACGGACGCCACGGCCACGGCAAAACCAAACAACCCAACCCCGGAGACCAACATGTCCAGAACCGTATTCTGTCGCAAATACCAACAGGAACTCGAAGGCCTGGACGCGCCCCCCATGCCCGGCCCCAAAGGCCAGGACATCTTCGAGAACGTCTCCAAAAAGGCCTGGCAGGAATGGCTGGCCCACCAGACCATGCTCATCAACGAAAAGCGCCTCAACATGATGGAACCCTCCACCCGCGCCTACCTGGCGGAGCAGATGCAGAAGTTCCTGAGCGGCGAAAGCTACGACGCCGCCGAAGGCTACGTCCCACCGGAAGAGCAGTAAGCGAATCAGCGGGGAGCAGCTAGACTGGAAGGCGGGCGCTCACACCCACCTACCGCCCCTCAGGCGGCCAAATAGTGAGCACTCGCTAACCGGAAAAACTATTGTGCAATCAAGGGGTTGACTCTCCCCGCCAGAGCGGGTTTAATACGCGCCTCGCGACGCAGGGGAAGCCCCGCAAACAGCGAAGCCCGGATAGCTCAGTCGGTAGAGCAGGGGATTGAAAATCCCCGTGTCGGTGGTTCGATTCCGCCTCCGGGCACCATAAAACAAAGCCCCGTCCTCACGGACGGGGCTTTTTTTATGCTTGGTGTCTGGCGGGGGATGAGAACCACCGATGTGGTTCGACCAGACGCGACAGCGTCTAGCAACGAGCGCCCAGCGCGAAGCCCGCGAGGGTCGTAACAGCCCTTAGACTGTTACGATTCTTCCGGCTCCAGAGACCGGATGGGACCCACCGCGGTTCGACAAATTGCGCGGGCAATTTGAAACGAGCGCAACGTGCGAAGCCCGGAGGGTCATAACAGCCCATAGGCTGTTCCGATTCTTCCGCCACACCACTGCACTCACGGCCCTCTAGGGGCTATTATGTGGAGGAAGCTCTAGAGCTTTTAGCAAAAATGCTTCGATACGACAGAATACCATTTTTGATCCTCTAATAACGAAAACTCCAACTGATAGCTGAATCGATACCATATTCGGCGAGCTTAGTTTTTGCCGCCTCGAAACCAACCGCCTTACCTTCATGAAGCTCAGCAATATTCAGCCCCTCTGGAGTCAAAAAGCATAGAAATTTATTAAGCTCTTTGATTCTTAATTTTTCATTCCTGAAACGCTTACTATCCGAATAAAAATCAAATTGATCTGGCACAGACGTAATTTCGAAATGCACAGAACTATCGAGATCCAGGCATGACGAATCGACCTTACCGCTGACCGAGGCGTAAGCATTGAAATATGCCTGGCTCACCCGAAAGGCGACTTCAGAAATTTTTACTCTATCCATCACTTAATCAGTACTCCGTCCATACGACTAAGGCATCTATAGAAACTACCTCTATTCTGCTGGCCAATAAAGACGGATCATGGGCATTAAAGCCCTTCCTTCAAGATCGAAATTCTCATAATGAGCCACCACAAGATCGGCCAAGTCATCCATGTCAACTAATGTCACCGGCATGGTCGCGCGCTCAGCTTCGTAACGCGCATCCTTAGTGAAACCACCGGTACTGAGGTAAAGACCGGTGTCACCTTCACGGAGCGCACCGAGAAAACTTCGAAGCTGCTGAGCACCCATGCTTCCTTCACGATGCTTTACTTCGACTTTGATCCGCGGCTGAGTAAGTCCTAAGCCATCAGGGGAGGCCAGCACGTCGACACCACGGTCTGGTCCCTTGGGTGAAACCTTGGTCTTGTAGCCCATGGCTCGAAGCACGGCCGCAGCCATTTCCTCCATCTCCTCCGGTCCAAGCGACTGTAACTTGTCTTTGATTAGTTCGTGACTCTGTGAAACAACTTGGTCTTTCAGGTCAACTACTTCATCACCAGCACCCTCAGATGCCGCAGGCTCTGGCGGGCGGCCAGACAGTGCCCCCTCAAGCTCGTTAATCACTTCCTGATTGAGTGAGAAGAGCGTGAGAGTGGAACCGAGGGAGTTTTTGGTCTTGGTGCTGAGCAGATCTCGTGACACTTCACCACGCCAATGAACCCGGTGGACTTGAGCAAAGCCTTCTTCACCTTCATCGGGTGGACAATACTCGTACTCTGACCTCACAGTGCCAATGAGATACTTGCGGGTCTCAGAGCTGTAGGTGATCGCCACGTTACCTTCACGAACTTCGTCCCGAAATTTTCGGAGCATGGCAACGGCGTTATTGGTTTGACTGGGCTTGGCGTTCCCATATTCCGCAATATAGGCCTCACGCAGAGCATCGATATTCGCATACTGAGTGAGATCACCCAGAGCATTCCAACCTATGGCTACTTTGCCTTCAGCAAACTCTTCAAAATACTTACCGCCACGCCCCGCACGGACCATCCAGCCATTGATATCACTCATACTTGATCCAGCTCCTCTAGCTCATATCCATTGATTAGGGCAAAGACCGCATTTAGGAAACGCCTCCCTTCTTCCGGTTCTGTCCCTTCACGTAAATATCCAGGAATTACCTCCAGGAATTCAGACTTGCTTGTTGGCTCAAACTCCAGAAACGCCTCGAGCATTGCCGGGCGGAGCAGACGGCGTTCCTCAGGTGTATCTGGCAGATCCGCCCTGATCATCTCACGATCAAGCTTGAGCAACGCCTCTCGTAGATCAATCTCTTCCTCTAACGCACCATCCAAAACAAGTTCAGCTTGCACAGACTCTGACGAGTTTGACCTTTCGGGTAACGAATCGTCGAAGAGTCCAGGCTGTTCATCCTCAAGCTGCCGAACGTCAGCACCTTTCTCTTCTTCTACGTGCGGAGCGGTAGCGGGCTCACTTTTCAGCTCATGCAGCTCACGTACGATTGGCTGCAATTCGCCATGCGGATTTTTGAACCAATCTGTCGACCAGATTCGGCGAATTTTCCAACCAAGTCGTTCGAGAATGCTTTGCCGTAAGCGGTCCCTGTCCCTGGCCGACTTAGCTGAATGGTAAGTGGCGCCATCACATTCTATGCCCATAAGGTACTTGCCGGGATTGCCCGGATCGAGTACGCCAATGTCAATAAAGAATCCATCCACACCGACTTGCGGGACACACTCAAAGCCTTCGTCCCGCAGCATATTCATTACAGCCACTTCGAAGTCACTGTCAGGCCCTCGACCGGATATTTCTTCGGTAGGTACGAGCATGCCGCGCTCGCAATAGCGGAGAAACTCCTTCAGAGACTTCACACCACGCCTTGATCCGGATCCGACGACGACGTCATCAGAATCCAAGGAACTGAAGATCTGCATCCGCTTACGAGAGCGTGTGAAGAGTACATTCAGCCGGCGCCAGCCCGTATCGGAGTTGATCGGTCCAAATCGCTGATGTGGCCTCGCCCCTGGTTCCGCTGGGCCGTAGGTCATTGAGATCAGGATGACATCGCGCTCATCACCCTGGACATTTTCCAGGTTTTTGACGAACAGACCTTCCTCACCAGCTTGATTCGCAGCAAGTTTT
Organism: Microbulbifer sp. JSM ZJ756; assembly: GCF_044383805.1. NCBI lineage: Bacteria > Pseudomonadati > Pseudomonadota > Gammaproteobacteria > Cellvibrionales > Microbulbiferaceae > Microbulbifer > Microbulbifer sp. JSM ZJ756. The sequence continues at coordinate 123,536 of NZ_JBISER010000007.1, read as the reverse complement.
TCGCCGAAATGCGCGTCTTCTTTGGCCAGTGTTTCTAGGGAATCCTCGATTAGGCGTTTCTGCTCGGCATTCATTGCAACAATGCCGATAGTTTCATTGGCGCAAGACAATAAGTGCCGACGAACAGCGGCAGTGATTGCTTGGGCTTCCTTGATATTCTTGCGCCCTACAAAACACCCACCTTTAATCCGCTGATATTGGATTCCGTACTGTGGCGACTCTTTATGAGGCGAGGGGAAGAGCACTAAGTTGCTCTCGTAAAAAGACGCATTTGAAAAAGCAATAAGGCTCTCGTGCTGCGAGCGATAATGCCAGCGCAGGCGGCGCGCAGGGAACATCGGTAAGGTCGCATCAAGAATACTCTCAGATTCCTCCAGGCCAGTTGGATCCTCAGCGTCGTCATCGACAAGCTTATCGAAGAAGCTGGTGGGGGGAAGCTGCTTTGGGTCACCCACGACCACCAGCTGCGCGCCCCGGGCAACCGCACCCAAAGCATCCTGTGGACGAATCTGCGAAGCTTCATCCATTACGATCAAGTCGAAGGATACTTCGCCAGGCTCAAGATACTGGGACACCGACATAGGGCCCATCATAAAGCAGGGTTTCAATGCGCTGAGGGCGCCACTGGCACGGCGCACCAGCTGGCGAATCGGGATATGTCGGGTCTTCTTGCTGATCTCACGCTCGAGAAGTACTCTTTCTGTCCGATCACTGGCGCGACCATCTTGGCCCGCAGGCACCTTGACGCGGTCGATTTTCCAAGCCAGCTGCTCTCGCTGTAAATCCAGCAGCTTTTTGTCGCACTCCCTGAACTGCTGTTGCAGCGCGGCCTGTGAATGGCCGGAAAAGCGGGCTAGTTCAGGATCTAATGAAAGGGCAGCTTTTGCCAAGGCTTGATAAACACCAGCTTTCAGCGCAAGGTCAAGCTGATCGATGGATAGCTCACCATCGATTACCGATTTCGCCAACGCTTCCAGACCACTGGCCGCCATCAGCTCACTCTCTCGAATAAAGCTGAGCCAACTGTCGATCCACTCCGGCTGACGCAATGCGACGTCGTTCTTGGCGATCAACCCGTCGAAAGCATTGCCGAAGTGAGATGTCCACTGTTTGAGGTTGAGGCTCACTAAGCGATCAAATGCGCTCTTTGTATTCTCATATACCTCTAGGGCAGCGTTGCCATGCTGTTGAAATTGCGCGAGTAGGTCGAAGGACTCTGCGCGCGGATTGCTGTAGATAAACTCTCGCACCCCGCTACTGGGGATAGCGGTAGCTATTTGAGCCGACAGCCTCAAAGTAGTCTCAAGCCTTCTCAGACTCTGTTGCGCGTTAACTTCGCGGCCGATGGCCAGTTCAAAAGCGCCACCAAAATAGCGTTGATCGAGATCCAGTTGCTGCCAAGTTTGTACTTTGCTATGTAGCGTTGAAATCGACTGCAGGAGGTCTTGCAGCGCTTTTATCGTCAGATTTCCATCAGCGGCTCCGGAGCCGCAATCTCGCAAGGCAGCTTCTGTTTTTTCCTGCAAATCGCGATAAATACTATTCGCACCGCGCAACGTAATATTTTCCTTGTGCAGGCGCGCTGCGGGTTTGTATAAGGTTCTTAACCAGTCAATATCCGTCTTGATCCTGGTAATCTGCTCCGGCACCTTTTTACGGGCTAGCTCGCGTATCGCCTTCATAGTGCCACTCGTCATAGCGAGAATGGCGTCGCCGACAGCGGCCTGCGGTCCAAAGCCGATACCGTACACATCACGCACGTGCTTGTACCACTTGCGCAAGGCAATCAGGGCCTCGTCGTCGGTATCCAGACCCTCAAAACGTGCCCTTAACCTGTGCTGATACTTTTTGTTCTGCTCCAACTGCATTAGTCGGTCGCGAAAAGTCGCGAGTTCTTCGAGCTTTGCAGCGGCAATATTTATGCTGCTAGAGCTGTGTATAAAGAACGCCTTGACTGTTTTACGAGCAGTGCGCCACTCACCACTAAACCAGCGGAATAGTCCACCGGACTGCAAAGTGCACTGGAGCTTGCGAAGCTCTTCCGCACCCGGTGCTTGTTCGATCTGGTATAGCTTCTCGAGGCCCGCTCTCTGTGCACGCAGTTCCTTCAGCTCACTCGCAAGCGCTGGCAGCAGCTGATCCAAGTCTTCTTCTTCAAACAGATCATCTCTCTGGCTGCTATAGGTACTGTCGAGTGCCGCGACCAGCTCAATAGCCTGCTTGAGCTGCACAAGGCCATCGGGAGTATTCACTTCCCAGCTTGCGGCGCCACTACCCAACGCGGATTTCACTTGCCCCAGAGGCTCTTCCATCCAGCCGAGCGTCTCTTCCGCTGTCGCCATGCGCTGGAGGCCATCGCGCAATTGGTGTAGCGGTACGTCCTCGACAACCAACTCCCCAAGTGCTTTGCCACCTTTGTGGGCCTTATCCGCCAGCGCCGGATCATCCAGCAACTCTGCTGGAACTACTTTCGATAGCTCTGCGAAATTACGCTGTATCGCACTGGTTAGCTCAAAATATTCCCGAGTCGCCTTGTACAATTCGCCGCGGAGCTTTGGTAAGGGCTCGAGTACCTCATCTCCGCTGAGCTCCGGCAACGCGTCTATAGCCGTGAGTAGCTCGCGCGTATCCTCAGGGCTTTCAGCGAGTTCAGCCATATCACAGCCAAACTGAGCAGCGTAGTCTGCTAGCAGCTGTTGCAGGTCTTGGATGGATTGCTGCCAATCGCCCAACGACTGTTGCACCGCGGGATATTCGAAGGCTTGCAGGCTGGTGTTGTTGATGCCGCACCAGGGATGTTGCTCAAGCGTTGCATCTTCACCCAGTTGATTCGCTATTGCGTGATATACGTTGCGATATTTGCTGGTCAGATTGAGCTGTTGGCGTTGCTCTAGCGCTGTATAGCTCGCCGCATTGAAGTCTTTCGGGCGGTAGGCCTCGGCATCCTGGGCTAATTCCGTTCGATAGCGTGTGGCGGCAGTAAAGATCTCATGCAGACTCTTGCCCGTCTGTTGCCAAGGCTTGTTTACTTTTTCGGCGTAACTGGACAGCGCGACTTTCAATTGCTCATAGTGCTGGATTTCCAGCTCGATATCCTTGGGAGCCCGGAAGCGCCGGTGCTTTTGCAGGCGGCGGCTTATATCGTCGAGCAGTTTGCGCTTCTGGGTTTTGTGACTGTGCAGCTCGAGGACAAAGTCACCGAGTCCCGCCGCATCGAGGCGGCTGCGTACCACTTCCAGCGCGGCCAGCTTTTCCGCCACGAACAGCACCTTCTTGCCTTGCCCCATGGCGGCGGCGATCAAGTTGGTAATGGTTTGCGATTTGCCAGTGCCCGGTGGCCCCTCAATCACCAAGTTTTTACCATCGATCGCATCGACCAACGCGCTGTGCTGGGAGCTATCCGCCTCACTGATCAGCGGATAGTTGTCATGGACATTGGCCAGCTCGTCGATCGGGTGTTCTTCTTCAAAGCCAAACTCACTGTCGCGCTCCTGCTCGGATTGCTGCAGCCCCGACAGGAAACGGGAGACGAGGGCATGATCGAGGAGAGAGGCATCTTCCGGCCAGCGATCGGGATCCAGATCGAGATACATCAGCAATTTGCTGAAGTTGAGCAGCGCCAGGGAGATGTAGCGCCGCACACGCCAGCGGGGCTGAGTCTCGTCGATCAGCTCCTGCACGCGCGCGAAGTAATCTTCCGGTGTCGTCGTTTCATCCAGCTCCGGCAGTGCTAGTCCGAAGTCCTGCCGCAGCTTCTCCCGCAGCGACAGGTTGGGAATCAAGTCCTCACCGGAATAGGTCAAAGTATATTCGTAGGTGCCGGCCTGGCGATTGAGCGTGCCCTTGCGCAGTTTTACCGGCACCAAAAATAGGGGCGCCGGGCGCACCGCATCGCTGTCATTGGATTCATACCAGTCGAGGAAGCCGCACGCCAGATACAGGATATTGGTGCCCATTTCCTGAATGGCGGATTCGGCGCTTTGCAACAAGGTCTTGAGGCGCGCCTCCATCTCATAGGGATAAAACAGCGTCTGGATGGCATCGTCGGTATGCTTGTCGGGCGCAGCCGTTTCCTCAGAGCCGGGGAACGGCATCTCGTAACTGGTGGATAATCCCAGATGCTTGGCCCACTCTTCCGCGGTCGGGCTCTTACGCAGCTCCTCTAGCTTGCGCGTTTCCTCATCCCAGCGCAGATAGCCGGCATCTATCAGTTCCCGCTCTTTGGGTTCCGGCACCGCCTGAAAGCGCAGCTCCTTGCCATCCAGCAATTGGCTCACCAGCTGATCGGGCAATTCGTCGATAACGCGCAGGCTGCCACCCTTAGTGTGGCGGAAGTTGATCAAGCGGTTTCTGGCCGTGAGATCCAGCAGGCGCGTGCGCAAGTTCTCTAGCGCCTGTAGGGCTTTCTGATCTTCGGTGGAGGAGACCGTCATATTCAAACCTAACTCGATGCGCGGCTTGCCTGGAAGCAAGCGTTCTTATAGTTATTGCGAATCTCGCAGTTACAGTGATTAAGCCAAATAACAACTGGACTCAACCACTAGGATAAGTAGTATTCAGACTACTGCCGCCTTCTTAATGCGCGGTTTGCTTGTGGCTTTCTTCGCGGCCTCAGCGAACGTGGCTGCAGCTTCACGTTCTTTTTGGATACTGGCCATCAGTTCGCTAGCGGGTTCATCGTTTGGATCCTTGGATATGAACTCGTGATTGACTTCGTTACCGACCACACGGATGGCATGGCAGGTTTCTACCTCTTCCCTGTCGAGCTCAACTTCATCGCGAATTTTGCGCAATAACTCATGCTGGCTAGTGCGCTCCTCCAGCTGGATACCCAGGCTGCTGGCGATATCTTGTGCAGTTGCTTCGCCTAGTTGGCGCAGTTTGAGAAGGGTGGTGTTTGGATCGGCTATAAATGCCTGCTCTGCAGTCGTGGCAAGCTGGAGCAACAGCGATTCGTGCTGTTTCAGGAAGCTGAAGTTGGGTGATTGTTTTTTATTCATATCGAGAACGACTGACCACATCCCCAAAGTCAGTCCGCAGTCCCCCATCCCCGTAGATTCTTATTCTGCCCTGGTATCTACAAACCCATCAGAACCAGTAAATGTCCCTTCTAATCCTAGAAGTTGACCAACGCCACATGGTACTTAGGGCGGCAACTGGGAGCAATAACGTGACATAGTTCTCATCAAAATAATTTGTACATCTTGATCATAAATCAACCAACCCCTCTTTGCAGACAGTTTTAGAAGGCTGGCTGGTTAAGCATTAAGCTAACTATTTGCGCTACCTATGAACAAGGGCCGTAGCAGTCACAGCTATCGGTTGATAAATTAGCGAGTGACTCTTGGGATTGATGGGGCTATGAGCGATATCAAACTATTTGCACTTCAAAGTGACGCTGTTATCGAACTGCCAGGTTCAGCAGCACCACTAGAACGGGATCTTCAGGAAAAGATCGAAGCCCACATGCTCGCGTTCCTCGGTGTTCACTTCTTAGCCAGTGAATACAGTACCGGCAAGACACACAAAGGCCGCATTGATTCCCTGGGCCTCGACGAAAATGGCTGCCCAGTCATCATCGAATATAAGCGTAACAAGAACGAGAACGTGATCAACCAGGGACTCTTCTATCTCGATTGGCTACTGGATCACCAAGCAGAGTTCAAATGGCTGGTGATGGAGAAGCTTGGAAAAGATAACGCTGAAAATATTGAGTGGTCCGGAACGCGCTTGATTTGCATCGCATCCGATTTTAATCGATTCGATGAACACGCAGTACAGCAAATAAACCGTAATATCGAGCTGATGCGCTATCGGTACTTTGGTAACGAACTGTTGCTCTTAGAGCTTGTGAATGCCCACAGTGCGAACCAGGTGATTGCGAGCACGACACCTGCCGCGGTCACGACAACGGAGCCAAGTACGAAGCACCGTGGTCCAGACAAGGGGCAGGCCGAAAGATTGGCAGATGCTCCTGATTCGCTGATAAAACTCTATGAAGAAATCTGTCAATTTGCCGAACAGCTTGGTGATGAGGTTCAGCGGAAGGAGGTGAAGCTTTATACGGCATTCAAGAGAATCAAAAATTTCGCTTCTGTGCTGGTAGTGCACGGTAATAGTGACCCGCGATTGGTAATTTACCTCAAGCTTCCCGGTGAGCAAGCGGATGAATATCCGAATGCCCGAAACGTAACCAATATCGGTCACTGGGCTACCGGTGACTTTGAGTTGGTTGTCAGGGAACCAGCGGAATTAGAGCTTGCCAAAGAGCTGATTGCTAGAAGTTACGAACGCAGCTAACAGCGGCCATTCAGCTCTAATTAAGGTTGAATTCCGTAACCTCCGCCACAAGCTTCATTCGTATGGCAGCTGTGGCATTGCACTGAGCTGTAATTACGAATAGTTATAAAATTTTACGTTCCTCCAACCATAAGGAGCCTGACTATGAAGAAGGCACTCCCCTACCTGGTAACAAGTCTGGTTCTCTCTGCCCCGGCCCTGGCCCAGCAGCCCGAGGCTGCCGGCAAGGAGATGAAGGAAACCAAGATCCCCGCAGAAGCCCAGGCCCGCATGGACGAGAAGCGCGCCATGGCTGAAGAGAAGCAGATGATGGCGGAGCAGAAGCGTCTGCAGGCCAAGGAGAAGGCCGCGGTCTCAGAGGAGAAGCGTCTGACCGCCGAGGAGAAGAAGGCCATGGCGGAGCACAAGCGCATGATGGCCGAAAAGAAGGCTGACATGGCACACGAAGGGCACATGGAGGACGCCAAGGACAACAAGGGCATGGCCAAGCAGGCCGCGAAGAAGGCCGGGCAGGAGCGCAAGGAACTCGGCAAGGGCTCCGAGCAGGGCCAGGCCGCCCGCGAGGAGAACAGCAAGAAGTGGTGGCAGTTCTGGAAGTAAGCGCCACTTGACCCCGGGGGCCGCCGCACTGGCGGCCCTTTGCCTTGGTGGGGGTAGTCATCACCCCCACTACACTCTCTTTACTGCCTTTACTCTCTTTTCCTTCCCCTGCCTCGCCGTGCATACTTTCTCCACGCTGTAACTGCTGAGGATGCACCATGCAACTGACTCCCTTTCACCTGGCCATCCAGGTCCGCGATATTCCCGAGGCGCGGGATTTCTATGGCACCAAGATGGGCTTTGCCGAGGGCCGCAGCTCGGACCAGTGGGTGGACTGGAACTTCTTCGGGCACCAGCTGGTGACGCACCTGAACCCGGCCATCGGCCGCGACGGCCAGGTGCCGGCCATTGCCAACCATGTGGACGGCCATGGCGTGCCGGTGCCGCACTTCGGTGTGGTGTTGCCGTTCGACCAGTGGCAGGCGTTTGCCGAGCGGGCACGGGGTTTTGTGGACGCGTTTGTGATTGAGCCCTATATCCGCTTTGCGGGGCAGCCTGGGGAGCAGGGCACCATGTTCTTTATGGACCCCAGTGGCAATGCGCTGGAGTTCAAGGGCTTCCGGGATATTGAGGGGGAGTTGTTTGCCAAGTGACTTGCCTGCTGGCAATTACCTGGTCGTTGGCCGGCCGCGCCTTCAGTCCCCAATAGGCCTTTAACCTTATGGTGTTCCGGGGTGCCGGCCTGCGTTGGTGTCCCGGCCCAGCGACAGGACGACGCGGGGGCCGACCCGTCGTCCCTGCACCCACGCTCGCTCTATATTACCTGTCATAAATTAACTGCCCCCACCTACCTTAATTTTTCAGCCGACATCACTTTCTTCGCTTCTGCTTCATCGCCTGTAACTGGTACGCCCAGAGGGATATTGAGCCGCCAATGGCCTGAATTTAGCCCTATTGGGCTATTTACGGTTTGTGTGCCAGTCGGCACTTTGTAGGTGTTCACCGTAACCGTGAGCAGACAGGAGGTTTACGGGACAGGGAAGTTCACATTTAAGGTAATGGATTGCCTTCACTCAGGGCGACGCTGTGCTTTGGCCGGTTAGCCTCTGTTCACTGTTGCAGCGTTGCAGCCCGCTTGTTCGGCCCATTCACTCTTCTCTTCGGGCTTACCCCTCCCGCCTGGAAAGCTCCGCCTGTGCTGCGCCTGCTTTTTCGGCCCCTGGCCGAGAGCAACGGCCAGAAGCGGAGTTTTAAATACGCTTACTAATAAAGTTTGGGGAAACAAGTATGACCTTGAAGGGCATCAATTCCGTACTGTTGTCAGCGGCAATCCTTTTCAGTGGCGCGGCGGCCGCGCAGCCGCCTGCCGAGCCCGGTCCCGCCGCGGGCGGTGGCGGGCAGCTGGCCGAACTGTACGACGCTATCGAGGCGCTCTCTGCACGGGTGGCAGAGCTGGAGGCCGAGGCCGGTGTCAACATGAGTCTCGCCGACCTTATGTCCGGCAGCACTTATCGCATGTACTGGAAAGACAGCGAGGTGGGCGCGGGCTGGACCACTGTCGGCATGGGTACTGGGCAGGTTGTGCTGAATTCCGACGGCACCTTCGCCTATCCGCAATACCTGAAGGCGAAGCAGAACAACGGCACAGAGCTGAACGAAACCTGGTCCTACGATACCTGGGGCGACCTGTCGGTGCTGGGGGAATGGGTTGTCGACGAGGCCAGCTCTTCACTGGAGCTGCAGTTCTATGGCGATGACGGTGTCTATACCCCGGGTGAGGATATGCGCTACTGGTACCAGGTATCCCACGACGGCACAGTGCTGATGTCTTGGGTGCTGGATGACAATGTCGATGCCGGTTACTTCTTTACCGAGTATGTGGCCGGTCTGCGCGTGCATGACAGCGCTTCGCTGCACCAGTAAGCATATCGGCACATGAAGTAGTGTGAGCTGAAAGGCGCACTGCTGCCCCCCCCAAAGCCCCATCTTCATCGGTGGGGCTTTTTATTTTACGTGTGGTCTGGCCGCTGTCGGTTCGGATTCGGCACCTTGTTTCTTTTTGCGGTACAGCGGTTCTTTTCCTGTTTCCCGTCCCGGTTCTAACTGCGTCACATTTCCTGGCACGCAGATCAACTTTTTAACTTTTGTCTATCTCGACAGCTTCCGCGTCGCCGCGCATATGATCCGCCCCGGCGATTTGGCCAGTGCTTCAACAGCCCGCCGCTGTGCAGGTTGCTAACTTGGTGCGCGCACCGCACCAATTGGAGGCGGTGCTTTGAAAATAAAATCGAGGAAATCGAGTATGCACAGCGATAAGAGAAATAAATGCGTGCTGTTCGGCGCGGCGATGCTGGCATCGTCCCTGGCCTTCGGGCAGCAATGCCAGAGTCCCACTCCCGTATGGGAAGACAATTTCGACGGTACCGCCCTGGACACCACCAAGTGGGAGCCGATGATCGGCGACGGCTGCACCTACGGGATCTGCGGCTGGGGCAACAACGAGCTGCAGTATTACCAGGCCGAGAATGCCGTAGTGGAAAATGGCATTCTCACCATTACCGCGCGCAAGGAGCGGGTGAAGAGCAAGGGCTATACCTCCGCGCGCCTGCGCACCGCCAACATGCCCAACGGCGGCGAGTGGACCAACGGCCGCTTCGAGGCGCGCATCAAGCTGCCGGACGGCGCCGGCATGTGGCCCGCCTTCTGGATGCTGCCCACTGATCCCGCCGAAGGCTGGCCCATCAGTGGCGAGATCGACATCATGGAGTCCACCGGCCAGGCGGACGAGTATGTGTCCGGCACCCTGCACTACGGCCAGCCCTACCCGGACAATTCCTTTACCGGCAACCGGCTGCTGACCCAGCCCGAGCCCTGGTCGGCCGACTTCCACACCTACGCGCTGGAGTGGGAGCCGAACGAGATGCGCTGGTATGTGGACGACCAGCTGTACGCCACCCTCACGCCCCAGGATCTGACCGATTCCTCCTACTGGACCTTCGAGGATTACCAGTACCATTTCCTGCTGAACATGGCGGTGGGCGGCAACCTGGGCGGCCCGGTGGATGACTCGGCGCTGCCGCAGACCATGCAGGTGGATTACGTGCGCGTGTACGACCAGGGCCAGCCGGCCATCACTGGCGACCGCATTGTGGAGAACGGCTCCACCACCACCTATTCCGTGGCCGGTACCGTGGGCGGCAACCGGGGCTTCAGCTGGAGCCTGCCTGCCGATGCCACGCTGGTCTCCGGTGCCGGCAGTGACACCATCACCGTGCAGTGGGGCAGCAACGGCGGCGATGTGGCGGTAAGCGTGAGCGACAGCTGCGGCAGCGCCGACCTGAGCCTGCCGGTGTACGTGGCGCCGAAGCTGGTGCAGGAGCAGGTGCTGGATGACTTCGAGGCGAACCGCCAGCTGGCCTACACCACCATCGACGGCACCTTTGTGCAGGACGCGGCCAACCCGGCTCCGGACGCCACCAATGGTTCCTCCACTGTGGCCATGTATACCCGTAATGCATCGGCGCAGTATGACGTGATCATCGCCGACACCAACGCCATCCCCGATGCGGACCCGTTCGTGGCCGGCAACAAGGCGTTCTATATGGACGTGTACACCACCGCCGCCCCGGGCACGCAGATCCTGGTGCAGCTGGAGGACAGCTCCACGGCCACCGCCACCAACTACCCCACCGGCCGGCATTCCAAGTACGCCGCCTACGTGGGCGAGGAGAGTGGCTGGCAGCGGCTGAAGTTTGAGCTGGATGACCGCATCGACGGCGGCACGCCGGCCAATGCGGTGGACAGCCTGGTGATCCTGTTCGACCCGAACACGTTCAATGGCGACACCTATTACTGGGACAATTTCGATATCTACGGCCTGGACGGCAGCAGCAACCAGGCACCCGTTGCCAGCGGCAGCGGCAGCTGTGACGGGCTGGGCTGCAGCTTCGACGGCAGCGCCAGCACCGATGCGGACGGTTCCATCATTAGCTACGCCTGGGACTTCGGTGACGGCAACAACGGCAGCGGGGTTGCGCCTTCCCATACCTATGCTGTGGGCGGTACCTACACCGTCACCCTGACGGTCACCGACGACCAGGGTGCCACCGACCAGGACAGCTTCGATGTCACCGCCAGCGACGGCGCGGCGGCCACCACCATGTATGTCTCCAGCGTGGTGACCGGCACCCAGTCCGCCGGCCGCGGCCAGAAGTACGCCACCGCCACCGTCACCGTGCTGGACGACCTGGGCCGCGGCGTGGGTGGCGTGACGGTGACCGGCAACTTCAGCGGCACCATCACCGAGACCGGCGCCACCGCCACCACCGATGCCAGCGGCATTGCGACGGTGGTGAGCTCCGCCAGCGCCGGCGGTAATGTACAGGTAGGCTTCTGCGTGAGCGACCTGGCCGGCGGCAACCTGAGCCACGACACCAGCGCCAGTGCGGGGCTGTGCCAGTAACGGCTGGCCGATAGGGGCGGGCCCTGTGTCCGCCCGTGTAAAAAAATAAAATTTGGTACCACAGGATGTGCCTGTGTGGGCCCTGTCTCCGGTGCTGCCGGGGCAGGGCCCTTTTTTGTTCCGTTCCGGTAAGGGATTGCGTAGTTAAGGTATCGCGGCCAGCGGCCGCTCCTACGGCGTGTTGCAGTTCTGTAGGGGCGGATCTTGTATCCGCCCTTTGTGCTTGCGGTTAGCTGGGCGCACACAAGGTGCGCCCCTACGAACAGCCACCAGAGATTAATCCAATTATCGCGGCCAGCGGCCGCTCCTACGGCGTGTTGCGGTTCTGTAGGGGCGGATCTTGTATCCGCCCTTGGTGCTTGCGGTTAGCAGGGCGCACACAAGGTGCGCCCCTACGAACAGCCACCAGAGATTAATCCCATTATCGCGGCCAGCGGCCGCTCCTACGGCGTGTTGCAGTTCTGTAGGGGCGGAGCTTGTATCCGCCCTTTGTGCTTGCGGTTAGCAGGGCGCACACAAGGTGCGCCCCTACGAATAGCCACCAGAGATTAATCCCGTTATCGCGGCCAGCGGCCGCTCCTACGGCGTGTTGCAGTTCTGTAGGGGCGGATCTTGTATCCGCCTGTTGTGCAATTGAGTCTGATCGCGGCCATGGGCCGCTCCTACAGGGGGCTGTTGCCCTGGCGATAAATTTCCAGGGAATATTTCTTTAGTGGAACTTTGTTCCTGCGGGATATTTTCCCGTTTTCTGCCCCGCCTTCCCGCCTGAAGTGCGCTTTATTTCCCGCCGGGCTGGTAATGGGTGAATTTTGTTCGCCAATGCCCCCTGCACCCTTATGGTTCATAACAGTGATGCTGCACCCAAATCGGGCCACATCGCCGTGCATTTGACCCGCCCCGACGTTTCGACCCGTGTCTCCACCACTTTTCTTTTTTACCGCTGATAACTTGCTTGGTCGCATGGCAGCGGTCGTGGGCTGTGCAGATAATAATGACTTCGAGGAAATCGAGAATGTACAGCGACAAGAGAGCGAAGAGCGCCATCTTCGGCGCGGCGATGCTGAGTTCATCCATCGCCATCGGGCAGCAATGCCAAAACCCCGCCCCCGTTTGGGAAGATAATTTCGACGGTACCGCAGTTGATACCACCAAGTGGGAAGTCATGCTCGGCGATGGCTGCAGTTACGGTATCTGCGGCTGGGGCAACAACGAGTTGCAGTCCTACCAGGCCGACAATGCCACCGTAGAGAACGGCATCCTGACCATCACCGCGCGCAAGGAGCGCGTGAAAGCCAAGAACTACACCTCTGCGCGGCTGCGCACCGCCAATATGCCCAACGGCGGTGAGTGGACCAACGGCCGCTTCGAGGCGCGCATGAAGCTGCCGAACAGCTCCGGCATGTGGCCGGCGTTCTGGATGCTGCCCACCGACCCGGCCGAAGGCTGGCCGATCAGCGGTGAGATCGACATTATGGAGGCCACCGGCCAGGCGGACATGTTCGTGTTCGGTACCCTGCACTACGGCGAGCCCTACCCCAACAATTCCCACACCGGCAACAAGGTGCTGAGCCAGCCGGAACCCTGGTCAGCCGACTTCCACACCTACGCGCTGGAATGGGAACCCAACGAGATGCGCTGGTACGTGGACGACCAGCTGTACGCCACACTCACTCCCGATGACCTCACCGATGCGTCTTACTGGACCTTCGAGAACTACCAGTACCACTTCCTGCTGAACATGGCCGTGGGTGGAAGCCTGGGCGGCCCGGTAGACGATTCGCAGCTGCCGCAGACCATGCAGGTGGATTACGTGCGGGTGTACGACTACGGCCAGCCGAGCGTGGTGGGCGACCGCATTGTGGACAACGGCGAGAGCACGACTTATTCCGTGGCCGGGGCCATCGGCAACGGCGCCAGCTACAGCTGGTCTGTACCTGCCGACGCCACCCTGGTTGCCGGTGCCGGCAGCGACACCGTAACCGTGCAGTGGGGCAGCAACGGCGGCGACCTGGCCGTGAGCGTTACCGACGACTGCGGCAGCCGCAGCCTGTCCCTGCCGGTGCACGTATCACCGCAGATGGCGCAGGAGACGGTACTCGATGATTTCGAGGCGAACCGCGAGCTGGGCTACACCTACTTCGATGGCACCTTCATCATGGACGCGGCCAACCCGGCCCCGGACGCCACCAACGGTTCCTCCACCGTGGCCAGCTATACCCGCTCCGCGACGGCCCTGTACGACGTGATCGCGGCCGATACCACTTCGGTTGCGGATGCGGCGCCCCTGCTGGCGGGCACTAAGGCGTTCTATATGGACGTGTTTACCACCGCCGCCCCGGGCACCGAGATCCTGGTGCAGCTGGAGGACAGCAGCCAGGCCACGCCCGACAACTACCCCACCGGACGCCACTCCAAGTACGCAGCCTACGTGGGCGAGGAAGCGGGCTGGCAGCGGCTGAAGTTCCAGCTGGCCGACCGCATCGACGGAGCCACGCCGGACAGCGCGGTTAACAGCCTGGTGGTCCTGTTCGACCCGAACAGCCTGAACGGCGACACCTACTATTTCGATAACTTCGATATCTACGGTGCCGCCACCGGTGGCAACCAGGCGCCGACGGCCAGCGCCAGCTACAGCTGCGACGGCCTGAGCTGCAGCTTCGATGGCAGTGCCAGCACCGACAGTGACGGCTCGATCGCGTCGTACCAGTGGGACTTTGGTGATGGCGCAACCGCGTCGACCGCCACCACATCCCACACCTACGCCGCGGCGGGCACCTACACCGTGACCCTGACCGTGACCGACGACCAGGGGGCGAGCGACCAGACCAGCTTCAACGTAAGCGCCAGCGACGGTGCCGCTGCCACCACCATGTATGTCTCCAGCGTGGTGAACGGCACCGCATCGGCCGGCAAGGGCCAGAAGTACGCCACCGCCACCGTGACGGTGCTGGACGACCTGGGCCGCGGCGTCAGCGGCGTGAGTGTGACCGGCAACTTCAGCGGCGACATCACCGAGAGCGGTGCAACGGCGACTACCGATGCCAACGGCATGGCCACCGTCACCAGCACCGCCACGGCCGGTGGCAATGTGTCCGCCAGCTTCTGTGTCACCGACCTGAGCGGCGGCGGCCTGAGCCACGACACCGGCGCCAGCGCCGGCCTCTGCCAGTAAGTAAACAAAAAGAATGCAACCGGGTGGGCCCCCAGCCGCCCGGATTGCACGACGAGGTATCCTCTCCTTTGATCATTGGGCCCCGTTTCCGGTATTGCGCCGGAGCGGGGCCTTTTTTGTTTCTGGTGCAGGCTCTGGCCCGGTTTGGTTTCGCGGCCATAGGCCGCTCCTACAGGTGTATGAGCGGTTTCGTAGGGGCGGATCTTGTATCCGCACGTGGTGCCTGCGGAGTCGTGCCTCAACCGAGATCGATCGCGGCCATGGGCCGCTCCTACGAAGGGGGGAGTGCGGAACACAGTGCGGGTCCTGTTTTTTGTAGGAGCGGCCCATGGCCGCGAACCAGGCCCGGTAAAAACAGTTTTCCCGGGCGAAATCCCCTCTCCTGTAGGCCCGGTGCCGGCTGTGGGCAGGGCGCGCGCCCCTACAACGAGGCGTCGATAAATATTGAGAGGTACGCCGCTGCGTTCCGGGGCGCAATGCCCCGGGCATATTGCGGCGGAAAAAATTCCGTAGGGGCGAACCTTGTGTTCGCCCGGCTTGGGGATTGCCTCCAGGCTCGGGGGTTGGCCGGGGACAGGGCGCACACAAGGTGCGCCCCTACGTGGGATGCCCCGATCGAGCAGGATCGCGGCCATGGGCCGCTCCTACGGCGTGCGCGAGGCTTGTAGGGGCGGATCTTGTATCCGCCCGTTTGTGCGTGCGGTGAGCTGGGCGCACACAAGGTGCGCCCCTACGGGTGCGGGTCAGGCTTCCGGTGTCTGTTTACCGGAATTGCTGACGCCGGGATTGAGGACAGAGTCGTCGCCGCGGGAGGCGCAGCCCTTGCCGGTCTCCCGGTCGCGGGTGCATTGATAGACGCGCACGTAATCCACTTCCATCTGTTGCGGGAAGGCGCTTTCGTCGATGCCGGTGTCGTTTTCCTTGCCGGCCCAGTTGCCGCCCACCGCCAGGTTCAGCAGCAGGTGAAACCTGCGGTCGAACGGTGCGTGGGGGCTGTCGGGTTCGGCGGTGGAGTACCAGCCGTCGCTGGTCTGGGTGGCGTAATGCACGCCGTCCACGTACCAGCGGATCTCGCCCTGCTCCCACTCCAGCGCGTACTCGTGGAAGCCGTCGGCGGGGTTGGCGCCACCCGGCAGGCGATAGACCTCGCCGCTGTGCACGTTGTCCGGCGCGGGGCCGCCATAGTGCAGGGTACCGTGCACCCGGTCCTCGCCGCCCACATGCAGGTTGACCGCCTCCATGATGTCGATCTCACCGGAGCTGGCCCACTTGCCGTAGTCCCAGTCGGTGGGCAGCATCCACACGGCGGGCCAGGTGCCCTGGCCCTGTGGCAGCTTCGCGCGGATCTCGAAGCGGCCGTATTTCCAGTCGCCCTTGCCGGCGCTGCGCAGGCGGCCCGAGGTGTAGGTGCCGCTGCCGCTGGTGTCGCCGGCATCGTAATCCGGGTGATCGTCCATCACCGCCGGGCCCACCGCATCCTCGCGGATGGCCTTCAGGTGCAGGTGCCCGTCTGCGACCCACACGTTGTCCGGGTCGTCCACGTAACATTGCGACTCGTCGTTGCCGCCGCCCCAGCAATTGCGCTCGTAGCTCCACTTGTCGGTATCGAGTTGTTCACCGTCGAACTCATCGCCCCATACCAGGCAGTAGCCGGATTCCAGCGGCGCGGTGAGGCAGTTGCGGGCCCCGGCGGTCGCAGTGGCCGGGTCGCCACTGTCACTGCAGGCGGTGATGGCAACGGTGACGGCAGTGAGCGCGGTAAGGGCCAGGGGGCCCTGCCATTGTGTATTCACTGCTGCTCCCCCGCTGCCCGCTTCTGCTCCTCCCCCTTATCTGCTGCATAGGTCAGGCCGTGGCCGAACGGGAACAGCGGGTCGTAGTCTGCGTCGCCCTTGTTGATCGGGATCTGCTTGAGGCTTTTCGGCCAGGTGACCGGCAGCTTGCCGGTGGGGGCGTAATCGCCGAACAGCACGTCCGCAACGCCGTCGCCCTCGGAACCGGGCAGCCAGGCGGCCACCAATGCATCCCATGCGGGCAGCTGGTCGGCGACCAGCAGCGGGCGGCCGGAAACCAGTACCACGACCGTGGGGATATCCGCGGCCTGCACTTTCTCCAGTACCGCCAGCTGCTCGTCGCCCAGGGTCAGCGGCTTGCACAGCTCGCACGGGGCCTCGCGGTAGTCACCCATGCCCTCGGCGTAGGGCTGCTCGCCCACCACCACGATGGCCAGGTCGTGGCCCGCGGCACCTTCACCCTCTGCGCTGAAGGTGACCGGGCCACCGGCGACATCCTTGATGCCCTCGAGGATGGTGGTGCCCTCGGTGATATCACCGGCCTTGCCCTGCCACTCGATGGTCCAGCCACCGGACTGCAGGCCGATATCGTCGGCGTGGGCACCGGCGACGAATACCTTCTGGCCCCTGGCCAGTGGCAGCAGGTCGCCGTCGTTTTTCAGTACCACCTGGGATTCCCGCACCGCCTGGCGGGCCAGGGCGCGGTGGTCCGGGTGGCCGAGCAGTTCACCGGCCTGCGGGCCATTGGCCAGCGGCGGCAGCGGGTTGTCGAACAGGCCCGCCTGCAGCTTGGTTTTCAGGATGCGGCTGACGGCATCGTCGATGCGCTCCATCGACACCTCGCCGGCCTCCACCGCGGCGGTGAGGTCGGTAATGAACTGCTGCCATTTCTCCGGCTCCATCACCATATCCACACCGGCGTTCACCGCGCGCACCACGCGCTCGCGGTTGGTGTCTGCGGGGATCTCCTTCAGTGCCTCCCAGTCGGAAATGGTGAAGCCGTCGAAGCCCAGTTCTTCCTTGAGTACGCCGGTCACCAGCTCCTTGTGCTCGTGCATTTTCTTGCCGTTGACGCTGCTGTAGGAAATCATCACGGTGCCCACGCCGGCGTCGATCGCCGGCAGGTAGGGGGCGATATGCTGCTCGCGCAGCTCCTCGTCGGACACCCGGGTATCGCCGCGGTCCATGGCGTAGTCGGCATCACCGGTGCCATAGCTGGTGCCGCCGTCACCGACCCAGTGCTTGGCGGTGGCGACAATCTTGTTATTGGCCAGGGTATCGCCGTTCATGGGGCCGCCCTGCAGGCCGAACACCAGCGGCTCGGCGAACTCTGTCACCAGCTGCGGGTCCTCACTGAAGCACTCGTAACCGCGGCCCCAGCGCTCGTCGCGGGTGACGCACAGGGTGGGCGCAAAGGTCCAGCTGACACCGGTGGCGGCCACTTCCCGCGCGGTGGCTTCGCCAATCTTCTGTGCCAGTTCCGGGTTGCGCGTGGCACCCAGGCCGATGTTGTGCGGGAAAATCGTGGCGCCCACCACGTTGCTGTGGCCGTGCACGGCGTCGGTGCCGTAAATGATGGGGATACCCAGGCGCGTGGAGGTGGCGGCGTCCTGGTAGTCGCTGATCATCTGCACCCACTCCTCGCGGGTGTTGTCGCCGGGGAAGGAGCCACCGCCGTTGAGGATCGAGCCCAGGTGATAGTTTTTCACATCTTCCGGGGTGGCGTGGCGGCGCTCGGCCTGGGTCATCTGGCCGACCTTTTCCGCCAGTGTCATGCGGCCAACCAGCGCGGCCACGCGGCTGTCGATATCGCCCGCTTCCGCTTTAGCGGATTCTGTTTCGGCGGGTTTCACTGCATCCGGCTCGGCGGTGCAGCCCCCCAGGGCCAGCAGCAGTGCCATTGCACAGGCGCCGAATCGGCCAGGATTATTGGCAAACATTTTCTCTCCTCCACTGGTCGGCCAGTCCGGGCTGCAACACTGCCGCTGCCCGGCTGGCGATTATTTTTCGTAGTGTAAATCACAATGCCCGGGCGAGTGCCCGGGCATTGCGTTGTGCCAGTCGGTGCTGGCGGTAAAGGGCAACGGTTATCAGCCCTGGCAGCGGATCACCGCGTCGCCGGCCTTGTTGGGCACGTACTTGATATTGGCCACGGCCAGCTCCAGCGCGCCCTCGCTGCGCAGTGCCACGGCGTTGGATACGCGGCTGAAATCGGCGCCCTTGTCGACGAAGCACTGCAGGTCGATGGACAGCTTCTGCCACTCGCCCGGCTGCAGTGCCTGCAGGGCGTTCTGCAGCGGCAGTTCCGCGGTGCAGTCGTCACCACAGGCAATCACGGCGTTCACCGGTTGCTCGGGCTTGCTGTCCACGCGGATGTCCAGGGTCAGGGCGGCGCCCTCTTTCAGGTAGCGGCTCAGGTCCTGGGGCTGTTCCGCGGCCAGCTGCACGCTGCCCGGGCGCAGGCCTTTCCACTGGATACGGCGCGCGTCTTCCTGGGATTCCATATCGATGGAGGCCACGGTGATGTTCTCATCGTCACCGCTGGCGGCGCGGTTGCCGGCGACGGTCACCGGTGCCTGGCCGGCCTCGGTGATCTGCAGCTGCCACGGGGAGCGCGGGCGGGACACCAGCATCCACGCATCTTCCAGGGCACCGTCGGCATAGGTCTGGCCGTCCTCGGTAAGCTCATTGCTCACCAGCGACTCCTGGCCGGCGCGGAGGCCGTAGCCCAGCTTGAACAGCGGTGCGTATTCCTTATGGTAGGGATTCAGTACGGTCTGGTGTACCTGCTCCGGCCAGCTGAACGGCAGGGTGCCGGTAAAGTCGTAGCGCACATTGCCCTCAGCATCGGTGAACAGTACATCCGCCACACCGGCGCCCTCGGAACCCGGCAGCCAGGCGGCGACGAAGGCGTCGGACGCGTTCATTTCCTTGTTCACCCACAGCACGCGGCCGGACAGGAATACGCTCACTACCGGGATGCCCTGGGACTTGAGTTTTTTCAGCAGCGCCAGGTCGGCCTTGGTGGCCACCTGGTATTCCAGGCTGGACAGGTCGCCGTGCCATTCCGCGTAGGGGTTCTCGCCGAACACCACGATGGCCACATCCGGCTTTTCGCCGTTGGCAAAACTGTCAGCGGCAAACTCGCCCTGCTCGCTCAGGACCGCTTCACCACCGGCACCTTTCACGGCTTGCTCGATCCCCTCGAAGATGGAGGTGGCACCGGGGAAATCCTCGCGGGTGGTACCGGTGCCCTGCCAGGTGATGGTCCAGCCACCGGACTGCTTGGCCAGGTTGTCGGCGCCATCGCCGGCAACCAGGATATTCTGGGTCGGCTTCAGCGGCAGCAGCTGGTCGTTGTTCTTCAGCAGCACCAGCGACTTGCGCACCGCCTCGCGCGCCAGCGCGCGGTGCTCGTCGTTGCCGACGATATCTTCCTTGCCGGCCAGCGGGCGGTTGTGCTCGAACAGGCCTGCGCGGACCTTGACCCGCAGGATGCGGCGCACCGCGTCGTCAAGGCGCTCTGCGGGAATCTCGCCGCTCTGCGCCTGGGCCAGGGTGTTCTTGTACAGCTCTTTCCAGTCGGACGGCACCATGAACATGTCCAGGCCGGCGTTGATGGCCGCGGCACAGCTGTCGACGGTGCAGCCGGGCACGAACTTGTGGCCATTCCAGTCGCCCACCACAAAGCCGTCGAAGCCCAGGCGCTCCTTGAGCACGTCGGTCAGCAGGTATTTATGGCCGTGCAGGCGCTCGCCATTCCAGCTGTTGAAGGAGGCCATCACTGCCTGCACACCGGCGGGCAGGGCACCGAAGTAACCGGCGGCATGCACCTCGGCCAGTTCCTTTTCCGGCACCTGGTTGTCACCGCGATCGATACCGCGCTGGGTGCCGCCGTCACCGATCCAGTGCTTGGCGGTGGCTACGAGTTTCTCGCCGCCGAGGAACTCCTCGGAGTTCTTCTCGCCCTGGGTCCCCTTGACCATGGCCTCGGCGTAGGCTTTCACCACAGCCGGGTCCTCGGAGTAACTTTCGTAAGTACGGCCCCAGCGGTCGTCGCGTACGACAGCCACGGTGGGGGAGAAGGTCCAGTCGATACCGGTCACCGCCACCTCGCGTGCGGTGGCCTCGCCGATGCGGCGGATCAGGTCCGGGTCGCGGGCGGCGCCCAGGCCGATATTGTGCGGGAACAGGGTGGCCCCCATGACATTGTTGTGGCCGTGCACGGCGTCGCTGCCCCAGATGATGGGGATGGCGGTGCCGCCGTCGGAGGTGTCCATGGAGGCCTCATAGAAAGCCTCGGAGAGAGCGTGCCATTCCTGCGGGGTAGCCAGCTTGTTGTTGTGCGGGTAGCTGCCGCCACCGTTCAGGATCGAGCCCAGGTGGTACTTCTTCACGTCTTCCGGGGTGACGTACTTGATCTCCGGCTGGATCAACTGGCCGACTTTTTCCTCCAGCGACATCTGCGCCATCAACTCATCGATGCGTTTCTCGACAGCCGGGTCTTTCGGCAGCGCCGGTTCCAGTTTCGGCCACACGCTGATATCGCCGCCGCTTGCCTCGACTTGCGCCGCGCTGCTCGTCTCGGGTTTTGCTTCGCTGGTCGCCGCGCGCTCGCCGCAACCGGCGAGGATTGCGCTGCACAGCAACAGGCCGGTGCCCATCTGCCGGGAAAAAGACATGGGTTCTCTCCTCATTTCTTCGGGAACTCTGTTATTCGTACTTTTTGTTCGCACTTGCTTTTATTCATTGCTGCCCGGGAACGCCGCCGCCCCGTGCAGGGCCGGGAACGGGTGGTGCACCAGGTACACCGGCAACTCGGCCAGGTAGCCGGACATGGGGCCCTTGGCCCGCAGCCGGCGCTCAAAATCACTGCGCACCAGCAGCGGGTGCATCTTCGGCAGTATGCCGCCACCCAGGTACAGACCGCCGCGGGCACCGAGCACCAGTGCCACGTCGCCACAGAAGCCGCCCAGCAGGCCGCAGAATGTGTTTACGGCATCGCGGGCCAGCGCACATTCGCCCACCAGCGCCGCAGCGCCGATGTCGGCGGCGCTGCGGGCCGGCACAGCGGCATCCCGCACGGCGACCATTGCCCGGTAGATATTTTCCAGCCCCGGGCCACTCAGCAGGTGCTCCGCGGAGACATGGTCGAACTCGCGGTGCAGGTAGCGGATGATGGCGAATTCCTCGTCAGTGGCCGGGGCGATACTGGCGTGGCCGCCCTCGCCGGGGCGGGCCTGCCAGCCCGCTGCCGTACGCTGCAGGCCGCAGACACCCAGGCCGGTACCCGGGCCCACCACGGCGCGCACGGGCTCACTTTCCGGCAACGGGCCGGTGAGGTTGTCGATTCTTTCCAGGTGGGTGCCATCCAGGCCGGGACAGGCCAGGGCCAGGGCGGCGAAGTCATTCAGCAGGGAGACGCGGCGATAGCCCAGGGCCTCCGCCAGCGCGGCGCCGGTAAAACTCCATGGCAGGTTGGTGACCGCCACCCGGTCCCCGTCCACCGGCCCGGCCACGGCGATACAGGCCTCACCGATTTCCGCCGCCGCGGCGGCGGGAATCGCCTCCAGGTAGGCGCGGATGGCATGCTCAAGGGAGGCATGGCTGGCACAGGGCAGGGTGAGGATCTCCTCTACCGCGGCGTCGCCCGGGGAGGTAATGCCAAAGCGGGCGTTGGTGCCGCCGATATCGGCAACGAGCATCCGCTGCCGGCCTGTTATTGAAGTCACACCGGCGTCGTTTCCCGGCTTTCCTACCTGTATCGCTGCTGCCTGCATATCCGAACCCGCTTACCCCTTTAACCTGCTGGTTATCGTTATTCTTGGCCGCCACGTGTAACGCACGACCGGCAGCATGACAAAATGCAATTACCTGCCTTCGCTGCCAAGGGGCCGCGGCGGGATAGTCGGCGGGGTGGTCTGAATTCCGGACAAGAGGGAAGCTGCCCGGCGCGCAACTCAGGTGCGGTTGCGCAGCAGCGGGGAGAATGTGCCGTAGTAGACGATGTAGCAGTAGCACAGCAACGGCACCAGGAACGACAGCTGGATACCGATCTGGTCCGCCAGGATGCCCTGCAGCAGGGGCACGAAGGCACCGCCGACGATAGCCATGCACAGGATGCCGGAGCCCTGGCTGGTGTGCCGGCCCAGGCCCTGCAGGGCCAGGCTGAAGATGGTGGGGAACATGATCGAGTTGAACAGGCCCACGGCAATGATGGCCCACACCGCCTGCATGCCCGAGGTGGCCATGGCCAGCACGATCATCACCGCGGCTCCCAGCGCACAGGTGGCCAGCATCACGCCGGCGGAGATATAGCGCAGTAGCAGGGCACCGGCGAAGCGGCCGATCATGGCGCCGCCCCAGTAATAGGACACATAGCGCGCGGCCTCACCGGTACTCATGCCGGCCACGCCGGGCTCGCCGAAGAAGTTGACCAGGAAGCTGCCGATTGCCACCTCGGCGCCCACATAGACGAAGATCCCGATGGCACCCAGGGACAGGCGGGGATGGCGCAACAACTCCAGCTTGCTGTCGGCGCCGGGGCGCACCTGCGACGGCAGCTGGTGGCCGGGAATGCTGGGCAGGCGGATCCAGGAGAAGAACGCCACCATCAGCAGCAGCACCACCGCCAGCCAGAAATAGGGAGCCTCCACCAGCGCCGCTTCCTGCGCCCGGAAGGCCTGCAGCCCCTCGGCGGTGGAACGGTCGATACCCACCGAGACGCCGGCAAAAATCACCAGCCCGCCGAAGAATGGCGCCAGGGTGGTACCCAGGGAGTTGAATGCCTGGGTCAGGTTGAGCCGGCTGGGGGCGGTAGCCGCACTACCGAGGGCAATCACGTAGGGATTGGCGGATACCTGCAGGATGGTAATGCCCGCGGCCAGGACGAACAGGCCCAGCAGGAATACCTCGTAGACCTGCATGCGTGCGGCGGGGATAAAGATCAGGCAGCCGGCACAGGCAATCAACAACCCCATCACCAGCCCCAGCTGGTAGCCGACGCGCTTCAGCAGCTTGCCGGCGGGAATGGAGACGATGAAGTAGGCGGCGAAGAAGCTGAACTGGACGAAGATCGCCTTGGTATAGCTCAGCTCGAATACGTTCCGCAGGTGCGGCACCAGGATATCGTTGAGGCTGGTGATAAAGCCCCAGATAAAGAACAGGGAGGTGAGCACCACCAGGCCGGTGCGCGTCGGCACAGTGGCCGATGCGGCCGACTCGATCGGCGTTGCCATGCCCGCATGGGATCCGCCTATCTCGCCCGTGCCGGTGACTAACTCTTTCATCGGGAATCCGGTCTATTGCACCTGCCTAGCTCGCTGGAAACAGCCTGGTTAAAACGCGTGGCGGCTGCTCGCGCAAGCCGCCCGCGGGCGCGAACCTGTGCGGCTCGCAGCAAGAGTCCTGTGAGACTGTCTTTGCGTCGCTGGGTCGTTTTTATCACGGCGTTGCCGCTTTTCTTTTGCCCCGCACATGGCGGGGGCCCTGCAGAGGGCGGGACGACCCTACCCTACTACACCGGCGCACTCTAGCACAGCTGCAGTTTGCACCCCCCCTGCGCAGCGGGCGCTCGCGGTGACCCGGACTGAAACTGCGCCGGACAGGATAGGCAGGTGTTTCCGTGACCGTATCCACCGGCCCGGTGACCGCAACCGACAAGGCGGGCCAAAAACCCGACAGGGCGGATCGGGAGTCAGGTACGGCGCTGGCCGGCCCGGGGCCCGCGGGTTAATATCTGTGCAGCGGCAAAACACCGCTAAAGATGAGAGAGAGATAACATTTATTACCGGGCCACTATGGCAGAGACTCCCCCGCAGCAATCGGACCTGTCGGTCAGGCTGCATTCCCAGCGCTGGTTCTGGAAACTGCAGCTCATCAGCTGGCTGGGGATTCTGGTGGTTACCTTCCTTTCCCTGACTTTCTGGCACAGTTCAGTCGAGTGGCCGCGGTTCGAGCCCGGCAACACCCTGTTCCAGTGCTCGGTGGCCTTCCTGCTGTCGCTGCTGTTGCGACCGATCTTCGATATCGCCTGGGACACTCCCATCGCGCTGCGCACCTTCCTCTACCTGGTGGCGGTGGCGGTGATTGCCGGCATCTGGACCCTGGTGCGCATGGAGATGTATATCCGGCTCACCGGTGAGCACTCCCTGTGGTCCGAGTTCGGCGGCTGGTATTACGCCTCCCTGTTCGTGTTCCTGTTCTGGAGCGCCCTCTACTGCGGGGTGAAATACTACCTGCTGCTGGAGCACGAGCACGAGAAGATGCTGGAGGTGGCCGCGGTACACGAGCGGGAACAGATTCGCCGGCTGCACGCCGAGGCGGTGGCCAAGGAGGCGCAGCTGAAGATGCTGCGCTACCAGCTCAACCCGCACTTCCTGTTCAACACCCTGAATTCCATCAACGCGTTGATCCGCTTCGAGCAGGCCAGCGAGGCCCGCGACATGGTGGTGCGCCTGAGCCAGTTCCTGCGCCACTCCCTGACCGAGGACCCGGTACAGAAGGTGACCCTGGAGCAGGAAATCAACGCGGTGCTGCTATACCTGGAGATCGAGAAAACCCGCTTTGCCGACCGCCTGCAGGTGGAACTGGAGATCCCCGCGGAGCTGAATACTGCCCGCGTGCCCAGCATGCTGCTGCAGCCGCTGGCGGAGAACGCGGTGAAGTATGCCATTGCCCTGAGCGAGTCCGGCGGCCTGATCAAGATCGGTGCGCGCCAGCTGGACGACAGCCGGCTCGAGCTGCGCGTCTGCGACTCGGGCAGCCGTGACGACAATTCCGGGGCGGGCGCACCGGAGCAGGCCTCCACCGGCGTGGGCCTGGCCAATGTGCGCGACCGCCTCAGCACCCTGTATTCCAATAACTACAGCCTCAGCCAGGAGCGCAAGGAGAACGGGGGCATGATGGTCCGCATCAGCCTGCCGCTCGAACTCGCCGCCACCGGAGCCGGGGCAACAACACGACGGGAGGTAGTCGCATGAGCCACCTGAGAGCGGTGATTGTCGATGATGAACCACTGGCCCTGCGCCTGCTGCAGGCCATGCTGGAAGAGCTGCCGGATATCGAGGTGGTGGCCAGCTGCCGCAACGGCCGCGAGGCACTGAATGCGGTGGCCCGGCACACACCGGACATCCTGTTCCTGGATGTGCAGATGCCGGGCATGAACGGCTTTGATGTGGTGCGGCGCCTGCAGGGCGACACCATCCCGCTGGTGGTTTTCACCACCGCCTACGACCAGTACGCCGTCAACGCCTTCGAGGTGCATGCGGTGGACTATGTGCTCAAGCCCCTGGAAACCGAGCGCCTGCAGACCGCACTGTCGCGGGCGCGGGAACGCCTGCACGCGGGTGCGGGCCAGTCCGGCGCCGGCGGCAATGGCGAGAAGAACCGCCTGCTGGCTTCCATGGAGGATATCGAGCAGCGCGAACAGCCGGATACCGGCGCGCCAGCCGAGGCGCCGGCGCGGGAGGGCAAGGCCAAGCTGGCAATCAAGGACCGCGGCCGTATCACCATGATCTGCCAGGCGGATATCGAGTGGATCGACGCCGCCGGCGACTATATGTGCGTGCACGCCAGTGGTGAGACCCACGTGATGCGCAGCACCATGAAGGAACTGCAGGAACAGCTGTCGTCCGAGACCTTCAAGCGGGTGCACCGCTCGACCCTGGTGAACCTGAACTTTATCGAGCACATCAAGGTGCTGAGCAAGGGCGAGTACCTGCTGACCCTGGCCAGTGGCTCCGAGGTCAAGGTAAGCCGCAACTACCGCCAGCCGATCAAGGAATACCTGGACGCCAGCCGCGGTCAGGCCGCCGCGACACCCCGCTGACGTTTCCTCCGGGGTGCGTGTGGAATCCCGGTTCCTCTCCTCCCTGTTATCGGCACGATCCATCCCGGTCGCGGCCAGCGGCCGCTCCTACGTCTGGGGGTGACGAGCAGGTCCGGTCGCGGCCATGGGCCGCTCCTACAGGAGAGTAGCCGCACTCCGGTGCACGATCCCCGTGTAGGGGCGCACCTTGTGTGCGCCCTGGCAGAAGCCCGCACCAGGACCAGAAAAAAACCTCAACCCGGGTGCACACAAGATGCGCCCCTACCGGACCGGTTTTGAAGACCGCAGGTTTCCGGCAGGCATAAAAAAGCCCGGCAAGCTTGCGCTGCCGGGCGAACCCTTTCCTAGGGAGATGATGAAAAGCCTCTCAGCTTTCCATGGCGATACGGTGTCCACGGATACCGTAAAAGAGGATGTAGAGATAACAGACGATGGGCAGGACGAAGGCCAGCTGGATGCCGATCTGGTCGGCCAGCACGCCCTGCAGCAGCGGCACCACGGCGCCGCCGACGATGGCCAGGCAGAGGATGCCGGAGCCCTGGCTGGTCGCCGGGCCCAGCTTGGCCAGTGCCAGGCTGAAGATGGTCGGGAACATGATGGAGTTGCACAGGCCCACCGCGAGGATGGCGACCATCGCCACCTTGCCGGTGCCGCCTATGGCCAGCGCCAGCAGCACACAGGCGCCGGTGGCACAGATGCCCAGCACCTTGCCAGCGGGGACATGGCGCATGACAACCGCACCGATAAAGCGACCCACCATGGCGCCGCCCCAGTAGTAAGCCACGTAGTAAGCTGCCTTTTCCTCGGTGAGGCCGGCGATATGCGACTCGGAGAGGAAATTCACCAGGAAGCTGCCGATAGCGACCTCGGCACCCACGTAAACGAAGATGGCCAGGGCACCCAGTACCAGGTGCGGGTGACGCCAGGCGGAATCACTGTTGCCAGCCGACTCCAGGGTCGGTGCATGCCCATCGATGCGCGGTAGCTTCAGGAATGCAAAGGTGATGGCCAGCAACGCCAGTGCGCCCGCCAGGATCAGGTAGGGCAGCTCCACTGCCGCAGCCCGCTCCTCGGTGGACAGTTCGCCCGAACCGATACCGGCAACCGACAGGATCAGGAAGGCACCGAAGAAGGGCGCCACGGTGGTGCCCAGCGAGTTGAAGGCCTGGGTCATTGTCAGGCGACTGGCTGCGCTCTTCTCATCTCCCAGTGCGGTGACATAGGGATTCGCGGAAACCTGCAGGATGGTGATACCGGAAGCCAGCACAAACAGCGCAATCAGGAACAGGGTATAGACCTGCAGGCGCTCCGCGGGAACGAACAGCAGGCAGCCAACCACCGCCACCGACAGCCCCACCACGATACCGCGCTGGTAGCCGATAGCGCCCACCAGCTTGCCCGCCGGCAGGGAGATCAGGAAGTAGGCCCCGAAGAAGCAGAACTGCACCAGCATCGCCTGGGTGTAATTCAGGTCGAAGACACCCTTCAGGTGCGGAATCAGGATGTCATTGAGACAGGTAATGAACCCCCACATGAAAAACAATGAGGTGAGTGCCACCAGCGCGAATTGCTGGCTGGACTGCGAGGACGAAGGCGCGCTGACCGCTCCCGTCTCCAGGTTTGTTCCCAGTGTTGCCATCTTTATTTTTCCCAGTACATCAATTTTTTGTTCGGGCTTATCTACCCCGCTGCCGCGCTCTCATCATTCGCGGCACCGGTTGTGCGAGGCTTGATTGGAGCTATTTCTATCACGCGAAACGGCGCGGGCGGGGGGCTTTTCGATAAGAAGGATCAAATAGGGGGCAGCCGGGACGGGAACGGGACCAGCCGGTCGAGCCAATGAAAAGCAGGAAATGTTGCCGGCCACGCGGCCGGCAACCAGCGCCGCTAACCGGTACTCACGAGGCCGGTGGCGCGGTATGGCAGCGCGCAACCGGTGCGGTGTATTCCCGATTCCCGCACGCCGTGCTACCGCACTCAGGCACCGCTGCCAGCGTGGCGGGACAGGAAGCTGACCAGGTAGTCGCTGTGATTTTGCAGGCGATTCAGGTCACCATCCACTTCCGCCTTGATATGCTCGATAAACCCGGCCAGCTCACTTTCAGACATGGTGCCCACCAGCGGGTGGTAGCGTTCCGGCATTAGCCCCTGGCCGATCATCACCTGCTGCCAGGAATCCACGAACAGCTCATTGCCCTCGCGGAACACATGGCCGGTTTCGCGGAACATATCGATCTTGTTGGCCAGCGTATCGGGTATATCCATCTGCCTGCAGTAACGCCAGAACTCCGTGTCGTCCCGCTCGGTGACCTTGTAATGCAGGATGATGAAGTCGCGGATGCGCTCCATCTCGAAGTCCGCCTGGCGGTTGAACTCGTCCACCTCAACCTGGCCGATGCCGGTATGGGGAAAGAAACGCAGGAAGCGCACGATGTTCTGCTGGATCAGGTGGATACTGGTGGATTCCAGCGGCTCCAGGAAACCGCTGGACAGGCCCACGGCCAGGCAGTTCTTGTGCCATTGCTTGCGCCGGCGCCCGGTCTGGAAACGGATCAACCGCGGATCGGTCAGGGGCTCGCCCTCGACATTCCCCATCAGCTGCTGGCGCGCGGCGTCGTCATCCTGGTAGCTACTGGAATAGACCTGGCCATTGCCGACGCGGTGTTGCAACGGGATCCGCCACTGCCAGCCACTCTCACGGGCGATGGAACGGGTATAGGGGATGGGCGGGGCCACCGCCTCGGTCTGCACCGCCACCGCGGTATCGCAGGGCAGCCAGTGGGACCAGGACTCAAAACCGGTGTGCAGCGCCTTTTCGATCAGCAGCGCGCGCATGCCGGTGCAGTCGATAAAAAAGTCGCCATCCAGCTCCTGTCCCGAATCCAGCTTCAGTGCACGAATATTGCCGGTGTCATGGTGCAGCAGGACCTGGTCGATCTTGCCTTCCACCCGCCTGGCTCCATGACACTCACTGAACTGGCGCAGGTATTTGGCATAGAGGCTCGCATCGAAGTGGAAGGCGTAATTGAGGCCGTTGTTGGGCAGGTGAGTGAACTTCTCCGCCTCTGCAGCGCGCCGTTCCAGGCAGTACTCGCCGAAATCACCTGCCAGCCCCAGCTCACGGGCGCGCAGCCAGAAGTGCTGGAAACCGCAGGCCCAGCAGTCCTTGCCGGTGATGCCAAAAGCGTGCAGGTAGTCCTTGCCCACATCGCGCCAGTTCTCGAAATTGATACCGAGCTTGTAAGTGCCCTGGGTTGCGGCGAGAAATTCCGGCTCTTCGATTCCCAGCAGCCGGTGGAAAAATACCAGGGTGGGGATGGTGGCTTCGCCCACGCCGACGGTGCCGATCGCCTCGGACTCCACCAGGGTGATTTCCAGATCCTTGCCCATCAGTTTCGACAGGGCCGCCGCTGTCATCCAACCGGCAGTGCCGCCGCCGGCAATCACAATTTTCCTGATCGGTTGACTCATCGCTACCTCAGCCTCTCGTCATTTTCCCGGTCCGTGGACTCAGGGCATCCGCTGCAGTTTTTCTATTAATAATTGTTTCAGTCGCGCGGCCATCCCCCGGTCCAGTGCCGACAGGACACCGCGACGTTCCGGCGGGATCGGTGCTGCCGCAGCTTCGCGGTTCACCACAAAGTGATCAAACAGGTGGCCCCAGGCCCGGCGCTGGGCCTCGGGCAGGCCGCCGATCGACAGCAGTGCATGCAGCATCGCATCGTGTGGCAGGCCGGTCCAGCCGGGGGTACTCCGCCACCAGTAGTTCACCAGTACATTAAGGTCATCCAGGCCTTCCACCTGGTGCCACCACATGCTGGGCACGAACAGCAGGTCACCGGGCGACATCTCCGCAACCGTGGCCGCATTGAGCGCCTCGCGATAGCGCGGGAAGCGCTCGAAATCCGGTGCGTAGAAGTCCACCAGGCTGATGGCCTGCCCGGCCGGGTTGAAGTCCAGCGGGCCGGGATACAGGTTGCCCACCTGCTCGGGCGGGAACAGGGTAAACCGCCGGCGCCCGGCGACCACTCCGGCCAGGTTCTCCGGCAGGTCAAAGTGGGCGGCAATGCGTGTGCGGTTGCCGAACCACAGGGACACCAGCGGCTCCGCGCCGTCCAGGTCCAGGTCGTTCTCCGCCCGCAGGCCCGGCAGGTGGTGGTCGACCGGGGTCGAGCCCACATAACAGATGTCATCGCCGC
The DNA here is from genome assembly GCF_044383805.1 of Microbulbifer sp. JSM ZJ756. NCBI lineage: Bacteria > Pseudomonadati > Pseudomonadota > Gammaproteobacteria > Cellvibrionales > Microbulbiferaceae > Microbulbifer > Microbulbifer sp. JSM ZJ756. Next base: position 93,241 of record NZ_JBISER010000007.1, on the reverse strand, counting down.
CCTCACCACTCTCGATCTCTTTGAGCGTGGGCAGCAGGCGACCGGTGGAGCGGGCGAAGTTGAAACCATCCATCGCCTCGTTATAGAAAATGCGCCCACGGGTTTCGGCGCCTGCCCGGAACACCACCAGGGACCGCCCCTGGTCGAACGGTGCCAGGTATTCCGCCAGGCCACCGGCCTGCGCTGCCTGCACCACCGGCCAGCTATCCAGCGCGCCTTTCATCAGCAGTGGCGTAGTGCGGCCGGCAATTGCTGCAGCCACCTGCTCCGGGCCGATATCGTCCCGGGTCTCCACCGCGGGTATGTAGTCGGGGTAATTCATCGGTTTCGCGCCCCCGGTGGCGCACCACTGATCAGCTGCGCGATCAGCTGCCGGTTCTCCGGCAGCCCCTGGCGGTAGCTGGCCAGCTGCTTCTGCACCTCGGCCAGCAGCGCGCGGGCGCGGTCATGGTTCTGGTCCGCCCGCGGGGCGCGGGCAAAGTCGCACGGCTGGCCCATGCCGTTCAGCACATAACGGTAGCTTGCCGGCGGGAACAGCGGCTGTGCCTGGGGGAAGTCCTGCCGCCCCGGCGGCCGGTGCCGCCACAGGGCCAGGTTTTCCTGCAGTAATTCCGGGATCGATTCCGGTTGCCGGTGTGCCTGCCAGTAATCCGAGTCGCTGCGCGTCGACAGGACGTAGTGCAACTTCAGGAACTCGATGATGTTGTCCCAGTGCGCCAGCATCTGCCGGTTGAATCGCTTTGCTGCGAGGTCCATCTGGTCCGTCTGTGCCGGCAGCAGGTCACGGATCAGGCCGGCGGACTGCTCGATCAGCGCCAGTGCCGAGGCTTCCAGTGGCTCGATAAAGCCGGCTGCCATACCCACGGCGACGCAGTTGCCCTGCCAGAACACCGAGCGATGCCCGGGCGCAAAGCGCAGCTGCCTGACGGCAAGCTCCTGCGCTTCGGCTTCGCCAACCTGGCCGGCGAGGAAACTGCGAAAATCCGCTTCCGCCGCATCGTCATCGACGAAATCGCTGGCATAGACATAGCCCATACCGCGGCGGGTGGGCAGGCCGATATCCCAGACCCAGCCATTGGCGCGCGCTGTCGAGCGCGTCACCGAGGCGATGGGTGCATCCGCGGAAGCGTGGGGTACCTGTGCGGCCAGTGCCCGGTCATTGAACAGGACGGAGGTCTTGCTCTCCCAGGGAATGCCCAGGTGGCCGTCGATAATCAGCCCGGCGCTGCCGGAGCAGTCCACGAACAGGTCCGCCGCCAGCCGCTGGCCGTCACGGGTATGCAGCGCCGCTACGGTGCCGTCATCGCGACCCTCTACGCGCTCTACCTCGGCCTGGATATGCCGCACGCCCAACTGGCTGACGCTGTGGTCCCGCAGGCACTGGCCGAACTTGCCGGCATCGAAGTGGTAGCCGTAGTTGAGGACGCCGGCATAGTCCGGGGTTGCCAGCTGCTTGGGCGCCAGGCCGGCATCGCAGATGGCCGCCTGGGGGGTAACGGCATAGGCGTAATTCTCCAGCCCGGCTGTGGCCGCCAGGTCGAGTTCGAAGTAGCCGTGGGGCAGGGAAAAGGGGTGGTAGTAGCGGTCGTCCGCGCTCTGCGAACGCCAGGAGCTGAACAGCGAGCCCTGCTTGAAGGCAGCGTCGCATTCGGCAAACAGGCGCTTCTCACTGAGGCCGATACGCCGCAGGGTTTCGCGCATGGAAGGCCAGGTGCCCTCGCCCACGCCCACGGTCGGCACATCCGGCGATTCCACCAGGACGATGTCACAGTGGCCTCCGCGGGTCCGGCCATGTTCAGCCGCCAGTACTGCGGCGGTCAGCCAACCAGCAGCACCCCCGCCCAGCACCAGAATGGATAATGGAGCCTGTTGCATGACAGTTTCTTACCGCTTCAGGAAGGACCCAACATACACCGGCAGGAGAAGTCACGCCAATGTCGCTGTGCCCATTCTGTTGAAACCAAAAGGGGGCAGCAAGCTGCCCCCTCCTGGGATACTTCTTATTGGCGAATGCCTCAGAAGGTGTAGCGGGCACCCAGGTTGTAACGGGCCCCGGTCTGGATGGTGCCAATCATCATGTTTTCATGGCGACCATGCAGGCGCTGGGTCTCGTCGGTCAGGTTGATGCCCTCCAGGAATACAGAGAAGTTGTCCTGGATGTCGTAGCTCACGTTGGCATCCCACTGGCCGTAAGCCTCGGTGTATACCGGGTTACGCTCACCGTTGCCGTCGAAGGTTCCGGTCAGGAAGTCATCGCGCCAGTTGTAGGCGATACGAGCCTGGATACCGTTCTTGTCGTAGAAGCCCACGACGTTGAACGAGTCGCTCAAGCCCAGCAGCGCGAACTGGTTTTCCGCGTCCGGTCCCTTGTTGGTGTTGAAGTTGTCATAGGCGATGTCGCCGTTGACGGTGGTGTAGTTGAAGATACCGCCGAAACCGGAGTCGCCGAACATGTGCTGGACCGCAAACTCGAAGCCGTCGATTTCAGCATTCTCGGCGTTGACCGGCGCAATCACGGTAAATACCGCGGCAGCGTCACCTTCGGCCGCAGAACCTACCACCGGGGCACCGTACAGGGACTCCATGTAGGCACGTACCTGGGCCGGGTCACTGGTACCCAGGTCGGCAACCGCCTGCTCGTAGCGCGGGCCCTGTGCCGGGTGCGCCAGGTCGAAGGTGGTCTCGGTGAACGAGCTCTGGCCGATAAAGTTCTTCACGTCCTTGCGGTAGTAACCTGCGGACACGTAGCTGCCCTCGCCGTAATACCACTCCGCAGACAGGTCGAAGTTGGTGGACTCAAACGGATCCAGGTCGGGGTTACCGCGCGAGGCATTACCGCCCTGGGCACGCAGCAACGGATCGATGGTCTGGCCACCCTGGATATCGTTGAAGCCCGGACGGGTGATGGTCTTGCTCACAGAGGCACGGGCAATCACGTCATCCCGCAGCGCGATATCGAAATCGATATTCGGCAGCCAGTTGCTGTAGGCACCTTCCTGCTCGCTGAAGCCCAGGCCGCTGGCCTGTGCGACGAACTCGTTGTCACCGGCCCAGATGATGGAATCGTACTGCGGCACCTTCGCCTTCGCGTCCACCTGGGTGTCCTCGAAGCGCAGGCCGATCGCCAGGTTTACCGGCATGGGGATATCTTCCCAGGCCAGGTTCACCTGGGAGTAGGCCGCCTGCTGGGTTTCCACCGCAGTGCGGTCGGTAGTGAAGTCGTCGCTGGCACACAGGACGGTTCCGCAGGGGCTGATGGTCTCGCCATTGGCGGTCGCGATAGCAGAGATGGCGTTGATCATGCCCTGGAAGTCAGCCGCATAGTAGTACGGCGTCATGTTCGCGCTGTCGGCACTGCCGAACTGGTCCAGCGCACTGGCCATGCTCTTCTGCACGAAAATGTCGTCCGGGTACTGGGACGGATCACCGTAACCACCCCAGGTATCACGCTGGGCATTGGCGAAGGCAGAGCGGTTGGTGGACTCGGTAAAGCCAATACCGAAGTCGATGGTTTTCACCGGGCCGGCATCGACATCAAAGGTACCGTCGAAACGCGCCTGCTCGATGTCGTGCTTCATAAAGCTGTTGCGGAAGCTGGTACCGGAAGTGAGCATCTGCGCGGGATCGAAATCCTGGCCGTCGATGAACTCAAAGCTGGTGGTAGGCAGGTCCTTGCTGTAATCCACAGTGGTGGTCAGGCGGTTGTACTGCACACCGGCGATGGTGTTGTTGGTACCGCGGCCGTCTTTCGCACCGTTCTCGGCTGTGGAGTTGTGGTAGTCGAAAGCCAGGGTCAGGTTGTCGCTGGGGTTCCAGACCAGGTTCAGGCCAACAGAGTTGTTCTCGTTGATGCTGCCCCACTCGCCCGCGTTGAAGGTTACGTCGCCGGCGGTGCCATCGGTGTAGATGATCGGCGCCACAACGCTGCCACCGTCAGAGCCCGGGGTGAAGGATCCGGACAGCGGAACACCGTTGAACCAGGCACCCATGGCATTGTACTGCTGCTCGACGTCCTGCTCGGCGTAGGTGTAGTCGAGGGTGGCCTCGAAATTATCTACCGGCGCCCACTGCAGGGTCACCTGGGCGTTGGTGCGCTCACGCTGTACCTCGCCGAAGGCATAACCGATGCCGCGCGGCATGGAGTAGACATCACCTTCCTGCGGCGGGTTTTCGAAGTTGGGATTGTCGGGAGCAACGGAACCCCAATCACCCTGGCCACCCGGGATGGTGTACCAGCCGGAGGGGGTTTCTGACTTGGCGTAGCCACTGTCGCGCTTGGAGTAAGAACCGGTCACAGACACGCCGATTGTGTCGTCAGCAAACTTGGTGCTGAAGATACCGGACATCTCCGGGGTGAAGTCATCACCCTCGTCATTGGAGGTGTCGTGGGTGGTCTTGGCGCTCAGGTTCAGCACCATGTCGTCCTGCTCCAGCGGACGGGCGGTGCGGATATTGATCACGGAGCCGATACCACCGGTGGGCAGGTCGGCCTTGCCGGTCTTGTAGATCTCCACCGCGCTGACGCTCTCGGCGGCCAGGTTGGCAAAGTCGTAGGAACGGGATGCGGAAGCGGTGGTGGCCTCGATATTGGCCGCCGGCATCTGGCGTCCGTTCAGGGTCACGACGTTGTAGTCGGGACCGAAGCCGCGCACGGTTACCCGGCTGCCCTCGCCATTCTGGCGATCGATGGACACACCGGTAATACGCTGCAGGGATTCTGCCAGGTTGGTGTCGGGCATCTTGCCGATGTCTTCGGCGGAGATGGCATCCACCACACCCTGGGCGTCGCGCTTGAGGTCCATGGAGCGATTGAGACTGCCGCGGATACCGGTAACTACGACCTCTTCCAGGGCCGCATCGCCCTCCTGGGCCAGGGCACCGGCGGGCAGCATGGTCGCGCCAAGCGCCATGGAAATGGTGACCGCGAGACGGTCTTTGTGGAAAATTTTTCTTCTCATCAGCCTTTCCCCGAATTATTAGGTTCTTTTGACTCTCTCTGGATACTGCCCTGGCGAAGCCTGTTCTATCTTTATCGCGGTTACTGGCACGTCACTGGCCAGCTTTGCTGCTGTCGCCCGGCTACCACATCATTCCCGGGGCAGTGTTCCGGGTCTGATTCGGGGCGCGACAACGCTTCTTCGCTGCGATTGAATACTGCCGGGTTTGACGAGTACATCAATTCAGGGAGGGCACAAACAGGATATCCCGGATTAAATGCGCGGCAACAGGGATTTTGCGCGATCGGACGGTCCAAACTGGTGCAGCGAAAGATGACCGATGGTCCACAAACCGGCCGCTGGCCGGGACTAAAATAGCCCCAAATTAAGCCATTACATGTCGGAACCAGAGAAAATGAGTGATCCGTTCGACCTCGAGCGCTTTGTGAACGCCCAGGCCCCCTGTTACGAGTCGGTACTCGCGGAACTAAAGGCCGGCAACAAGCGCAGCCACTGGATGTGGTTTGTATTCCCCCAGGTCGAGGGCCTGGGCCACAGCCCCATGGCACAGCGCTATGCCATCGGCAGCCTGGACGAGGCCCGCGCTTACCTGCAGCACCCGGTACTGGGCACACGCCTCCGGGAGTGCTGCGAACAGCTACTGCAGCTGGAGGGACTTTCAGCACACGAGATCCTTGGCAGCCCCGATGACATGAAGCTGAAGTCATCGATGACACTGTTTGAACAGGTGGCGGGAGCGAACAGCCCCTTTGGGCGGGTGCTGGAGCGATACTATGGCGGCGAGCGGGATCGCCGGAGCCTGGAGCTGCTGGGAGCCTGAGCCGTCCAGATACAACAAGGGGATGCAGCCGCATGAGGCGCACGAGATCACTGCCTGACTTTCCTGTCCCAGCCCCTTTTACGGCCAGAAATGCTGCGATGTCCGCTTTCAACAGTAGAAAATATTTAATTATGTGATATAAATCACACAGATTTTGAGAACCAGTAACGCAGGAATCGCTTCCTGCACCAGCTTCGGGCCAGGGCGGCAGGGATCACAATCGCCTGTATCCACACTGTGGACAACGCGCCGGAACCTTCCCGACTGTGGCCGCTGAGAAAACCAACAACAGAAAGAGCAGTGGATGAAGCCGGATACGCAGCTACTGAAAGCCGTTTGGGAATCCTCCCGCCAGCATTTGAGCGACACCCATGTGGGACTTGAGAGGTACGACCTGGATAACCTGGTGTCCTCCGTATTCAGCAGTGGACCATTTTATTTTTACGTGGTCGATTTCAAGACCTTTCACCTGGATTATGTCAGCCCATCGATCACCGCTATCCACGGGCTCCAGCCGGAAACGGTCACTTTCCAGGATATCCTCGATTGTGTGCACCCGGACGACATGGGTTTTGTTTCCCGCGCCGAGCAACGGGCGATCGAAATCGTCTACGAGCGGATCCCACCGGAGAAACGCAAGCTGTACAAGATTTCATACTGCTTTCGCTTCCGTACAGCCGATGGTTCTTACCAGCTGTTCAATCACCAGGCAATCATGCTCACAGAGGATGAAAATAACCGCCTGAGCAAGAGCCTGAATATCCACACCAATATCAGTCACCTGAGTAGCGAAAGTAATCACCGGCTGTCGGTGATCGGCATGCTGGGGGAGCCCTCCTTCCTGAATATTGAGATCGAAAATGAGGCCCCCGTGCCGGCGGCTTCACAGCCACTGTTTACCGACCGGGAGATGGAAGTGATCCGCCTGCTATCCCAGGGAATGACCAGCCGGGAGATAGCGGCCAGGTTGTATATCGCGGTGGATACGGTCAAGAACCACCGCAAGAACATCATGAAAAAATCCGCCTGCAAAAATGTGGGGCAACTGATTACCAAGTGCATCACGCAGGGGCTGCTGTAAATATACCGGCATGTCATGACGTGTAATCATGACAGCTGCCAAATAGCCCCAAGGGGCTATTGTGAATGGCCGGCCAACCGGGAAAATGAAATCGACCTCCCAAGAAAGGACGCAGAGCCCGAGGTTTAGCGGTACAAGGATGTACCGCGCTTTCAGCTACTAGTGACTGCCATCGGTGCGGCTACTGACTGGCGCTGCTTTTCGCCATAGAGGCATTCCACCAGGGTGAGTGCAAATGCCATGGCCGTTCCCGGCGCCTGGCTGGTGACCAGGTTGCGATCACAGACAACCGGTTCACCTCTGGCGGCAAGAGCCTGCTCGCCAAGCTCTTGCCGAAATCCCTCGTGACAGGTAGCAATCCGCTGGTCCAGCATCCCGTGCCGGCCAAGCACGACTACCGGCGCCGCGCAGATTGCCCCCAGCCAGTGGCCAGCGGCCAACTGCTCCCTGGCCATCTCCACCAGCGCTGCACAGCCGGCCAGGTGTTCCGCGCCCGGCATACCGCCGGGCAGGACAATCAGGTCCCAGGCCCGCTCACAATCAGCCAGCAGGCAATCCGCCGTTATCACCACACCACGGGATGCGGTGATGGTTTGTGACGCCATGACCGAGGCGACAGTGACGTTCGCGCCGGCACGGCGCAGCACATCGATCACCGTGACCGCCTCGATCTCCTCACTGCCATCGGCAATGGGCACCAGTACCCGCTTTTCTGTTTTCACCTTGCCTCCCTGGCTTGTGCCTCCTGCTTAAAGATGTGCGCTGGCCCATCGGCCACGGGCTAGCGCCAGTACTCCCCGGTTACCGCATTCACGTACATCTTTTGCCGGTTGCGGGGACTCTCAAATACTACGATATCGCCATTGACCGCGATCAGGTTCCAGCGCAGATTGACGGCTTTCTGTACCTGCGCGGCGGCGGGGGAGTCCGCGAGTTTTTGCAATTCTGCCTCTGCATCAAATCCATTGGCAGCGGCCACACTGATACCCTCGCCGATAATGGCAAAGACCAGCTCCTCCTCCTGCTCCAGTGAAATGATCGGGTAGACGACCTCATCGTAGGCCCCGATACGATAGCTTTCTGCATCCGGGTCCAGCGGCGTCAACATGACAATAAAGCCCCGCTTGCCCGCCCGGATACTTTCGACCTGGCGGATGCGCTCGGCTTGCCCCAGGCGCGGGTCATCTGCAGCCAGGTCGACAACAAAGACCTTGTTGTCGGCCACCTTCTCCGGGGTCCAGGTGCGCAGGAATACGTTGGTGGTATTTTCACTGCCCCAGGACCACTGGGGATTGGCCAGGGGAGCGTTAAGCACTTCGGAAAAATAGGAAGTGATGTTCATTGCCATTCCGGAAACCTCAGCCTGTTTATTATTTTAATCAGGCCGAGGTTAGCACGATCAGGCAACCCGGTGGACGGCAATTACAGCCTTACCGACCAGAACAGCCGGATCACATTGGCCCCAAAGCTGTAGCCGGGTTCCTCCCCCGGGGCAATAGTGTTTTCCGGGTTGTGCACGGTGACATCGCGGAAATCATCGTACTCAAACAGGATATGGTCCCAGTAGAAGTTGATGGTGTTTTTGCGGTCGAACAGGGACCAGCGTTCAGGCAGCACGTAGGCGACGCCGATACCGATGGAGATATCGGAGAAATTACTCAGCTCCTTGTCCCGCGCACGGAAATTTGTGGCATCGCGGTAGGGAAAGAGGTCACTGTAAAAATCTGCAGCGTCCTGCTGGTAAAAGCGCAGCTTTCCCTCGAGGATCCATTCATCCTGCTCCCTCAGGGGGTGAGTATAGCGAAACTCGATATTGTCAGCCTCGACACCCCAGCTGTCCGCATAACGCCGGTATTCGGCCCGTATGGCAGCCCGGTAGGGCAGGCGATACTTTGCCCGCAGTGCCACTGCATCACTGTTGCGGGTGGTCGGGTAGATCTCCGGCTGGTAACTGAATCCCAGGGCCGAGGCGGGATCGGCGTAGCGTACTGTGCGATAGGGGTTGTTCAGGAAACCCTCGTCCGCGACCGTTTCCACACTCAGCTCGGCAATCAGTTTAGTGGTCAGGATCTGGTTCCAGTTGACCGCGTAACGCCGGTGCTGTGCATCGGCGGCGAAGTCCGGGTCACCATTGCGGAAAACATCGTCGTTGCCAAAGCTTACCCGCATATCCAGGGTGCTCAGCTCGCCGAAGAATGCCTGGCTGATACCAAAGGCTACTGTCTCCGCCTGGTAATCGTTCTCCGAGCTGTTGGTATAACCAATGCTGACCGTGGTCTTGTCCACCAGGTAGTCGGCGCCCAGGGAATATTCATCCCGCTGTTCCGAGTAGGGACTGGCGGTCGCCTCCACGTCGATGGAGGCGCCGGAGATCATATCGACGTAATAGTTGGCCGACAGGGATACCGAGTTGCCCACATTTTTCCGCACCAGTATCGACGGCCCGTCGATCGTCACCCCGCCGCCACTGTAAGAGTGGTACATGGTATCGGCGCGCTCCTCGGGGAGTACCGCGGCAAGCGCAATTACAGGAAAAGCCAGCAGGATTGCCAGCAGTCCACCGAACGTACCTGAATGACGCGAGCACCGCCGGGTGCCGAAATGTGGAGCGCAGCAGCCCTGAAGCGAATTTTTAGTTGCAGCCGCAGCCACCGCCACTCCCCCCTTCCGCACCCCGGGCCGCTTCGCGGGCCTCGTACACATGATTCATATAACCGGCAGCCACCGGGTCCATTTCGAACGCCATGATCGGGTCGGCCAGGTAATGCCGCTCGTAGGGGGCCACCCAGGGACTGACAGAACAGCCGCTGAGCAGCGCCATGCCGGTGCCGAGTAACGCCAGGCGACGCAGGGTGGAAAACATGGGTTACTCCCGGATCAGTTCCTTGATGATTTTCTTGTAGGCCGCCTCGTCGCCCTCGCGATAGCCGCGATGGATGTGGCGCACCTTGCCGCTGCGATCAATGAATACACTACTGGGCATGGCATCGATACCGAACTTCTTGCTTACATCGCTGCCGCTGTCGAACAGGATGGGGAAATCAACCGGGATCTTCGCCAGCATCTGCTCTGCGTCACTGCGCTGGGCATCTACATTGACGCCCCAGACCTGGAAACCCGCGGCGCTGTAGCGTGCATGCAGGTCATCCAGCAATGGCATCTCCTGGCGACAGGGACCGCACCAGGAAGCCCAGAAATTGAGCATGATCACCTCGCCGCGTTGCTCAGCCAGGCGCAGGTTGTCGCCGCTGTTGGAGGCCAGGGTAAAGTCCGGCGAGGGGGCGTTGGCGCCGGCCAAGGATGCAGTCAGTGCCAGGGTTATGGTGGCTAGAAAACGAAACATGATGGTTCCCTGTTGTTATCTGGTTATGGTTTTCTGGACGTTGTTGTCTGGATGGTGGTGAACTCAAAAAGTCCTGGTACAGCCGGCCGCTCAGAAATATACCGACAGGCCCAGCTGGGCGGAGAGGTTGTTGGTCACCTGGGCCTCGCCAAACAGCTCGTGCTCAAAAATATGGTCGCGCACGTCCAGCCGCAGCGACAGCCAGTCGGTGGGCAGTACACGGATACCGGCACCGATGTTATAGGTAAAGTGGTCCTCGTCGGCGAAACTGGTATTGCCAATGCCGCCAATCAGGTAGAAACCGCCGTTCAGGGCCCAGTCGTCGAAAGCAAAGTATTCACCCGGGAACAGGTTCCAGGCCAGTGACAGGTTGTAGTAACTGAGTTCCCGCTCTTCATCGGTCAGCAGCGGCGCGGCACCGCTCAGGCGCTCAAAACTGGATTCCCCCAGCTCGGTCTGGCCGTAGCCGGCCTCCATAAAGAAGTCCTCGCTGATATGGTATGCGAGCGCGCCGCCGTAAACCGCGTTGGAGCCGAAATCCTCCACGTTCATAATGCCGCCGAGGAATGCGGTGACCTCAAAATTCTCACTGTCGATATCCGCCTCGCGAATCTCACGCCGCTCAAGGCCGGGCGAGACGATATCATCCAGTACCGTCGTATCCTGCTGTGCACTGGCCGGTCCCGCGACCAGCGCTGCCAGGTATGCGGCCGCGATTACAGAAAGACGTCGAAGCCCAGTTTCCATTCGTAAATCTCCTGGTTGCTCTCCCGCGAGGTGAGCAGGTAGTGATTGGCTACTTCCGCGCGCAGGGCAAACTGCCGCGACAGGTGTGTGCGCAAACCAAAGCCGGTCAGCATTGCCGTATCCTGCCGGTCTTCCGTGGCGACAATGGTGGCGTTGGGGGAGGTAATATTGATTCCGGTGCCGAGCATGAAGTAGGGCGACACCCGCCACTGCGGAAACGGTTGGTGCAACACTGCCACCTGGTAAGTCTGGCTGTCGGAAAATTCTCCCACTGCCTGGGTGGCCCGCAGCTCGCCGGAAAGGTTGGCGGTAAAGCGGTAGCCCAGGCTCACCCCCATGGCATTGGCGCCCTCGAAATCGCCGTAGGTAAAGCCGAGGTTAAAGCGTTGCGAGCGGTAGTCGCTGTAATCCGGCAGCGGGATTCGCACGGGCTCGCCCCCGGCATCACGGATCTCGGCCAGGTCGGCGATACGCGTCCAGCCACGGATATTTTTGCGGGTCGCCACTTTCACCCAGTCGGTGCGACGCTTCAGCAGCCACAGGGGCTCGCCGTGCTCGGCCACATGAAAGATCGGGTAGCCGCGCCCGGGGCCGGTGTAGATGTTTACGTAGGGGGACTCGACAAATACCTGCTCCGCGTCAGCCGGCGGTGCAGTGGGTGCGCCACTGGCATAACCGATCGCCGGCAGCAGTGTGCACACCAGGGCCAGGAGCAGCCGGCGAGCGAGGAAATCCGGATGATACAACGGACTGTCCATGATTCAGTTCACCGGCGCTTCGAACGGGTTGTTGTAATACTGCGCACCGATATCAATCCATTCAGAGATCAACCGCAGTTCCGCCGGCTCCAGGTAGCCCGCGTGGCTGGCGCCGGCTGCAAACACATCGAAGAAGCGACTGCCGTTGGCAGAATTACCGACGATACGCTCGATTTCCACCACCACCATCACCGGGATCGGGTTGCCGTTCTCGTCCAGCACCAGGTTGCCGTCCTCATCGGTCTCGTACAGCAGGTTGCCATCGTCGTCCCGGTCCTGCACCAGCACTTCCTGCAATGCACCGTCCACCAGTTCCTGGGTGGGATTATCGAATGACAGCTCCACGTATGAAGTCATCCAGTCGGCATTAAAGGGTGAAGCCTGTGAGGCCAGGTCCAGTTGCGCGGCGGGTACCCGGGCCATGCCATTGGCGTCACGGCTGGTATGGCACTGCAGGCAGCGGTTGTCGGCCACTACATTGCCCGCGCCATCAGTAACCGGGCGCTCCCGTTCCCACAGCGGCTGGATATGCAGCGGGTAGTGGATCACGCTGCGGCAGCCGGGCGCCCAGCTGTCGCGACAGGTGGGGCTCACCGGCTGCGCGGTGGCCAGGTCGGCATAGGGGATAGTGGTGCTGGGGTCCTTGGCGCGGACGGCGGGGTCGGTCCACAGGTCCGCGAAAGCGATATCGCCCCCGAGCTCTGCCTCACCGGCGATGCGCGCCAGCAGCTGCGCCATGGTCTCGCCCATTTCCGCCACCAGCGCGGGCTCGGTATTGGGGAAAGGGATTCCGGAGGTGGCGGCACCGCCCCAGGCGGGATCCGGGTTCTTGTCCGGGCGCCCGTGGGGTACCTCGCTGTCGCCGGTGTGGCAACCGTTACACTGGCGCACCTCACCGGCGCGCAGCTGCAGCCAGCTGCGATGGCGCCCGGCAATGCGACGACCGTTGGCATCCACCACGCCGATCGCCAGCGGCATATCCGCCGGCAGTTTGACCCGCACCGAGCCGTCCGGCTGGATCGGCGTATAACCGAGGATTTCGCGCATGCCCTGGGCGCGGCTGCGACCGAATGCGGAAGCATCGAAATCGAGCACACTGTCATCCGGGATACCCACCCCCTTGATCACCCGCAGGTACCGGGCCGGTCGCTCGGCAGCGGTGGTCTCTGCGGGATCTGCCAGCGGCGGGATTCCGGCGATATCCTCGCCATCAAAATCGTAGACGCTGCGGATATCCAGCACACCCGCACCCTCGTCCACCAGTTCCCGGTCCAGCTCGGTGGCCGGAATCAGCTCCGGGATATACTCCGGCACTGTGCGCGGCTCCAGGGTGACACCCTCGCTGATCATCTGACCCTCTTCGGCCACCACGATCGGCTGCTGGGTGCCCTCTGCATAGTCATAGATCCACAGCCCGTAAAGCGGGTCTGCCGGCATAATATCGGGGATTGCCAGCCACTCGTCGGTACAGGGCCGCGGCAGCTCGGTCTCCGGTTCCAGCACCCGGCACTCACTCCAGCTCACCAGCAGGCGACTGGTACCGTCGTAAAACGGCCAGGCGGACGCAAACAGCCCATGGGGGGAGAGGGTGCCGTCAGTAATGACCTCGTCCACGGAAATGGAGGCCTGGCCCACCAGCTCCCGCGGTGCATCACTGCCCTCCACCGGCGGCGTGTAGGCCTCGGTGTATTCGATGCTGTCGATGGCCACCAGGTCACCGCCAAAAGTAATTCCCTCGGGGCCGCGCAGGGTCACCAGCAGGCGGCCGTCAGACAGTTCCCGAGGCCGTACGAACGCTGCCTCGCTTTCACCGGTGCCGGTCTGCTGGCTGTGGTAACCGTAGTGAAAGGCCAGGCCGGTGCCATCGGGATCGACGGTATAGAGGGAGAGATTGTCCACCCCGGCCATATTGTCCCAGCGATTGAACAGCACCCGGCCATCGTCCAGCACCGTCGGGTGCAGGTCGTGGCTCTGGTTGTAGGAAATCTGCCGGATATCGGAGCCGTCCCCTTCCATGACATGCAGGACGAAGGCCTCCTGTTGCAGGTCTTCTGCCAGTGATGAAAACTGCGGTTTGTTATCGTCCAGCAGCAACGCCCGCGAGCGACGCTGGCGTGTGGAAGTGAATACGATACGGCCGTCGGGCAGGAAGGCGGGGCCAATATCCTCCCCCTGCTCGGCAATCAGGTCGGAGTCGATAACCCGGCGCAGGGTGTCGGAATCACGCTCGTAGACCCAGATATTCCAGGTGGGCTGTTCATCGTCATCGGCATCCTCGATCTCCGGGGCGCGCATGGCGAACACCAGGGTTTCACCATCGGGCGAGACATTCAGGTCCTTGACGTCGTACTCGCCCTCAAACAAACCGGCCGTCAGCGCCCGTTCCGGCGCACTGGGCGTGGCGCGATCCTTGATTACCAGCTCCGCCCCGGGATTAAAATTGTCCGGGCGATAAATATTGTCTTCTCTGAGTGCACCGTCGTCCTCGAAACCCAGCTGCCTGCGCACAAACGCTACTGGAAAATCTACGACTACCGGGTCTTCGGCCTGGTCACCGCCGGTGCTCGAGCCGCCATTCCCGCTGCCACCACTACAGGCGTGCAGCAGGCACAGGACTGGCAAAGTGCAAATTAATCTCGCTGTAATATTCACTTACGCCAACCCCAATAAATTCCATTAACCTAGACTGCGGCCCATGGAATTCTCTCCGCCACCATGACAACACTCAAGGCAATCACGCTGAAAATGCCAACTGCAACCCACTTCTCGGCAGTGGCGCTGGCAAATCGGTAGCCAGCTCTTACCATCGCAGGTCTCAAACTCTCAGCTGGCTCCCTTTTCAATGGATATGAAACCAACCCGCGTGCGACGGCAACTGGCTACCGGTATCGCACTGGGCAGTGCACTTTGCTCGGCAATGGCCCTGGCTGCGCCACAGGAACAGGCCCTGCAGATGCACAGCCGCCTGACTGGTATCAAGCCCACTGAAACTGTCTTACTGGATATGGCCCGGGATATCGGCGATGGCAACCCGGAAGCCGCCGCCTATACGGCGATGGAAAACAACGCCTTTTACAATATCACGCTGAAAAACATTGCCACTCCCTGGACCAATCGCGACCGCGATGTATTCGCACCATTGAACGACTACACCGCAACGGTGATCGGGATCGTGCGCGACGACCTGGATTTCCGCCAGGTACTGTCCGGCAATATCATTTACACCGGTGACAGCGGGCTCGGCCTACCCGGTTACAGCAACAGCAACAACAATCACTACGAGGCCCTGGAGAGCGGAGGCTATTCCCTCCGGGACAGCCTGGTGCAACGCAGTCAGTCCTCGGTAACCGGCCTGCCGGCGGCAGCCACCGCCGGGGTAATGACCACTCGCGCCGGCGCCAAGGCGTTTTTCTATGCCGGCACCAACCGCGCCATGTTCCGCTACACCCTGCTCAACCACCTGTGCCGCGACCTGGAGCAGGTACAGGACACCACCCGCCCACCGGACCGTATTCGCCAGGATGTGAGCCGCAGCCCCGGCGGCGACAGTCGTGTCTTCCAGAACAATTGCGTTGGTTGTCATAGCGGCATGGATCCCATGGCCCAGGCATTTGCCTATTACGACTACGCCTACGACCCGGACAGCGATCCCACCGGCGAGAATGGCCGGCTGGATTACAACGTCGCCGGCGAGACCGACCCGGCCACCGGCAGCCGGGTCAAGGCCAAGAACCAGATCAACAGCGCCAACTTCCCCCACGGCTTTATCGTCCCCGACGATCGCTGGGACAACTACTGGCGCCAGGGACCCAACCAGCACCTGGGCTGGGACGCGGCCCTGCCTGGCGGCGGCAATGGTGCCAAGTCGCTGGGTGAGGAACTGGCCAGCAGCGATGCCTTCGCCCGCTGCCAGGTGACCAAGGTATTCCGCCAGGTGTGCCTGCGCGCGCCGGAGGACAGCAGCGACCGCGCTGCGGTGGATACCATTACCGAGAGCTTTGTGGGCGGGGGGTATCGCCTCAAGCAGGTATACGCCGATTCGGCGATTTACTGCGCGGGGGAATAGGACATGGCCATGACAAACCAGAGGATTTTCGCCGCGCCCCGCACCGCCCTGCTGACCAGCCTGGCCATGGCGGCCGCCCTGGCGGGCTGTAGTGGTGGCAGTGGGCAGGACACCGAGCAGCTCCCGGATACCAGTGGCAATACCGGTGGCGGCGTAACCTATTCCGGCCCGGCCCCGCGGGACGAGGATGTGCAGCAGTACAAGCGCTTTATCTGGGACAACCTGGCCGGCGAGGATCGCTGCGGCAGCTGTCATGTCGAGGGCGGCCAGAGCCCGCGGTTTGTGCGCGGCGACAATATCAATACCGCCTACGATGAGGGACGGGACCTGGTCGACCTGGCCCGCCCGGCGGAATCGCGACTGGTGACCAAGGTGGGCAGCGGGCATAACTGCTGGCTCGACAGCGCCAGTGCCTGCGCCGAGATCATCACCAACTATATCGAGGAATGGGCCCGGGAGAGCGGCAGCCTGGTCAATACCGTGCAGCTCACCGCGCCGGTAGAGCGCGAGCCCGGCCAGAGCAAGAGCTTCCCGGCGTCCAGCGGCAGTTTCGGCAGCACCGTCTATCCACTGCTGCGCACCTATTGCGCGGGCTGCCACAGTGAGGATGCGGCCACGGCACAGCAGCCCTATTTTGCCAGTGTCGACGTGGAGCAGGCCTACGAGGCGGCGAAGACACGCATGAACCTGGACACCTCGGCCAACTCGCGCTTCTCGGTGCGCCTGGGGCAGGAATTCCACAATTGCTGGGATGACTGCGCCGCGAACGAGGATGAGATGACCGCGGCCATCCAGGCCTTTGCCGACAGCATCCCGCTCAGTGCCGTGGATCCCGACTGGGTGATCAGCAAGGCCCTGCGCATGACCGATGGCATTGTCGCCAGCAGCGGTGGGCGCATCGAGAACAACGCCATCGCCCTGTATGAATTCAAGACCGGCAGCGGCACTACCGCCTATGACACCTCCGGCGTGGACCCGGCCATCGACCTGACCCTGTCCGGAGATGTGGAGTGGCTGGGCTCCTGGGGACTGCAGATGAAGGGCGGCAAGGCACAGGGAGCCACGGCTACCAGCCGCAAGCTGTTCGATACCCTGACCGCCACTGGCGAGTACTCCATCGAAGCCTGGGTCGCACCGGCCAATGTATCCCAGGAGGGACCGGCGCGGATCGTCACCTATTCCGGCGGCAACAATATCCGCAATTTCACCCTCGGCCAGGCGATGTATAACTACACCTTCCAGAATCGCGGCGACACCACCGACGCCGATGGCATGCCGGCACTGGTTACCGACGACATGGCCGAGCGGGTCCAGGCCACCCTGCAGCATGTGGTGGCCACCTACGACCCACTCGAGGGACGCAAGCTTTACGTCAACGGGGAATATACCGGCGATATGGATCCCACCGACCCGGCGCTGCTGGGCACCTGGGATGACACCTTTGCCCTGGCGGTGGGCAGCGAGGTCTCCAATGACAACCAGTGGCAGGGCTCCGTGCGACTGCTGGCGGTCCATTCCCGCGCCCTGTCGGCGGAGGACATCGCCACCAACTACAGCGCCGGTGTGGGCGAAAAATACTTCCTGCTGTTCAAGGTGGAAGAGCACACCGGTGTGCCGCAGGGCTATGTAATGTTCGAGGTACAGCTGTTCGACAATTACGGCTACCTGTTCAGTGCCCCCAAGTTCATCAGCCTGGACAACAGCATTGAACCCACCGGATTTCCGCTCGAGGGCATGCGCATCGGTATCAACGGGCGCGAGTCGGAAGTGGGGCAGGCCTGGGCCAACCTTTCGACCACGATCAACGCCACGGATTACACGCCCGGGGAAGGACAGCTGCTGTCGCGCCTGGGGTCGATCATTTCGGTGGACAAGGGCCCGGAATCCGATGAGTTTTTCCTGACCTTCGAGCGCCTCGGCGATGCCACCTTCGCCCGGGTCGAGCCAACCCCGGCGCCGCCGGCGCAACCGGCCGACCTGGATCCGCAGCCGCGGATCGGCCTGCGCCGCTTCGAGCAGATACTGGCCAACCTGTCCCGTGCCACCGGCATTGCCAGTAGCCATCCGCAGGTTGCCGAGACCTGGGAAAAGGTCAAACGCCAGCTGCCGGTGGAAAGTGATATACGCGGTTTCCTGGCGGCCCAGCAGATGGGCATTACCCAGCTGGCGGTGAAATACTGCAGTGTGCTGGTGGACGACGCCAGCGCGCGCAACAACTATTTTGCCGGCTTCGACTTCAGTGCCCCGGCCAGCTCCGCCTTCGACAGCGCCAGTAAGCGCGCGCAGGTCATCGACCCGCTGGTGGAAAACCTGCTCGGCCACCAGATGAACTGGCACGACGGCACAACCTCGCAATTGTCCACTGCGCCGGACCTGGCTGCGGTGGAAGGCGAACTGGACAGCCTGATCGGCACCATGACCGCCTGCGGCAGCAGCTGCGCGGCCAACCGCACCGAGACCACCGTCAAGGCAGTCTGTGCCGCCGCCATGGGCAGCGCGATGACACTGATCCACTGACAGCTATCAAGTACTGGACCGCGGCCCCGGCCGCGCAGGTGAACTGAAACTCCCAAGGCATTCCGGTGGGCCGGCATGCCGCCCCAGCCCGGACAGAGACCATGAGCAAGAAAAAGCATTTCGACCTCGACGAACCCCTGCGGCACCCGGACCACCACCGGCCGGTATCGCGGCGGGACTTTCTCGGCCAGGGTTTTCGTGCCGGCCTCGCCACCCTGATGGGCGGCTCGGTATTCAGCCTGTTCGCCAATCCGCAAGCGGCGCAGGCCGCACTGTCATCCGACCTGGAGGCGCTGCGCCAGCAGTGCGGTGTGAGCGCCACCGGGGCCGGCAAGATTCCGTTTATCTGCTTCGACCTCGCCGGTGGGGCCAATATCGCCGGCTCCAATGTGCTGGTGGGCCAGCGCGGTGGCCAGATGGATTTCCTCAGCACCGCCGGCTACGGCAAGCAGGGATTGCCCGGCGATATGGTGCCCTCCATCACCGACGCCGCCGGCAACAGTTTTACCAATACCGACCTGGGGCTGGCCTTCCACAGTGACAGCGGCATGCTGCGCGGGATTCTTGACAAGGTTACTGCCGGCACCGCAGCGGCGGTCAATGGCGCCGTGATCCCGGCGCGCTCGGAAAATGATACCGGCAACAACCCGCACAACCCCATGTACGGCATCAACCGCGCCGGCGCCGACGGATCCCTGCTGGGCCTGATCGGTTCCTCCACCAGCGAGTCCGGGGGCAACTCCATGGCCCCCGCCGCCATGATCAACCCCGAGGTGCGTCCCACCAAGGTGGACCGGGCCTCCGATGTCACCGGGCTGGTGGACGTGGGCGACCTGGTGGGCCTGCTGAGCCAGGAGGATACGGTGGCGGTGATGGAGTCCATGTATCGTATCTCCGACGCCAAACTGGGGCGGGTCAATACCCGGGTCAGCGCCGACGCGGTGATCAAGGACCTGGTGCGCTGCGGTTATATGAAGAGTGCCGACCTGGCGGATCGGTTCGGCGACCCCGGCGCGCTCAACCCGGAACTGGACCCGGATATTGTCGGTCCCGCAGGCATCTTTACCAGTGCCGAACTGAGCGGCGACCGCGAGTTCCAGAAAACCGCCGCGGCGATGAAGCTGGTGATCAACGGCTATGCCGGCGCCGGCACCATCACCATGGGCGGATACGACTACCACACCGGCGACCGCGCCACCGGCGAGATCCGCGACCTGCGCGCCGGCCGCTGTATCGGCGCCTGCCTGGAATACGCCGCGCGACTGGGCAAGCCGGTAATGATCTATGTGTTCAGTGATGGATCGGTATTCAGCAACGGCATGCTCGACGATTCCATCGAGGGGCGCGGCAAGGGGGTCTGGACCGGGGATAACCAGCAGACTGCCGCTTCGTTTTTCCTGGTCTACAACCCGGCCGGGCGGCCGCAGCTGCTGGGAGGCAACGCCGCCGACCAGGCGCTGCACCAGCAGCTGGGCTACATGCGCGCTTCGGGCGACGTGGAAACGGCTTCCAGCCCGGCCGCCAACAACGTCAACCTGCTGGTGGAAACGGTGGTGCTGAATTACATGGCCCTGCACGGTGAGCAGGGAAATTTCGCCAACCTGTTCCCGAACCATGGCCTGGGCAATGCCAGCCTGATGGACAGCATGACCGCTTTCGCACCCATTGTTTAACGGCCGCAGCGCAGCGGTGACCAGGAATCCCCGATAAAAATCCAATGACCAAGTGGTATCGAAATACTGTCGCCGGTTGCCTGGCACTGCTGCTGGCAACCCCGGCGCTGGCCGAGTGGCACTATGCCCGTGAGGCCATCATGGGCACCGAGGTGACCGTGCAGCTCTGGCACGAGGACCGCGCCCGCGCGGAAGATTTAAAAAAGGCAGTGCTGGCTGAATTCCGGCGACTGGACGCGGCGCTGTCGCCCTACCGCGACAACAGCGAGCTGTCCCAGGTCAACCGCACCGCAGCAACAGGCGCGGTGGCGATTACCGACGAGCTGGCAGACCTGGTCGACAAGTCCCTGTGGTACAGCGAGCAGACTGGCGGCGCCTTCGATATCACCTACGCATCGCTCGGCCAGCACTACAACTTTCGCGCGGGTCGCCGCGCCGACACTGAAACCACAGAGAAACTGCTGCCGGCGATTGATTATCACCACCTGCAACTCGACCGGGAACAGGGCACGCTGGCGTTTGCCCACCCGGATACACGCATTGACCTGGGCGGTATCGCCAAGGGTTATGCCGTGGATCGCGCCGTGGCCATACTGCGCGGCGCCGGTGTGCATCACGCCAGTGTCAGCGCCGGTGGCGATGCGCGCATGCTCGGCGACCGCCGCGGCAAACCCTGGCTGGTGGGCATCCGCCACCCGCGGGAAAAATCGAAAAATGCCGCGGTGATCCCGCTCGAGAATACTGCCATCTCCACTTCGGGGGATTACGAGCGTTTCTTCATCGATAACGATGAATCACGAGTGCACCATATTTTCGACCCGACGACCGGACTGCCGGCAGAGACCGGGGAAACAGATAGTGACCGGCTGATCAGTGTCAGTGTGATCGGTCCCCGGGGTTTCGACACAGATCCGCTGTCCACCAGTGTCTTTGTGCTGGGCAAGAAGCGCGGGCTGGCACTGATCGATCGACTGCCGGAATTCGAGGCCATTGTGATCGACAGTAACCGGCAACTGTACTTCAGCAGGGGCCTGCAACAGCCAAAATAATTCGGGTATTCGTCGCCATGGGAGAATTGCCAACCGCATCACACCCGCGACATGATCCCCTGAGATAATTCACGGCAATCGAGACTATCGTAGGAGCGGCCGCTGGCCGCGATCTTGCAATTGACTGATCCGCAGCGGCTTTCGCGGCCAGCGGCCGCTCCTACAAGAGAAAATATGACAAAGGCTGTTCCCATGCGCCGCTGTATCCAGCAATTCGCTTTCCTCCTCGTTTTCGCCACCGGCGTGCCGGCACAGGCCGCCGATAACGCTTACTCCGCCGGTGCCGTGGAAGACCTGAAAGAGAATGTGCTCAAGCTCAATCGCGACCTGCTGATCCTCGAGGAGGACCTGCTCTATCCGGCACAGAGCCAGGTGGCCTTCTACGTCTCGATGGACGTGGGCCATTACTTCCAGCTCGATGCGGTAAAACTGCATATCGACAACAAGCTGAGCGCGAGCCACCTGTACACCGAACACCAGCGGGATGCACTGGTCCGCGGCGGCATCCAGCCGTTGTTCAAGGGCAACCTGAAATCCGGCACTTATACCGTGACCGCATTCTTTACCGGCATCGGGCCGCAGGGGCGCGAGTACAAGCGTGCCGCCACACTGGAGCTGGAAAAGACCGACGAGCCCGCGGTGATCGAGTTGCGCATCGCCGACTCGGCCGAACGCCAGCAGCCCGAGTTTGAGCTGGTGGAGTGGCCCGCGCCGTAAACCAACATGATGTTCCGCGTGTTTTGCTCCCGTCTTGTCCTCGCTGCGGCCCTCTCCGGCGCCGGGGCCAGCCCGTGGGCGCAGGATCGCGATGACAATGGAGTTGGTGCCGGCCAGCAGGACAGGCCTTACCAGCAGGCCCAGGATATGCGCTACGGCGCCGGCCTTTACGATTACTTCCAGGGCAATTATTTCGATGCCCTGAGTACCCTGCAGGTGGCCGGACACCGGAGTGAACTGCATGCGCACCGCGACAACGCGGCCCTGATCGAGGGCGGCATCGCACTGGCATTCGGGCTACACGATCGCGCCGAAATTTTATTTAACGAACAACTGCAGCAGGTCGACAGTGCCGATAACGAGCGCTACCGCGCGGTAGCCTGGATGAAGCTGGCCGAGCTCAATTACCTGCGACGGGAATGGGACAGCAGCGCACGCCAACTGCAACTGTCCGGCGCCGCCGACACAACCGACCTGGGCCTCAACCTGGCGCTGCGCAACGGTGAGCTGGCGCGCGCTGAAGCCTTGCTGGACGGCCGCGGGCCGGTGGTGGAGGCCCTGCCGCCGGCAAAGCGCATCCTCGGCCACCTGAACCTGGCTGCGGCCCTGGCGCGGGGCGGGCGCCTGGCCGAAGCAACCACTCACTATCGCCTGGCGGCGGCGCTCGTGGACGGGATCGACGAACCCGCGGAGCAATTACTGGTATTGCGGGACAAGGCGTATACCGGCGCCGGCTACAGCCTTACCCTGCAAGAGGATTTCGCTGCAGCGATGACGGAGTTCCGCCGGGTGCGCCTGCACACCCCCTGGTCCGATCGCGCCCTGCTGGGGCTGGGGTGGGCGGCCATCAAGGGCGGCGACTACAACGCCGCCAACGACGCGCTGCACTTTTTAATCCAGCGCAGCCCGCTCTCCCCCGAGGTACAGGAGGCGCTGGTAGCACTGCCCTACAGTTATGAACAGCTGGCGCGCCCGCGGGCGGCGCTGCAAAGTTACCGCCATGCGCAACAGCAATACCAGCGGGCCCGGGACGACATTGCACGCCTGGCACAGCAGCTCGATACCCTGGCGCTGGCACCAGCCGCCGGCGCCGGTGAGGCGCAGCGCTATGGCTGGCTGTTGCCGGCCGAGGTGCCCGGCCCGGTGGCGGACAAGCGTCGCTACCTGAAGCGGCTGCTGGACAGCGACCGGTTCCAGCTGCGACTTTCCGAATTGCGCGACCTGCACCAGTTGCAGCGGGTACTGGAGCGCTGGCAGGCGCGCCTGCCGCTGTTCCAGCAGTTGCTGCGTGCCCGCGGTGAGCGTCGCCAGTCGATCCTGGCGGATTACCGCAGTGCCCAGTTCGACCAGCAGGTGGACCTGGCCCGCGAAAGGTACCGGCAACTGCGCGCGGGCCTGGAAAAGATTGAACGCGAGCGCGATGCCCTGGCACTGATGCAGGCTGGCGCAACGGAAGACGATCCGGCGGTGGAGCTGCTCGCCCTGCAACAGCGGGCAGCGCAGCTCTACCGGCAACTGCAGGCGTCGGGCAAAGTCGGTGAGCGGGAGCGGCAGGTACTGGCGCGCGCCCACGGGCTGCTGCTCTGGCAGGCCGCGCAGGCCTGGCACGACAACCTGTGGCGGCAGCAGCGCGCGCTCGACAGCGTCGGTGTGGCGCTGGAACAAGCGGCGGGCAATCGCCGGCAATTACAGCAGACTGCCGAGCGGGCTCCCCAGCTCAGCAGCCTGGGCGCGCGGGTGCAGTCTGCACTGCCCCGGGTGCGCAGCCAGCAGCGCGCGGTCAACCGCGCCAGTGCGGTGCTGGAAGCCGACATCCGGCGCGACCTGCGCGCTGAACTGGCACGGGTCGACCAGCGCCTGCGCCAATACAGTGCCCATACCCGGCTGGCTATCGCCCGGCTGCAGGACGCCGCCCTCCAGGAAGGCACCACCCACGAACAGGCACCAGGCGGGCGGGAAGCAGCCCCGGCCTCGGAACTGGCGGGGGGCGCACCGTGAAGCATCCCCGTCACCTGCTGGCCGCCGCAGTGTGCAGCCTGGCCCTGGCCGGCTGCAGCCAGCCACAGGTTGCCACCCTCGCGGACCTGCCCGGTGCCGGCCTGCCTGCTGAACCGGATATCCGGATTCCGCAGGTACAGATCGATACACTCCAGCGCAACTACGAGCAGGCGCTCGTGGACCAGCAGGATCCCGCCGTGCGCCGGCAGATCAGGATGCGCCTGGCCGACCTGGAAATGGAGCGGCTGGAGCAGCTGCAGGCTGACAACCCCGGGCAGCGGGTGTCCTTCCAGCCCGCCATCGAACGCTACCGCGCACTGGTCGCCGCACAACCCGGCGATGACTACCTCAATTACCGCCTGGCACGGGCCGAGGCACTGGACGGCAACCAGGGCGCCGCACTGCAGGCACTGGAAAATATCGCCAGCGCGAGGCCGGAATCGCCATTCATTGCCGAAGTGCTGTTCCGCCGCGGCGAGGCCGCCTTCAACGACCGCCGCTACCGGGACGCGGCACGGGATTTCGACGCCGTGCTGGCCCAGGGCGAATCACCGTTTACCGATAATGCCCGCTATATGCTCGGCTGGTCGCAATTCAAGGCATCCGACTACCCGGCTTCGACGCGCACCTTCCTGGGCCTGCTCGACACCCTGCACAGCCGCGCACCGCTGGATGAACTGGACAGCGGCGACCGCCGCCTGGCCGATGACAGCCTGCGCGGGCTGGCGCTGGGATTCAGTTACCAGGGCGGCGCCGGCGCCATCGAGCCCTACAACCCGGACCGCGGGGCGCGTCCCTACCAGCACCGCATCTATCGTGCGCTGGGGGACTGGTACCGGGAGAAAGAGCGTTTCCGTGAGGGCGCCGACAGTTACCTGGCCTTCGTCGAAAACTATCCCGGCAGCGCCGAGGCGCCGGCGTTGCACCTGCGCGCCATCGAAACCCTGCAACAGGCCGGGCTGGACGCCGAGGTGATGCCGGCCAAGCGCGAATTCGTGCGGCGCTATGGCATCCACAGCGATTACTGGCAGGCGGCCGACGACACCCAGCGTGAACAACTGGGCGCCTGGCTGCGGCCCTGGCTGGCGGAGCTAGCACGTTTCGACCACGCCCGCGCCCAGGCCCTGCAGCAAGAGCAGCCCGGCAGCCCGCGCGAACGGCGCCAGCTGGCCACCCGGGCACGCCAGGCCTATCTCGCCGCCGCAGCCATGTACCGCGAGTACACCGAGACATTCCCGCAGGACAGTGAGACGCCGGCAATGGCATTCCTGCTGGCGGAGTGCCTGGAACAGGCCGGCGACCGTGCCGGGGCCTGGCGCGCATACCGGAACGTGGCCTCGACATACCCGGATCACGAGCAGGCCACCGAAGCGGGCTATTCCGCGATCCTGAACGCCGAGGCGGTTTACCGGGAGACTGCCACCCAGGCAAACGCAGGCGGACAGCGTGGCGAGCAGGCGACCCTGTGGCGGGATCGTGCCATCGAGGCCGGGCAGTACTTTGTCGACACCTGGCCGCGCGACCCGCGCGCGCTGCCGGTATTGCTCGATGCTGCCGACAAGCTGTTCCAGCAACGCCGTTACGCCGAAGTGATCGTTGCTGCCGAGCGCGCAGCCGGGTGGCAGCCGCCACCGGACCTGCAGCAGCGCCGCAACCTCAACCTGCTGCTGGGCCACAGCTATTTCGAGCAACGGGATTACCCGGCCGCGGAACAGGCCTACGCCCGCGTGCTGGCGGGTGCTGCGGCAGGCGTCCCTGCGGCAGGTGATTCCATTGCGGCTACTGCCCGGCAGAAAATGCAGGCCGCCATCTACCGCCAGGCCGAGGCCGCCCTGGCGCAGGGAGACAGCGAGCTGGCAATCACTCACCTGCTGCGGGTCCGCGACAGCGGGCGCACCGACATTGCCGCCACCGCACAGTACGATGCCATCAACCAGCTGGTGACCCTTGAGCAGTGGCAACGCGCAGCCACCGAACTGGCGGATTTCCGCAGTCACTACCCCGCCCACGCCCTGACCCCCACCCTCACTGCCAAGGCGGTGGTGATCTACCAGGCCCTGCAGATGCCGGGCGCCGCGTCGGCCGAGCTGCTCAGGCTGGCGCAGTCGGACGCGGACCCGCAGGTGCGTCGCCAGTCGCTGTTCCTGGCCGCCGAGGGTTTCCGCGAGGCGGGTGAAACCGATCGCGCCATCGCGGCCTTCCAGCAGTACAGCGAACAGTGGCAGGAGCCCCGCGAACAGCAGCTGGAGGCGCAGTACCAGCTGGTACTGCTGACCGGCGAGGCCGGCGATAGCCGCGCCCGCAATCGCTGGCTGCAACGCCTTGGCCAGGCGCAGCCGCGGAGTGAGCGGGCCCGCTACCTGGCAGCCTATGCCCGCAGCGAACTGGCTGAACAGAGTTACCAGGCTTTTGCCGGCATCCCGCTGGCACTGCCACTCAAGGCCAGCCTGGCCAGCAAGAAACGCGCGCTGGAAACCACCGTCGCGGACTATCGCGAGGTGCTCGACCTGGGCGTGGCCGAGTTCTCCACCCAGGCCAACTTCCGCCTGGCGGAGGTCTACCGCACCCTGAGCGGCGACCTGATGGATTCCGAGCGACCACCGGGGCTATCCCCGCTGGAGCTGGAACAGTACGACATCCTGCTGGAAGAGCAGGCATTCCCGTTTGAGGAAAAGGCCATCGAATTGCACGAAGCCAATATCCAGCGCACCGCCGACGGAATGTATGACGACTGGGTGCGTCGCAGCTTCCGCTCGCTGGCAAAACTGCTGCCGGCGCGCTACCAGAAACCGGAACAAACCGCGGAGTGGAGCGATGCCCTGCACTGATGACAGCGTCGCGCGTGTCGTGACCCGCGCAGCCGTGGTGCTCACCCTGGTGTGGCTGGCTGCCTGTAGCCAGACCGGCCCGCGCGCGGGCGGTGATCCCGGGGCAACAGGCAGCGCCACGGCGCCGGGCACTGCCGCCAGCCCCAATCCCTACCTGGCCTCCCGGGTATCCGTGCCGGGCGCGGCCCGCAGCGGTATGGCACAGGCGCGGGAGCTGCTGGAGAGCGGCGATGCCGCTGCGGCCGAGAAACGGCTACTGGGCCTTACCGCAGAGTGGCCGGAATTGTCCGGGCTGTGGCTCAACCTGGGCATCGTCCAGCGCCACCTGGAAAAGTACACCGAGGCCGAGCAGAGCCTGCGCAGTGCCATTGCCGCCAACGATGACAATGTATTTGCCTGGAACACGCTCGGGGCACTACTGCGTGACCGGGGACAGTTCGACGCGGCAGAGCAACACTATCGCGGGGCGCTGGAACGCTGGCCGGACTTCGCCGCCGCCCACCGCAACCTGGGCATTCTCTACGACCTGTACCTGCAGCGTCCGCAGGAAGCACTGCAACATTACCGGCGGGCGCAGGAATTGCATCAGTTGCGGGACCCGGAACAGGAACCGGACCGGCAGCTGGCCGGCTGGATCGTCGACCTGGAGCGCCGACTATGACATCACCGCAACCACAACGCACCAGGCTCTACCTGGCAACCACACTGCTTGCGCTAAACGCGCTGGCAGGGGCGGCACAGGCCGAAGAGCCGATTGAACTGGAATCGACGATTATCGGCAGCCAGGAGCAACCCAAGGTGCTGTACATCATCCCGTGGAAACAGGCCGACAGCCTGCAGAAAATTGACGGCGGCCTGCCGCAGACCATCGACGATGTATTCGAGCACCAGGAATACTCCGAGCTGCAGCGCGAAATGGAAAACTCGGGCCAGGACAACAGCGACTCGTCGCCGGAATAGGCCGGCAGGATCGCAGGCAACTGTGGCCAGGAATACTTTTTAAAAATTGCAGGGCGCGACTGTGCGCCCCAGCTATCCACCGAAAACCCCGGAGAACAACATGGAATTCACTCAGGCGCTTTTGCGTTTTTTCCAGAATGGCGGCCCCTTCATGTACCCCATCGCGCTGGTACTGGTGATCGGCCTGATCATGGTGATCGAGCGCTGGATCTTCCTGTCACTGGCCCGCAGTGCCAACCGCAAGGCCTATCTCCAGGTGCTGCCGCTGCTGCAGCAGCGTAACTACAACGGCGTGCTGCAGGTGGCCCGTGACAACAAGGCGGCCATGGGCCGGATTGCCGCCGCCGGTATCGGCACCCTGCAGTACGCAAAGCGCGATGAGAATATTGCCCTGGCAATCGAGGAGGGCATCCTCGAGGCGGTACCGCGCCTGGAAAAACGCACCAATTACCTGGCCACCCTGGCCAACATCGCCACCCTGCTGGGCCTGCTGGGCACCATCATGGGCCTGATCGCCGCCTTTACCGCGGTAGCCAATGCGGACCCGTCCGAGAAGGCCTCGATGCTGTCATCCAGTATCTCCGTGGCCATGAACACCACGGCCTTTGGCCTGATTTCCGCGATCCCCCTGTTGCTGGCCTACTCCATGCTGCAAAACAAGACCAATGAAATCGTCGACAGCCTGCAGATGGCCGGGGTGAAGTTCCTCAACCTGCTCACCATGGGGCGCGCACAGGCGGCTGAGCAACGCGCAACCAAAGGCTGACGGCATGCTGAAACTGAATATTCGCCGACGCGGCGGTACCGACCCGGAGCTGGACATCACCTCGTTTATGAGCCTGATGGTCATCCTGGTGCCGGTGTTGCTGTTGAATATGGTGTTCTCGCATATCGCCATCCTCAAGCTGAACCTGCCGGGCCTCAGCGACGGTAATCCCGCGAGCGAGGAAAACCGCCAGCTGGAGGTGGTTTTACGCGATCGCCATATCGATATCAATTACCCGGCCGGGGTGCGGGTACAGCGGGTCGAGCATGTCGATGGCGTACCCGATTTCGAGCGCATGTCCGATGTCCTGCAGGAAGTGAAGCGCCAGCTGCGGGAGAAGTCTGTGGACAAGAAAGACATCCTGATCCTGTCCCAGCGGGATACGCCCTACCGCACCCTGGTAAAAGCCATGGATACCGCGCGCAGCTATCGCGCCGTGGTCGCGACTTCAGTCGTGGATGCGGAACTGTTCCCACAGATTTCCCTGGGTGACGCAGCGGAACCCACGGCAACGGCAGCGGGGCAGTGATATGAACCTGAACGTCGGTAAAAAATTACAGGAGCGCCGCGAGCGCCAGAAAAAACAGCAGTCACGCCTCAACCTGGTATCGCTGATGGACATTTTCACCATCCTGGTGTTCTTCCTGCTGGTGAATTCCTCAGACGTGGAGGTGCTGCAGAGCGACAAAACCATCAAGCTGCCGGAGTCCACATCGAAGCAGAAACCGGAGCTTACCCCGGTGGTGCGCATCAACAACGAGACGCTGTTTGTGGGCAACCGGCCTGTGGCCAGTATTGGTGAGATCAGCAGCGACGCGGAGCAGATCGAACCATTGCTCAAGGAACTGCAGTACCTGGCCCAGCGCGCCGAGCCCCTGTCAGAAGCGCAGGCAAAAACTGGCCGCGCGGTGACCATCATGGGCGACGAGGAACTGCCATACCAGCTGCTGAAACAGGTGATGCGCACCTGTGCGGCGGCGGATTACCGGGATATTTCCTTCGCCGTGAGCCAGGCCGCGCCCGATGCGGCGGCTGGCGATGAAATTGCAGGGCGGGGGCCGGGAGCCAGATGAGTGCCGCAACCCTTTCCCGACCGGCCCCCTGGCAGTTACAGGAAACTGAGCTGCCCTGGACTTCCGCCGCGGCTGAAGATGCACGTTTCCGGCGCCTGCTGAAGTGGGGCCTGGGCGCCCTGTGTGTACTCGGCGTGGTCATCAGCCTGGTACCGGTGCCCGAGCTGACCCGCGAGCAGGCCGAGCGGGTTCCGCCACAGCTGGCGCGGGTGATCCTGGAAGAGAAGTCGAAGCCCAAGCCACCGCCACCCAAACCGGCCCCCGAACCGAAACGGGAAAAGCCACCTGAGGCAAAGGCGGAAAAGCCCAAACCGAAACCCGAGCCCCGGCCGGAGCCAGAACCGCAAACCAGGCCGAAGCCCGAGCCGGCTCCGGCAAAGGTGCAGATGGCGCGGGAGAAAGCCGCCAACAGCGGCCTCTTGCAGATGCAGGACGACCTGGCGGCAATGCGCGACACGGTCGATGTGGCAGAGGTTTCCCGCAAGGCAACCGCGAGCGGGGCCGCGGCGAGCAGCGCCCAGCAGGTCGACCGGGCGGTAATTGCGAACCGGGCGCAGACCCGCAGCGGCGGCGTCAGTGACAGCAACCTGAGTCGTGATACCGGCGGTGCCGAACTGGCACAGCGGCAGGCGACCCGCGTCGCAAGCGCCCAGGCCAGCAACGCCGCCCGGGCATCCGCGCGGGAAACCCGGCGCGAGACCTCGGTGCGCCCGGAGGACGCCATCCGCAGTGTCATGGAGAATAACAAGGGGGCGATTTTCGCCATCTACAACCGCGCCCTGCGCCGCGACCCCACGCTGCAGGGCAAGGTTACCGTGCAACTGGTGATCGAGCCCAATGGCAGTGTTTCGGATATAAAGCTGGTGGGCAGCGAGCTCAATGCACCGGCGCTGGAACGCAAGCTGCTGGCGCGAATCCGCTTGATCAACTTCGGCGCGGCCAATGTGGAGCGGGCGACCCTCAATTACTCCATCGATTTCCTGCCTTCCTAAAGCCCTGCGCCGGACCAGCTCCGGCGGTCAGGGTAAGCGGCGCATATCGAGCAGCGGCATGCGCCGGCGGATCTCCGCCAGGCGCTTGCCGTGCAGGTCGGCGGCCAGCACGGTTTCCTCCTCGCCGGCCTCGGCCAGCACATCGCCCCAGGGGTCCAGTATCACCGAGTGCCCCCAGGTCCGCCGCCTCGGTGAGTGCTGCCCGCACTGGTCGGCGGCAACCACGAAGCAGCCGTTCTCGATCGCCCGGGCCCGCAGCAGGGTCAACCAGTGGGCACTGCCGGTGACATGGGTGAAGGCCGACGGCACCAGCAGGATTTCGGCGCCGCGGGCGGCGAGTTCGCGGTAGAGTTCGGGAAAGCGCAGGTCAAAACAGATACTCAGTCCCAGGCGGCCCCAGGGGGTCTCCACCACCTGCAGCGAGTCGCCGGCCTCGATACCGGCGGACTCACGGTAACTGCGCGCCGCATCCTCCACCTCCACATCGAACAGGTGCACCTTGTCGTAGCGCGCCCGGCACTGGCCACGGTCGTCATAGACCAGGCAGGCGGAGCGCACCCGGCCCGCGTCAACGGCACTGCCGTCCGGCCGCTGGTTCAGGGGCATGGCACCGGCTACCAGCCACAGGGGGTTTTCCCGCGCCCAGCGCTGCAGCGCCGCCTGGACCGGCTGGCGTTCGGGGTCTGCCTCCGCGCTGGCGAAGGTCTCTGCCACTGCCGCACTGCCGCCATCGGCCAGGTGGGCAAAATATTCCGGCAACAGCACCATTTTCGCCCCTCCGGCCGCCGCTGCCCGGACCAGCTCCCCGGCCCGCGCCAGGTTGGCGGCCACCGAGGCACCGCTGCTTATCTGGATGGCGGCAATTCGCAGGTCTCGCATGACAATTTGTCTCCGCTCGCGTTGTTGCTCTCTGCCCAGCAGCTTATGCCCTGGCCGGGGTGGATGCCAACGGCGGCAGCGCAGCGCACAAAAAAACCGGCGGGGCTGAACTGGCAGCCGCGCCGGTTTTCGCTGGCACCATAGCCCGGCTCAGTTAAGGTCCGCGGCGTACTCGCGCAGCACTGTCAGCGGAACCACTTCCAGAGCCTTGATATGGGTGCGCTGCAGGTATACCCGCGGGGCCATGCCCTCTTTCTGCGCCTCCAGCCAGCGGGCGGCACACAGGCACCAGCGGTCCCCCGGGGCCAGGCCGGGAAAGCCGAACTCCTTCTGTGGAGTGCTGAGGTCATTGCCCCGGCTGCGGGAGAATTCCAGGAACTCCTCCGTGACAGCCACGCACACGGTGTGCGACCCCAGGTCCTCGGCGCAGGTATTGCAGTGCCCATCGCGGAAAAAGCCCGTCAGCGGTTCCATGCCACAGGCCAGCAGGGGGTCGCCAAAGACGTTGATCGGTTCATCCATTTTCATCGTTCTCTCCCCTGTCTTGCTCTTTTTCTTCCATCTCCGGGAATCTCAGTTCAACCACCCGCCAGTGCAGGCCCTGGCGCTCCAGGATCAGGCGCAGCTCGGTTTTATCGCTGGCGCCGTAGTCGGCGGCGATGTGGTTAATACCCGTGAACCCCCAGCGGCGCAGCTGCAGGTATCCGGCATCCTCATCGGTTTTATCGTCGCTACCGGCCGGGGACAACTCGCGCCCGGGTTGTGGCGGGTAAAGTTCGCGCTCAAACTGCCAGAGCGCATCACCACCGCGCAACAGGGCAGCCAGTGACTCCCCGGTTACCAATCCCTCCAGCAAGGGTCCCAGGAACAGGTTGGCGCCGGCGCTCAGGAAGTCGCTGAGGTCCCGGGGCATGTCCTCGCCCATGGAGCCGCGCAGGCTCTGTTGCAGGTGGCGCTTCAGGTTGGTACGGACCGCGGGAAGGTCGACATAACCCCGGAAACGATCCATATCCTCACTATGTGCGGTGGCGGCAACCTGACTGGCGGCGTACCACGGCATGCCCACATAAGCGGCAGCCAGCAACAGCATTGCCAGCATCAACCATTTTCTCACTGGCTCTCTCCAGTCGGTAACTGTTGGCGCAGATATTAGCGAAAGGAGACCACCACTGCACGGGCCCTATTAGCAGACGGGCCGGTTGTTGCTACAGCCGCATTGTAATGGCGCGTGATTGTTCGCTCACCGGCTGTGTGAGATATTTGCACATCTGTACCCGGCCTACGGCAACCTGATCCGGGTACCCGCAGCAGTGCAGGCAGGTCGGAATGACTCGACGTCGACTCCCCTCACTGGACGCAAAATAAAAATACAGATCAATGGAGTATGACATGAGTGATATTTACCAGGCCCCGGAATCAGAACTCACAACCGGGGAGAATGGCGGCGAATACGGATCACTGGAGAAAGGGCTGGCGGGGGATTACAGCCTTTCGATTGGTGCGATTATCGGTGAGGCATGGCGCCGGATCAGTGGCAGGAAGCGCACCATCTGGCTGGGTACCCTGCTGCTGATCGTCGCGTATGTGATTATTGATTACGTCACCGGGCTTTTCACCGGCATCAACAACTGGAGCCTGGAGGGCACCTCCGTCGGCGTGAACAGCTCAATCTATAACGGCCCCTCGCTGTTGCACCAGCTTGTTATCACCGCGGTCACTGCCCCACTGACCGCCGGCCTGATGATGATTGTGGTCAAGATCGCGCGCGAAGAGCAGGTCTCCGGCTCCACCGTATACTCCTACTTTGACAGGATTGTACCGCTTGCCATCTGCAGTGTGCTGATGTCCGTCCTGGTCCTGATTGGATTTATGCTGCTGGTATTGCCGGGTATCTACCTTTCCATTGCTTACATGCTGGCCCTGCCGCTGATCGTGGACAAGGGCCTGGGTCCGTGGGAAGCGCTGGAAACATCCCGCAAGGCAATTACCAAGCACTGGTTTGCGTTCTTCGGGCTGGTCATCGTCTGTGCCCTGATTTATATCGCCGGTGCACTGGCGCTGATGATTGGCCTGATCTGGGCCGTTCCCACCGGCCTGCTGGCCCTCGGCATTGCCTACCGCAATATTTTCGGTGGTGCCGAAGACTGATCGAGACGGGAGGGGGGTACTGCGTGCTGGATACCCGCTACACAATCGAGACCCCCGAGGGCATAGACCTGCAGGCACAGGTGGCGGGGCCGGTGCCGCGGGTGCTGGCCTATGCGGTAGACCTGTTCTACCGCACTGTCATTACCATTGCCCTGTGGCTGGGACTTAACCTGGCCGGCATGGACACTGCCGGCTGGGGCATCTGGCTGCTGGGCTCTTTCCTGCTGGAATGGTTTTACCCGGTAGTATTCGAGCTCTGGCGCCACGGCCAGACACCGGGCAAACAGGCTTTTGGTCTGATGGTGGTCAATGCAAACCTGACCCCGGTCTCCTGGAGCGCTTCACTACTGCGCAACCTGCTACGTGTCGCCGACTTCCTGCCCCTGGCATACGCCACCGGGCTTACCACCATGACCCTGTCCCGGCAGTTCCAGCGCCTGGGGGATATGGCGGCGGATACAATAGTGGTCTACCGCCAACCGCAAGCAGACCGCAAGGCCCTGCCACAACTGGCTCCGTGTGTGCCGCCGCGGAACCTGGAGGCAGAAGACCAGCGCGCTATCATCAGCCTCACCGAGCGCCACCGCGAGATCAGCGAGGCGCGCCAGGAGGAACTGGCCGAGCTACTGCAGCCAGTCACTGACGCGTCGGGGCCCGCCGGGCTAAGGTACCTGCGTGCCATCGGCCTGTGGCTGCTGGGAGCTCGCTGAAATGAGGCAGAGGGAGTTCGAAAAACGCCACGAATCCGGGTGGCGGGAACTGGAGGCGGCACTGCGCACTGATGGGGGGACTGTCGCGGACCTGCCGGGCCGCTATCGCCAGCTCTGCCAGCAATTTGCCATGGCCTCCGAGCGCCACTACACCAGTGACCTGCAGGAGCGACTGAACC
Organism: Microbulbifer sp. JSM ZJ756; assembly: GCF_044383805.1. Classification (NCBI taxonomy): domain Bacteria; kingdom Pseudomonadati; phylum Pseudomonadota; class Gammaproteobacteria; order Cellvibrionales; family Microbulbiferaceae; genus Microbulbifer; species Microbulbifer sp. JSM ZJ756. Next base: position 58,979 of record NZ_JBISER010000007.1, on the reverse strand, counting down.
GGCTGGTGATGGCCGCCCACCAACGCATCTACCGTCGCCGCCCCCTTCGCCGCAGCGCCTGGGTTGACTACCTGCTGGGTGGTTTCCCCCGTGCGGTACGAAGCCAGGCGCGGGCGGTGTACCTGTCCACGGCGCTGTTCCTGTTGCCCGCACTTGTACTGGGCATCGGCTGTTACCTCAACGATTCACTGGTTTATACCCTGATGGAACCCGAACAGGTGAGCCTGTTCGAGTCCATGTACGATCCCGCCAACCGGGTTACAGGCAGGGAGCGTGGATCAGATTCCGACCTGTATATGTTCGGTTTCTATATCAAAAATAATATCGGCATTGCGTTCCGCACCTTTGCAGCTGGCATCATCTTCGGCGTGGGCGCTGTGTTTATCCTGGTCTTCAATGGTGTCTATATCGGCGCAACTGCCGGCCACCTCACTCGCCTCGGCTTCGGTGGCACTTTCTATCCGTTTGTCATCGGTCACGGGGCTTTCGAGCTGACCGCGATTGCCCTGGCAGGTGCGGCCGGGCTGTGCCTGGGACAGTCACTGATCGACCCGGGCGGCTACCCACGCCTGGTGGCACTGCGCAAGGCGGCTTCGAGGGCGATGCAAATCATGTACGGCACCTTCCTGATGCTGGTGCTTGCCGCTTTCCTGGAGGCCTTCTGGTCATCCAGCCAGTCGCTGCCGGTGGGCCTGAAACTGGCAACTGGTGCGGCACTCTGGATCCTGGTGCTGGCATACCTGGCTTTTGCCGGTCGCGGGGGGCAGCATCGTGCAACTTGATCGCCTGGCAATCCGGGCGCGCATGCGCAACCCCTGGGAGTCCACCGACCTCGGTATTCTGCTGGCACGACGCCACTGGTTCGCGATGTTCCTGGCCTGGCTGCTGCCCGCAGCTGCAGCATTTACCTGTACCCTGGTATTTATCCCCGAATCCCCGGGCTGGGGCCTGCTGATAGCCTGGTGGCTGAAGCCGGCTTTCGACCGGTTGCCACTCTTTATTGCCAGCAGGGCCCTGTTCTCCGAGCCGGTCACTGCCCGCCACGCGCTGGGCCAGGTCCTGTCCCTCAACCGGCTCGACTGGCTGCCCTGGTTGGCCTGGCGCCGCCTGAGCCCCACGCGCTCGTTCGACCTGCCGGTAACACTGCTGGAACGACTCACCGGTGCCCGGCGCGGCAAGCGCATCCGCGTGCTGCATCGCAAGTACGCCGGCACGGCCACCTGGCTCACCCTGGTCGCCGTCCATCTGGAAATGATCCTGTTTTTAGCCGCGATTGCTGTCCTCTACCTTTTGGTGCCGCAACAGCTGCAACTGGACTGGACGGGAATCATTGACGGGCACGAGCTGGCTGCCCAGTGGGTGGGGAACGGCCTGTACCTGCTGGCAATGGCCGCCATCGCCCCCTTTTACGTGAGCGCCGGTTTCTGCCTCTATATTGGCCGGCGCATCGAGCTGGAGGGATGGGATATCGAAATCCAGTTCCGCAAGTTACGTGAGCGTTGGCAAAGCGCCGAGCAGCGCCAACCCCGGGCCCGGAGTGTCAGTGCCGCCCTGCTCGCCCTGTGCCTCGCGACCGGGGCCACAATGTATCCGGAGCCTTCCCAGGCAGAATCCATTGAATCCCGTGAGGAAGCCGCAGAACGGATCGAAGAAGTCCTGCAACAGCGTGACTTTCACCAGGTGGAGGAAGTGAGTGGCTGGCGGCTGAAGGACCGCGAAACCCAGCATGAACAATTGCCGGGCTGGCTGGTGGAATTTATTTTCTGGCTGGCAGACCTGCTGCGCATGGAGGAGGAAGAAAAGGAGTACTCCTGGGGCCCACTTGTTGCCACCCTGATGGAGGTGATGTTGTGGCTGGCGCTCGCCATACTCTCCATTCACCTGCTGTGGCGCCATCGCCACCGGCTGCAGTTCAGCTTCCGCAAACAGCCACCAAAACCGGCGGCAGATACCCCGGAGGTGCTGTTCGGCCTGGATGTCTCCCGCGAGAACCTGCCGGACGATATCTGCGGCGTGGTAATGGAGCAATGGCAGAAGGGCAATGCCCGGGCTGCCCTGGGACTGCTGTATCGAGCCACACTTTCGCACCTCATCAACCGCTACGGATTGGCGTTCGGCGACCAGTACACAGAGCACGAATGCGCAACCGTGGTGGAACAGACGGTCGGCCGCGGCGAAGCCGGCAGCCCGCTGGTGGAGTTCATGTGGCAGCTGACAAACGACTGGCAATTGCTCGCCTACGCACACCGCCTGCCTGATGAGCAGCGCGTGCAGCAGCACTGCTTGCGCTGGCGGGAGATATTCGACAATGAAGTCTAGTCACTTCCTCTACGGCGGTTTTGCACTGGCACTGGCTGCCGCGGTCACCCTCTTTGTTATTTTTTTCGAGCGCTACACCGAGGAGCGCGATATAGGCTGGAGCCAGGAAGCCCATCGCCATCCATTCCTGGCCGCGCAGCGTTTCCTGGAAAGCACCGGGCTGACGTTCCGGAGGGAAGATAACATTGATGCCATCGGCGGATTGCGACCGGGTGACACGCTTTTCCTGGGCAGCTCCAGTTATCTCTACAACGAAAACCAACTGCGCATGTTCATGCAGTGGGTCAGGCGTGGCGGCCATGCGATTGTGGTGGCACGGCAGAGCGAACTCGATGCCGGCGACCCGCTGCTGGAATCCCTGGGGGTCACCATTGTGGAGGGAGAGCTGGATGCTATCCAGGAGTACCTGCTGCCGCTCTACTCCCGTCCCGGGGGTGGGGACAAGTGCGAGCTGAATCGCGCGCTGGCGCAATTGCTGGAGATCGAGGGAGACCCTTGCCAGCCCGAGATCGATCCCAAATATGTAAGCACCCTGGATATGGGTGATGGCGACTTCCGTGTGTTTTTTAATCCGGCGCTGATGCTGCAACACGCGGATATCCAGGACCAGGGGCTGGCACCCGGCGGGCCGCTATTCCGGGCGACCCTGGAGAGCCAGCCCGAGGGCGTCCCGTTGATACAGTTCTCCCGTGGTGAGGGCCGGATTACTTTGCTCGCCGACGACACGCTGTGGCTCTCCCAGCGTATCGGCCAGTTTGACCACGCCTGGCTTCTATACCAGCTCGCCGGCGACAGTGAGTTCGTGCTGATGTCGCGCCCCCGCTTCGATTCCCCCGGCTCCCTGGTCGCCCGCTACCTTTCCGAGTTTTTCCTCGCCGGAGCCCTGGCACTGATACTCTGGCTATTGCACCGTGCCAGCCGCTTCGGCCTGCGCCAACCAATACCCGATACGGCTCGTCGCTCGCTGCGCGAGCACATCGCCGCCAGTGGTTACTACTACTGGTACGAGGACCAGTGCGGCCAATTGCTGCGCGACTATCGCGCGCGCATTTTACGACAGCTGTGCGCAGCGCCGGACAGCCCCGCGCTGCGGCGCAGCATGTCCGCGCGACTGGCCGAGGCCACCGGGCTGGCACCATCCGCTGTCGCCCTCTGCCTGTGGGGCGAGCCGCCCCGCGACGAGGAAACCTTTACCCGGCATATCCGCAGTCTGCAAATAATTGAGGCAACCCTATGAGTGAATCCACCGTCCCCACCAGGCCGGCAGCCACCAGCCAGCCCGGCGTCACCAGCCGGGACTGGGACCTTGCCATTGAACGCGCCAGTGCCCTGCGCGACACCGTCAACCGGGTCCTGGTGGGGCAGCGGGCGGTGGTCGACCAGGTGCTGGTGGGACTGCTGGCTTCCGGCCACCTGTTACTGGAAGGGGTTCCCGGCCTCGGCAAGACCCTGCTGGTGCGGGCCCTGGCAAAATGTTTTGACGGCGACTTCCGCCGCATCCAGTTCACCCCGGACCTGATGCCGGCGGATGTTACCGGGCATTCAATTTTCCATATGGGAGAAAGCCGCTTCGAGGTGCGCCGCGGGCCCGTGTTTACCAACCTGCTGCTTGCCGATGAAATCAACCGGGCACCGGCCAAGACACAGGCGGCGCTACTGGAGGTGATGCAGGAGTGCCAGGTCACCATTGATGGCGAGGCGCTGCCGGTGCCGCGCCCGTTCATGGTGCTCGCCACACAGAATCCCATCGAGCAGGAGGGCACCTATCCCCTGCCGGAGGCAGAGCTGGATCGCTTCCTGCTGAAGGTGCTGATCGATTTTCCCTCCCTGGAAGCCGAGGTACAGCTGGCCGCCGCCGCCAGTAGCGGGCAGATCGAGCGGGACCTGCTGGACAACCAGCAGCCGTTGATGGACCTTGCCGGGCTGCAGGCGCTACAGGCCCTGGTGCCCCAGCTTGAGATGGACCAGAAAGTTGTGGACTACGCCGTCCGCCTCGTGCGCGCCACCCGGGAGAATGCACAGCTGCGCCGGGGCGCCGGCCCCCGTGCCAGCATCGGGCTGCTGCAGGCAGCCAGGGCCCGGGCGCTGCTGGCTGGACGCACTTTTGTACTGCCTGATGATGTGAAGTCCATGGCCATTCCGGTGATGCGCCACCGCGTCGGGCTTTCACCGGATATGGAGATCGACGGCCAGGACCCGGATGCGGTACTGGCCCGGATTATTGAAACGGTGGAGGCTCCCCGCCTGTGAAGCTCCCGCCCATACGGCCGGACGGTACCCTGGTCCGGCTGGCTGCGGCCTGGTGTGCAGCGGCACTGGCAGTCACCGTCGCGCGAATCTGGTTCCCGCATGCACTGCCCGCACTGTCACTGATGTGGTGGGGCGCGGGAGCCTTGCTGCTGGCAACGATGGCGCTGGATGGCCTGGCTGTTTTCCGCCTCAATGGCCTGTCAGCAGACCGCCAGCTGGCCTCCAACCTGGCACTGGGCGTGCGCAGCGTCGTTAACCTGGAGCTACGCAACGAGGGCAGCCACCGCCTGCGGCTGGTGGTATGCGACCAGGTGCCGCCGCAGCTGGCCGTCGCCGATTTGCCCCGCACGGTCGAGCTGCAGCCGGGCCAGGTTTCCACCCTGGAATACGCAGTGACACCGGAGAATCGTGGCCTCGCCCGGTTCGGGCAGGTTGAAGCACTGGTAAGTTCTCCCCGGGGACTCTGGCAGAGAAAGGTGCGCCTGGCGGGGCCAGATGGGATCCGCGTCTACCCGAATTTCCTTGGCGTATCTTCACTGCAGGCCCTGTCCGCCGAACAGAGCCTGCGCCTGCTGGGATTGAACCAGCAGCAGCGCCGTGGCGAGGGCATGGATTTCCACCAGTTACGTGAATATCGCCGCGGAGACAGCCAGCGCCAGGTGGACTGGCGGGCCAGTGCCCGGCTGAGCAAACTGATCAGCCGCGAGTACCAGGATGAACGCGACCAGGACATCATCTACCTGCTTGATTGCGGTCGACGGATGCGCGCCCGGGACGGTCGCTACAGTCACTTCGACCACGCACTGAATGCGCTGCTGCTGTCGGCGTATGTAGCCATCCGCCAGGGGGACGCGGTGGGCCTGCAGACCTTCGCCACCGGCGCGGGCCCCACGGTGCAGCTATCCCCGATTCGCGGCGAAGACAGCATCAACGTGCTGCTAAACCATGTTTACGACCTTCACTCCAGTACGGCGCACAGCGATTACACCACCGCCGCCCGCGACCTGATGGAAAACCACCAGAAGCGCTCGCTGGTAATACTGGTCACGAACCTGCGCGATGAGGACAGCGATGAGCTGCTGGACGCCGTGGAACTGCTTGCGCGCCGGCACCTGGTGATGGTGGCGAGCCTGCGCGAGGAGGCCCTGGATGACCTCCGGGAGACCCCGGCCGCACAGTTCCCGGCCGCACTCGAATACCTGTCGGCGACAGACCTGGCCCGCCGCCGCCAGGGACTGCTGCAACACCTGCGGGCACGCAATATTATCGTTGCCGACGCGCGCCCCGAAAATATGCACCTGTCACTGGTGGAAAATTACTGGCGACTCAAGCGTAGCGGCAAGTTGTGAGGCGCGACACCACTGCCGTCGGGGGAACGGGATCTGAGCGGGCCCGGCCGGGTCCCTGATGATTGCCGGCAGAGCGGGCGAGTGACCGGCTGCGGCGCGGGAAAACGCCGCAACTTATCCGTGCGGGCGGGCTGCTTACTGCGGCCCGAAAAACCGATAGCTGAAGTTGAGGGTCAGTGAACGCAGGTGGCCCAGGTCAAACCCCGCCACCGTGCCAACGTCGTTGTACATATACTCCACCGAGGTATCGAAATCCCGCGTCCAGCGGTAGCGATAACCCACACCGGTATGCCAGTAGTCGTCACTACCGTCTTCTTCCACCAGGATGGTAAGCCCGCGGCTGTCGATGGTGTCGACGTCGAATTCACCGTATGTCCAGCCGGCCATCCAGTACAGGCACTGCACATCACAGTCAAAACTGAAGTCGACCTTGAAATTCAGGCCGTAGGTATCGGCGGAGACACCGCCATCGTCAAAATTGGAATAGCGCAGCTCTGTCTGCCACACCCCCACCGTGGGGGTAATGCCGATGCTGGCATAGCCGAAACCATCCTGGTCCTTGTTCACCTGCAGCTCGCCCGCGCCAAGACCGACTGTGCCCACTACCTGGTATTCACCGGCACAGATACCGGCGATCGGGTTATTCCACTCCACTGCCAGGCTGGCCGTGGAAAACAGCAACGCAATCGCGAAAACAACCTTTCTCATTACATCCTTCCTTGGTACTGACAAGCTTCCTTGCTAATCACGTGGGTAATCACATGCTCCGGTAACTGGTTCAGGGCTGTGTCTTCGGTGATGACTGCTCGTGTGCCACATCGATGATGGCCCAGATGCCGCCACTGAAAGCCGGGTTGCCGCGCAGCTTTTCCAGCTCGCTGGGCGGTGGCGGGGCGCTACCCGCGGCACCCAGTTCCTCGACTCGCTGCAGGATGGTTTCGGCCATTTTCTGCAGGATGTCGTCGAGTGTTTCCGCGTGGCAGTGGCAGTGGGGCAGGTCCGGCGCAATGGCACCGAAGCCGGCATACTCGATATTGTGGATCACTACCGGATAGCGCATCGGGCTGACTCTTTATGGCTTTAACTCACCAAGCGTAGACCCGATTGAAACTTTTGTGCTGCTTTGGCGCCACAGTCAAACCGGCCGGCAGGCCGCGGCGGGGGAACAGGAGGGGCCGTCAGCGGGGGATACGGCCGAGCAGGGCGCGGCGGGAAAAAATCATTTCCTTGTAAGTCTGCACCAGGGTGAGGTCCAGCTCCTCGCCATCCCCCCGGGCCGCTTCCATCTGGCGGTCCAGCCAGGCGATTTCCTCTTCCAACTGCTGGCGCAGGCGGCGGATCTCGGGTTCGGGGAGGTTGAAATAGTGGCTGTTTTGACTGGACATGACTCCGGACACAATTCCTGTGCGGGCAGCGGACAGCCCGCAGGTGCTTTTACGGTGCTGTACCGGCGGATGGCACAGCACCGTAAAGCTTAGTCCAGGGTCACTCAGTCAGAGAGCAGGCGGCGCCAGTCGAAACTGTCATCGCCGATTACGTAAAAAAACGGGTTGAGGAGGGAGTCCTTGCGGTTGTAGCGCAACAATTCGAACCGGTCATCCACCACCGTGCCCCCGGCAGCCTCCACCACTGCCTGGGCCGCGGCGGTATCCCACTCACAGGTGGGTGCCAGGCGCGGGTAGAGGTCGGCGGCGCCCTCGGCCACCAGGCACAGTTTCAGGGAACTGCCCATGTTCTTGAGACCGGTCTTGCCCAGCTCGCCCTCGATCCGCTCCAGCAACTTGTCCACAGCACCGGCGCCGTGACTGCGGCTGGCCACCAGCTCCACCGGCTGGCCCGCATCCAGGCGCTCGCGCACGGAACGCACACGGATCGGCTGCTCGCCGTCGGCAGTGCGCTTGAAGGCGACGCCTTTGCCTCCGGCGTCCCTGCAACCGGCGTAGGTGATGTTCAGTACCGGCACGTAAACCACCCCCAGCACCGGCTCGCCGTCCTCGATCAGGGCCACATTGACGGTGAATTCGCCGTTGCGGCGGATAAATTCCTTGGTGCCGTCCAGCGGGTCGACGATCCAGTAACGCTGCCAGCTGCGGCGCTCGTCGAAGGAGGGCATTTCCTGCTCCTCGGACAGTACCGGTACGCCTTCCACCAGTCCGGCCAGTGCCGGCTCGAGGACCTTGTGAGCGGCCAGGTCCGCGGCGGTGACGGGGGAATCATCCGCCTTGGTGTCAATCTCCAGCTCGGCGCTGCTGTTATATACCTCGAGGATGGCCTCGCCCGCGCGCTCGCAGATTCCAATCACCTGCTCGAGCAGTTGTTTCTTGTCCAGCTCTGTACCCATAGGTCCCCCTTGTTAGCGATGGCGGCATTATACGCGGTTGCTGCCAGCGCTGATAACCCGGGGATCGCTGGCGCGGCCGCCGTCAGGCGGGGAACAGGTCATCAATGGAAAGATAGCGCTCGCCGGTGTCATAACTGAACACCAGCACCCGGCTGCCGGGGGCGAACTCCGCCTGCCGCTGCTTCACTGCGGCCAGGGTTGCACCGGAGGAGATGCCGACGAAAATGCCTTCCCGTGCTGCGCACTGGCGCGCCATCTCAAAGCTGTCCTCCTCGGAAACCTGGATGGTACCGTCGAGGGTTTCCCGGTTGAGGATTTCCGGCACGAATCCCGCACCAATACCCTGCAGGCGGTGGGGGCCCTTTTCGCCGCCGCTGATTACCGGTGACTTCTCCGGCTCCACGGCGAAGGTCTGCATCTTCGGGAAATGCTCCTTGAGCACCTCGGAACAGCCGGTGATATGCCCGCCGGTGCCCACCCCGGTGATCATGTAATCGAGCCCCTCGGGGAAATCGGCGAGGATCTCCCTGGCACTGGTGTCGCGGTGCACCTGCACATTGGCGGGATTGCGGAACTGCTGCGGCATCCAGCTGTTGGCATGCTGCTCCAGCAGCTCCTCGGCCTTCGCGATGGCACCGGGCATGCCGGTCTCTTTCGGCGTCAGCACCAGTTCTGCGCCCATGGCCTTCATGATGCGACGGCGTTCCAGCGACATCGACTCCGGCATCGTGAGGATCAACCGGTAGCCGCGCACGGCCGCCACCATGGCGAGGCCGATCCCGGTATTGCCGGAGGTGGGCTCGATGATCACGCCACCGGGCTTCAGCGCACCGCTGCGCTCGGCATCCTCGATCATCGCCAGGGCGATGCGGTCCTTGATGCTGCTGCCGGGATTGAAGCGCTCCACTTTCATCCACACTTCGATATCGTCGCGGAATAACCGGTTGAGCCGCACATGCGGGGTATCGCCGATTGTCTCGAGAATATTCTCAGCCTTCATCGATTACGCTCTCCCTTCCTGGATTTGCCTGTTGATTGATGTCCCGCCGGGCGTGACCTTGCCGGATAGCGGCGGTCGGCGTCATCATACGCCCCACCGTAAACAAGAAAACACGAAAAGCCGGGACAATGCCATGACCGCCACCACCGCTACAGCTGACTCCAGTGCCAGATCCGGGCACCACCGCCCTGTCGCTGACGGCGGCATTCCCATCGCCGCGTTCCTGGTTGGCGCCGCCGCCTACATGCTAGTGGACGCCTCCGGCTGGCAGGGTGCCGGCAGCGGGCTGCTGCTGCCGCTGGTGAAGGCCGCCCCCATCCTGTTGCTGCTGTGGCTTTCGAGCCGCTGGCTGCACGGCGCCACCCGGGTCCTGGCGGCCACCGCGCTGGGCTTTTCCGCCCTGGGGGACATCCTGCTGGCGCTCGACTTCCCGCAGCAGTTTGTCTTCGGCCTGGGCGCCTTCCTGCTGGCCCAGCTGACCTATGCCTGCCTGTTCCTGCGCCATGCCGATTTCCGTTCCTGGCGCTTCCTGCTGCGCGGCCTGCCGGTGCTGGCTGCCGCCTTCCTGCTGGCCCGGCTGCTGCTCCCGGCCGCAGGGTCCCTGGCCGGTCCGGTCACTGCCTACCTGCTGGCGATCCTCGCCATGGCCCTGGCCGCCGCGGCCCATCGCGGCAACTCGGCGCTGCTGTTCTGTGGCGCGGTGACGTTCATGGCATCCGACGCCCTGATCGGCCTCAACCGCTTCGTGGTCACCATCCCCATGGCCGGCACACTGATTATGGTCACCTATTACGCTGCCCAGCTGTCCCTGCTGGTGGGTATCCGGCGCGCCAGCCCGGGCGGGCGGGCGCGGCAATAATCGGGCATAATAGGGGGACCATGCCTTCGATCAGAGAGGTTTACCGACCGCATGCTGGACTGGCACGACGTCGACACGGTGATGCTGGACATGGACGGCACCCTGCTCGACCTGCACTACGACAACCACTTCTGGTTGACCCACCTGCCCCAGCGCTATGCGCAGACCCACGGATTGACCCTGCAGCAGGCCGAACAGCGGCTGGTCGGCCAGATTGACGCCCGTCGCGGCACCCTGGAGTGGTACTGCCTGAACTTCTGGTCGCGGGAACTGAATATGGATATCCCCGCGGTGCTCCGGGAAATCGAGGACCGCGTCGCCCTGCGCCCGCACACGCCTGCCTTCCTGGATGCGTTGCGACGCATGGAAAAGCATGTCCTGCTGGTCACCAACGCCCACCCGGACGGCCTGGTGCGCAAGCTGGAGATCACCGGTATCGATCGCTGGATGGACGGCATCATTACCTCGCACGAGCTGAAGCACGCCAAGGAGAGCCCCTTTTTCTGGGAGGCCCTGTCGAAGCATATCGAGTTCGATCCCGATCGCACCCTGTTCGTCGACGATAACGAGCAGGTGCTCACCGCCGCCCGGGATTTCGGTATTGGCCACCTGCTGTGCATCCGCCAGCCGGACAGCCGCGGCCCGCTCCGGGATATCACCGATTTCCCCGCCATTCACCATTTTGACGAGATTGTCCCGCTGTAATCCCCCCATGGATAAAGTACGTATCGACAAGTGGCTCTGGGCCGCGCGCTTCTACAAGACCCGCAGCCTCGCCAAGCAGATGATCGAGGGCGGCAAGGTGCAGGTGGACGGCCAGCGCATCAAGGCCAGCAAGGAGATCACCACCGGCGCCACCCTGACCCTGCGCCAGGGCTGGGACCAGCTGGAAGTGGAGGTGCTGGCGCTGTCGGACCAGCGGCGCGGCGCGGAGGTCGCCCGCGAGCTCTACCGCGAGACCGAGGCCAGCCAGGCCAGGCGGGAACGCGAGGCAGCGGAGCGCAAGGTCGCCAATACCGGTATTCGCAGCGAGCGCCCGAACAAGAAGCAGCGCCGCCAGATTCACCGCTTCCTGCGCGAGCAGGACTGACCCCGGGCAACGAACAAAACGCCATTGCCCCCACAGGTGGCGAACAATGCCGGACACCGCTGTCCAATAATTCCGGCCTGCTGGCCGACACCGGGCCGGGCCGGGCGCCCGGGCAACTACTGCTAAACTGGCCCCACAACCGGCCCCCACACCGACGGGACACAGATCCATGCTGACAAGAATCCTTTCACTCGCCGCCATCCTCCTGCTGCTCTGCCAGCCGGCGCTCGCCGATAACCGTGAGCACGAGCAACTCAAGCGGTCGATCATCAAGATCTACACCACCGCCGCGGCACCGGACTACTTCAATCCCTGGTCGCTGCTCAATCCCAAGCAATTGTCGGGTTCCGGCGCGGTGATCGACGACGAGCGCATCCTCACCAATGCCCATGTGGTTGCCAATGGCAGCTTTATCCAGGTGCAGCGCCACGGCGACGCGCAGAAGTTCCGCGCCCACGTGGAGTTCGTTTCCCACGACGCGGACCTGGCCCTGCTGCGGGTCGAGGACGAGAGCTTCTTCGACACCACGCGGCCGCTCGACCTGGGCGAGCTGCCGGACCTGCAGGAGGAAGTGTCGGTGTACGGCTACCCGATCGGTGGTAAATCCCTTTCCATAACCCGCGGCGTCCTGTCCCGGATCGAACACCAGTTTTACGCCCACGCCGGCAGCTACCTGATGGCAGGCCAGATCGATGCAGCCATCAATCCGGGTAACAGCGGCGGCCCGGTGATTTCCGGCGGGCGCATTGTCGGTGTCGCCATGCAGACCAACCACAGCAAGGGCGCTGAAAACCTGGGTTACTTCGTACCACCGAGCGTGATCGAACATGTCCTCGAGGATGCCGAAGACGGCGTGCACCAGGGCTTCCCCGAGCTGGGCGCGGTCACCCAGAGCATGGAAAGCCCGGCCATGAAACAGGCCGCGGGCCTGGCCGACGGCCAGGAGGGCGCCCTGGTGGTGAAGGTATTCAGCGACTCCCCCGCGGCGGAAGTACTGCAGACCGGGGACGTACTGCTGGAGGTGGACGGCTACGAGGTGGCCGCCGATCGAACCGTGGAATGGCGCGAAAACCAGCGCACCAACTACCACTACGCCGCCGATCTCTACCACGTGGGTGACCGCCTGCCGGTCAAGTTCGCCCGCGCAGGCGAGGTCATGGAAGCCGAAATCGAGCTGGCCGCCCCGTCGCCGTCGCGTTCCCTGGTCCTGAGCGAGAAGTTTGACCAGCGCCCGCGCTACTACATCTATGGCGGCGTGGTGTTCGTGCCGCTGAACATGAACCTGATCAAGCGCTGGGGCAATAACTGGCACTCCAAGGCACCCATCGAATACCTCTATGCCCGCAACCAGTGGAGCGAACAGGGGCGACGCGAACTGGTGGTGGCGCTGAAGGTACTGCCCGCCGGGGTCAACCTGGGCTACCACGACTGGAAGAACTGGATTATCGATTCAGTGAATGGCCATCGCGTAGCGGATTTCGATGAGTTCGCCCAGTTCATGGAGGGCAACGAGCAGCAGTTCGTCGAATTGCGCGATGAATCCGGCTACCGCATGGTGCTGGATGCGGCAGCCGCCCGCGAACAGGAACCACTGATCCTGCAGACCTACCATATCCCCCATCGCCACTCCCCGGGCCTTTTCAGTACACTGGCAGACAACGAGGACAAGCTCAGGGAAACACCGTGACCACAGCACCTCCCGGCCGGCTGGCAACAGCGCTGGCCGCCCTCCTACTGGCGTCCGCTGCCAGCGCGGACAAGCTCTACCGCTGGGTGGACGAACAGGGCAATGTTCATTTTGGCGACCGCCCGCCCGGGGAGGCCCGGGCGGAGGACCTGTCGGGGAAGCTGGCACCGGTCAACAGTGCCGATGCCACCAGCGCCCGCTCCCGCAACAGTAGCGGCGACGCCAGCCTGCAGCGCGACTACCAGGAAAACCAGCGGCGCCAGCGCCTCAAGCAGCAGCAGGAAAGCCGCCGGGCCTGCGCCCTGGCCCGCAATCGCCTGCGCATCCTGCAGGGACCGGTGGCCCTGGTGGACGGCAATGGCGAGGAAATCCGCATGAGTGAACGCGAGCGCCAGCGGCGGGCGAAGGAACTGGAGCGGGAAATCACACGGCTGTGCGGTCAGTAGCAACACCACCCGGCCGGGCCTCGCGCCGTCCATGGCGCGTCCGGCAACTACCATTTATGGTAACGGGGCACTAAAATCCCGCGCCTTAAATCCCCGAGACTGCCCGAGGCCTTCGATTCATGTCCGACCAGCTGGAACGCTTCATTTTCTCCCACCACGATATCCGCGGCCAGGTCGTCACCCTGACTGACGCCTATCGCGAGGTTCTGGAAAATAACCAACTGCCGGCCCCGGTGGCGCTGGTGCTGGGGGAGTTCCTTGCCGCGGCCTGCCTGCTGTCCACAACCCTCAAATTCGAGGGCCTGCTGAGCCTGCAGGCCCGTGGCGATGGTGACGTGCCGCTGCTGCTGGCAGAGTGCACCCACCACAGCGACCTGCGCGGCATCGCCAAGCTCGCCGACGGGGCACAGATCGAAGAGGGCGCCAGCCTGCGCCAGCTGGTGGGCAAGCGCGCCGCTCTGGCCATTACCGTGGAACCCGAGCAGGGCGAGCGCTACCAGGGCATAGTCCCGCTGGAAAAAGATACCCTGGCGGAGTGCCTGGAGGATTACTTCACCCAGTCCGAGCAGCTGGCCACCCGCTTCTGGATCGAGTCCAGCCCGGACACTGTCGGCGGCATCATGCTGCAGGTACTGCCGGGCAATAACGCCGCCAGCGCGGCCGAGAACGAGGATGCCTGGGAAACCGCCCAGCACCTGGCGGAAACCGTGACCGCCGACGAGCTCCACTCCCTTCCCCACGAACAGCTGCTCACCAGGCTGTTCCACCAGCTAACGCCCGCCGCCCTGGGCACCGCCAACATCCGCTTCCGCTGCAGCTGTTCGCGCGAGCGCAGTGCCCGGGCCCTGGTGGCCATGGGCCCCGAGGAGGTTTACCAGCTGCTGGAGGAGCAGGGTGGGGAGATCATCGCCGATTGCCAGTTCTGCAACGCCCGCTACCGATTCGATGGCGACGATATCGAGAGCCTGTTCAACGCGCCCCCGCATACGCTGCACTGAGGCCGCGGGTGCTCCCGCCGGCCACGGGGAGACACAACGGAAACTGGGCCCAAAACGGTGCAAACCATCGACCTTTATTCACGTGATCGATAGGCGCATTTATCGACATCATACAGGCGGATAAAACAGCACAAAATTTTGCCAGACAACGCTGTCATTGGGTAAAAAATAGCCTTTTTTGCTATCCCGCCAAATTGAACTTTGCCATAATTCGCCACCCGAATATTACCGGCCGCGCTCCCTGTGGCGCGGTCGTACTATGTTTTACTCCATACAACTTTCACGGGTAATCGACGAATGGCACAGACCGATGATACGGCGCAGGTGATGAAGAACCTGTCTGCGGCGCAACTGGTTGAACAGGCGCTGCTGCGTGGCGAGGGCAAGCTGTCCGACACCGGCGCGCTGGTAACCGAAACCGGTGCGCGCACCGGCCGCTCCCCGGCCGACCGCTTCGTGGTGGAAGAGCCTTCCACCAGCGACAGCATCGCCTGGGGCAACGTGAACCGCGCCTTCCCGCAGGACAAGTTCGACGCGCTGTGGAGCAAGGTGGAAGAGTTTGTTTCCGGCTCCGACACCTTTGTCCAGCAGCTGCACGTGGGCCAGCACGAGGACTACTACCTGCCGGTCGTCGTCACCGCCCAGACCGCCTGGCATTCGCTGTTTGCCCGCAACATGTTCATCCGCCCGGACAAATACAATCCCAAGGGCAAGGAAGAGTGGCGCATCCTGCACGCCCCCAACTTCGTCTGTGAACCCGAGCGCGACGGCACCAATTCCGAGGGCTGCGTGATCATCAACTTTGCCCAGCGCAAGGTACTGCTGGCTGGCATGCGCTACGCCGGCGAGATGAAGAAAGCCATGTTCTCCGTGCAGAACTTCCTGCTGCCGGAAAAAGACGTCATGCCCATGCACTGCGCCGCCAACGTCGGCAAGGACGGCGATGTATGCCTGTTCTTCGGCCTGTCCGGCACCGGCAAGACCACCCTGTCCGCCGACCCGGAACGCTACCTGATCGGTGACGACGAGCACGGCTGGGCCAAGGGCGGCGTGTTCAATATCGAGGGCGGCTGCTACGCCAAGACCATCAACCTGAGCCGTGAAAACGAGCCGGTGATCTGGGATGCCATCCGCTTCGGAGCCATCGTGGAAAACGTGGTGACCGACGACGCCGGCACCCCCGACTACCACGACACCAGCCTGACCGAGAACGGCCGCTGCTCCTATCCCCTGGAGCACGTGGTGATGCGCCAGCCGGGCAACCAGGCCGGCGAGCCCAAGAATGTGATTTTCCTGACCTGCGACGTTTCCGGCGTATTGCCCCCGGTATCCATCCTGTCCAAGGAAGCGGCCGCCTATCACTTCCTGTCCGGCTACACGGCCCGCGTGGGCTCCACCGAACTGGGCGCGGAAGCGGGTATCCACCCGACCTTCTCCACCTGCTTCGGCGCGCCCTTTATGCCGCGCGCACCGCGCGAGTACGCCGACCTGCTGATGAAGCGTATCGAGGACTTCGGCTCCAATGTCTACCTGGTAAACACCGGCTGGACCGGCGGCTCCGGTGACAAAGGCAAGCGCTTCCCGATCCCGGTGACCCGCGCAGTGATCGCCGCGATCCAGAGCGGCGCGCTGGAAGGCGCCGACACCCAGCACCTGGAAGCCCTGAACCTGGATATCCCGCTGGACGTACCGGGCGTGGATAAGGCCTACCTGAACCCCCGCGAGGCCTGGACCGACCAGGGCGCCTATGACGAGCAGGCCGCCAAACTGGCCAAGCTGTTCGCCGAGAACATCGAGAAGTTCGAAGTGAGCGCAACCGTCAAGGGCGCCGGCCCCCGGGCCTGAGCCTGACCGCCGGCGCCCCACCCGGGTCGCCGCGGATTCAAAACGCCCCCGCGGAGCATTCCCCGGGGGCGTTTTTATTGGGGCCAGCGCGGTCACGCCGGAGGATTGGGCAGATAGCGACTATATTGAATAAATGACGCGCCGCCCAAGGCGCCAGATCCATCGCGACGACGACCACAGGCACAGGTAAGCCCATGCCCGCAGGCCAGCCGTTTTCCAGCTATCGGACCCGACCACCGGGGCAGCGCACCAATCGCCTGGTGATCGCCGCCATCGTGCTGATGTTGCTGGGAATCGTCGGTGGCCTGTGGCTCTACCTCTATTTCAAGGCGCTGGAAAAACCCTATCGCGATGTGCAGGGCTATCGCGTGCCCGCCGACCATGCACTGAGGGCATTCCTGCGCCAGGGGGACAACCGCACGCGCATGAAGGCCCTGGAAGGCTACCTCCGGGCCGAGGGCGCCGGTGACGTGGTCGAGGCCGGCGTGCTCTTTCGCCAGGGTTCCGACTGGCTGGACATCAATGAGCCGCCCTTCGCCATCCCCCCGCGCCGGCAGTGGGAGAATATGGTGAACACCCTGGCACTGGTGCGGGACGAACTGGTCCCGGCAATCGGGCCGGTGGAAATCCTCTCCGCGTATCGCACTGACAGTTACAACCGCAAGGGTGGCGGTGCCGGTGGCAGCAAGCACCGGGAATTCTGTGGCCTGGACCTGGTGCCACTGTCCAATATCAGCCACAAGGAACTGGTGGAGGAGCTGAAGATGCTGCACGCGCGGCTGGGCGAGCCCAGCCGGATGGGGCTGGGTATCTACAGCAACGTGCGTTTCCATATCGACACCTGCGGTTACCGCAGCTGGTAGGCAGTTTTTCCAGGAGCGGTTGAGCAATGGATATCAAGGAGAGCCCCGATCACGAGTGGATCGACATACATATCGAGCGCAAGCGGGTACTGTGGATCACCGCCGCGGTGCTGGCGGGCATCCTGCTGCTGGTGATCCTCACCGTGGACAAGGTCCGCGAACTGGCGGAGCGCGCCGTTACCCCGCGGGAGTATGCCCCGGTAGAGCGTATCCCGGAAACCGCCGAGATCCCCGAGGTATATGACATCAAGGGCTACGCGGCCGCCTCGGCGCGCGCCTTCGAGCGTTTCCTCGGCGACAGCGACCGGCGAGAACTCTACACCCGCCTGCAGCATTTCCTCTTCCTCAACAAGGTCGATGGCGTGCTCCCCTCATACCAGCTGCTGCGCCAGGGCAGTGACTGGCAGAAAATCGATGAGCCACCATTCGCCATTCCACCGGAGCAGAACTGGGAGACCATGGTGGATACGCTGCGCGTCCTGCAGGACGAAATTATTCCCCGTATCGGCCCGGTAACCGTCCTGTCCGGCTGGCGCACCCCGGCCTATAACGCCAAGGCCGGCGGCTCCAAGCGCAGCAAGCATATGCATTTCTGTGGCATCGACGTGGTGCCGGAGCGCGATTACACCCGCGAGGAGCTGATTCCCATCCTGCGGGATATCCACCGCAAAGTGGGCAAGAAGTGGAATATGGGGCTGGGGATATACAGCGGTGTGCGCTTCCATGTGGACACCTGCGGTTACCGGCGCTGGTAATTGCGACGCCCGGTTGCCCTGGAGGCGAGCGGCAGTGGTAGCATAGCGCGCATCGACAACAATAATCGCGGGGGCTCCCTTGGTTCAGGAAAAGCTGGAACGGCGCTCATTCATCGCTGCGCTGCTGCTGGTGACAGTGGCATTTACCTTTCTGCTCAGGCCTTTCTTCACGCCCATTTTCTGGGCCTGTGCCATCGCCGTAATTTTCTTTCCCGTGCATCGCACCCTGTCCCGTCGCTACCCGAACTGGCCCAACCTGATGGCACTGCTGACGCTGCTGCTGTGTATGGTGCTGGTGGTGATACCGGTGCTGGTGGTGGCCAGCTCGTTCGTCAATGAGGCGGCCAGCGTCTACCAGAAAGTCCAGAGCGGCGAGATCGACGTGGCCGGCCAGGTGGATCGGGTGCGCAGCGCCTTCCCCGGCTTCGAGGCCCTGATGCAACGCATCGGTATCGACCTGGACCAGCTGCGCGAGCGCCTGCTGAGCGGCTTCATGAGCGCCGGCAGCCTGATCGCCAAGAATGCCCTGGCGCTCGGCCAGAATACGGTGAATTTCTTCGTGATGCTGGGCCTGATGCTCTACCTGACCTTCTTCCTGATTCGCGACGGCGAATCCCTGGTGGGGCTGCTGATCCGTGCCCTGCCACTGGGCGATGAGCGCGAGCACCTGCTGCTGGCCAAATTCGCCGAGGTCACCCGGGCCACCGTCAAGGGCAACCTGGTGGTGGCGGTTACCCAGGGCACCCTGGGCGGATTGATTTTCTGGGCCCTGGGGCTGCCGGCTCCACTGCTGTGGGGCGTGGTGATGACGCTGTTGTCACTGCTGCCCGCCATCGGCGCTGCACTGATCTGGCTGCCCGCCTCGATCTACCTCTACGCCATCGGCGATGTGGTCAAGGGCACGGTGTTGCTGATCTTCGGTGTGGCGGTAATCAGCCTGGTGGACAACCTGCTGCGCCCGATCCTGGTGGGGCGCGATACCAAGCTTCCAGACTATATCGTGCTGTTTTCCACCATCGGCGGGCTGATGATGTTCGGCATCAGTGGCTTTGCCATAGGTCCGTTGCTGGCTGCACTTTTTATGGCATTCTGGGAAATTTTCATGCGCGAGTTCATCAACTCCGCCGAGATGAAGTCCCTGTGAATTTCCGTACTGGAGTTGCGACGACACAAAAATAGTCAGTGCACATCGGGCACAGTGTCGTCGCGACGGGCCTTCTCCGCCCGCTTCAGGTGCTCATTCAGTTCTGCCATCGGCCGCTGCTCGATGACCAGCGTGCCCTCAGTGGCGCGGTCCAGGTCGGCGATCAGCAGGATCGCGGTGGAGAAGGTGATCGCCAGGGTCACCGCCACATGCACCGACCCCCCGCGGCTGATACCGAACTGGTAGCCGATGGCGAGCATTGCCAGTGCCGTCATGAAGTACAGTGCCAGCCAGATGGGCGTGGGAATACGGAACTCCAGCCCCACCACCACCCGCGAATAGTGTTTATTGATTACGTCACTGACCGGCTCCACGAACTGGCGCAGGTAGCCGGCATCGTATTTTTCGGCCACGTGCTCATCGACCAGTTCCCACAGCTGCTGGTGCAGGCGCTCACTCTGGAGCAGGTCATCGGCAGTGATTTTTTCCTTCAACGGATCAAAATCACGCAGGTCCGTGTAGGCCGCCAGTAGCGACCTGGCGCGGGCCGCGGCATCCGGCACAAGGAAGTCCGCGTGCAGGTATGCCGTATGGATCGCGTTCACTTCCTCCACGAGCAGGGCCTTGCGCTGGTTGAAGCGGTCGGCAGTCATGTTGAAAGTAAACGCCAGCAGGAAAGCCAGCAGCCCCAGGGTGGCCGTGATGGCATTGCGCATCGAGGATTCTTTCTGTTCCCCGTAGCGATGTACCGACCAGCGCCCCACGACCAGGCCCGCCCCCAGCGCGGCAAGTACAAACAGCACCGTTAAGACATAGACGGCGGCCAGAGGCATGGTATGGAACAGGTCTTCGGCGTACATGGGGGACCGGGGCAATTTAGGACAAGTCTGGCCCAGCCGGAATCCGCTCGCCAGTCGATGATAGCCGCGCTAATCCGGGCCGGCGCCCAGCCGCCTGCGCTCGGCCGCCTGTAACTGCTGGCTCAGTTCTGCCATTGGCCCCTGGTCCACCACCAGTAGGCCCTCGTAACTACGGTCCAGGTCCTCGATCAGCAGGATTACCAGTGAAAACGCCAGTGCCAGCGCCAGGGCCACCAGTGGCGAAGCCCCCCGGCTGGTGCCCAGCTGGAAGCCGATCCCGAACATCGACAGCGCAGTGATTGCGTAGAGTGCCATCCAGATAGGAGCGGGTATCTGGTAGCGCCCACCCACCAGGACCCGCCGGGTATGGTAGTCGAATACCTCATTCAGGGGCTGGTAAAAGGCCCTCAGCTCGCCCGCGCCATAACCACGGGATTCGTGCTCCGCCACCAGGGCCCACAGGGACGCCTGGATCTGCTCGCTACGGGCCAGTGCCCGCAGATATTCCCGCTCGTCAAGGGTATACGGGTCGAACGCCCGGACCTGCGCATACTCGGCCAGTAATTCCCGTGCCCGTGCCGTGCCCTTCTCATCGAGAAAATCCGCCCGCAGGTAAGCGGTGGAGATGGCGTTGATTTCTTCGAGCAACAGGGCCTTGCGCGCACCGAAGCGTTCGGCTGTCATATTGAAAGTAAACGCCAGCATAAACGCCAGCAGGCCCAGGGTGGCCGCGACGATACTGCCGATGGAGCCCTCGCTGACCTCCTTGTTGCCGCGTGCGAGTATACGCCCCAGCAACATGCCGGCGGCGAGTGACACCAGCACCACCATGATGGCAAAGGCGCAGACACCCCACAGCGGGAGACTTGAAAAAAAAGTATTGAAGGTCATGACGGCTTCCGGCAGCTTCTTACTATTCTGGACCAGCTGCGCACCGGCTGCCGTGGGAAGCACTATGGCTGCGCAGCCGGCCGGAATCCCCCGCCCTCCCGACGGATCAATTCGATCGCGCGCTTTGCAAACCGTTCACCCAGGACCCGGTATCCGGTGGTGGAATAGTGCAGGTCATTGGCCACCTGCCTGCCATCCCGGTTCAAGCCATCGTTCAGGTCGTCGGTATCGACCCAGGCCGCCCCGGGCCGGCTTTCAGCGAACTGCACCTGGATCTCGCGGATGCGCTGCCAGTGGGCGGCGCTGCGACGCGCCAGGCCGTAATCGCTCAGGCGACCGATCACCACATTGATCTGCGGCTGTCCCAGGTCCCGCTGCAGTTGTGTCACCAGCGTGCCGAGGGCAGGGCCGTAGGCGGCGCTGCGACCAAACCTGGCGTCATTCTCTCCCTGCATCCAGACAAAAGTTACCGACGCAAGGTGTTTCCCGTGCGTGGCGCGCCCAACCTTGCGCAACAACCTCTGGTACAGGTCACCCACCTGTTTGCCCGGATCCCCGATACCCTTCTGCGGGGCCACCAGCCAGCGCTGGATCGGCTGGCCTCCCTGGGCATCCTTGACCACGAGGATGCGATCCCGGCCAAACTCTGCCGCCACCAGTGGGGTAAAAAAGGCATCCGCATCGAGCCAGGCCATGTTGGATTGGCCGGAGAGAATAAACAGGTGCTGGCCCTGGACGGCCAGTGCCTGCGGCGGCGTGGCCAGCCAAATCAACAGGATAGCCAGGCCAAAGAAATGCAATGCACGCATACCGTGCCTCCAGTCCCTGGAAAATAGCCGGCGGCACCAATCCGGGTGCCGGGTTTTGCGTATGAATGTAATTCAAGTCCCGGGCCTGTGCCAGCCCGGCCAATGGCAGCAGCGCTCCCGGCGCGTTAGCATAGCCATCACCCGATCCAGTAAATACCTACCCGGAGAATTCGATGAGACACGCACTGACCCTGCTGCTGGCCACGCTGGTAAGCCTGCCGGCGCTTGCCCTGGAAGTGGGCCAGCCGGCCCCGGACTTCACCCTGGAGGCTTCCGACGGCAAGACCTACTCCCTGGACGATTTTCGCGGCAAGCGGGCGGTGGTCATCGCCTGGTATCCAAAGGCGTTCACCAGGGGCTGCACCATCGAGTGCAAGTCACTGGCGGAAAACGGTCACCTGATCCGTGAGTACGACGTGGCCTACTTTATGGCGAGCACTGACGAGGTGGAAACCAACAAGAAGTTCGCCGCCGCAGAAAAAGCGGACTTCCCACTGCTCAGCGATCCCGAGGGGGAAGTGGCAAAAGCCTATGACGTGCTGGTGCCGGCGCTGAACATCGCCAAACGGGTGACTGTCTACATCGGCAAGGACGGCAAGGTCCTCAAGATCGATCGGGATATCAAGCCCGCCACCAGCGCCGAGGACATGGCGCAGACCCTGGGGGAGCTGGGTGTGGCCCGTAAGGGCTGAGCCTGTCCGTGGCAGGAATCCCGGAATTCCTGCCACGGTATCCTGGCACCACCAGCGCGACAGCGAGCTGGCTTACCGGCGGCGGAATGGCCGCGGTCGCACCCAGAACCAGCTGAGCACCACCAGCAGCCCAAACACCGTGTAACAGAGCGCAAAGACCCAGGCCGGGGCACGGTAGTAGAGGATGCTTTCCAGCCAGTGGGCGATAAAGGAGCCGGTATAGGTCACTTCCCCGGCCCGCGCCCGCAATGCCATTTCCCAGGTGGTGAGCGGGCAGATCATCCCCAGCCACGCCTGTAAAACCACGACCCCGATTGCCATCAGGTGCGCCAGGCGGAACCAGGGATTGTGCACCCAGGCCCAGCCTCGCAGCCTCCCGACCAGGATCAACAGCAGGCCGCTGACCACAAAGGCAACGAAGAGCACGTGCAGGAACAGCACGAGATCTGCGGCGAATCGATAGAGGAGTTGTGGTTCCATTGGCTTCCAGGCAGTTTCCCGGGCGGTCACACCATCCCGGTTTTCTCCCGGATGGCTCTGGTCAGGAACCTACTGTAGGGATCAGGCGCATAGTCGGCAAATGGTCCGCATTCGATAAAACCATATTTTCTATACAGTGCAACCGCCGGCTCAAACGCGTTATGCGTGCCGGTCTCCAGGCTGATCCGGGTATAACCACGCCGCCGCGCCTCGCGCATGATTGCCTCAAGCACCCGGGCGGCTATCCCCATTCTCAGGAAAGCTGACCCGGTTTTCATTGACTTGATCTCGCCCAGCCGCGGCGAGATTTCCCGAAGGGCCCCGCAGCCGGCCAGCTGGCCATCGACACGGGCGGCCCAGAAAGTCATACGCGGATCTTTCAGCTTGCCTGTATCGAGGGCATGAATGCTGGCCTCCGGAGAGTATTTGCGCATCTCTTCCAGGTGCGCACGCAGTAATTCGATAACCGCGCCATCCGATAAATCATCCGTTTGCAGGTCGACATACATTCAAAAGATTTCTCTCGTTTTCAATTCAGTCTTTGCCACTGCAATTCGGCCATAGCCTGAAAGTAAAGAGGCCGCTCCGGAAAGCGGCCTCTCAGGGTTAATGACTGACGCCATCCACTGGCACGGCTCTACTCGGAGTCGCCGTTCATGCCCAGCTCTTTCAGCTTGCGGGTCAGCGTGTTGCGGCCCCAGCCCAGCAGTTCGGCGGCATCGCGCTTGCGCCCTGCGGTGTGCTTGAGTGCGATCTCGATCAGCGCGCGCTCGAACTGGGGCACCGCCTCACTGAGGATCTCGCGGCGGCCATTGGCCAGGGCCTGGTCGGCCCACAGGCGCAGTGCCTTCTGCCAGTCCTGCGGGGCCTGGGTGCCGGCGGTCTGCTGGTGCAGCTCCTGCGGCAGGTCCTCTATATGCACCTCGCGGCCGGAGGCCATTACGGTAATCCAGCGACAGGTATTCTCCAGCTGGCGCACGTTGCCGGGCCAGTCGAGGCCGGTGAGGTATTCCTCGGTCTCCTTCAGCAGGATCTTCGGCTCCACCCCCAGGTCCTTGGCGGCGCTGGTAAAGAAATGCTGCACCAGCCGCGGGATATCCTCGCGACGGTCAGACAGGCGCGGAATATGGATGCGGATTACATTGAGGCGGTGGAAAAGGTCCTCACGGAATTTATGCTCCTCCACCAGTCGCTCCAGGTCCTGGTGGGTGGCAGCAATGATGCGCACATCCACCTTGACCGGGGTGTGGCCACCCACGCGGTAGAACTCACCATCGGCCAGCACCCGCAGCAGGCGGGTCTGGGTTTCCGGCGGCATATCGCCGATTTCATCAAGGAACAATGTGCCGCCATTGGCCTGCTCGAAGCGGCCGGTACGTTGCGCGGCGGCACCGGTGAAGGCACCCTTTTCATGGCCAAACAGTTCGGATTCCATCAGGTCCTTCGGAATCGCGGCCATGTTCAGCGCGATAAAGGGCTGGCTGCGGCGGGGGCTGTGGTTATGCAGCGCCTGGGCCACCAGTTCCTTACCGGTACCGGACTCGCCATTGATCAATACGGTGATATTGGAATGGGACAGGCGACCGATAGCGCGGAACACCTCCTGCATCGCCGGCGCCTCGCCGATAATCTCCTTGCTGGCCTGGCTGTTTTCCAGGCTGACCTGCTCACCGCCCTGCTGCTCGCTGGCATGGGCCAGGGCACGGCGGGTCACAGCCACCGCCTCGTCGACGTCGAACGGCTTGGGCAGGTATTCGAAGGCACCGCCCTGGTAGGCGGCCACGGCGCTGTCCAGGTCGGAGTGTGCCGTCATGATGATGATTGGCAGGGCCGGGCGTTCGCTCTGGAAGCGTTGCAACAACTTGAAGCCATCGGCACCGGGCATGCGAATATCGCTGATTACCACATCGGGGGAGTCGCTGTAGAAATCGTCCAGTGCCCGGTCACCACTCTCGTAGCACTTGGTCTCGATACCGGCCCGGGTCAGGGCCCGCTCCAGTACCCAGCGTATCGATCGGTCGTCGTCAATGATCCAAACGCGGTTGCTCATGGTCTTTCCCAGTGTCTAATCGTTTATTCGGTTTCCAGCGGCAGGTAAATCTGGAACACACTCTGTCCCGCCTGGCTGTCGCACTTAATCAGTCCGCGATGCTGGTTGATGATGTTTTGCGAAATAGAGAGCCCCAGCCCGGAGCCCTCCGCGCGCCCGGAAATCATCGGGAAGAAAATCCGCTCGCGGATGTCTTCCGGGATACCCGGGCCGTTGTCCTCAATTTCGATCCTGCACACCAGCGGGCAGTGGTGCTTGCCGATGGTGAACTGGCGCTGGATGCGCGTGCGCAGCACGATCTGTCCCGCCGGCAAACCGATGCTCTCGTCGACAGCCTGCATGGCGTTGCGGGCAATATTGAGCAATGCCTGGATCAGCTGTTCCCTGTCGCCCGGCAGGTCGGGGATCGACGGGTCGTAGTCACGGCGTATGCTCAGCTCCCCATCGCACTCGGCGTCGATCAGCTGCGCCACCCGCTCGAGCACCTCATGCACATTGGTGGGCTGCATATTGGCGGGCTGGCGTGGCCCCAGCAGGCGATCCACCAGGTTCCGCAGGCGGTCGGCCTCGTCGATGATGATCTGCGTATATTCCGCCAGCTCCGGGTCCGGCAGCTCCCGCTGCAACAGCTGTGCCGCGCCGCGGATTCCGCCCAGGGGGTTCTTCACCTCGTGGGCCATGCCGCGGACCAGGTTGCGGGTGGTTTCCTGGGCATCGATCAGGGCGTCTTCCCGCGCAATCCGCAGCAGCCGGTCCATGGTCTGCACTTCCACCAGCAACAGGCCCAGCTCCGCCACCGGGCTCACCGAGTAATCGACGGTACAGGTTTCCAGGTTGTGCAGGTGCCAGGTGGCACGTCGCACGGTGTACTTCTGCCCGCTCACCAGCGCCCCGCGCATGGCGCGCTGCGCGGCGTCAGATTCCCGCACGACCTCTTCCAGCGGCTGCCCGCTGACCCTGGCACTGGATGCGGCCAGCAGGTCCTCGGCAGCGGAGTTCAGGTAGCAGAGCGCCAGGCGCTCATCCAGCACCAGTACTGCGGCGGAAAGGTTGTCCAACAGTTGACGCAACTGGCGGTCATTCAACATGCAAAAGTCCCGGGGTCATTCAGCGGGCGGTTCTGGGGCACGGCGTACCCTGAGGTCGCGGTGCCCGCCAGCACTGTTTAAGACAGTGCAAGAAGCAAACCAAAATGGCGCACGATAGTGAGTGCGGTGAGTTCCGGGGGCAGGCAGGCAATAGCCAGCCCCCGAGCGCACCATTGTGGTGCATAGATCAAAAAAACGCCAGTACAGGCGCATCATTTTGGTGTGGAAGTGCGCCCGCCCGGTCAGCCGGGCGGGAGAAAGCGGGCCGCCTTCAGTTGCGGGAGCGCCGGGACTGGCTGGTTGACTGGGGCACGCCCGGCGCCGTGGGTGCCTGGGGCGCGGGCACCGCCTGCGGGGAGGGGTTGTCCGGCAGGGTGCCGCCCGGGCGCTTGACGAAGATGGTGATGGGCTGGGAGCGCGCCAGCACCTGGCCGTCGGGATCGGTAAGCACGGCCTGGATATCGTGAGTGCCCCGCTCCAGTGCGGAGATATCCAGGCTGTTGCCACTGGAACTGCCCTGCCACGGCCGGCCGTCGACTACGGCGAAAAAGCGGTAACCGCCGGGAGGCGCCGGGTCGATGGCCACCCGCAAGACGATCAAGCGCTGTCCCGGGGGAATGGTGGCGCCACTCTGGGGACTGACGATGGCGAAGTTGATAGGCCCCAGGGGCCTGTCGCGTTCGCGCCGGTCATTGGGTGACAGCTTGCGCGTGGGCATGGGGCGCGGCCGCACGATCGGCTGCACGTTGGTGGGAGCCAGCCTGATACGTTCCGCCTTGCCGTCTTCCGGCGGTACATCGGTGAAGGTCACCTTGCCATCCGGGCCCACGGTCTTGTAGATCGCCTTGCCGCCGCTGGCGTCATCTTCCCCCGAACCGCCCGCCAGCGCCCCGGCAGTGCCGAACATGAGGGTCGCTGCGGCAAAGGTTGCGACGACAGCGCCGGTGATGGTGTGGTATCTGCGCATTGGCACTCCTGCCTCCGGCATGCCCGCAAAATGGCGGGGCTTCATTAGGTGAAGGCTAGTTTACCCCCAATAAAAAAGCCCGTACCAGACGGTACGGGCTTTCTTGACACGCGGATTGCGTGAGGGCGCTTATACGGAGTAGTACATGTCGAACTCGACCGGGTGAGTGGTCATGTTCAGGCGCTCCACTTCCTCACGCTTCAGCTCGATGTAGGCATCGATGGCGTCGTCGGAGAATACGCCGCCCTCGGTCAGGAAGGCGCGGTCCGCGTCCAGGGCATCCAGGGCCATTTCCAGGCTGGAGGCAACGGTCGGGTACTCGGCCACTTCTTCCGCCGGCAGGTCGTACAGGTCCTTGTCAGCCGGGTCGCCGGGGTGGATCTTGTTCTTGATGCCGTCCAGGCCGGCCATCAGCATGGCGGCGAACACCAGGTACGGGTTGGCGGTCGGGTCCGGGAAGCGGGCCTCGATGCGCTTGCCTTTCGGGGAGGCGACGTACGGAATGCGGATGGACGCAGAGCGGTTGCGCGCGGAGTAAGCCAGGATCACCGGCGCCTCGAAGCCCGGTACCAAGCGCTTGTAGGAGTTGGTCGAGGCGTTGGCGAACGCGTTGATGGCGCGCGCATGCTTAATGACACCACCGATGTAGTACAGGGCGGTCTCGGACAGGCCGGAATAGCCGTCACCGGCAAACTGGTTCACGCCGTCCTTGCTGAAGGACATGTGGATGTGCATGCCGGAACCGTTGTCGCCTACCAGCGGCTTGGGCATGAAGGTGGCAGTCTTGCCGTAGGCGTGCGCAACATTGTGCACCGCGTACTTGAGGATCTGCACCTCGTCCGCCTTCTTGGTCAGGGTGTTGGCGCCAACGCCGATTTCACACTGGCCAGCGGTACCCACTTCGTGGTGGTGCACTTCAACGTGCAGGCCCATCTGCTCCATGGCGGAACACATGGCGGCACGCACGTCGTGCAGTGAGTCGACCGGCGGTACCGGGAAGTAACCGCCCTTGACGCCCGGGCGGTGGCCGATATTGCCTTCCGGGTGCGGCATGCTGGAGGACCAGGCCGCTTCCTCGGAGTTGATCTTGTAGAAGGCACCGCCCATCTCGGCACCCCAGGTGATGTCGTCGAATACGAAGAACTCGGGCTCCGGGCCGAACAGCGCGGTGTCGCCCAGGCCAGTGGACTTCAGGTATTCCTCGGCGCGCAGGGCGATGGAACGCGGGTCGCGCTCGTAACCCTGGCCGGTGGACGGCTCGACGATGTTGCAGCGCACGATCACAGTGGGCTCATCGGTGAACGGGTCCAGGAAAGAGGCCTCGTCATCCGGCATCAGGATCATGTCGGACTCGTTGATGCCTTTCCAGCCGGCGATGGAGGAGCCGTCGAACATCTTGCCCTCTTCGAAGAACTCGCCGTCGACTTCGGAAGTCGGCAGGGAGACGTGCTGCTCCTTACCCTTGGAATCGGTAAAGCGCAGGTCTACCCATTTGGCTTCACTCTCTTTAATCAAACCGAGCGTATTCGCTGACATTGCTGTCCTCCAGGTCTTGAAAGTTTGTAGGTCGCTGAACGTTAACCCTTGGTGAGGCTCGACTCTTTAGCGACGGCGTACTGTTCGTGGTCAGTACTGAAGCAAGGAGTGTGCCAAATTGGGGCAATTGGGCCGGAGCCACGGGCACCGGGGCCCAGGGCACGGATTGGGCGCCGCCCTGAGCAAAATAGACGCAAACTGGCGCGCCGGCCACCAATCTGCGCACCAAAATGGCACGAATTGGGACCCTGGCGCACAAATTCAGTGCAGCACAATATTCAACATTGCGCCAGTCACCCCCAACTGCTCCCCGGCCCGGTGAATTTACAGCCAGACTGTTTATAATTCCGTGCTCATCATCAACCTGCGGTACCCGGTCAACAACTCATCATGCACTTTGTCGTCAAGTTCTTCCCCGAGATCACCATCAAGAGCAACCCGGTGCGCAAGCGCATGTCGCGGCAGCTCAAGGACAACCTGCGCATCATGCTGCATCGGCTCGATGACCGCATCAAGGTGCTGAAGGACTGGGAAAAGATAGAGGTGATTGCACCGGATGCCGTCTCGCACCTGGCGGACCGCATCGAGGAGGTACTGGCACACACCCCCGGTATCGCCAACTTCGCCCGGGTGCGCCAGTACCCCCTTGGTGATTTCCACGACATCTATGAGAAGACCCTGTCCGTGTGGGGCGACAAGCTGGACGGCAAGACTTTCTGTGTGCGGGTCAAGCGCAGCGGCAAGCACGACTTCCAGTCCCTGGATGTAGAGCAGTACGTGGGTGGCGGCCTGAACAAGAACACCGGGGCCGCCGGGGTCAAGCTGAAGGACCCGGATATCACCGTGCGCCTGGAGATCCGCCACGACAAGCTCAACGTGGTGGAGCAACAGCACGCCGGCCTGGGCGGCTTCCCCATGGGTACCCAGGACCCGGTCCTGTCGCTGGTTTCCGGTGGCTTCGACTCCACCGTGTCCAGCTACCTGACCATGAAACGCGGCATCCGCACCCACTTCCTGTTCTTCAACCTTGGGGGGCGCGACCACGAACTGGGCGTCAAGGAAGTGGCCTACTACCTGTGGAACCGCTACAGCTCATCGCACCGGGTAAAGTTCATCACCGTGCCCTTCGACGAGGTGGTAGCCGAGATACTGCAGAATGTGGACGACTCCCATATGGGCGTGATCCTCAAGCGCATGATGCTGCGCGCCGCCACGGCCATCGCCAACGAGCTGAAGGTAGACGCGGTGGTGACCGGTGAGGCCATTGCCCAGGTATCCAGCCAGACCCTCAAGAACCTGAAAGTGATCGACAGTGTCACCGACACCCTGGTGCTGCGCCCACTGATCACCAGCGACAAGGGCGACATCATCCGCACCGCGCGGGAGATCGGCACCGAGGAGTTTGCGGCCAATATGCCCGAGTATTGCGGGGTCATCTCGGTCAAGCCCACCACCCGGGCCAAGCTGTCGCGGGTGGAGGAGGAAGAGGGCCACTTCGATTTCAGTGTCCTCGACCGCGCCATCGACGAGCGTGTGCTGCAGAACATCGACAAGGTCATGGAGGATGTGACCGAAGGCGCGCCGGAGGTTGAGATCCTCGCCGAGCCCGGCGACGCGGTGGTCATCGATATCCGCCACCCGGACGAGGAGGAAGTGGACCCGCTGGAGATAGAGGGCAGCGACGTGGAGACCATTCCCTTCTACCGCCTGAACAGTGCGTTCGCCGGACTGGACCCGCAAAAGCAGTACCTGCTGTACTGCAGCCGCGGCGTGATGAGCCGCCTGCATGCCTCCCACCTGCTGGACGCCGGCTATCGCAATGTGGGCGTGCTGCGCCCGCATATCCCCCACCGGCCCGACTGAGGCAAGCCGCTTCTCCCCCTCCAAGACCCCGCCCTGGCCACAGAGCGGGGCATTCCCGGGCCAGACCGGCCAAAATTGACCACTTTTTATGCAAAAGCAGCTCGCAGTTGTCACGCTTGGCCACTATAATCGCCGCCTTTGGCCGGAGAGCCGCTGCCCGTCAGCCCCCGCCCCGATACATTTGACGCGACAGTCAGGGGACTGCGCGCTTTACCCCTCAGAGGTTCATAGTGATAGACAACCTGCGCAATATTGCGATCATCGCCCACGTAGACCACGGCAAGACCACCCTGGTGGACAAGCTGCTGCAGCAGTCCGGCACCCTGGACCGCCGCGACGAGGGCGCGGAACGCGTAATGGACTCCAACGACCAGGAGCGTGAGCGCGGCATCACCATCCTGGCCAAGAACACCGCCATCCGCTGGCACGACTACCGCATCAACATCGTCGACACCCCCGGGCACGCCGACTTCGGCGGCGAGGTGGAGCGCGTCCTGTCCATGGTGGATAGCGTGCTGTTGCTGGTGGATGCCGTGGACGGCCCCATGCCGCAGACCCGTTTCGTGACCCAGAAGGCCTTCGAGCAGGGCCTCAACCCGATCGTGGTGATCAACAAGATCGACCGCCCCGGCGCGCGCCCCGACTGGGTGATGGACCAGGTGTTCGACCTGTTCGACAGCCTCGGCGCCACCGACGAGCAGCTGGACTTCCCGGTGGTCTACGCCTCCGCCCTGAACGGCATCGCCGGCCTGGACGACACCGACATGGCCGACGACATGACGCCGCTGTTCCAGATGATCGTGGACAAGGTCGAAGCGCCGAAAGTCGACGAGAAAGGCCCGTTCCAGATGCAGGTGTCCGCACTGGACTACAACAGCTATGTGGGCGTGATCGGCGTGGGCCGTATCACCCGCGGCACCCTCAAACCCAACCAGCAGGTAGTGGTGCTGGACCGCGAGGGCAACCAGCGCAAGGCCAAGGTACTGCAGGTGATGGGCTACCTGGGCCTGGAGCGCGTGGAAGTGGAGCAGGCCAGCGCCGGTGACATCGTCTGCATCACCGGTGTGGGCGAACTGAACATCTCCGATACCCTGTGCAACCCGGAAAACCCCGAGGCCCTGCCGGCGCTGTCCGTCGACGAGCCCACCGTGAGCATGACCTTCCAGGTGAACGACTCGCCGTTTGCCGGCCAGGACGGCAAGTTCGTCACCTCGCGCAATATCAAGGAGCGCCTGGAACAGGAGCTGATCCACAACGTGGCGCTGCGCGTGGAGCAGGGCGATTCCCCGGAAAAATTCAAGGTGTCCGGCCGCGGCGAACTGCACCTGTCGGTGCTGATCGAGACCATGCGCCGGGAAGGTTTTGAGCTGGGCGTATCCCGCCCGGAAGTGGTACAGAAAGAAGTCGACGGCGAGATCCAGGAGCCCTACGAGGAGGTGGTGGCCGACGTCGAGGAGCAGCACCAGGGTGCGGTGATGGAAGAGCTGGGCCTGCGCAAGGCAGAGCTCAAGAACATGGAGCCCGATGGCAAGGGCCGTGTGCGCCTGACCTTTATCGTGCCGTCCCGCGGCATGATCGGCTTCCGCTCACAGTTCCTGACCATGACCAGCGGCTCCGGCATCATGACCAGCATCTTCGACCACTACGGCCCGGTGAAAATGGGTGACGTGGGCAAGCGCATCAACGGTGTGATGGTCTCAATGGTCAAGGGCAAGACCCTGGCCTACGCCCTGTACACACTGCAGGACCGTGGCCGCCTGTTCCTGGGCCACGGTGAGGATATCTACGAAGGCCAGATAGTGGGTATTCACTCCCGCAACAATGACCTGGTGGTAAACCCCACCAAGGCCAAGCAGCTGACCAACGTGCGCGCCGCCGGTACCGACGAGGCCCTGACCCTGACCCCGCCGATCCGCCACACGCTGGAACAGGCACTGGAGTTTATCGAGGACGATGA
This sequence comes from Microbulbifer sp. JSM ZJ756, assembly GCF_044383805.1. NCBI lineage: Bacteria > Pseudomonadati > Pseudomonadota > Gammaproteobacteria > Cellvibrionales > Microbulbiferaceae > Microbulbifer > Microbulbifer sp. JSM ZJ756. The sequence continues at coordinate 26,840 of NZ_JBISER010000007.1, read as the reverse complement.
GCTGGTGGAGGTGACCCCGAACCACCTGCGCCTGCGCAAGAAGATCCTGCAGGAAAACATGCGCAAGCGCGCCAAGAAGTAAGCACTCGTTAACTTCAGAGTGCAAAGAGAAAGGCGGGCCACTGGCCCGCCTTTTTCGTTTCCGCTCTCCCGCCAGGCCGCAGGCCCGCCTGTCCGCTAAATCCGAGGCCCCGCATGGACTGGCTGCCGGTAGCGGCCACCACTGCGGTCATGACGGTGTAAAGAACCTGCGCTCCACCTGCTGCCATTCAGCCAGTGCCGCAGGGGTGTGGAGGCAAACCGTAATCTGGCTAAATTCATGCGCCCGCGGGTGCAGCACTTCCAGTGCCTGGTGCGCGGCGATACTGTGCGGAAAGCGATTGGTGCCCGCCCCCAGGGCGGGAAACAGCAACGTATCTATTTTTCCCTGTCGCGCCAGGTCCAGCACACTGTGATAGCACTGGCGTAACTCGACCAGCGCCCGGGCACCCCACTGGTCGCCACTACTCCACTGTGGTGTCACCGTGTGCAACAGGTATTTCACCGGCAGGTTGTATGCGCGAGTCATGCGCGCCTCGCCCACCCCGCACTCAGCGACATGCACACAGGCATCCCGCAGCGGCTCACCGCCGCGCTCGTATACCTGTGCCGACAGCCCGCGCCCGGGTATCAGGTGCTTGTGAGCCGGGCAGACCAGGGCCCCGGCACGCAAAGTCAGGATATTTCCACAAGTCAGTCTCAGGGGTTCCAAAAGTGCACAATTCCGCAGTCAAGTTGCTGTTAAAACTATAGCCGGGCTTTGGCGGCGCAAAAAATCACAATATACTCGGCGGTTTATCTAAATATTTAGATTTGCGCCATGCGCACCACGCCGCCGGATCCCGGGGTATCCTGCAACGGCGGCGCAACAACGATCACTTTAAGACATCCGGGCCATGCCGGAGTCAGCGGGCCCACAGGAGTTTTGAGGCCCGTTACACAGGAATTCCCAATGGGTTCAGGGCATCAGGACAGCACCGCACACAATCCCGCCGCCAGGTCTATGGAACTCGACCTGCGCCGGCGGGTGCAGGCCTCCGGCTATATGCTGATCTTCTCGCTCGCCATCACTGCCGCCATGGCGGTACTGGCGCTCACGGACGGCGCACTGCTGCAGTCCCTGACCCTGCTTGGTGTGACAGCACTGATCCTCGCCATCTATATCGGCATCAACCTGGTGAACCCCAGCAGCAAGACACCGGTCCTGGTCACCTGCCTGTTACTGGTCCTGTACTTCTACCTGCTGCTTTCCGGCGGCGTCAACAATACCGGCCTGATGTGGGCAGTGATGCTGGTGCCGGGTTTTATCAACCTGTTCGGTTACCGCCTTGGCACCCTGGTGCTTATGGCGGTGGGCGCCGCCACGGCTCTGGTGCTCTTCTATCCGGATTTCCCCGGGCTGGCAGCAGAGTATGACGTCGCCTATCGCGCCCGTTTTATTGCCGTGTTCGGTGCCCTGACCGCACTGACTGCGCTACTGGACAGCAGCCGGGACGAGGCACAGAAACTGCTCAATACCCTCACCGTAGAACTCGAGAACCATGCCGCCACCGATGCGCTTACCGGTCTCGCCAACCGGCGCGAGGCCTACCGGGTTCTACAGGAACTGGAACGGGCCGGCCAGGCGCTGGGTGAATACGCCATATTGATCGGCGACCTGGACCACTTCAAGGCACTCAATGACAGTCGCGGCCATAACTTCGGCGACCGTGTATTGAAAGACGTGGCGGCAGTGCTGAAAGGTAATACCCGTTCCGGCGACCTGGTGGCGCGCTGGGGGGGCGAGGAATTCCTGGTGCTGCTTCCCAATACCGGCACCAGCGGCGCTTCCGTGCTGGCGGAGAAGCTCCGCCAGAAGGTGGAGGCGCTGGGCCACCAGTACGAACCGCCCGCGCGCCTGTCCATGAGTTTCGGCGTCGCTGCGTCCAGTGATGGCACACAGAACCAGACTGAGCTGCTGGCCGAGGCCGATGCGCGCCTTTATCGCGCCAAGCACGCGGGTCGCAACCAGGTGGTAGTCGCCTGAAACAGCGACGCGCGGGTGTGCCCGCATACCCGCGGTCGCCCTGTCAGACGTTAGTACTCAGAAGTGCCAGCGCGCGCCGATCTCGACAATCAGGCTCTCGGTATCGATATCGAAATCAGCCGGCAACAAACGCGAGCGAACCTCGGCGTCGTCCGTTTCACGCCAGCGCAAACCGCCAAAATAGGTAAGCTCATCGGTGCACAGGTAATTGATGCCACCCATTAGCTGCCAGGCGAAGACACTATCGTCATCATCGACGATACGCACGTCCGAGGGTTTGTAGTCCACGTCCACCCAGGCATTGCCCAGGCCCGCACCGAGGTAGGGCTGCCACTGCGTCCCGGTATCGAAGTCGTAATACGCGTTGAAGAACACAAAGTCGGTACTGACATCACCCTGGCCGCCATCGACGAGCTCACCCACAGTGACACCGAGTGGCTCAAGCTGTCCGGTCAGGAGCACAGCGGCATCCACTCCGTCGATATTTACACCGCCAACACGCACATTTTTGTGGGACTCCACGTCGTGTTCGGCCCAGGCGTACTCCACTTCAAAGCGCCACTCGCGCATGCGCCAACCGGCGGCCAGCTGGACACCCCAGCTGCTGTCGATATCCGTATCCCAGCGCAGCCGGGTGCCGCGCGGAATGACCACACCGGATGGAATCGCCACCCCCTCTCCGGTGACAAAGTCACCGGTAAAGCGGCCATCGGTATCGATATCATCCATGTCATTCCAGCTTACCGAACCACTGATATAGAAATCTTCGGCATGTGCGGAGACGGAAGCGAGGGCTGCCGCCAGTGCTGTCATAGCTAGCTTCTTGCTGATCATAATTACATCCTGTAATTGCATATTCGCCTGGAATATTTACGTGGACGCACGACCGGCGGACCTCTGTCCAGCGATAAGTGCCGTTTAAAAACCTGCAGACTTTCAGCGCGATTCTGGTTAACACGCCATGCCGGTTCAAAACTGATCCACAGCACTCACGGGGGAAATACTCTCCCGCTTCTCTCACGATAGACCTGATTTTCAACGACAGGAGGAATGCAATACTCACTAATTAAAAACGGGCGCCACGAGCGGCAGTTGAATTCCTGCCACCCGTGACGCCCGCAACATCGTACCGGTCTGTCTCCTGGTCAGAACTGCCAGCGGGTGCCAACTTCGGCGAGGAAACTGTCAGCGCCAATTTCAAACTCGGCCGGGAACAGGCTTGCATTCACGGACAGGTCATCAGTCTGGCGCCAGCGCAGGCCACCGAATACTTCCAGTTGTTCGCTCACGGCCAGGCTCGCACCGCCCATAAACTGGTAGGCAAGCACACTGTCGTCGTCCTCGATGATGCTGACGCCGGAGGGGCTGTAGTCCACATCAATCATTGCGTTACCGATACCGGCACCAATATATGGCGTCAACGCTGTGCCGAGGTCGAAATCGTAATAGGCATTTACGAACAGGTAATCCGCACTGATTTCCCCTTCACCTGCTGCCACCAGGTCAGCGACGGTGACATCCAGGTTGTCCTGCCGACCACTGATCAGCACCGCTGCATCTTCCCCGTCCAGTGGAATACCCGCAGCAGAAACACTCCCGTGGGAGTCAATATCGTTGTCGGCCATGGAGTACTCGGCCTCGAAACGCCACTGGTCGATTCCATAACCTACAGCAAAGGAGATCGCGGTACCGCTGTCGACACTGGTATCCCAGTTCACGCCGGTACCGGCCGGCAGGGGGGTGCCCACCGGAATATTGGTGCCTGCACCGGTGGTAAAGTCACTGGAAAAAGCGCCGGCAGTGTCTATATCGTCCAGGTCGTTGTAGCCGATATTACCGCTGACATAGATCCCTTCCGCCATGGCCGCGGTGGAAAACGCACAGCCCAGCATTGCACTAAACAAAATATTCTTACGCATTTGGTTGCTCCCCTGATCTGGTTTCGGTGCATCACTTGCTCTGGCATATCAAGTGGTGCGGGCTTGTCTACGGGGGAGCATCGAATGGCAGATTAACCGGATTCCTGCAATGGAGGGAATTTGTGAGCGGGTTTCCAGTTTCAACGAAACAATGCATGGCCGCTAATCCGGATTTGCATGGCCCCCGTAAACCCACAACTTGGCGCTGCCGTAAATTATGAGCCAGAGGTGAACTTATTGAGTAAATAACCAACCAGGAACGCCAGCAGTGCCGCGCTGCCCCCAAGCAGTAGCGTGCGCCCCCCGGCGCTCAGCAGCGAACTACCATTGACGAAGCCCTTGCCCACGCCCACGGCAAAAAAAGCGAGTCCTGACAGCCCGGCACTCAGGTAAAACCGCACTGGTTCTGCCAACCCGGGCAAAAGAAAGGGAACCAGCGGCACGGCACCAACCAGCAGGAATGCGGAAAAGGTGACAATGGAAGAACGCAATGGGCTGGCCCGCGTCGGGCTGATGCCATGTTCCTCGGTCAACATGGTTTCCACCCACAGCTTCCGGTCGCGACAGATCGTGGACACGATTTCCTCAAGTGTCGCATCGCGAAAACCCTTGGCGGCGAAGATCTGGCGAATTTCCTCGCGCTCCCCCTCCGGCACCAGGTCTATATGCCGCTCTTCCGTGCGGCGAATGGCAAATTCGTGGTCGAGCTGCGCCTGTATCGCCTCATAGTTGCTGACCGCCATACTGAAGCCGTCCGCCAGCAGGTTGGCAAAGCCCATGATTATCACCACGATTGAAGGGAAGCCGGCGCCATAGGCGCCGGATACAATCGCAAAGGTAGTGACGCACCCGTCGATGGCGCCCAGCACAAAATCCCCGAGTGTTGGCGGGCGCGAGGGCTCGCGCAATCGCCGGGCGATATTTTCTGGGCGATGCTGGCGCCGCAGGGCTTGTCTGCCCGGCTCATCCATTTCGGTAACCTTCCCTTCTGCCCAGCGGGCCGATGTAAGGCAGTTTAGCTTTTTACTATCGACCCGTTTGTGGCCAGTCCGGGATCAGGCAGCGAGGTTCACCGGCGCCGTGTCCCGGTTACTGAGAAAGTCCGGGCGCGGTTCCTGCCCACCAAATGGCGCGCGAGGCCGGTTATGTACGCTGTTGTAGACGCACATCATCACTTGTCGCGGATTGCTGGAAATATTGTCGGGGGAACCATGCAGGAGGTTGCATTCATGGATCACCAGCGTACCGGGCCGGCCCGTGATGGCGCGAATTTCCCGGTCGCGAAGAATTTCATTCATGGTATCAGGCTGTGGCACGCCGAGTTTCTGTTGTCGCAGGGAAGTTTTATAGTTGTCCCTGCCGGTCCGGCCCCTGCAGGAGATAAACAGGTGGTGGGAGCCCGGGATTACATAGAGTGGGCCGTTGTGGTCGTGGTTTTCACTGAGCATGATCCACGCGGTAAGTGCCCGCATACGCGGCATGCCATCCTCCACGTGCCAGGTTTCAAAATCCGAGTGCCAGGCAAACGATCTGCCGGTATAGGCCGGCTTGTTATTAACCCGCGATTGCATCAAGTAGACATCTGAGCCAAGCAGCTGCTGCACCATGGGCAGCACTTTCGGATGCCGGAAAAATTCGTTCGCCACTGAGCTGAAGCGGCAGGGATTGAAGATTGTGCGGAGTTCCTTGCCCTGGGGTTCAAACACAAGCTCTTCACGACCCGCCAGTGAATGCTGCATTCGCACCACTTCTTCCTGCAGCGGTTCTACCATTTCGGGCATAAAATCCGGAAAAACCAGATAACCGTTTTTTTCGTACTGGGCCAGCTGCATCTGATTGAGGGGATTACTGGTATCCGGCGCCTGATCATGGAAAACCACCGGATCCTGTCGGGGGATGATTTGTTCCCTGCCGCCAATGCGCGAAGGGTACAGATCACCAGTCATAGGCATTCTTCCTCCTGTGATTAATTCTATCAGTGCACATATTGTCCCGGATGGGCAAACACCATGCGGTATTTTGTCGGGGAAATGTGGCCTGAACGGCCTGCCGCAGTGGGCAGCAACCACCAGGTGGTGACGGGTCCCATGGATGGACTCGCTGCACCAGTGTGAATTACCCTGCATTGCGCAGGGCAGGGAACACGGTGCCTGTTCAGCGGGCGCAAAACTTAATGGTTCCGGCGTTTTGTTGTCAAGCTGTTGCTGGCGGAAGAGGGAGGTGGGGGCCGTAACATAGTGGGGGGCCACCCGCGCACAAACTTTTTTGCACACGGGTGGGCAGTGCGGTTTATTCGCGCACGATAAAGCTCACCCGGTCCACGCCGGTATTACCGGTACGCTCGTCGAATGCATAGACCAGTAATTCGTAAACACCCGGTTCTTCGGGGGCCAGGGAAGCGGCAAAAGTATTGTCAGTATCGGTCATCGCCAACGGAATAGTCCGGTAGGCCTTGCCGTCTTTCTTGACCAGCGCCGCTACCTCCATCTTGCTGCCGTCCCAGAGTCCCCCATCGCTAATCGGGCAACCACACATCATTACCACATTGGCGCGAATCTCGAACGGGGCTTCTGCCATGGTGGTATAGCGATGGGTCTGCGGGCTGAGAATGTCCACTACCATGCCGGGAATCTCGATCACCAGCCCGTCACCGTCAATCGACTTGCCAGGCACCAGCCAGGTCTGGGTGGAGGCAAGCACCCGCGCCTGCTTCTTGATATAGGGCGCCAGTACCTCAATGGTGACGAATACCGGCTCCTCGATATCCAGTTCGGCGCGGAAGGCCGCGGCCCCTTCGCCTATCTCCTGGTAGCGGGAATGTGGCTGGCGCATGATGGTGTCGGTATTACCGGTACTGCCGCTGGTTATGCCTTCAGCCAGGATGGTGCCGCTCTCGGCATCACGGATCCTTACCGAGGCGCCACCGATCGACGAGCCAATAAACTTTGCGTCCTTGGCCCGGGCACGCACCACCACCTCGGTCGGCTCCGCCTGCACGGCGGCAATATCGCCAAGCAGGAATACCAGCCCGAGACAAAACAGCGGGAATATTTTTGCCATTTTCTTCATGGGGAGTTTCTCCAGGTTCAGCACGGGCTCAGTTCTCTACCGGCTCGAGACGAAAGAGGCCGCCGTCGGGCAGGTCGTTCAGCAGGTAAATATAGCCATCCCGGCCCTGGCGTACATCGCGGATACGGCCCAGTTCACCTTCAATCAGGGTCTCGGTGGACTGCACATCGTCACCCTGCAGCACCACACGCAGCAGTTTTTCACTGCCCAGGCCGCCGGCCAGTAGATTGCCGCGCCACCTGGGGAAACGATCACTGTCCACAGCCGCCAGGCCCGAGGGGGCAAAGCGACCGCTGTAGATATGCCGCGCCTCGCGCATGCCGGGCATGCTGGCCTTGCCAATCGGCGCCTTCGAGCTGTATTCCTTGCTGCGGGTGGCCTCCGGCCAACCGTAGTTTACGCCGGGCTCGATCAGGTTCAGCTCGTCCCCGGTGCGGGCCGCATGCTCGCTGGCCCAGATTCGGCCATCGGCACCCACTGCCAGCCCCTGGATATTGCGGTTGCCGTAGCTGAAGATTTCATCGTGGCCTTCTTCCTTCCCGGCAAAGGGATTATCGGCTGGCGCGCCACCGGTCTCGGTCAGGCGCAGCACACTGCCGGCGTGGTCATTGATATCCTGAGCGCGGGAGCGGTCCACACCACGGTCGCCAATGGTCATCAACAGGGTGCCATCCTTGCGCCAGGCCAGCCGGGAGCCGTAGTGGCGGCCCGGGGAAGAGAAGCGGTCCTGCACAAAGAGCTCTTTGACATCGACCAGGGCGCCGTCACCCAGCCGCGCACGGGCCAGCGCGGTCGCGGTGCCGTCGTCGCCGGGCTTGGAGAAAGTCATGTACACCCAGTCGTGCTCACCGTCGCCGTATCCTGGGTGCAGCACTACGTCCAGTAAGCCACCCTGGCCCATGGCCGAGACTTCCGGCACGCCATCGATGTAGCTGACCTCATCACCGTCCACCAGCGCCAGGCGACCGCCGCGCTCAGTCACCAGGAAACGTCCGTCGGGCAGTTGTGCGACACCCCAGGGATGCTTGAATCCCCCTGCCAGTTTCACGATCCGGAAACCATGCTCCTCTGATTGCACGTTTTCCTCGACAACTTCCGCAGCATTGGCGGCTGTGGCAAAGGCCCCACACAGGGCGAGCGTGCGGGCCAGTCTCCGCACCGCGTTCAGCAGGTCTGTCATGGTGTACTCCTCACCGTCATTTTTTCTATTGGCCCGATGCTACTGCCCCCACGGCAAGAACACAAAGCGGGCCGGTAATCGCCGGGTACAAAAAAAGCCGGGCGTTGCCCGGCTCCTGGATCAACTGGATCCTTTGTTACCGTGCCTGCCTATACGACAGGGAACGGCGGCAAGATCAGCTGCCCTTGGTTTCCTCGATCCAGCGATTTACACGCTCCTCCAGCATCGGCAGGGGCAGCGCGCCACCACCAAGCACGGTGTCGTGGAAGCCCCGGATATCGAACTTGTCGCCAAGCTCCTGCTTCGCTTTCTCGCGCAGCTCCTGGATCTTCAGCATGCCGATCTTGTAGGAAGTGGCCTGGCCCGGCAGGGTCAGGTAGCGGCGCACTTCGGAGCGCACTGCGCCTTCCGGGATGGCAGAGTTTTCCAGGAAGTATTCCACCGCCTGGTCCTGGCTCCAGCCCTTGGAGTGCATACCGGTATCCACCACCAGGCGAATCGCGCGCCACATTTCCGCGGTCAGGCGGCCGAAGTCCTTGTAGGGATCCTCGAACTGGCCCATTTCCTTGGAGAGTGTCTCGGAATACAGCGCCCAACCCTCGATATACGGGGTAAAGTGGGCCTGGGTGCGGAATTGCGGGATACCTTCCAGCTCCTGGGCGATGGAGATCTGCATATGGTGACCGGGGCTGCCCTCGTGATAGGTCACGGTTTCCATGTCAGTGGTGGACAACGCGCTCATATCGGCCATGTGCACATAGTAAACACCCGGGCGCGAGCCGTCCGGGGTACCGGATTGGTAGTGCTGCGCACCGCCCGGCACTTCACGGAAGGGCTCGACGCGCTTCACCACCAGGTCCGCCTTGGGCAGGATGCCGAAGTACTCCGGCAGTTTCTCCTTGATATCGGCGAGGAAGCCACGGGTCTCTTCCAGGTAACCCTCGCGCCCCTCATCGGTGTTCGGGTAGTAGAACTGGTCGTCGGTGCGGATAAAGGTGAAGAACTCCTGCAGGTTGCCGTCGAAGTTCACCTGCTCCTTGATTCCCTCCATTTCCTTGCGGATCCGCGCCACCTCGTCCAGGCCGATCTGGTGTACCTCGTCTGCCGTCAGCGGCAGGGTGGTGTAATAGGCCAGGCGGTTGTTGTAGTAGGCATCACCGTCGGGCAGGCTGGAAACACCCTGCGGTTCCTCATCGGCATTAACGCGGTCTTTTTCCAGCCAGGCTATGTAGGCATCGTAGGACGGCTTGAACTCTTCTTTCAGGGCGCTTTCCACCTGGTCCAGCAGCGCCGACGCTTTTTCGTCATCGATCTTGCCGGCTTCTTTCAGGCCCTCGATCTTGCCTTTGGCGTCCGCAAACAGAGGCGCATCTTCCTCGCCAGCGAAGGGCTGGCCGGTGATGACATTGTTGGCGCGCTTGATCGCCAGGTCGTAGGCGAACTGCGGCGGGCGGATATCCTTGCTGGCGGAGAGCTGGGCGCGCTCCAGCAGCTGGCCCAGGGCACGGGAGACACCGCCGATACGGGCGATGTAGGCATCCATGTCCTCGACCGTGTCCACCTTGTGCTGGTTGATCAGGAAGGTGGGCAGGGAGGCCTCGGGGCCGTACAGTTCGCTGGCGAAGTAGGCGTGGTTCCAGAAGGGCTTGTTGGCCTTGGCCTGCTCGTACTGGAAAATCCACAGGTCGTAGGATTCCTTGCCGGCAGTGCTCAGGCTGTCGTAGTCGAACTTTTCCTTCAGCTCCTCGACGGTCTTGGCCTTCCATTCCAGCTCGCGCTCACTGGCGGCCAGGCTCATATCGTCAATCTGGTCGTAGAGTTCCTTGCGGCCCAGGTAGCTGAGCTGCATGGGGCTGAACTGGAGCTCCTCCTCGAAGCGCTCATCCAGCCACTCGGTCAGGCGCGCTGTTTCCGCCGCCGGGTCGGTCGCCTTGTCACCGGCGGGGGCCGCGGCCTCGGACACCTGGGCGCTCTGCGCCTGTTGTGCGGCATCGGCGGCCTGGTTCGGGTCTTCCCCCTGGCACCCGGAAAGGATCGCCAGCGCCAGCAGGCTGGGAATAAATGGGCTGTTCAGATTGCTTCGCATCTCTTTGCCTCGGTTAATTTTTAAACAGAAAAACGCCCAATACTTTGCCATGCTTTGGCATCGTAGTCGACGCAGGACAGGTTATTTTCAGGCAGGCTCCCGGCCCCGTACGGCAGGCTGACGAGCCCTCCGCTCAGCCGTCGCCGGGTTCGGCCTCACCGGCGATCGTCCGCCGGCGGCGCCAGCGCCGGTAGCGGGTATGCACACCGCGGGTAAACAGGGACGAATATTCTTCCAGAATATCCACCCCGAGGAGCACGAACAGCACCAGCCCGGCCAGGACCACCGCAGTGCCCGGCGCGCCGAAACCAATCAGGGTGCCTATGGCCGCCTGGACCCAGATGGTGGCCGCGGAGGTGACTCCCACCACCACACCGTCGCGCGCCAGCATCACGCCGGCGCCGAGGAAACCGATACCGGTAATGACCTGCCCCAGTACTCGCGCCCGGTCGGGCCCGCCTCCCAGTGATACCGCCAGAGCGGTGAAGGCATAGGTGCCCAGCACAATCAGGATCGAGGTACGGATACCGACCGGTTTACCGCGCAACTGTCGCTCCAGGCCGATGGCTCCCGCGCACAGCATGGCGGTCAGGACACCGCCCCAGTCGAGCGGGGCGATGGTGAGCCAGTCACTCATGCTCGATTTTCTCCAGCGGTTGCCGGGCCACCTGGTTAACAATATGCAGCTCGCGCTGCGGGAAGGGAATCGACAGGCCTTCCGCCTCCAGGGCCGGCTTCAGCTTGGCCATCAGTGACCAGTAGACATCCCAGTACTCTTCAGTACGTGTCCAGGCGCGCATATGCAGATTCACCGAGCTGTCGGCCAGCGCGCGCACGGCAAACGCGGGCTCGGGTTCCGGTAGCAGGCGCTCTTCCTCGGCCACCAGCCGGCGCAGCACCTCGATGCCCTTATCGATGCTGTCGCCATAGGCGATGCTGGCAATGATCTCGATACGGCGGGTGGCGTTGCGGCTGAAGTTGGTCAGGGTCTGGCCCCAGACATTGCTGTTTGGGGCAGAAATACTCAGGCCGTCCACGGTATCCAGCTGGGTGGTAAACAGGCCCACTTCCTTGACCGTGCCCAGGGTGTCGCCGAACTGGATAAAGTCGCCGACGCGGAAGGGACGCAGGCCCAGCAGGATAAAGCCCGCAGCAATATTCTGCAGGGTGTCCTTGAGCGCCAGGCCGACGGCGATACCCGCCGCACCCAGCAGGGCCACGACGCTGGTGGTATTCACCCCGAAGCGCCCCAGCACCATCAGCAGGCCGATAATGTACACGGTCCATGCGGCCATATTGGCGAGCACGGGGATCAGCAGCGCATCCAGCTTACCGCTCAGGCGCTTTACGCCCCGGCGCGCGAGCCGGGCGGCGATCGCGGTGGCGACCAGGATCAGGATCGCCGCGCCGAGATTCAGTGCCAGCGCCATCAGCTGCGGCCAGTACTCTTCCAGCAGTGCGTTGAAGTCCATCAGTCTCTCCCTGGATAAGTATTCAAGAAAAGGAGCATACGTTAATCGGTGCAGTCACTGCACGCCCGCGTTATGCCCCCTGGCCTACAGCAGGCCCTTACGCCGCGCCTCGTCGAGGCAGGGCTGGCGCGCGGGGCAGCCCAGCAGGTGATCATTAACCATACCCGTGGCCTGCATATGGGCGTACATGATGGTGGAACCAACAAAACTGAAGCCGGCCTTTTTCAGGGCCCTGCTCATGGCATCGGACTCCGGCGTGGTGGCTGGCACCTCGGCCAGGGTGCGAAAATCATTGACGATCACACGCCCATCGGTGAACTGCCAGAGGAATTCCGACAGGGTGGTACCGCACTCGTGCAGCTCCAGGTAAGCCCGGGCATTCTTCACCGCTGCCTCCACCTTGCGCCGGTTGCGGATAATGCCCGGGTCCTGCAGCAGTTGCTCGATTTTCCTGTCGGTATAGCGGGCAATCTTCCCCGCATCGAAACCGTCAAACGCCGCACGGTAATTCTCCCGCTTGTTCAGCACGGTGATCCAGGATAACCCCGCCTGCGCGCCCTCGAGGATCAGGAACTCGAACAGCAGCTGGTCATCGACGACCGGGCGCCCCCATTCCTCATCGTGGTACCTCTGGTACAGGGGTGTGGAAAGGCACCAGTCACAGCGTTGGTCTTGCATGGTTCTACTGTCTCAAAAAAGCGCGTTTGCCGGGACCGGGTTTTGTGAATCCAGGCCAACGCGGGTTCGCGGCCATGGCCCGCCGCTGCAATTACGCGTGATCTATGGATTTACTGCGCACCGGTGAAGAAGTAGTGCTGGATCAGCTGCAATACCAACAGCGTCATCACCAGGATAAAGACAATATTATTGCGATTCATAAATTACCCCTTGTTGGAGTTGCAGCAGCCCCTGCTCAACGAGCCAGTCGCGACTCTCGGCCAGCATCTGCCCCAGTTCGACATCAGTGGTGTAGCCCAGTTCGCGCCGCGCCCTGTCACTGCTGGCGACCACACGACGGGTCAGCATTGCCGCCTTTTCCGGTGTCACCGCCGGCTCGCGCCTGGTGATGCGCGAAACCCAGTCGTTGCAGCGGGCCAGCGCGCGGATTGCCAGGGCCGGTGTGGTGCGCCGCGGTTCCGGCTTGCCCACCAGCCGCGCAATCTGGCCAAAGAATTCCAGGAAGGTCGCATCGGTGCCGGCGAGGATATAGTTCTCACCACAGCGGCCGCGGTGCCAGGCGCTGATATGCGCTCGCGCCACCTCGCCCGCGTAGCAGAAGGAACCCGCACCCGGCGGCACCCCCGGCAACCGGTCCTGCGCGATCATGAAGAAAGTCTGTGCCCAGCTGCTGGTGTCGTACTTACCGACGATACCGCAGGGGTTCAGGAAGAGCGCATCCAGTCCACGACCGATTTCCTCACGCACCACCTGCTCGGCCCGCTTCTTGGTATACGGGTAGTGATGGCGCGGGTCATCCGCCAGCTGCGGGCTCGCCTCGGTGATTTTCTCGCGGTGGTAGCCATAGGCGGAAATGGAGCTGGTCACCACCATACGGCCCACTCCCTTCTCCCGCGCCACCCGGGCGATGTTGGCCGACCCCACCACATTGTCCCGCCATTGCTGTGCGTTGCCACCCCGCCACATATTGGTATTGGCGGCCACATGGAATAGCGCGTCGATCCCCGCCGGTACCGCCGCGCGCAGGGAGTCGATGTCCCCCAGGGCGGCCGGCACCAGTGTGACCCCGGCCCGCTCGACCAACCGGGTGTCAGAGCCTTCCCGATGCATCGCCGTCACCTGCCAGCCATCGGCCAGTAACTGTTCGACCAGGTTGGCACCGAGGAAGCCGGTACCCCCGGTGACAAAGGCATGCAGGCCTTGCTCTTTATTATTCACTTGCACTCCAGGATTGCCGGCAACTCGCCGCTGCCGTTCAGTAGCATTCGGGTGGCCAGTGCCACCACACTCCTATTTCAAGTTTGCACATACCCTGCTTGCGGTTTTGCCCGCGCAGGCAGTCGTTTAATCTATGGTATTTCCCCAACCCGATCCACAGCACCAGGAGAAGCGAGCAATGAAGGGCCTGATCCAACGGGTAAGCCATGCGAGAGTCGAAGTCGGCGGCGAGGTGGTGGGGGCTATCGATCGCGGCCTGCTGCTGTTGCTGGGCGTGGAGGGACGGGATGACCGGGCCAGTGCCGACAAGCTGTTGCACAAGGTGTTGCATTACCGCGTATTCGGCGATGACGAGGGCCGCATGAACCTGAACGTACAGCAGGCCGGCGGAGGGCTGCTGGTGGTAAGCCAGTTCACCCTGGTGGCCGAGACGGCAAAGGGGCTGCGGCCCAGCTTCAGCCGCGGTGCCAGTCCACAGCAGGCAGAGGAGCTGTACGACTACTTCGTCGGGCGGGCCCGCGACCAGTTGGCGCCGGTGTCCAGCGGTGTGTTCGCCGCCGACATGCAGGTCTCGCTGTTGAACGATGGCCCGGTGACGTTCCTGCTGGAGACCTGAGCGGCGGCGTCCAGCGCATCCAGCTCCCGCTCCCGCTCCTCCTTGTCCCGCTCGCCCAGTCGCTCGGTGGCCTCGTAGAATGCCTCCCAGCTGCCGGAGCGCCGGTACAGCTCCTCGAACGCCGGCACCCGCGACTGGTATTCCGCCGCCAGCGCCAGGGTGGCGTTGTTGGTCTTGTCGATATAGGCCTGGTAAAGCGCGGGATTGGGCCAGTCCGCTGACATTTCCCGGTAGCAGGCACGCAGCTGCGCCAGCACGGCCTCCTTGCGGGTGCGCATGGTGCCCTTGGCCAGGCCCGACTCGTACAGATCTTCCAGCTGTTTGCGGGCGGTGGTCATCAGCTGGCGTACTGCCTGCGCCTGGGCGGTGCGGTCCGGGGCCGGGCCGGTCAGGCCCTGGCGCCGGCGCCAGTCCGGCAGTGCCAGGCGGGAGACGGCAGTGGCAAAGCTCTCGTTGAACTTCGTATCGTTGGCGATATAGACCCGCCGGTGAGCCAGCTCGTGGAACAGCAGCCCCGCCAGGCGATCCTCGGGCCATTTGACGAAGCTCGACAGCACCGGGTCGTCGAACCAGCCCAGCGTGCTGTAGGCGGGCACCGGGCCCAGGTACACGTCATACCCCTCATTGCTCAGCTGCTTCCCCTTGGCGACGGCATCTTCCTTGTCGAAATAACCGCGGTAGCTGGCGCAGCCGGCAATGGGGTAACACCAGCGCTTGGGATCCAGGGAGAACTCCGGCGCCGCCAGTACGTTCCACAGCGGGTAGTCACTGTCGAGCTTGACGTAGTCCCCGTAGGCGCCCCCCACCGGCAGCCCCAGCTCGCCGCTGGCGTACCAGCGGATCGACTGCACCAGCCGCAGCCGCTGCTGCAGTGTGGCATCGGTATCACCGGCGTCGATCACCCGCTCGAGGGGCTCGCGTGCGGCGAGGATGCCCAGCTGCCCCACGGCCGCCTGGGTGTAATAGGACGCGGTCTCGCAACCGGCCAGCGGCAGGGAAAACACAAACAACGCCAGCAACGCCGGCACAACCCGGCGGCGAAACGGTAGCCCCGGAATACGGGGCCGTTGGCGCGGCAGCCTGATGTACACTCACTAATACCCGATTTAGTTCTGGTTTCCGTCGTTCCTGACCGAGGACAGAGGCATGGAGCCCGTCGCCGCGGTACTGACAGTTTTCGGCATCGTATTCGCCGCCCTGGCCTGGCTGCGCCTGCTGGCAGTGAGCTTCCGCGCGCACCCGGCAATGGGCTTTATCGCGGTATTACTGCCGCCGCTGGCGTTGCTGTGCCTGGTCCCCCGCTGGCGCCAGGAGCGCGAGCTGTTCCTGCTGGCACTGGCGGCGCTGGTCTTCTCCAGCATAGCCACTGTTTTCTGATCACTTCCGGCTGCAGGCCCCGCCAAACCGGCCCCGCCCTTGATCCAGGTCAATAGAACTCCTCCGCCGCCGCATAAACTGGCCACCAGTCAGATGTGATAGCGAGGAACCAGAAATGGACGCACTGATCGACCTGTTCACCAGCTTTTCCGGCCTGCTGAGCCTGGGCATTATCGGCTTTATCCTGCTTATGGGCGCCTTTATCACCCGCATGGCACTGCGCAATATGAACGAGGGCAAGTGAGCCGGGAGACACCGCGGGGGCGGTAATTGCGTCGCCGGTGGAATTTTTCCGGATTCACAGGCTCAAAGTCAGCGTTGTTGAATTCGGAAGTGTCTCTTATGAACCGCGCAATCGCCGCCATGTCAGCCTGTCTCACCCTGCTTGTGGGCGCCTGTGACCGCGGATCCCATATCATGAGGGGCGAGGTCGACTCGCTCACGTACCTCTGTGACCAGGGCGCGGAGCTCGCGGTGCGCTACCTGACCCCTTCACAGGGCCCGGCCACAGCAACCCTCACTTACGACAACAAGCTGATTACCATGCACCAGGAGCCCGCGGCCTCCGGAGTGCTGTTCGTGGCCGACAAGGGCTATCCGGACTACCGCTGGCACACCAAGGGACAGGAGGGCATGCTGGTGCTCTACTCCTCCAACGACAAGGACGGCAATGTCCTGCTGGGTGGCTGCACCACCCCCGACTGAACGCCGCGCACCGTCAGTGGCCACAGGCGTACTCACGCGCCGACTCACCGACAAAATAACCCCGCCACAGGAATCTCAGTGACTGTTCTATCACCTCGGCATCACGCATGATCGCGCCGTGGGTCAGCGGCACCACGTAAAACGCGCACATCCCCTCCACCTTCGCACTCTCCACACGGATACGGCCATCATCCGGGCCCTCGAGGATCGCCGAGGCGAACGGGTTGAGGCTGCGATCGCCGGTGATCACCCCCAACTCGAAGCGTACCGGGCCCATCTGCAGCGGCAGGCTGTTGTCGCCGGTGCCCATCTGCCGGCCCGCGGGACCGTTCACATCCTTGATCCAGGGAATATGGTCCAGCCAGTCACCCACGCGGCTGCCCTGGTTGGGTGGCGCCAGCATCACCACACGGTCGATACCGGAGACGGGCCGGTCCTGGAAGTAATAGCGGACCAGCAGTCCGCCCATGGAGTGGGTGACGAAGTTCACCGGCGCCGCCCCCGCCTGCCGGCACTGCGCCAGCCCCTCATCCACGGCGGTGGCGGCCAGTTCCTGGATCGGCTTCTGTCGCGACGGGTAGCCGATATTGACCACGTGAAAACCGGCCTCACCGAGGCGCTGCGCCAGCGGCACCATACTGCTGGCGTCCTTGGTCAGGCCGTGCAGCAGGATCACGCATTCCTGCCCCGCCAGTGCCGGGCGCCAGGACAGCACGAGGGCCAGCGCAAGCAGGAGAACAATAAGTGGGGAGCGGGGGGCAGCGCGGGCTGCCCCGGCGGGAACACGGGTGTTGGCGTGGCCCGCCTCAGGCATGCTCTTCCCGGTCACGGGCCTTGATCCAGCGGCCGAAGAAGATGCCTACCTCGAACAGCAGCCACATGGGCACCGCCAGCAGTGACTGGGAGATGACATCCGGCGGGGTCAACAGCATCCCGACCAGGAAGCAGCCGACAATCACATAGGGCCGCTTACTGGCCAGGGTTTTGGCGTCCACCGCGCCGCTCCAGATCAGCAGCAGGGTGGCGATGGGAATCTCGAATGCGAAGCCGAAGGCGAAAAACAGTTTCAGCACCAGGTCCAGGTATGCGCGTATATCCGGCATTACCTTGATGTCGGCGTGCGCGGAGCTGACAAAGAAATCGAACAGGATCGGGAACACCACGTAATAGGCGAAAGCCATGCCGGCGTAGAACAGCACGATACTGCTCACCAGCAGCGGCACGGCCAGGCGCTTCTCGTTTTTGTACAGGCCCGGCGCGATGAAGGCCCAGGCCTGGTACAGCACAAACGGCACCGAGATAAAAAACGCCAGCACAAACGTGGTCTTGAAAGGTGTCAGGAAGGTGGACGTGACCTCGGTGGCAATCATGCCAGCACCGCCCTCGGTGAGGCGCGCCTGCAGCGGCTCGGCCACGTAATCGTAGATCTCCGCGGCGAAGGGCACCATACAGGCGAATAACACCACCACCACCATGAAGACTTTCAGCAGGCGGTCGCGCAGCTCGATCAGGTGGTCGATAAAAGGCTGGTTCTGTTGCTCGCTCATGAATGGTTATCTTTACCCTTGCCCTTGGCGGCTTCCGCTTCTGCAGCGGCTTCCTCCGCCGCTTCCTGCTCCAGCCTGGCCAGGTTGTCCGGGTGGTCCTCGACCAGGTCCGGATCGCCATAATCGTGCCAGTGCTCGGGGTACTCCGGGTCCTGCAGGTCCTCGGCGTCCTCGTCCTGCTCGGGCAGGTAGTCTTCCGCGTCCGCGCTGGGATGGGCCGGATCGTGCGCTGCCGGCTCCCCGTGCCGGGTGCCTTCCGCCGCGGGTTCTGCCGCAATATCGCCGGCAATGGATTCGGCCGGCTCGGCGATGGCCTGCTCTACCTCGCGACGGCTCTCCTCCAGCTCGCGCATGATGCGCTCGTTGTGCAGCTCGCGGCGGATTTCATCGGCGCCCACCTCGCGCTCCAGCTCGTCCTTGGCGCTCTGCAGCGTGCGCTTGAAGCCCGACCACCAGCGCGCGGTGGTGCGCACCGCATCCGGCAGGCGCTCGGGTCCCACTACCAGCAAGCCCACAACGCCCACCAGCAGGAGTTCAAAGAAGCCGATATCAAACACGCGCCGGCGCTCCCGTTACTTGTGCTGGGATTGGTTGTCTTTGTCCTTGACGGATTCACCGGTGGTGGAGGGCTTCTTCTCGTCCTCACCCAGGCGACCGGGCTCCCCGGTCTCGTCCTCGAACTCCTCGTCCTTCTTGTCCTCGTCCTTGATCGCCTTCTTGAAGCCCTTGATGGCCCCGCCCAGGTCACCGCCGAGGTTTTTCAGGCGCTTGGTGCCGAACAGCAGCAACACGATTACCAGAACAATCAGCAACTGCCAGATACTAATACCGCCAAAACCCATAACTTTCTCCTGATAATCACTTTGCAACCGGGCCAGGTGTTCCGGTGCGGGTTTTTGTGGTGGGCGGCGCCATCGCCGCCCCTTTGCTTATTCTATTCCCTGCGCATCCAGATGGGTTGTCCCGGTTATGGCTGCGCGCCCCGTGCGGCCTTCTCCTCCAGCCCCGAGAGGCCGAACCGCCGCGCGAGCTCGCGCAGCACATCCCGGGAATCCGCGCCCAGGTGCGACAGCATCACCAGGGAATGGAACCACAGGTCGGCAGTCTCGGCGATCATTGCCTCGCGATCGCCGCCATGCTCCGCATCCTTGGCGGCCAGGATCACCTCGGTGGCTTCCTCACCCACCTTTTCCAGGATCTTGTTCAGGCCCTTCGCGTGCAGGCTGGCCACGTAGGAACTGCCGGCATCGGCGTCCTGTTTGCGGCTTTCCAGTACGGCGTCCAGTTCTTGCAGCAGGTCACTCATGGTCGCTCACTTGTAAATACTTTCCGGTTGCTTGATCACCGGTTCACGCGTTTGCCACTCGCCATTATCGAGCACGCGGTAAAAACAGCTGGTGCGGCCGGTGTGACAGGCGATGCCACCCTGCTGCTCCACCACCAGCAACACCGTGTCGCCATCGCAGTCGAGCCGGATTTCGCGCACGGCCTGCACATGGCCGGAGGACTCGCCCTTGCGCCACAGTTTACCGCGCGAGCGTGACCAGTAGACGGCACGCCCCTCGTCGATGGTGAGCTGCAGGGATTCACGATTCATCCACGCCATCATCAGTACGCGGCCACTCTTGAAATCCTGGGCAATGGCCGGCACCAGGCCGTCGCCGTTCCAGCTGACCTGGTCGAGTATCCCGCTGTCGCCGATTTCGCTCAAGGTACCTTCCTGTCTTTACCGTTCTATTGTAGGTCTGCGCACTGGTCCCCTCAGGGCCACAAAAGTAGCACTGCGGCACCCAGGGCCAGCGCCCAGCCCGCCGGCGGCAACTGGGCCGCCAGTTGCGGCGCCGCCAGGGCGGCGGCACCGGCCGCCAGCACCACGCCGGCCACCCGGCGCAGGTAGCTGCGGCGCCCGCGGCGGCGGGTCTGCGCCAGTTCATCGCCGATCGACTCGAGCCGTGGCGCCACCTCGCGGGACTGCTCCAGCGCGGAGTAGAACAGCTGCGGCAGCTGCGGGAATTTCTCCAGCCACTCGGGCCCGTAGCGCTGCACCTCGCGCCAGATGGTGCGCGGGTGGACCCGGTCGCGCATCCAGCCCTCGAGGAATGGATGGGCAGTCTTCCACAGATCCAGTTCCGGATAAAGCTGCCGGCCCAGGCCCTCGATATTGAGCAGGGTCTTCTGCAGCAGCACCAGTTGCGGCTGCACTGTCATGTCAAAACGACGCGCGGTCTGGAACAGGCTGATCAGCACCCGGGCGAAGGAAATCTCCCCCAGGGGTTTTTCGAAAATCGGCTCGCACACGGCGCGGATCGCCGCCTCGAAGGTATTGATGGGGGTATCGGCGCGCACCCAGCCGCTCTGCACATGCAGCTCCGCCACCATGCGATAGTCGCGCCTGAACATGGCCAGCAGGTTGCGGGCCAGGTAGTACTGGTCCTCGCGGCTGAGGCTGCCCACGATCGCGGTGTCGATGGCGATGTACTGGGGCTTTTCCGGCTTCTGCCGCGAGACGAAGATATTGCCCGGGTGCATGTCGGCGTGGAAGAAGTTGTGCTCGAACACCTGCTTGAAGAAGATCTCCACGCCGCGCTCGGCCAGCAGCGGCATATTGGTGCCCTGGGCGCGCAGCTGCTGCAGGTCGGTCACCGGGATACCGTCGATGCGCTCCAGTACCAGCACCTTCTCGCGGGTATAGTCCCAGTGAACCTCGGGTACGTAGAGCAGCGGCGAGTGGGCGAAGTTACGCTTGAGCTGGGTGGCATTGGCGCCCTCGCGCACCAGGTCCAGCTCGCCCTCGATGGTGTGGCGGTAGTCGTCCACCACCTCCACCGGGCGCAGGCGGCGCCCCTCCGGGCCGAGCCTGCGCACCCAGCCGGCGATTACGCGCAGCAGGCGCAGGTCCTGCTCGATCACGTTCTCGATCCCGGGGCGCAACACTTTCACTACCACCGCGGCGCCGGGCTTGCCGTCGCGATCGAACAGGCGCGCGCCGTGCACCTGGGCCACCGAGGCGGAGGCCAGCGGCTGCCGCTCGAACTCGGCGAACAGGTCGTCGACCTTCGCCTCCAGCTGCTCCTCGATCAGGGCGACGCACTGGTCCACCGGGTAGGGCGCGACGTTGTCCTGCAGGTGGTCGAGCTCCTCCACCATATCCGGCGGCAACAGGTCGGGCCGCGTGGATAGCAGCTGGCCGAACTTGACGAAAATCGGCCCCAGCTGCTCCAGCGCCCGGCGCAGGCGCTCGCCGCGGGCGGCCTTCGGTGCCGGCAGCAGCGCCAGTGGCGACCACAGCACCCGCAGCCACAGGGGCCGGCGCTCGGCCGGCAGCAGGGTATCCAGGCGGTAGCGGACGAAAACCCGCGCGATGGTAAAACTGCGCTTCAACGGCACGGTCAGTCGTCCCCCCGCGCAGCCAGTTTTTCCTTCAGCAGCGCCACCCGTGCCTCCAGCCGGTCGGTTGCCAGCGCCAGCTCGGCCACATCCTCGACGAACGCCTCGAACTGCGCCCGCGGCGGGGTCAGGCGCCATTCCTCGCTCACCGCCTCGGCGGCAGCCTGGGGAGCCTGCTCGATGCTGTCGCGCAGCCACTGGCCGGCAGTGCGCAGGGCCTCGCCGATGGTGTGGGCCGGGACGTCCCCCAGCAGCCGCGCCAGCGGCGCCTCCCAGTCGATATCCAGGTCCTGCAGGATGGATTGCAGTTCCGCCAGCAGCGCACTGGAGCCGGTCACCGTCACGCCCAGGCCCGCCGGGGTGGCGTCTTCGTCGCGCAGCAGGCGCAACATGGCGATGGCGGAGCCGCGCAGGCGGGTGGAGATTTCGCCGTCCCAGTAGTGGCGCACGCTGACCTGGTCGCCCTCGATACACAGCACCAGCGGCAGCGGCGGCACGGTGATATCCAGGGCCAGGGCGCGACCGTCGAGCTGCGCCAGGCGCGCGCGGGTGCCCGGGTCGTAGCGCAGGGCGGCGTTGATGGCAGTTTCCAGCGCGGCATCAAAGCCAGCGCGCAATGTGGGGTCAGTCATAGTCCGTATCGGGCAGCGAAAACCCATGCGAGGGTGCGATGCCCGCAGCTGTTGTCCTTACTGTCGCCGGGAGGGGCCGCTGGCGCCGCGAGTGCGCGCAGCGGCCGGGGTCCTCGCCGGCAAGCCTACAGGGATGTATCCACGGAATGCCTCAGGGCTTGATGCCCTTGTGCAGGGCGACGATACCCCCGGTCATGTTGTGGTACTCGCAGTCGACGAAGCCGGCGTCGGCCATCATCTGCTTGAGGGTTTCCTGGTCCGGGTGCATGCGGATGCTCTCCGCCAGGTAGCGGTAGCTGTCGGCGTCGTTGGCCACCAGCTTGCCCATGAACGGTAGCAGGCGGAAGGAGTACTGGTCGTAGACCTTCTCCAGCAGCTTCGACTCCGGCTTGGAGAACTCCAGCACCAGCAGGCGCCCACCGGGCTTCAGCACGCGCAGCATGGAGCGCAGCGCCAGGTCCTTGTCGGTGACGTTACGCAGGCCGAAGGCGATGGTGATGCAGTCGAAGGTGTTGTCGGGGAACGGCAGGTACTGGGCGTCGGCCTGCACCGCCTCCACATTGCCGGCGATACCCCGGTCCAGCAGGCGGTCGCGGCCCACGCGGAGCATGGACTCGTTGATATCCGCCAGCACCACGGTGCCCTCGGGACCGACGATACGGGAAAAACGCGCCGTCAGGTCGCCGGTGCCGCCGGCGATATCCAGGATCGTCTGGCCCGCGCGGGCGGCGGACATCTCGATGGTGAGGCGCTTCCACAGCCGGTGCACGCCGCCGGACATCAGGTCGTTCATGACGTCGTAGCGCGCCGCCACCGAGTGGAACACGTCGGCCACACGGCCGGCCTTCTCGTCCACCGGGACTTCCTGGTAACCGAAGTGGGTGGTCTTGCGATCCTTCATCTTCTGCCTGCTAAGCCAAACTATGGCGGCATTGTACATTGGCGCGGCCGCGACGGCACCGCCGCTGGCTAAACTTGTGCACGGGGAATCGGCGACGGGACACAGCCATGGGCTACAAGCTGGACCAAAAAAAGCCGTTGCCGGAGGCGCTGCGCAAGGTGGCCCATGCCGAGGTGGCCGCCGCGCAGGCGGCCCTGCAGGAACTCCCGGCCGAGGAGGCCGTGCACGAGGTGCGCAAGCACTGCAAGAAACTGCGCGCGCTGCTGCGGTTAGTGCGCAGGGATACCGACAACCTCTACCGCTACGAGAACGCCCACTACCGCACCCTGGCCAATGCGCTGTCGGGCAGCCGCGATGCCATATCCATGCGCGACATATTCCTGAAAATTGCGCCCGCCGGGGAATTCGACGAGGTGCGCGATTTCCTCGACCGGCGCGCCGACCAGCATGCCGACCCGGACGCCATCGCCGAAGCCGGCGAAATGCTGCAACAGGGCGGCGCGCGGATTGATGACTGGCCTGTGGACAAACTGGCCTGGAAGCACGCCAGGCGCGGCTACCGCGATTACTACCAGCGCGCCCGCAAGGCCATGGACCAGGCCTTCGCCGAGGAGAGCGCCGCAACCTTCCACGATTTCCGCAAGCGGGTGAAGGACCACTGGTACCACACCCGCCTGCTGGAAAAGAAATACAAACAGCTGGCCCCGCGGCGCAAGCCACTTACGGCTCTTTCCCGGGCGCTGGGGGACTGGCGCGACCTGCACCTGCTGTGCAGCCTGCTGGCGCCACGCAGCGGCGAGTTCTCCGGCGAGCTGATCCCGCTGCTTGACCTGGCCAATCACCGCATGGGGGTATTGCGCCGGGAGATAGACGCGCTCGCCGGCGAGTTGTTCACGGGGAAGAAGCCGACCCTGTAATCCTGGCCTGCCCCTCACCAGGCCCTGATCCGCCCCCATCAACTGGCCCCGGCGCCCTGTCGGGCATCCGGACCTGCCGTTCCTGTCGCCCCGGCGAAACTCCATCCCAAGAGAGGCACTTTTTGGCATACTCTGTGGCACAAATCACGCCAAAGAGAAGAACAACGTCATGCTGGAGTGGCTGAACACGCATATCGCTTATTGGCACTGGCTGGTACTGGGCCTGCTGCTGGTGACCGCGGAGATCTTTGTCTCCGGGTTTGTCCTGTTCTGGTTCGGACTGGCCGCCCTGCTGATGGGGGTACTCACCCTGGCAGTGGATATGCCCTTTACCCTGCAACTGATCCTGTGGGCATTCGCCTCGATCGCGCTGGTGGTGATCTGGGTCAAGAGCATCAAGCCCCGCTGGAAAGACCGCACCACCGCCGGCATGGCCTATGAGGCCCTGGTGGGGCAGGTGGGCCTGGTGCTGGAACCCAACACTGGCACGGGACGCGGCCGGCTGAAATTCCCCGCGCCGATCCTGGGGGAGGACGAATGGATCTTTATCTGTACCGAGGAAGTTGCCATTGGCGACCGCGTGCGGGTGACCGATATTTCCGGTAATGCGCTGATGGTCACCCGCCACTGAGCGCGCTGCCCTGTCGAGAACAACCAATACCAACAACAAACATCGATTAATTTTTTATACCCCGGGGAGGGAAACAGGAAGTGGAAGGTTTATATGTAGTACTGGCGCTGGTGGCACTGGTGGTCATCACCATCGCCAAGGGCGTGCGAATCGTGCCGCAGGGTTCCAAGCACATCGTGCAGCGGCTGGGTAAATACCACCGCACGCTCACACCCGGTATGAACGTGGTCATCCCCTATGTCGACCAGGTGCCCTACAAGGTCACCACCAAGGACATCGTGCTGGATATTCCCTCGCAGGAAGTAATCACCCAGGACAACGCCACCATCATTGCCAACGCCGTGGCCTATATCAATATCGTCTCGCCGGAGAAGGCGGTGTACGGGGTGGAGGACTACGAGATTGCCATCCAGAACCTGGTGCAGACCGCACTGCGCTCCATTATCGGTGAGATGTCCCTGGACTCGGCGCTTTCCTCCCGCGACCTGATCAAGGCCAAGCTCAAGGAAGGCATCTCTGACGATATCGCCGACTGGGGCATTAACCTCAAGACCGTCGAGATCCAGGACATCAACCCGTCCCAGACCATGCAGACCGCCATGGAAGAGCAGGCCGCCGCCGAACGCCAGCGCCGCGCCACCGTCACCCGCGCCGAAGGCGAGAAGCAGGCCGCCATTCTGGAAGCCGACGGCCGCCTGGAAGCCTCCAAGCGCGACGCCAAGGCCCAGGTTGTCCTGGCCGACGCCAGCCGCGAGGCCATCGAGCGCGTCTCCTCCGCCATCGGCGAACAGGAAATGCCGGTGATGTACCTGCTGGGTGAACGGTATATCAGCGCGCTATCGGAGCTTTCCCAGTCCGACAATGCGAAGAATGTGATTTTGCCGGCGGATTTGCCGCAGGCGGTTAAAGGGTTGTTGAACCGATAACAGTGGAGGCGCCCGGCGCCAATAATGCGCCGGGCGAGCAATGTCCCGCAGCCAAGATCAAGTGATGCCGCCTGTATAACTGACGATATATAGACGCGTCTTGATATTTCTGGTCGAATAACTTTGATCTTTATATAAGCTATTGATTTAAAAGGGTTCTATTCGATTCAATCGACCAGACGCTGTTGCCGGATGCAGAGATATAGAGACGCGTCCTTTGAATAAACTGTTATGTGAGGTGGTGGTGAAATATAAACCGAGTAAGTCAGAGGTTGTTGCGAAAGCATTTATTTACTGCGTACTCGCCACAGGCTTCACCTTTGGTTTAATGATTCCTTTTGTATCTTGGGGTGGTGCTGCGGGTGCTAGCTCAGCCCATATACGTGGAAATTTGATGTTTTCGTTGTTGGATTCTCCATATTTCTACGTAGTTTTAGTTGTATTTTGGATTATCGCAATATATTCCGCTATAAAAGGCGTGCCTAAATGGGTAGCATTTTCTATGAAGGTCATGGTTGCGCTTGCAATTCTTCCGATCACATTGCGTATGCTCATCCAGGATCGGACTTGGCTTTTCTCGGAGTCCGGTGACAATGATCGCACATAACAATCAGCGGCAGAGCGATAGCCAACGCTACGCCTGCGCTGGGCGTTAAGCATACGAAAATAAAATGTTGGAAATAATTAAAATAACTGCAATAGGCCATGGCGCGACCATCGCTCTCTGTTTGGTGTCTATTGGCTTGCTAATGAGAAAGGGAACCGTCTCATCTCAATTGTTCGCAGCGGGCCTAGCAATAATGACTTTTTCAATGGTTTTCGGAATCCCCATTACAAACTTCGTATGGGAAAAATGGCAGCCTGTAGAATCGTACGTCAATCATGCATTAACCGGTTTAGCTGTTGATACGCTCTTTGCAGTAGGTTTGGCCTTGTGTGTCTACTCATTTTATCGAGTCGACAGACATGCTTAACAAGCGCAAGCAGCATGCTACGGCCCTTCGGGCCTCCGCGGGACGCCCAACGCTATGCACATTTTGTGCGGTTCGCTTCGCTCCCAGTTTCGCACAAAACGTGCATAGCATTGGTCGCCCCTGTTGCGGGCGTTCTGGCTGTAGAAAAACTCTTAAAATATAGTGTTTTTTGATAGAATTGGCAGGTCGAAAAGGGGAATCCCGCCATGCCAAACTTCAAGCGGTACAATTACAACCAGGACGCGATGGTTGTGATCAATTTCGAAGAGCAATTGCAGCCGAATACCTTCGAATTTACCCTCCACCACCTGATCGATGACCATATCGACCTGTCTGCCTTCTACGAAAAGTACCAGAATGACGCCGGTGGTCGATCGGCTTACGATCCCGCCATTCTGTTAAAGATCATCCTGTTCGCATACTCCAAGGGCATCACCTCCAGCCGCGAGATCCAGTGGCAATGTGAGCACAATATCATCTTCAAGGCGCTTTCCTGCGATTCAGTGCCGCACTTCACCAGTATCGCCAGCTTTGTCAGCA
>NZ_JBISER010000006.1:0-285817 GCF_044383805.1 Microbulbifer sp. JSM ZJ756 | reverse complement strand
AGGTCCAGGGGCAATGGCGTATGTTCTGCCTGGTGCATAACATTGAGAAGTTGATGAGATACGGGGCGATCCACTGATTCACAGGGATATCCACACTCGTCTGCGCAAAAGAGGCCCTCAATACGTGAAATGAGTGATTATGTAAAACGGATGTGTTTAAATCGTGATCATTAAACTTATAAGAAAGAGAGCCGATGGAATATCAGGTTGTCATCCTGTTTTTCTACAGGCTCGTTATGCATCAATAAGGAGAAAATAATGAGTTGGCCAAATGATGTACATGGAGATGTTTTTAGATCGATAGAAAAAGAAGGTTTTGATTTCAGCCAAGAGGTGGAAATAGACTTTCAGCTCGAATTTGAGCATTGGCCACTGAGCAAAGACGAAAAGAACTTTATTTCTGAAAGCTTTGCGGGTGTAGTATTTATCGATCCAGATGAAGAGGATATTGAACTTGGAGAGGGAATTGGTTACGCCCAATTCCAGTTGAGGAATAAATTGACCTATGAATTCGTTATCTCGACCTTAGAAGAATCGACTAAGAAAGCCGCACATATTGGAGGTCGTTGTGAGTATTGGGGCGTCATGTTTGAATAATGCATAACAAGCGGTTGTGGGCGCCGCGAAAAGCGTGGCTGGGACAGCTTACACTACGCTCCAGCCACCCCTAAACCGGACGTTATGCCCAAGGGAGATATGGAAATCATGTACCTATCGGCGAGAGAAATTGAACAGCTTGAGGGTATCGAGAAACAGCACTTTTTGTATCCCGAGGGTGTCAGAATCAATAAATCTCTGGGTGATGCGGTCGGACTCCAGAAGATGGGCGTGCACCAAGTCTCTGTTCCCGCTGGCCACTACTCGACGGAGTACCATGTTCATCATTATGAAGAAGAGTGCATTTTCATTTTGTCTGGTTGTGGTGTGGCGACTTTGGGGTATGAGCGGCAACGAGGGAACGCTGGTGATTTCATCGGCTGCCCCATCAATGGTAAGGCACACGATATGTTCAACGATGGTGTCGAGCCCCTCGTTTGTTTGGTTATTGGGCAACGTCTCGATCAGGATGTGACTGATTATTCGAGGCTCGGTAAAAGATTGTTCCGGAATAGCGGTGAGTGGACGGTAGTGGAGCACTCCGACATCCAAACAATCAAAAGCAAAAAGGCATAACAAGTCATGGCACTCGGACGGCCGCAAAGCGGCCGCCGGTGCTTCAGCGTTAAAAGCTAAAGGGAACCTTCGGTGAACAAGGAAGACCTTTCCCCAGAAGACCAAGCCTACTACAAGCGTTTTGAGTTCAAGCCGTTACGAGTATTGCTTTATCTGCTGGCGGTAATTTACTTGGTGTTTGTTTATGCAGTCGGTGGTTCCCAATTCAGCGGAGGCTTTTTCAGCGGCGCGGTCGGAACCTTTGTTCTGATTCAGGGTATCGATCTCTCTCAAAGACGACTGATCTTCATTGGTGGATTCCTGACGGTTGTGAGCGTCTTCCAGACAATATCGTCGCTGTTGTAGTGACTACCGAGTGCTTTGTTCAAAAGCCTTTAACAAATAGTTGTAGTACATTTCGGGCCTGGGGCCCTACACCGGACGCCCATTTCGCTGCGCTACACGGGGCTGCTAAACACGGGCGTTATGCGCTTGAGTAACTGAAATATTGAGAGCGTATAAATTGAAGTTGTGGAGATGGGAAAAAGGTAGGCAGAATACCGGCTATGAAAAGCTTTTCGTGCTCGGTTCGAAATGGCCAATTCCTTTTGATTGTTATCTTCTGAGATTCAGAGAAGGTGCAGAAATTCCACCCCATAAAGATAGGGTTAGTTCAGGTAGCCACTACCGATTGAATGTAGTTATAAAAAAGGCAAATTCTGGTGGTGAGTTTCTGTGTGATTCGCCAATTTTTGAGAATTCGAGGGTAAAGTACTTCCGTCCAGACCTGTCAGAGCATTCAGTATCAAGGGTGGTTTCAGGTACACGTTATGTGCTCAGCCTCGGTTGGGTGCGGCACGCATAACAAGGCGCAGCATTCGCCCGCAAAAAAGCGTGGCCTGCGATGTCCTGCACTCCGCTTCACTTCACTCTCGGTTGTCGATCACCATCAGAGTATGAAAGCTGACAGACATAAAGTGTCTCCGAAAGTGGTAGCAGATTACCAACCTATACTGGGCGTTAATAACCCAGGCTCCGAGGGGATGGCGCCGAACACGGCTTAAAGAAAGTAGGTCCAGTATTAAGTGCGTCATGCCCCAAACTTTTTCGGTTAGCCTCCGGGGCAGTTTCCCACCTAAGATTAACTATCTGCTCGACCGAGAGCTCATCCTTGCCGTTATGACAAGAGTCGATCTGTTGGCGTTGGATATGCACCTGCGTAGGTCCCGATACATTCAAAGAAGCTCAGTGGCACCGTTTTCTCTCAAAGAGCGCGCTGTTGGGATTGCCAGCCCATACCGAATGGCGTGTCGATTAACCGGAATAGGAGGCGAAATAATCGCTGCCAGACTGAGTGAATTAAAGCTATCCCTAGTGCTGAAAACTGTGCCGGCTAAAGCACTGTTCGAAAGAACCTCGGCTAGTATGTGAGCATCACGAAAGCCAGTGGAATTCGAACATGAACAAGCCTTACGTAAAGCTCGATAAGAATGATGCAGCTGTTCTCCTTGTAGATCACCAGTCCGGCCTGATGTCACTGGTGCGTGACATCGAACCTGACATGTTCAAGAACAATGTGCTGGCCCTTGCCGACCTGACAGAATACTTCAAGCTGCCGGCAATTTTGACGACAAGCTTTGAGGATGGGCCGAATGGTCCCCTGGTCCCAGAACTGAAAGAGAAATTTCCCGACGCGCCATTTATTGCCAGGCCGGGCCAGATCAATGCCTGGGACAATGAGGACTTCGTCAAGGCTGTAAAAGCCACGGGCAAGAAGCAGCTGATCATTGCGGGAATTGTCACCGAAGTCTGTGTGGCGTTTCCGGCATTGTCCGCGATTGAGGAGGGATTCGAGGTGTTTGTTGTGACAGATGCGTCGGGGACCTTTAACGAGCTTACTCGCCACTCGGCGTGGAACCGGATGACGCAGGCCGGTGCGCAACTGATGACATGGTTCGGCCTCGCCTGTGAATTACACCGGGACTGGCGCAACGATGTAGAAGGGCTTGCCACACTGTTTAGCAACCATATCCCGGATTATCGCAACCTGATGACCAGCTATGACAGGGCGGGTTCAGGAAAGTAGAGGATCCTTGTGGCGAGGTGAATTTATCCTGCTTGCCTCGAGCCCCCGAAATAGCGGGCTTTGGAGTGGTGTAACCGGGGCATGGTTGGCACCGCTTGTGGCAATGGCCTGGTAACGCTGTCCTGGCGCGACGGAGACAAATATCGTGAAATCGGTAGCTTACTTTCTGCTGGCAATTTGCGCGGGCTATGCGGGTACGACGCTGGGTGCGCCCGACCTGATTGTCACCAACGCGAAGGTGACAAGCTTTAGTGGTGGCGACAACCTCACCGCCTTTGCTGTCAAGGATGGTGTCTTCACTGAGGTCAGTGAAAATGCCGACGAACTGCTGGCAAAGAAGGGCAAGGACACAAAGGTCATTGATGCCGGTGGGCGCCGCGTAATCCCGGGACTCAACGACTCCCATGTGCACGCCGTCAGGGGTGGGCGCTTTTACAACACCGAGACCCGCTGGGAGGGCGTGGAAAGCCTGGAAGAAGGGCTGGAGATGATCAGCGAACAGGCCAGGCGTACCCCGGAAGGCCAGTGGGTGCGGGTGATCGGCGGCTGGTCCCCCTACCAGTTCAGGGAAAAGCGCATGCCCACAGTGGCGGAGATTAACCAGGCTGCGCCCGATACCCCGGTATTTGTGCTTTTCCTGTACTCCGGTGGGATTCTCAACAAGGCGGGTATGAAAGCCCTGGGCGTCAACCGCGACAGTGTGGCCCCCGAGGGAAGCCGCTATGAGCGGGACGACCAGGGTAACCCCACCGGGAGACTCATCGCTGATCCCAACCCGATGATCCTCTACCGGACCATTGGTGCACTGCCAGCACTGAATGCGGAGCAGCAATACAATTCCTCGGTCCAGTTTTATCGCCACCTGCTCAGCCTGGGCGAGACAAGCTCGGTGGATGCAGGGGGAGGCGGCCACCAGTTCCCGGATGACTATAAAGCCTCCACCAAAATGGCAAAAGATGGGGAGCTACCCGTGCGGATCTCTGCTTACCTGTTCCCCCAGGATCCCGGCAAGGAACTGGCGCAGTTCAAAAAGTGGATGGCCAATTACGATCACGACCAGAACCTTCACAGCGGCCACGAAAATGGCTATGTGGTAGAGGGTGGCGGTGAGTTCCTGGTCTGGTCCGCGGCTGACTATGAGAACTTCACCTCGGCGCGGCCGGACCTGAAGGAGAACGCGGAAGAGGAGCTGGAGGCGGTGGTGCGTCTGCACGTAAAGCAGGGTTGGCCATTCAGGCTCCACGCTACCTACGACGAATCCGTTGGCCATATTCTCAACGTGCTGGAGAAGGTGAACAAGACCCAGCCACTCAACAAGGTCCGCTGGGCCATCGACCATGCGGAGACCGTCTCGGACAAGAACCTCGAGCGGATCAAGGCCCTGGGTGGCGGGGTCGCGGTACAGGGCCGTATGGCCTTTGCCGGGGAGTACTTCATTGACCGCTACGGCAAAGAAGCCGCAGGTCGCGCACCGCCGATCCGCAAGATGCTGGAGATGGGTATCCCGGTGGGGCTTGGCACCGACGGCACCCGTGTGGCCAGCTTCAACCCCTGGGTGACCTACTACTGGGTTGTTTCCGGCCGAACTGTTGGCGGAACCGAGTTATACGGTAAGGACAATCGCCTGGACCGCAAGACGGCACTGAAGCTGTTTACCAGAGGGTCCGCCTGGTTCTCCGGTGAGGAGGACAGCAAGGGGGATATCGCGCCGGGAATGGTGGCCGATTTTGCCATCCTCGATCAGGATATATTCGAGGTGGACGAGCGCAAGCTGCTGGATACCCGGGCCGACCTGACCGCAGTCAATGGTGAAGTTCGGTACGCCTCCGAGGCGTTCCCGGAATACCACCAGCCGCCGACAAAAGCCCTGCCCGAGTGGTCACCGGTGAACAGCATGGAGAGGCGCTAGCTGATAGTCCAGCGCCGCCGACGAACATTCGCTTTGCACCCATCCTACAGAGCTGGCGCGGATGCGTAGTTCCGGGAAGATGCACTTTCTATCCACCGGATTCGCTACCATTTCCCAGCTGTTGAGCGTGGGGGGAATGGCGGATTCCAGTGGCCTGCCCCCGATAGAAAAATTACGCTACCAGGAGGACTATTCCGAACTGGCGAATAGACCGCCCGCATCCTGCTGGCCGGACTGCTGGAAGTATATCCCGCTTGGAAATCGCTCCGGCGGCTACCTGACCATCGGCGGCGAGGTGCGACAGCGCTACGAGTACACCGACAGCCCCACCTTCGGTGAGGACGAGCAGGACAAGCATGGCGTTTGGCTCCAGCGCTATTCACTGCTCGGCGACCTGCACTGGAATCGACACCTGCGCTTCTTCGGCCAGCTCACCAGCGCGCTGGAAACCGGTCGCGCCGCCGGCCCGAGCCCCGTGGATGAAGACGAGCTGGAGTGGCAGAACGCATTCCTGGACCTGGGGCGGGAGACCCGCGCCGGCCGTGAAGCCACACTGCACCTCGGCCGGCAGGAGATGGTATTGGGCTCTGGTCGGCTTGTTGATGTCCGCGAGGGACCGAACGTCCGGCGAACCTTCGACGGTGGCAGGGGGTTCGTCATCGACAGTCGCTGGCGTATCGACCTGCTGGCTGCTCGACCCCGCCGGGACCTGCGGGGTGTTTTTGATGACGATAGCAATAACAACCAGGCGCTGTGGGGCATCTACAGCGTATTACAGCAGCCGTTGCCCTTCCCGGGTGACCTGGATCTCTACTACCTGGGGTACGAAAATGAGGGCTCCACCTACGTGCAGGGGACTGCGCATGAGGATCGCCATTCCCTTGGCGCCCGTTACTGGGGCGAGGCAGGCAACTGGCGCTGGAACTGGGAGGCGCTCTACCAGTTTGGGCACTTTGGTCAGGGAGATATCAGCGCCTGGACCCTGGCGACCGAAACGACACGCCGATGGCAAGCCGTTCACCTGCAGCCGGCACTGAAGCTGAGCATTAATGTTGCCAGTGGTGACAGCGACCCGGACGACGATGACCTGGGCACCTTCAATCCGCTCTATCCCCGGGGGAACTACTTTTCCGAAGCTGCGGTTTTTGGTCCGCGCAACTTTTATAACTTTCACGTGTTTCTCTACCTACAGCCTTCAGAGAAACTGGCGTTTACAACTGACCTGAACCTTTTCTGGCGCCTGGAGAAGGAAGACGGGCTCTACAGCCCCAGCGGGCAGATAGTCCGGGGGCCCAACGGCAGTGACAACCATTTTGCGTTCACCGCGCTGTCACTGACTGCCGAATACACGTTCCGCCGCGGGCTGGCATTCACCGCGATTTACACCCATGGCAATCCGGAAAAGTTCCTGCGTGAAGCCGGGCCGTCCGAGGATATCGGGTTTACCGAAATTACATTGCAGTATCGGTTCTGATACTGGTCCAGGTGAACCCCTGCTTCGGGAAGCGCTTCGCTGTTTGGGGTGATCGGGCATTCCAGGCGGTGCCTGGTCTTATTGTTGTGGACGCGAAATTAGTATTAATCGCCCGGTCGCTGCCAGGCGCAACTTGCCCGGGATCGGGCAAAGGCCGAGGAGAGCGACTGTTATGCCCCTCATCGTCGGCTGCGCAGGCGAGGATAAAAGCGGGAGAGGGAAAACCTGCAAGCATGCCCCGGGTTCCCCGGGGCATGCTGAAGCTACTGTGGGCCCGTGTTCCCGGCGTTAAAAAGCGTAAGTGACGGCACCAAAGCCCTTGATCACACGGTCATCGTCGACAATCGGGCTGTCGGTGATGTCACTGCCCAGGTCTTCCACGCCGACACTGAGTATCACCCGCCAGTTTTCGGTAATCTCATACAGGCCGCCAAGGCCAACCTCGACGGTGACGGTGTCGCCCACGTTGTAAGCCGGGCGGGCCGGCGTAGCCGCGGAAACGGGAACACCAAAGTCATAGTCGGCCAGGTCGCTGCTCAGCCAGTTGACGCCCAGTTCCGGTGACAGGCGCAGCTTGCCGAACTGGAAACCGCGTGATACCCGCGCCACTGCACTGCCACCGCCGATCTGGTCCAGCACGTCGTGCTCATAACCCAGGTCGAACTCGAAACCGTTGGGGCCCTCGTAAACCAGGCCCAGGCCCGCCATCAGCGTGCTGTCGCGATCGCCAAGGCCCTCCAGGAAGTCGGAATCGTCCTCTTCGTAGGCACCGACACGATAAGTCGCCGTGATTGCCAGGCGCAGGGTGTCGCTGCCCAGGATCCCGTAACGCAGCGCCGGGCCCACCCACTGTAACCGGTCACCGAAATAGGTGATGGCGGGAATCGGCTGCACCACAGTGGTGTCGGAACCCACATACGGGCTGCTGCGGGTGATCACGCCCAGGCCCACGCCCCACTGGCCTGACTCGCCGAGAATCTCGTATAGCTCGATGTTGACTTCGTTGGGCCGGTCCTGCGCTACGTAGAAACTTGCCTGCTGGAAGCTGGGGGGGCCCTTGGGCTGGTAGTTGTTGGACAGGCCGATGCGCTCCCGGGGGATGCCGATAAAGTTGCGGTCAAGCGCCCGGTTATTGTTCGAGTCGAGGTACACGAGCACCGCGACCTCGCCGGCAGGGGCATCGGGAATCACGTAATTCTGCCCGGGCTGGATGTCATAGCGCACCTCGCGCGCGGGACGCCGGAAATCACCAAAAGCATCCGGGTCATCGTAAACCTGCAGTACGACCACTCCCTCTGGCGGCAGGTTTTGCATGCGAACATTAATATCGGCTGCGCTGGCAGTCGCGGATGCGAGCAACGAGAACAGCAGTGAAAGTACGGCTGGTTGTTTCATAAGCAGAGGTGGTCCCGGGAATTCCAACTTCTATGTACGCAGAGGCTGAAGAAGCAGATGACTGTTACTGCGGACCGCGCTCGCAGTGAATCACAGCCCGCAATCCGTTTGTCATTGCCTTCCTGCGGTGTGTCGCCCGTTGGCGCTTCAACATGCACCATGTAACAGTGTAGGAGTTTCACAATACCCCCAATGCAGAGTCTTCCATCGGCTTTGCTCCGGTGACCGGTTCGCATTGGGGGTTGCGCACGCGCAGGTAAGGGGACTTAACCCATCCGGGCGCGTTCAGCGTAGGGAAGGGAGAGGGCAGCTGCATGGCCGGGGCGGCCGAATTAGTGAAATCGGGAATATTTCGCAGTAGTCTGGACTTCTCATTGACTGATAATCAAAAAACTTCTGTGGAGCTAACTTGAAAACTGTCCAACGAGGACGCTTCTGCCGCCAGCGGGGCGTTGCCACCGGTGTTGCATTACTGGCTATCACCCTGCTGACCGGGTGCGAACCGGCTGCAGAGTCTCCCGGGGAGCGGGAGCAGCCCCGGGCCCAGCCGGTGGTGACGGAAACCGTGGCATGGCAGCCGCGGCTGGTCCGGGTCGAGGCCGTTGGTACCTCCCGTGCGGACAAGAGTGTCACCCTGTACCCGGAAGTGAGTGGTGAGGTGGTGGAGGTGAGCCTCAAGGCCGGCGACCGGGTCGCGGCGGGCCAGACCATCGTGCAGCTGGACCAGCGCGACCAGCGCCTGGCGGTGCAGCTCGCGCGGGTGGCACTGGAAGATGCCAAACGGCTGTACAGCCGCTACCAGCGCACCCGGGACTCCGGCGCGGTGACCGAGAACGCCGTGGACGATGCCCGCAGTGCAGTCGAGCGCGCCCGGCTGAACCTGGACCGGGCCGAAGTGGCGCTGGACCATCGCTCGATCGAGGCGCCCTTCGAAGGCTATATCGGCATTAGCAATATCGACCCCGGTGCGCGGGTCGATCCCTCCACAGAGATCACCACCATCGATGACCGCAGCACGCTGCTGGTGACTTTCCAGGTGCCCGAGTTGTTTCACGGCCAGATCGACGAGGGGCAGCCGATCTCGGTATCCACCTGGTCCAACGGCGACCCCGGCCACCAGGGTGAGGTGATCGATATCGACAGCCGGGTGAGCCCGCAGACCCGCACCTTCACGGTGCGGGCGCGGGTTGATAACGGCGACGACCGGCTGCGCCCGGGCATGAGCTTCCGGGTAACCCTGAAGCTGGCGGCGGGCCGTTACCCGGTGGTACCGGAAGTGGCGCTGCAGTGGGGCAATGATGGCGCCTTTGTCTGGGCCGTGGACGGCAGTGGCAAGGTGCGCCGCGTGCCGGCCACGGTGGTGCAGCGGCTGCAGGGTGCCATCCTGGTGGATTCCGACCTGCCCGAGGGGATGTCGGTTGTGACCGAGGGCACCCAGCGAATGCGCGAGGGCATGCCGGTGGCCAATATGGCGAGGTTGTAATCCCATGAGCAATGATTCCACTCGCGACAGGGATTCCGCAGTGAACCAGGACGCCGGGCCACACCGGGGTGACCTGGCCTCCCTGGCGATCCGCCGCCCGGTACTGGTGCTGGTGCTCAACCTGTTGATTGCCATTGCCGGTATCGCCGCATTCAGTGCGGTGGAAGTGCGCGAGTTGCCGGATGTGGATGTACCGGTGGTATCGATCCGCGGTGAGATGCCCGGCGCTTCCCCGGAGACCATGGATTCCGAGGTCACCAGCATTGTCGAGGGGGCGGTGGCGCGGGTCTCCGGCATCAGGAATATCCAGTCCTCCAGCGAGGAGAACAATTTCCGTATCCATGTCGAGTTCAACGCCAATGTGGACCTGGATACCGCCGCCGCCGATGTGCGCGAAGCGGTGAACCAGGCCCAGCGGGACCTGCCGCAGGACGTGGAGCGGCTGGTGGTGGTCAAGGCCGCAGACCAGCCGGAGCCGGTGATCAACCTGGCGGTAACCAGCGAGCGCCTGCGTGATGAGGCGCTCACCTACATCATCGAGAAAGACATCGTTCCGGAGCTGATCTCGATTCCCGGCGTCGCCGATGTGCCCATCTCCGGCCAGCGCCAGCGCGTCCTGCGGGTGGTACTGGACCCGCTGCGCCTCACCAGTTTTGGCCTGTCAGTGAGTGACGTGGCGGCGGTACTGGAGCAGGCACCGCTGGATGTACCTTCCGGCAGTTTCCGCTCGGAGGACCAGCAACTGCTGGTGCGCACCGACGCGTCGACGGTGACCGAGGAACAGGTGCGCGATATCGTGATCAGCGGCACTACCCGCATTGGCGATGTGGCGCACGTGGCGTTCGGGCCCGAGGATGTGCAGTCGCTGGTGTACCTGAACAACCGGCCGGTAATCGGCCTGGGTATCGTGCGCCAGGCGCAGAGCAATACCATCGATATCAGCGAGGACGTGCGGCGGGTAATCGACAGCCTGAACCAGCGCTTCGACAATCTCGAAATCACCGTGACCGAGGACCGGGCGGTATTTATCCAGGGTTCGGTGCGGGAGGTGGTTACCAGCCTGTGCTTCACCATCGCCATCGTGATTGCCGCCATCTGGCTGTTCTTTGGCAATATCCGCACCACCTTGGTCCCCAGCACCGCCATTCCCATCGCCCTGGTGGGCACCCTGGCGGGTATCTGGTTGATGGGCTTTTCCATCAACATCCTGACCCTGCTGGCGATTGTGCTGGCCACCGGCCTGGTGGTGGATGACGCGATTGTGGTGCTCGAGAATATCCAGCGGCGCCGCGCCCAGGGCCTCGGGGCCCGGGCGGCCGCGGTGCTGGGTACACGCCAGGTGATCTTTGCCGTACTGGCCACCACGGCGGTGCTGGTCAGTGTGTTTATCCCCATTTCGCTGCTGCCCAGTACCGCCGGGCGCATGTTCCGCGAGTTCGGGCTGGTGCTGGCCACGGCGGTGGCGCTGTCCTCGGTGGTGGCGCTGACACTGGTGCCGATGCTCACCGCGCGTATTACCCGGGATGAGCGGCAACAGCGTCCGCACCCGGTCTACGAGCGCCTGGTGGGTATTGGTGGTCGTATCGCGAACGCTTACCAGCGCAGCCTGGTCGCCTGCCTGCGCCATGCCCGGTTGAGCTTCGCGGTGGCGCTGATGCTCGCTGTGGGCGCGGGCGGGCTCTACCTGGTGCTGGGCAAGGAATTGCTGCCATCGGAAGATCGCGGGCTGATCCGCGTCGATGCCACCGGCCCGGATGGCGTGGGGCAGAATTACATTGCCCGCCAGGCGGAACATATCGAGGATGTGGTGCGACCGCTGGTGGAGCGCGGCGATGCCACCGATATCATTACGTTGATCGGGCGCTACGACCCCAACCGGGCCCGGGTGACCCTGCCCCTGGCGGACTGGGAGGAGCGGGAGATCTCCCAGCAGGCACTGGCCGGGGAAATTGCCGGGCCGCTGGCACAGATACCCGGCGCCCGAATTCGCGTCAGCAGCCCCAACAGCCTGTCCCTGCGCGGCGGTGGCGGCGGGATCGAGATTGCCCTGGTGGGCAATGACTACAACCGCATCTACCAGGCCGCCCGGGAGATGGCCCGCGCCATTGAGGACCGGCTGCCCCACCTGAGCCAGCCGGATATCAGTTACCGGCCCACCCAGCCGCAGCTGTCGATCGAGATCGATCGTCGCCGTGCGGCGGACCTGGGGGTGCCGCTGGAAAATATTGCCGTAACCCTGCGGGCAGTGGTCGATGGGCTGGATGTGGTGGACCTGAATGTGGGCGACCAGGCCGTACCGATCATGCTGGAGGCCGCCAACACTACCGTCTCGTCACCGGAGGACCTGGTAAACCTCTATGTGAAGAGCAGCAGCGGCAAGCTGCTGCCGCTGTCGAGTATGGTCAGCCTGCGCGAGGAGAGCGTGGCCGCGGAGCTGGACCGGCACGGCCAGCGTCGCGCGATCGAGATCGATATGGGGCTGGCTCCGGGCTACCCGCTGGCAAGCGCGGTGGAGGAATTGCGTGCCCTGGGAAGCGAGATCCTGCCGCAGGATGTCGGCATCCTGTTCCAGGGCGAGGCCGATACCCTGGAAGAGAGCTCCCGCGAGGTGGCGATGACCTATGCCATCGCCGCCCTGGTGGTATTCCTGGTGCTGTGCGCCCAGTTTGAGGGCATCAGCAGTGCCGTGATCGTCATGACCACGGTACCGTTCGGGCTGGCCGCGGCGGTCTACGCGCTGTTCCTCACCGGTACCACGGTGAACATCTTCTCCCAGATCGGGCTGGTGATGCTGATCGGCCTGATGGCCAAGAACGGCATCCTGCTGGTGGAGTTCGCGGACCAGCTGCGCGACCGTGGCCACAGTGTGTACGAGGCGATTACCGAGGCGGCACAGGTGCGCCTGCGCCCCATCGCCATGACCATGCTCTCTACGGTGCTGGGCGGGCTGCCGCTGATCCTGAGTAGCGGTCCCGGCGCCGAGGCGCGCGGTGCGATCGGCTGGGTGATGTTCGGTGGCCTGGGGCTGGCGGCGCTGTTTACCCTCTACCTGACCCCGGTGGTTTACCTGGGGCTGGGGCGCTTCCACAAGCCGCGCTCGGTGGAGAGCAGCAGGCTGGAGGAAGAGCTGCAGGCGGCTACCGGCAATTAAGTCGGGCCTGGAATTTTGCCCTGGTGCCGGCGGTGGTTTTCCTGTCGCCGGTAGTTTTCTCTACCTGGACCTTTCCCCGGGACAGGAACAGGCTGGTTGATAGCGGGAGGTGGCCATGGCCAGTAAAAATCCGGGCGGGCTGAACGCAAACGGCTGGGTGACTTTTCTCGCCCATTTCCTGTTTATCCTCGCGGCCTGGACCGTTTTCATCAAGTATCTCTTTCCCATCGGTTACGCGCTGGCGAACGGCGAGCCATGGATGCGCTACATATACTGGGATTTCTGGCCGGTGATCCATGTGTGGCTGGGTTGGGCGTTGCTGGTGCGGCCCACTTACCTCTACCGTCTTGCGCTGGTGGTGTCGCTGGTGGAGATACTGATTATTGGCACCAAGTTCGCCCAGTTTCTCGTGCAACCCGAATGGTCTATCTGGCGCACCAACTGGTTTGTAAACAAGGTGTTCGTACTGGCCTGTTTTATCCTGTTGCTGGCCACGGCGTTACTGAAACCAGCCTCCCTTGAAACCCGAGCCCCTTAAAACCAGAGTCCCTTAAAACCTGAGTCCCTTAAACCCGCTACGCCACTCAATTCCGGGAGGCAGCAAGCATGACGACAAACGCTCACGCGAAGACTGGCCGCCGGCAATTCCTCAAGCTGGTGTCTACGGGTCTGGCTGCCATGGCAATGTCCCCGGTACTGCGAGCCGCACCCGATGGCCTGTTGCGCAAGGCGATCCCCGCCACCGGCGAGCAACTGCCGGTGATCGGGCTGGGTACCTGGCAGACGTTCAACGTGGGCAGCGACCCGGAATTGCTGGATGCCCGTACCGAGGTGCTGCGGGCATTTTTCGATCATGGTGGCGGGCTGGTGGATTCCTCCCCGATGTACGGCTCGGCACCGGATGTGATGGGCTATGCCCTGAAAAAACTGGGTGTGCCCGAGTCACTGTTTTCCGCCGAGAAAGTCTGGAGCCCGGCGGGCGGATCCGCCCGGGAACAGTTCCAGCAGCTCGCGGCGCGCTGGGGCCTGCCGGAATTCAACCTGCTGCAGGTGCACAACCTGGTGGACTGGCGACAGCAGCTTGAAACCCTGCGCGAGCTGAAGGCGGAGGGCAGGATCCAGTATATCGGTATCACCACTTCGCACGGCCGCCGCCACCGGGAGTTCGAGCGGGTAATGGCATCTGAAGACATCGATTTCGCCCAGCTGACCTATAACATCACCCACCGGGAAGTGGAGGCCCGGCTGCTGCCGCTGGCACGGGAGCGGGGTATTGCGGTAATCGCCAACCGGCCCTACGACGGTGGTCGCCTGATCAAGGGCCTGAAACGCAGCGAAAATGTCCCCGCCTGGGCCAGGGAGGAGTGCGGCTGCCAGACCTGGGCCGACTTCCTGCTGAAGTTTATTGTCAGCCACCCGGCGGTGAACTGCGCCATTCCCGCCACCACCCGGGTCGAGCACCTGAACGAGAATATGCGGGCTGGCAATAAACCGCTGCCATCCCCCGACTGCCGCCGGAAAATGATCCGGCATATCGAGTCGCTATGAGCGAATGGTCCAGCTACCGCCTGGAGGATTTCATTCCCTTTACCGCGGATGTCTATTATCGCCTGCTGGAACGGATGGGCGAGGATTTCTGGCCGCTGCACCTGCTCACCCTTTTGCTGGGAGGCGTAATTATTGTACTTGTCCTGCGTGGGCGTGCGCGTCTCGCCTGCCTGCTACTCGCCCCGGCGTGGGTCTTTGTGGGGGTGGGGTATTTCATGCTGCGCTACGGTGAGCTCAACTGGGCCGGGCAGGATATCGGCTGGGGGTTTGTGCTTGAGGGGATCATGCTCGCCGCAGTCGGTGCCAGCGGGCTCGGTATCGATCACGCGCCACGATTCAAAACCCTACCGGCGATGCTTGGTGCGCTGCTGGGAGTGCTGGGATTGTTCGGCTTGCCAGTGATTGCCCCGCTGCTGGGCTACGGCTGGTTCCAGGCGGAGACCTTCGCCATCCACCCGGCGCCCACCGCAATAATGACGCTGGGTGTGGTACTGGTGGCGCTCCGTGGCATCGGCCTGTGGGTGGCCGCGGTTATACCCCTGGCCTGGATTGCAATTTCGGGGATGACGTTACTGGTGCTCGAGGCACCCTGGGCACCGCTAACCTTTACCGTCCTGGCAGCGGGGCTGCTCGGCCTGGTGTGGAAAACTGTGGCCGGGCTCAGGCGGTTGCGCGGAGGCGGGGCTCCCGCCTGAGTTGGCAGGTTTAGTTCGGCGCACCGATGGCCTGCAGCTGCTGCACCAGAGTTGCGAACGCCGGCGTGCCTGGGTGGATCCAGTCGAAGTGGCCCGCGCCCGGTTCCAGCACTCGGTTTACTTCGGGTCCGCCCAGCCGCTCGAACTGTGCCCTCGGCACGATCGGGTCCAGCTCTCCCTGAAGCAGTGTGACCGGGGCAGTAATCTTCCGTTCCGCCGGATTGGCTTCGGTGTAGGCATTGCCGTTTACCTCCGGCATGCTGCCCATAAACTGCGGTGTCGCCTGCTGGCAACTGTTGTCTCCGGCCGCGTACAGCTTGATATCCGTGATCGCGGCCAGGCCCACGGCAGAAACCGGGGGTGCTTTCCCCGGAAACATTTGCTCCCAGTCCGACGCCGCCAGCAGCGCCAGGTGGCCGCCGGCGGAATGTCCTATCAGGATAACCTGGTCGGGCGAGACCCCAAACGCCCCGAGTGCCGGCAGTGCACGGATCCCGCGCTGGATATCGTCATAGCTGGTGGGCCAGCCTCCTCCGGTCTCGCCGCTGCGGCGGTATTCGAGGTTCCATACCGGGTAGCCATGGCGCGCCAGCGCCGTCGCCAGTGGAAAGGTGTGGGTAATATCGTAGGCGCTCAACCAGCAACCGCCGTGGATCAATACGATCAGCGACCCGCTGGATTCTGTGTTTTTCTGTGGCAGCCACAAGAGGCCGTACTGGCTTGGGTCATCGCCGTAGGCAATTTTGTGTTGGTGTGGCCGGTGGTGTCGGAGTAGGCCGGATTTGCCGATACAGGTGCATAGCCATCGATGGTGTTATGAGCATCACCGGGAAAAAGCATGGCCGTAGCCAGTAACAAGCTGAGATGGCCCATAAAAGCCTCCTGGTTATTAGTTGGAACTGCTGTGCTACCTCCGCGAACTGTTCCCGGCTGACCTGGCTCCTGCAATTGCTTCAGCCCGGGGCTCCAGTGATAGTATCGCTTTAATGGTTTGTAAGGGACTTTCAATCAGGCTTAATCAAGGATTTTAGAATGGGGGTAGGGGATAACTCGGCGAATGACACCGAGGGAGGGGCTGCTGAAAAGCTGGGAGGACAGTCCGGGCGCGAGTTTTTTATTGTGGTTCTGCTCGCAATCATCGGGTCAGAGATGATCTTTGCCAGGTTGGGCTTTGACTACAACATGTTCTCCGATCCTTTCAACTTATCCAGTTTGTTGTTTGATCTCGGCATATATGCACTGCTTTGTCTTGTGGTGACGAGACTGTATCGCCTGCTGTCGATTGCCTGGCGAGCGTTTATCAATTGGTTTTATTGAGTGCCATGGCAGAGTGCAAGGCGCATGGTGATCCCGGGACCGAGAGCTCCGTTTTTCCGAGCGCAGGCCGGGTGTGCTGTTACGATACATATTCATGTATTGTTGGAAGTTTTCGGTGTAAATAAAAATAGGGATGATAATGACCAGATATTTGATGGGGATGGTTTCCGGGATGTTATTGGCACTGGTTGGTTACCTGGCCCAGGCGGCCAGCCTGCCGCCCCGGGATACTTTCTGGCTGTCCGCAATGTTGCTGTTGATGATAGGCCTGATCACCTTTGCCACATTCAGGGTCAAGGCTTTTCGCGATTAACCCGGCGTGCTGTCGGGTGAGGCTGTTTATAGTTTCGAAGTATTTCGGGTATCGGTAATTGTGTGCCTGGATAACAAGGAGGGACAACTGATGCAAAATGAGCAATCCGCCAGGGAGGCATTCAAACAATGGTGGCAGAGTGCCTCCAGCATCGAGCAGCGCGCCCTGATCACCCTGGGGGTGATTCTCAGCGGGGTCCTGGTTTTTTGTGCTGGGGTGCAGGCAGGCAAGATCGCTGCGATGCTGTTATCGGCAAATTAGCAGAGAACCCGGTTAGCGGATTCAATATTTTCTGTCGTTGTCGGGGGGTGCTCTCTTCCCGGGGATCCCGGCTCCGGGATGTCCCGGGTAGATTACACGCCAACCGTCGTTAGCTATCAGTCCACGGCGGCGGCATGACCGCAGGATGCCCGTTCATCTATCACCGCGCGGACTTCCCCGATGCGGACTATGATGGCGTGGTAGTGTCGGGAAGGGTGGTCGGTGTCGGTTTATATCGGCGCCGATGGCGGTGAAGAGGGCGTCAAGCTGGAAGGCGGGCCCTGGCAGCCGGGGCGCTCTTAAAAAAATCCTGGCACCTGGATTGACGCTGGCGCCTTTTCCCGGGAGCGGCGCAGGTACTGTGGAGGAATAAAATGGAATTCCTGATTTTATTGATCGTGCTGGTCGCCCTGCTGGTGCTGCCGCTCAAGATGGCGGCGGCCATGTTGGGGGCCCGCAATACCGGCGCCTTCTATTGCCTGTTTGCGTTACTGCTGGCGGTAATCATCCAGCGTTTTGTCGGCGGCATGATTCCCGGGGTGACTGCGGAATGGGGCATGCTGATCACCATTCCGCTCGCGGCCATTGCCTACATGCTGGTGCTGGGTACCGGATTCCTCAAGGCGATCCTGATTGCCATCGTGCAGGGGCTGATCATGGTCGGTGCAGTCATCCTGTTTGGCGGGCTCCTTGCGGCATAAGCCCGCTTTCGTCAGTCGCTGACCGGGGCCAGTGACAGTTTTACCAGGTCGCTCTCTGCCAGCATCGACCTGACCCCGATCATGCGGTCCGCCCGTGGATGCAGGTCAAAGTGCAGCCGGAAGCGGTTGTGGGCCAGCAGCCGCTCCATCCGCCTGCCATCGTCCAGTCTGATACGCACTACGAAGGCATCGTTGCCGCGATGCTCGGTGTAATACAGCC
The DNA here is from genome assembly GCF_044383805.1 of Microbulbifer sp. JSM ZJ756. Lineage (NCBI taxonomy): Bacteria > Pseudomonadati > Pseudomonadota > Gammaproteobacteria > Cellvibrionales > Microbulbiferaceae > Microbulbifer > Microbulbifer sp. JSM ZJ756. Next base: position 268,112 of record NZ_JBISER010000006.1, on the reverse strand, counting down.
AGTCTCCCCGGACCTGCCAGCGATTGGGCTGGGCTGAGGCCACTTTGCCCAGTTCCCGCCTCGCAGCGGCCTGGTCCACGCTCACGAGCAGCCATGCCCGATTTTGTTCGTCGATGGCAACCGCGCGGCCATCTGCGAGGATGCGCAGGGCGGCGTATCCGTGCAGTAACGGGGCGTGCCGGCCGGTTCCGGGCTGGAAGCGATAGATTACTGACGCACCTTTTTCGCGCCTGGCGTAGAAGAGGGCACTGCTGTCCGCTGACCAGGTGGGGGCGCTGGCGAGATCCAGGTCGCTGGTAAGGTAGTGCAGCTCCCCGCCTTCACCGGAAACCGTGAACAGGCGGCGCCCGGCGATACCCGCCACCATGGTGCCATCGGGACTGGCCTGCAGGGCCTGTATCCGAGTCTCCACCGGCAGTGATACCAGTGTTTTCCGCCGTTGTTGCGGGTCCTGGCGCTGAATGTAGAGCCGGTCGCGAGCCAGTGACGCGTAGAAGAGACGTTCGCCGCCGCGGGAGTAATGAGGGAAATCCTCCGCGCCGGGCAGGTCAAAGCGATCTGCAGCCATTAATGATTTGGCGGCGAAGGGATCCGGCTGCTCCTCCAGGTCGAGGAAGTTGCCGTTATGGCGGCGCATCAGGAAGCAGTCATTGCCACACTGGAAAAACAGGTCGTTGATAAAGCGGTCCGGTGTGGGCCGGGGCACAAAGCGGTCTTCATCCAGCCGGTATTCCAGCAGTTCGCCATTGAACCCCGACAGCCCGATGCGCAGTCCATCCGGGTGCCATGCCAGCCGGTCAACAGGAGTGGTGAGCAGGCGGGTATGCAGGAGTGTGCCTGTGGCCAGGTCCAGCACCAGCAGCTCCCGCTTGTTGTCCTCAAGCCCCCGCAGCAGGGCAAGCCGGCGGCCGTCATGGGATTCCCGCGCAAAGTAATCGCCCACACCGTTGACGCTCGGTGCCGTTAGCTGGTGCAGGGATTGCCGGGTGAGTTCCAGCCGCCAGATTCCCTGGGGCTGGCCGGCATCTTTCAGGTAGATGGCCTCGCCGGAGCGAGACCAGCCCTGCAGGTAGCGGCGCTGGCCATCTCCCTGTGGCAGCGGGCGCGGGTCGACAATACCGGTTTCCGGATCGTAGCCCGCCAGGTAGTGCTGTAGCTGTTCTCCCTGGCTGCGGGTATAGACCAGCCGGGTGCCGTCGGGGGACCAGTGGGCATTGGCGTAGTTGGCGCTGTCCCAGGTAAGCCGCTGCACGCGGCCGGAGGGCAGCTCCTTGGCGTAAAGCTGCAGGGTGTCGTCTTTACTGGCGCGGTGGGAAAACACCAGTCGCTCGGCAGCCGGGCTGTAGTCGGGACTTACCTCGGAGCCCGGGAGACCGGTCAGTTGCTCGATCACCGCTTCCGGTTCGCCGGCCCCACGACCATCAATGGCCGTCATCGCGATGGCGGCTACCAGGACCGCTGTGATACCGCTAGCGGCGATCGCGATGGCCATTCTGGACGTGCGCCTGCCTGTCGTGACTGGCCCCGTCCTGGCAATCAGTGCATAGCCTTTCAGGGGCAGGGTGCGGAGATAGCGGGGGTCCCGGGCATTGTCTCCCAGGGCCTCGCGCAGTTTCTTCACCATGGCCCGCACGGCATCGTCGCTCACCACCCGGTCCGGCCAGATCTGCCGGTTGATGGTATCGCGGCTCACCGTTTCACCGGCATGCTTTACCAGCAGTGCCAGGAAGGTACTGACCTGCGGCTCCAGCCGGTAGGTTTCTCCCCCGCGCGAGAGCTTGCCGGTGCGCGGGTCGAAATGGAACTCGCCAACCCGCCAGCTATCTGCGACGGGCTCGCCGGATTGTTTTTCTTTTTTCAAATCAGCCACTTACACCTTGTGACCGGCTGTGACCAGTGTCCCGCGCCGGCCTTCACAGGTGTTCACATTCCTTCCTTTGCGGACCGCAGCGGGCACGCCGATATTCCCCTCATTAAATCACAGCCATGCCCCTGCGGGCATGCCGACAAACCAGGGGGATCCCACATGAAAACACTGTTGTACTGCACCGTGGTATTGCTGATATACGCGACCGGCACTGTCGCCCAACCGGAAGCAGGTCCGCCGCGAAACCTCCACGAACTGGAGCAGGCGATTGAGGCTATCGGGGCCAGGGCCCGAACGCCGGGCCTTGCCGTCGCCCTGGTAGGTCACGGTGGGTTGCTGTGGCAGCACACCGCCGGCATGGCAGACCTGGCGGCAAAACGGCAGGTAACCGCCGACACACAGTTTCGGCTGGGGTCCATCTCCAAGATGTTTGTCAGCCTGGCGGTGATGAAACTGGTAGAGGAGGGCCGTGTCAGTCTCTCGGATCCCCTCGCCCGGCTGGCGCCGGAGATCGAGTTCCACAACCCCTGGGAAGGGAAGCACCCGGTACGACTGGTGCACCTGCTCAACCACAGCAGTGGCTGGGACGCGCCGCATTTCCCGGAACTGGTGTCCGCCGGGGGTGAGCCCATCAGTATCCGCGCAGCCCTGGCACTGCACCCGCATTCACGCACGTCACGCTGGGTGCCGGGATCCCGCTCGGCCTATAACAATACGGGCCCGTTAGTGGCCGCCTACATCGTGGAGAAGTTAGCGGGCATACCTTACGAGGAGTTCGTGCGGCGCCAGTTCTTTGTGCCGCTGGCTATGAACGACAGCGGTTACTTCTATTCGGACAACTATCGCTCACACGCTGCCACCCCCTACCGCAGGGGGCGGCCGCAAGGTTACTGGCACCTAAACAACCGCGCTGCCGGTGGGCTCAACAGTAGCCTTACGGACATGGTGAAATTCGTGCGTTTCCTGCTGCAGCGGGGTCGCGCCGGCGAAGACAGGTTGTTGTCCCCGGCATCACTGGTACAAATGGAAAGTCCCCGCGCAACGCTTGCCGCGGATGCCGGGCTGGAACTCGCCTGGGGGCTGGGCAACACTGTATTCCGGCACGATGACACGGTGTTTTTCGGCCATGAGGGAAGCCTGCCCGGTGCCCGTAGCCTGCTTGCCTACCAGCCGGAGCTGCAGAAGGGCTATGTGATCCTGGCCAACGGTGAAGGCCCGGCGGTGGCGGAAATTCACCGGCTGCTGTCGGCCTATATCGCCCGCACCAGCCAGCCGGCTGAAGTCCAGCCGGCACGTGCGCTGGCACAGGCAGACCTGGCCATGTCGGGCCTGTACCGCTCGATCAGCCCGGTCTCCGGTCGCTTTGGTTTTGTTGCCAGCCTGTTGCCCTGGAAGCTGCAGGTTCACGACGGTGTTATCACCGTCGGGCCGGTGCTGGGTGGCCCGGTGCGAGAACTGGTGGCGGGTTCCGGAAATACCTACCTGCAGCCGGACAGCGGGCGGGTGGCCCTGGTACGGGCTGAAGATCCCGTGGCGGGAGACGTGCTGCACTACGGGCCGCAGACACTGGTGAAGACCGGTGTGCTCGTCGCCTATGCGCCATTGCTGCTGTTGGTTCTCTGGCTCGTCTGTACCCTGGCCGGCCTGCTGATGGCACTGGTATGGCTGCCGCGGTTGCTACTGGGCCGCGGCTCCCGCGGCGCGAAGGTGGCGTTGCGGGCCTGGCCGATGCTCACCGTACTGGCGCTGGGAATGGCAATAGCGGGCGTGTTGCTGGCATTCGGTGGGCCGAGCCCCTACGCCGAGGCCGGTCGTGTCTCTGTGCCAACGCTGCTGGTATTCAGCGGTACCGTCCTGTTTCCGCTAATGGCACTGTGGAGCCTGCGGGTCTGGTTCCGCCACCGGGATGCGGGTATTGGTCAGGTGGGGCGTTTCACTTTCTGGCATGCCACTGCCATGGTGATGCTGAACCTGGCACTGGCTGCCTATATGTTCGGCTGGGGCCTGATGGGAATCCGGTTGTGGGCCTAGTGCCTGCAGCCAGCCGGGGCAGTGGCAGCAGCTCAGGGCTGCTGTCCCCGGATGATGGTCAGCACGATCTCGCCCACATTGAAGCCCCACTTGCTCAGGCTGGACTCGTTGATCAGCACCCTGTCGGACACCAGGTACATACGATCGTCGACATCCACCTCGATGGTGTCTCCCTTCCAGGGCACCTGCAGGGTATAGCGGATAAACATGGCGTTGCCGCTGACGCGGACCTTGGCCGGGCCGACCACGTCGCCGGCAGTGCCGGAGAAGGTACGCACGCCGGCACTGTCGGCTCCGGTGGGTACAAGGCGCCAGTCGCGGAACTGCACCTCGCCGTCGTCGAACACGAATCGTTCCTCCAGCAGGCCCTCGCCATTGTTCCAGCTGCCCTTAAGCTGCGCATTGAACGTGCGCGTCACGCGGCCGGAGCGATCCTTGAGGATGCCGTGCGCAGTCAGCGGGCCGCGGAAAAATTCTTCCGGCACAAACTGTGGTTGCCGGTCGCGATACGCGGAAACATCGGTACTGGAGCAGGCGGCCAGCAGCAGGCTGGCCGCGACAAGCAGGACTACACGGCGTATTGCAGTTCCGGGCATCGGGATATTCCTCTCGGAGGTTCGTAAAAGGACTCTACGCCGGCCAGCAATATCCGGATCAGGCAGTGGCCCGAACTCAGTCCACGGCAAGCCCTGCCTGCTCGAGCTTCTGGCGCAGTGGCGCCAGCTGCCCGGCAAACTCCCGCCAGCGTCCCACGGAGCGGGCGTGCAGGGGCTGGCGTACCTGGGAGGCACTGGCGGTGGCAGCGGCGGCCCCGGAGCGGTGGAACTCCAGGCAGGCCTCCTCGAACGGCAGGCCCAGGTAGTCCAGCAGCCGTTCCGTCTGCGTGCGCTGTTCCGCCACCAGCACATCGTAATTCACGCTGTACAGGCGGTCGCCAAGAAGTGCCTGCCAGTGATCCATCAGGGCCCGGTACTCCAGGTAGTAGTCCGCCAGCTCGTCGAGCCGGTAAGAGTAGGGATAGGCATCGGCGAACAGCTGCTTGTAGATGGCGAAGCAGCTGTCCATCGGGTTGCGGTGAACGTGGACGAAGCGCGCCCGGGGAAAGGCTTTGGCCAGCAGCCCCAGGTAGAGGAAGTTGCCCGGTAACTTGTCGGTGAAACAGGGCTCATCACCACGCAGGTGGCGGATGCTCCCCAGGTAAGTTTCGGCAGCTTCAGCCGGATTGATACCGGCCGCGGCCGCGGCGATCTCGGCATTGACCAGCCCGGGGACTGTGAGACCGGTGCTCCTTTTCACCGCCAGTGGCCACTGGTGGAGCTCTCCCAGCGGTTGCACCCGGGAGTGGCTGCCGAGGACCTGCTCCACGAGGGTGCTGCCGGAGCGTGGCAGGCCCAGGATAAATATCGGGGCAGCATCGCTGTCTGCGGTTTTTCCCGTGGCCGTGGACTCGAGCCAGTCCCGGTCGAACCCCTGCCGCAGGGTTTTGAACAGCGCCCGGTCCGCAGCCGGGGTGTAATCGGTACGGCGGCGCTGGGCCTCGGCGCCGGCATGGTAGTGGGTCCAGGCGCTGTCCCAGTCCTGCAGGTCCTCGTATTCCTTGCCGATGGCATAGTGCAGGAACGGGCGGCCGGGGTGGTTGGTGCCGAGCCCCGATACCAGTTTCTCCATCGCCTCGATATGCCCACGGTCCCCGGCCCGGTGGATCTTCGACAGCTGCCAGTGGCTGCGGTAGTGGCCGGGGTCCTGCTGCAGGGCCTGTTCGAGGTAGGTGCGTGCGCGTTCCTTTTCACCCAGGAAAACCTCTACCGAGGCGGCGTTGGAGAGGATGGCCATATCCGCCGGAGCCAGCGCGGCGGCGCGGCGGAACAGCGGGGCGGCCTTGTGCTGCTTGCCAATATGGCTGTACACCGTTGCCACCAGGTCCAGTAGCTTGGCGTTGTCGGCCAGCTGCGGAACACAGCGGTCGGCCTCCTGCTCTGCCTCCACATGCATACCGGCCTGCACCAGGCAACGGGCGCGCTGGGCGCGGGCATCAAAGCGCCCGGGGTCCAGTTGCAGAACCCGGTCGAAGGCCTTGAGTGCCATACCGGGTTTGCCACCCTCGGCTGCGGCAAGGCCCAGCACCAGGTGCGCATCCGGCTGGTCCGGGTCGCGCTGCAGTACCTCGATACTCAATCGGGTGGCGGTGCGCCAGTCCCGCCTCTGCATGGCGTCACGTACCTGCTGCAGGCGTCGGGCGATATCGGTGTCGGGCATGGCGTCAGTACCTCTGGGTTTGCATCTCGAGACGGCTGCCCGTTGATGTTAGCGGTTTTTCCGGGGACGGGAAAAGCGGACACAAAAAAGCGGGGCCGGGCCCCGCTCAAGCATCCTGTGAGAGGTGGTTGTTAGAATTCGTAAGTAAAATTCAGGCCCATGGTGCGGGGCTGGCCGACGTAATAGAACTGGCCCCGTTCACCGTAGCGCTTGGCACTGCGCACACCTGAGAAGTAGTACTCGTCGGTGACATTGTCGAGGAACAGGGAAGCGCGCCACTGGTCGAGGCGGTAATCCGCTGACAGGTTGTAGACAACGTAGCTGTCCAGCACCTCATTGTCCGAGTTGTCGAACTCGTACAGCTCATCCTCGTAAGTAATATCATTCAGGCGGCTCTGGACCTCGTCCTTGTAATACGCGTTGCCGCGCAGGGTCAGCTCACCCACAGGAACCGGGATAAAGTAATCGAAGGCCGCGTTGAACTGCAGGTTGGGAACGCCGGGGAAGGCATCGCCGTCATAGCCACCAATCGCCAGCGCGTCACCATCCAGGCGATGGTCGTAATAGGTGACCCAGCCGCTGAGGGTCAGGTTATCGCTGACGGCCGCCTGGGTGGACAGTTCAATACCGTCGATCTGGCCCTGGTTGGCATTGCCGGTGATGTTGATGGCGGCAAGCTCGGACTTGGTGGGGACCTGCAGGTCTTTCCAGTCCACCCGGAACAGCGCGCCGTTGAAAATCATGGCACCGTCGGCGAGGGTGGTGTGCCAGCCGAGTTCATAGTTGACCGCGGTATCGGAATCGTAGGCTTTCTCGCTGTCCAGCAGCTGGGCGCCGGCGTTGGTGCCGCCGCGACGGAACCCCTCGGCCACCGTGGCATAGAACATTACGTCAGCAGTGAAGTCATAAGCGGCATTGAACTTGAATACCGTGTCATCGATCGAACCGTCACGGACATCACATTCCGGCTCGACGGTGTCGCGGGTCCAGTACCAGTAGACGGGCAGGAGTGTGCAGTCGTAGGCGTAATTCTCTTCCTGCTCAAAGTATCGTGCACCCAGGGTGAACTGCAGCTGGTCATTGGCGTGGAAGGTTGCTTCACCGTATACCGCCTGTTCCTTGAAGGTGCTGTCGGCGAAGCGCCAGTACTCAAGCTCACCATACCCGGTATCGATGCCGGCCCAGTCCTGGTAGCCCGGGGTGTATTCACGGGCATCCAGCAGGGTGTCAGTCTCCTCGTAATAAACCCCGGCGATCCAGTCCAGCCAGTCCGGCGAATTGGACTCGGTGGAGAGGATACGGGTCTCGTGCACCAGGGATTCCGAGTTGTTGTCGTCCACGGTGAAGCCGGAGAACTCGGGGAAGTCACAGTAGCCAGGCCAGATGTCCACGCACAGCAGGTCGGTCTGGTCGCGGTTGCCGGTGCCTTCGTATTCAGCGAAGGAGGTGGTCGAGAAGATTTCCACCAGGTCGGTATTGAGGCCAAGTTCCACATTGAACAGGTCGTCGCGGTTCTCGCGTACTTCCTCGTAGCGCAGTGCGGAACTGAAATCACCGCCAGTGAACTCCGGGTTCACTGCCTGGCGGCCGCCGGCGGTCTGGTCCTGCACGTAGTAGCTGGCCTGGGCGAAGAAAGTGTCGTTGGGCTCCCACCGCAGGGCAGCGCGGACGGAATTGGTTTCCTCGGTGTTGGCATCCTTGATGGTGCGCTCAGCATTGCTTACGCCCGGCTCAACCAGCACATTTTCATAGTCCACGAAGCCGGCGTCATCGACACGAGTGCCAGAGACGCGCAGGGCCAGCGTATCGGAAAGCGGCAGGTTGAAGACGCCGCTGACCTCACTTGAAATCCCGTCACTTTCGCTATTCTGCGAGATCTCTGTGCTGACAGAACCTTCCACTGCCTCGGTGTTGGGGTTGTTGAGGATATAGCGCAGGGTGCCGCCCATGGCGCCGCGCCCGTAGAGGGTGCCCTGGGGGCCGCGCAGGACTTCCACGCGATCGATATCCACCAGTTTGAAGTCGATCAGCAGCGGCGTGTCGTTGACGTAACGGGAGATGATGTCCTTACCACCCTGGTTCTCGGACGCCTGCAGGCCGCCGACGTTCATGCCGCGCAGTGTCACCAGGCCGGTGCTGCGGGCGCCCGCGTCGATCATCTGCATACCGGGGATAAACTGGGACATCTTGGTCAGGTCGTCGGCACCGACGTTCTGCAGGTCCTCACCGGTGACCGCGGTGATGTTGTAGGGGATCTCCTGGATAGATTCGGAACGACGGCTTGCGGTAACCGTGATTTCCTCGAGCTGGGTGGCATTGCTGCCGGCCTCCTGGGCCTGCAGCACCGCGGGTGTCGCGTTGGCAGCGATGGCCAGGGCAATCAGTTTCTTACTGTATCTCTTCATGGGAGCACCTTGGGTTTTCGTGTAGTTATGAATTTTTTGTCGCCCCTGTGGCTCCCCGCACAGGTGGCGCAATACACCTGTGGCTTCCCTGCAAGGGGGGAGTTGAGAGGGCTCTGGGGGGATTGATCCCGCCGGGTTAAAAAACCAGATACAACTCGATGATTTTTCGTGGGCAGGTCAAGAGAGGGAAAAAGGGGGTTCCGCTACCGTGCCCGATAGCGTCAACTCAATTATCGAACCATTCGCTGAGGTAGAAGTCGCTGGAGCGAGCGCGGAGCGGGTCGCCCACAACGTGGGTGTATTTCAGCATAGCCATGTGTTCTTGTTAGCGATGTAAACCGTTGTACAAAAATGCGGGCATGCTGGCAAGCAGGCAGGCCCCCCAATTTGGCGAGCTGTCTGCAATATGCAAATTCCGCTGCGGAAAGTCAGGAATGACAGAAAGCCTGTTTCCTGAGAGCGCTCAGGCGGCGGTGCATGCGGAAACTCATTCGGTCCTGTTGCGCTACCTGCTGCGATTGGCTGGCTGGAACCAGGGTTGCATGAGCCGGCCCGGTACCTGGCATCAGTGGCTGCCGTGGGTGAAGGAGGCCGCCTCTCCCGGTAGTGGTAACTGCGGCAGGCTGGAAACAGCCTGGACCAGGCCTTCCTTGTAGAGCTCCGCCGCGTGCTCTTTTTCCCCCAGCGCGTGCAGCAATCGCGCCAGCTCCGCCGAGGTGGCGGGGTCCGAGCGCAGGGTCAGGCTCTTCTCGAAATGCTGCCGCGCCTTGCCCCAGAGCTCGTTGCGCAGGCACAGGCGGCCCAGGCAGGTGTACAGGTCCGCGTTCTCGCCGTATTCCTTCAGCCAGCCGTCGGCGACAGTCAGCTGCGCCGCGGCATCAGCGCCGGTCAGGCAGCCGTAGAGGCGACCCAGCTTCGCACGCCACTCATGGTTGAGGATCCAGCGCAGGTGCTTTTCCGCTTCCTCGTCACGCCCGACCAGGTGCAGTTGCTCGGCATAAAGCCCGCGCAGGTCCATATTGCGCTGCCAGCGGCCACTGAAACTCTGCCAGATATCGAACAGCTTCTCTGCATCCTGGCGGGCGCCGGCCTCCAGCAGCTGGTGCTGGTACACCTCCTGCTCCAGCTGCTGCATTTCCTCCTCGGGCATATTGGCGTGCTTTTCCAGGTCCGGCAGCAGTGCGCGCAGGTGATTCCAGTCTTCCAGCTGGTAGTAGGCCTGCTTCAGCATCTGCAGCACCGCCGGGTGTTTCGGTTCCACCTGCTTGGCCCGCTCGAGGCTGGCGATGCACTGCTCGTAATGCCTGTCCAGCAGCTGCATGCGCGCCTGGCTGAGTGCCACCGCCAGGCGGGTGTCGTCGCCGCTCGCCTCCGCCTTGGCCAGCAGTTCGTTGGCCTCGTCCCGATAGCCCAGTTCGAAGGCACTGCGTGCCGCGGCGAGGTAGTTGATCAGCGGGGCGTCGGACCGGGGGGCGGATTTCAGCAGCTGGCGCCGGGCGCGGGCCCAGTTGCCCTCCATAAATTCCACCAGGCCGTTGGTTAGGCGGCGGCGTGCCACGCGGGTACGGCCGAAACGAATGCGGCTGACCCCGCCCTCGACACCGCGCAGCAGGCTGCGCAATAGCCAGAAGACCAGGAATAGCAGCAGCACCGCCAGGGCCACTGCGCCCACCGCCACCCACAGGTTCATTTCAATGCGCTTGCCGCCAACTGCCAGCAGCATATAGCCGGGATAACTGCGAATCATTTCGGTGAGGAACGCCCCGAACAGCAGGAACGCGAGCGCGGAGAACAGGAAGCGCTTCACGATGTCGCCCCCCCGTCTTCGGCCGGCCCGGGACTGGTGTTGTGCAGTCTCTCGATATAGTCGTGCAGGGCTTTCTGCGAGGCATTCAGGTCGGGCAATTCCGCTTCAATGGGCTCTTTTGCCATCGACTCGAGCTCGCGCACCAGGGCATCGCGGCGCTGGTTGGCAATACCGTAATCCAGCAGCAGCTGTCGCGCGCTTTTCAGGGAATCGCGATAGACGGTGCTGTCACCGCGCAGTACCGCCAGCTGCGCCTGCTCCATATTCAGCCGCAGGCTCTGGCGGAAACGTGCCTCGCTCTGGGGGGAGAGCAGTACCGGGTCGATATCGCCGTCGCGGATACGCACGGAATCCTTGAGAAAGCTGGTGAAGTTCTCCCAGCTGCGCTCCCAGGCCGGCTGTGTCGAATCCGCTGTATCATCTGGCGCGTCCTCTCCGGAAGCGCCCATTGCCAGGTCGAACTCCGGCTGGATACTGGCCTTCAGCATCTGTTCCTGCAGGGCGCCCAGGCGCAGGTACAGCCCCTGCTGGTCGATATCCTCGGCCATCTTCAGGTCGGTAATATCTCGCGCCAGTTGCTGGCGAACACCGTAGAGGTCGGGTCGGTCCACGCGGCGCAGGATGCGGTCCACTTCTTCCAGCAGGCCCAGGGCGGCGCGGCTGTCGCGTTCGAGCAGCAGGCGCTGGTTGGCCAGCCGCAGCAGGTAATCGGCCTCCGCCAGCTGCCAGTCGGTGCGGCTGACGTTACCCAGCTCGCCGAGGCGGCTGGACTGCGCCGCCAGCTCCCGTTGCAGTTGGGCCAGCTGCTGGCGCAGTTGGGCCACCGTGGTGCGCTGCTGGTTGAGTTCGCGCAGCATGTCTGCCATGGCCTGGGCCTGTTGTGCGGCCTGTTGGGCGCCGGGCTGGTGGGGTGGAGTGGAAACTCGGGCGCCGCTGTCCGGCGCTACCGGCTGCGGTATTGCCGAATCCCGCGAGCCTGCTTCAGCGGGCGAGGGCGTTGCGGGTTCGGGGGAAGCTGCGCTCTCACCTGTTGCGGTGGGGGTGTCATCCGCTGGCGCTGCGACGGTCGCGGTCGATTCGCGCTTGTCGCTGTCGGGTAGCAGTTCAATGGCCTGTTGCACACCCGCCTGGAATTGCGGCCAGTTGTACCAGGCCCATGCGCCACCGCCGCCCACCAGGGCGGCGGCCAGGAGCAGCCACAGCCAGCCGGAGCCGCTGCGCGACTTGTCCGCTTTCTTGCCGCCTTTGTCACCGTTTTTTTTGTCCGCGGCTGCCCGGGCAAAGTTGCTTTTGGGCTCCGCCTGGTCCGTGACCACAGGCACATCCTTGTGATCCCCGGATTTTTTCGAGTTGTCGTCAGTCATGAGCTGGCAGGCACTGCAGTGGAAAATGTCGTCAAATTATAGCGACTCGCGGCATCCTTTATACGATCTCTGGCGCGGATTTGAAATTTTTTACCGCGATCGGGGCGGCCGGGACCGCTCAGCGGGAAAAGATCGCACGCAGGGCGGCAAGCATGGCGCGGTCACCGGCGTTGGCGGCGGCGGTTGCATGCTGGAAGCCCAGCGCCCGCGCCTGTTCAGCCACCCGCTCACTGGGACAGACCAGGGCGGCACGATAGAGCGCATCGCGGCCGCTGGTGCGAATACAGTGGGCCAGGTTGTCCAGCGTTTCACCGCTGTGGACGGTGATGGCGTCGGGTTGGACGCTGTAGCCTGCCAGCTCCCCCGCGGCGGCTCCCGGCAGGGTTCGATGGTAGAGCTCGCAGTAATCGACGCGCGCACCCCGCTCGCGCAGGGTCTCGCCGATCAGCGTGCGGCCGCCGGCACCGCGAAACACCAGTACGCGCTCGCCTTCCACCCGCTGCAGGGCCGGCAGCGCCAGCAGGGCTTCGGAATCCATACCGCCGCCGGCGCTGCTGCAGGTCACGTCGTGGCTTTCCAGGTCCCGTGCGGTGGCGGCGCCGATGGCATAGTAGCGGGGCCCGGCCGGCAGTTGTGGCCAGTAGCTGTCCAGCCAGTCGAATGCCAGCCGTACTGCGTTACGCGACACAAAGATGGCATGTTGCACCTGGTCGAAATCCAGTACCTGGTCCCTGATGCGCTGGCAGGCGGGGCCGGTATCAATGGGTTCGATCGCCAGCATGGGGATACTGTCCACGGTGGCGCCCGCGGCGGCGAGTTCCGCACACCAGTCAGTGGACTGGTGTGCGGGCCGGGTAGTGAGTACGCGCACACCGCGCAGTTCACTGGTCATGGGGTCAGAGGGCGGCCAGGATCTTGTCAGCGCCGCGGGCCAGCAGTTCCTCGGCCAGGGCGGTGCCGAGTGCGGCCGCCCCGGAACGCGGACCGCGGGTTTCTGCACTGACAATTTCGCGGCCATCCGGGTCACCCACCAGGCCGCGCAACCACAGCTGGTCGCCCTCGAGTTCGGCGTAACAGCCGATGGGGATCTGGCAGCTGCCATTGAGGCGCGCCACCAGCGCCCGCTCGGCCGCCAGGCGATCTGCGGTGTCGCCATGGTGCAGCGGGGCAAGCAGGCGGTCGAGCTCGGCATCGCGGCGGGACTCGATGCCCACGGCACCCTGGCCGCCCGCCGGCAGCATGATCTCGGGGGCGATAAAGTCACGGATGCGCTCGCGCATCTCCAGGCGCAGCAGGCCGGCAGAGGCGAGGATAATGGCATCGAACTCGCCCACATCCAGCTTGGCCAGTCGTGTATTGACGTTGCCGCGCAGGAACTTCACCTGCAGGTCGGGCCGGCGCGCGAGCACCTGGCACTGGCGGCGGAGGCTGGAGGTACCCACCACGGCGCCCTCCGGCAGTTCGTCGATGTGAGCGAAGTGATTGCTCACATAGGCGTCGCGGGGATCCTCTCGCTCACAAATCACCGGCAGGTGCAGGCCTTCCGGAAACTCCATGGGCACGTCCTTCATGGAGTGCACGGCGATATCGGCCCGGTCGTCGAGCATCGCTTTTTCCAGCTCTTTCACGAACAGGCCCTTGCCGCCCACCTTGGCCAGCGGGATATCCAGCAGCTGGTCGCCGCGGCTGGTCAGCGGCAGCAGTTCCACCGCGAGGCCGGGGTGGTGGAGCTCCAGCTGGTCCTTGACGAAATTGGCCTGCCACAGGGCAAGGGCGCTCTGCCGGGTGGCGATGCGGATGCGGTCTATAGCCATACTGCCTGGTTCGGTTGGGAAATGGGCCGCCAATTCTACCAGACCATAATGGCGCGGTGGGCGTGCGGGGTCAGTCGGTGGCGGCCCTGGCGCGCAGCCAGTCCTCCAGGAAGATACGGGCGGCGATGGAGTCCACCGGGTCCTCGGCGTAGTTGCCGCGATGGCCGCGCGCGGATGCCTCTTCTTTAGCGGCGCGGGTACTGAGTCGCTCATCCACCAGTTCCACCGGCAGGCCGGTACGGCCGTGGAGGCGTTGGGAGAACTTTCGAGCCCGGGCGCAGAACTCGCTCTCGCTGCCGTCCATGTTCAGCGGCAGTCCCACCAGCAGGTAGTGCGGCTGCCACTCGGCGACCAGGGCCTGCACCCGGTTCCAGTCGGGCTTGCCGTCCTTTGCCGGCAGTGGTGCCAGCTCCCGGGCGCTGCCGGTGAGGCTCTGGCCAAAGGCCAGGCCAATGGAGCGGGTGCCGAAATCAAAGGCCAGCGCGGTGACAGGTTTGGCCATCAGGCGTGACCCGCCTGCGAGCCCATGCCGGAAAGGTCAATGCCGTGGCGCGCCGCGGCGGTTTGCCAGCGTTTCTCGATGGGCGTGGCGAACAGGATCTCCGGCTCTGCCGGCAGGGTCAGCCAGGCGTTCTCCACCAGTTCCTGTTCCAGCTGTCCGGCGCCCCAGCCGGCGTAGCCGAGGGCCACCAGCACATCGTCCGGGCCGCGACCGGTGGCCAGGGACTCGAGGATGTCCCGCGAGGCAGTGAGACTGATATCGGGACTGACCTCGACAGTGGAATCGAACTGGGCCCCGGTACCGTGCAGGACAAACCCCTGTTCCGGGGACACCGGGCCACCCAGCAATACGACCTCGTCACCTCGGAGGCTGGCATCCTGCAGGGATAACTGCTCGAAAACCTCCTTCCAGTGCACCTTGCTTGGCACATTGATGACGATCGCCATGCTGCCGTCCGGGTTGTGCTCGCAGACGAAGGCGATGGTGTGGTGGAAGCGCGGATCCTGCATGCCGGGCATGGCGAGCAGGAATTGCCCCTTCAGGCTGGAGTGGGTCAGGTCGCTGTCGATATTGTCTCGGTGCATAAACTCAGTCTAGTCGGGGAGGCCGGGGGTGCCGGCGAGAACGCCCGGGCTCCGTGGTCCGGGGATTACCCCCGGGAGGGCATCTTGCCGGCGGCGGTGGAGAAGCCGGTCATTTCGAAGCGCCAGGTGCGGATGATTTCCAGTCGGTCGGCCTCCTTGCGGATCTCCGCCGGGAAGGGGGCGAATGGCGCCGCGAGGCGTACGATCTGCTGGGCGGCGTCGTCGAGCACGCGCTCGCCAGAGGACTCCAGGATAACAACTTCCTCCACTGCGCCCGTGGGCAGGAGTCGCACCATCATCCGCAGGCTGCCAGTGATCTGCTGTTGCAGGGCCTCCTCCGGGAAATTGTCATTGCCGACAGATTCCACTTTTTCCCGCCAGCCGTGCAGGTAGGCGGCGTCGGCTGAAGCCTTGGTAGCCACCGAAGTAAGCCGGCGGACCCGTGGGCGCTGGGCGATTGTCTGGCGGATCTTGTCCAGGCGGGCCTGCAGGCTGGCGATCTCCGGATTCACCTGCGGCAGGTCGGTGGGTGCATCACCGCGCTTCTCGTCGGAGCGCTTGTCCTCGGCCGGGAGCTCCGGCGCTTCGCGCGGGCTGTCGCCGATGGTTGTGACCAGTTGGCGTCGCTGGTCCGCCGGCCGGGCGGCCTGCTGCTGTGGCAGCGGGTTTACTTCCTGGATGCGGGTATCGGCGATTTCGGCGCGGCGGTTGCTCGACAGTTCCCTTGGTGTCTCGGCGGTACCACTGGCCTGCTGGTTGTGCTGTGCGAGGTAATCCGCATCTTCCGGCGCCTGCGTGGTGTGGTGTTGTGCCAGGGTCACTTCCAGGGTCGGCGGCGCCTGGCGACCTTCCGGCGCGGCAAAGGCCACGCCGAATATTACTATGGCGTGAAATGCACAGGCCAGGAACAGTGCGAAGACAAAGCGCTCGCCCTGGGCTGCCTGTGGATGGTTATTACTGGCGGTCGAGTTCATTCCGGTGATTGTGTACTGCTTATTATTTGCCCGCTGTGCTCGTCAGGTATCCCGGTGACTGCAATCACTGGTTTGCAGTGATGGTGCGGGATGACGCGGCACGGGATGCCCCGGTTACCTTGCCGGGGATTGATCCCCGGGGCCGCATCTACCGGCCGTTGGCCAGTCTATCCCTTTTTCCCCAGCAGGTCTGTGATCGCGTCCATGAGCAGCCCGCCGATATCGGTGCCGTAGGCCGCATCGATTTCGCGCACGCAGGTGGGGCTGGTGACATTGATCTCGGTGAGGTAATCACCGATCACGTCCAGGCCCACGAACAGCAGTCCCCTTTCCTTAAGGCTGGGAGCCACCTGCTCTACGATCCAGCGGTCGCGGTCGGTCAGCGGTCGTGCTTCCCCCCGTCCGCCTGCGGCGAGGTTGCCGCGGGTCTCGCCGGCTTCCGGGATCCGGGCGAGGCAGTAGGGTACCGCCTCGCCATTGACCACCAGGATGCGTTTGTCGCCGTCCTTGATTTCGGGGATGTAGCGCTGCCCCATAATCTGGCGGCGGCCGTTATCGGTTAGTGTTTCCAGTATCGCGCCCAGGTTGCTGCCGTCCGGCTTGCAGTGAAAGATACCGGTACCGCCCATGCCGTCGAGCGGTTTGAAAATAACGTCCCGGTGGCTGGCATGGAAATCCCGCAGGCGCTGGATATTGCGGCTGACGATCAGGGGCGGGCAGCACTGGGGAAAGCTGGTGGCAAAAATCTTTTCATTGCAATCGCGCAGGGACTGGGGCCGGTTGACCACCAGGCAGCCCTCACGCGCGGCACCCTCCAGGATGTAAGTAGAGTAGAGGAATTCATTATCGAAGGGCGGGTCGACCCGCATCAGCAGGGTGTCGAGGTCGCCCAGCGGCATGTCCTGTACATCGCCGAGTGTGAACCAGTTCCCGGGGTCGTCGAACACTTCCAGGGGGCGCCCGCGTCCCATGGGCCGGCCGTCCTCCAGGTAGAGGTCGCCCTGTTCGAAATACCAGAGCCGGAAGCCGCTGCGCTGTGCTGCCAAAAGCAGGGCCAGGGTGGTGTCTTTCTTGAACTGGATTTTGGCGATGGGGTCCATCACCACGCCGAGGGTCTGGCTCATAGGTAGGGGGTTCCGTTGCTGGTCGTCTTTGCCCGTGGCTAAAGTAAGGTCTGATCAATGGGGAGGCAACCGTTTCGGGCGACAATATACGCGAAAGTGCTCTGGGGTGGGGTGACGATAAATTGTGCATGCCGTCGAACAGGATTGGGACCGGTGGATTGTGCGATAGTTCTATGTTAAAAGTTCCCCTTGGCGTGCGACCCCGGCGAGTGCCCTGGAAAAGTGGCGCGGGGCGCCCAGACCCTGCTAGTGGTTCAAAGAAACGGCGCGGCAGCAAATAAGAACGGTTACCAGTGCCGAAAATAAATATTCAGGGGATACAACAACACTATGGAGCTGAACTGGGAAAGCCTGACGGTAATGGTGATCGACGACAGCAAGACGATCCGCCGCACCGCAGAAACTCTACTGCAAAAAGCGGGTTGTACCGTCGTCACGGCCACCGATGGCTTCGATGCATTGGCAAAAATTGCCGATTCCCGCCCCGATATCATCTTTGTCGATATCATGATGCCGCGCCTCGACGGCTACCAGACCTGCGCACTGATCAAAAACAACAGCGAATTCCGCGCAACCCCGGTAGTAATGCTCTCCAGTAAGGATGGCCTGTTCGATCGGGCAAAAGGGCGTGTTGTCGGCTGTGATCAATATTTAACCAAGCCGTTCAGCAAGAGTGAGCTGATGGGGGCGATTTCCGCTCACGCGAAGCCCCATCATGCGGCATAGGGCTGGTTGCGGATTGTGACTTTGCGCTCCCAGGTAGCGTAAGATAGGCGGCTTGTCCGCTGTCCGGCGGGGCCCGATCACGGTTCCAGCCGGGATAAAAAAGCAACAATAAAAAACTTAACAGGGTGTGCGGGTACCGGTTTCCGGTTTCCAGCCCGCCCAGCAAGACCAAAACAGTCACGCAGGCACTAGGCACTTTGGGGAATAAGTGGCCTGTGTGGCCAGAGAATGTCACGGGGAAGAAATGGCTAAGGTATTGATTGTTGACGACTCTCCGACAGAGACGCACAAGCTGACTACCATTCTGGAAAAGAACGGGCACTCGGTGCTTACCGCCACCAGTGGCGAAACCGGTGTGGATGTGGCACGCGAGCAGCGTCCGGATGTCATCCTGATGGACATCGTTATGCCGGGCCTCAATGGTTTCCAGGCTACGCGCCAGCTCAGCAAGGACAACCACACTACCGGTATCCCGATCATCATGGTCACTACCAAGGACCAGGATACCGATCGCGTCTGGGGCATGCGCCAGGGTGCGCGCGCCTACCTGACCAAGCCGGTGGCTGAGAGCAAGCTGTTGGGTGTGATCGAGGAGGTGTTGGCTTAAGCCAGCGGCAATCCGGTGCAGTCTGAACAGTCCCCCTATCTCGCGCTGGTTGATATTGCCAACCGCGCCAAGGCGCAGGCCGCAGGCCTGCCTGGCCGCCAGGAAGTAAAACCCTATTGGAGTGGTATTGGCTTTTCCCTGTTGGGGCATCGCTTTGTCGCTCCCATGGATGAAGTGGTGGAGCTGCTGGAAGTGCCGCCGCATACCTTTATCCCTGGTGTCCAGCCGTGGGTGCGGGGGGTGGCCAATGTCCGCGGGCGGTTGCTGCCCCTGTTCGACCTGGCAATGTTTTTCGGCGGTAGCCTGAGCAGTGGCCGCCACCAGCGCCGGGTGCTGGTGGTGGAGCATGAAAAGGTTTATGCCGGGCTGATCGTCGATGAGCTGCACGGTATGCAGCACCTGGCCCTGGAATATGCCCGCCGTGCGCCGGGAGATTTGCTGGAGCCTTTCGCACCCATGATCAGCGGGCAGTTCCTGCGGCAGCAGGATCGTTGGCTCGTGTTCGATATGCTCGCCTTGATCAATGATTATCAGTTTATGGATGCCGCGGCTCACTGAGTACGCGGCATTCCTGTTTGTCCCGCGGGGGATGAACGCACAACAGGTGTCGCCGGCAGGCTGGTATTGTGTATTGCCGGGGCATCTATCGATCTTCGGTTCAACAGTGGTGAAAATAAGACGGCCTCAACAATAAACGGGGCCCGCCAGGAGTAAACTATGAAAACAGGCTCCCAGAGTTCCTTTTCCGCGCTACGCCGCAACCCGGCCGCGCTGTTCTTGGGTCTACTGGTGCTCGCCGCATTGGCGGGCCTGATCGTCAGTATCTTCCTGGTGCAGTCCCGGGGAGACCAGGACAAGCAATACCTCCAGCAGGTTGCCGAGCTGCGGGCCCTGGCCTACCAGGTGGTGACATACGCCCCCGCTGCCACCGCCGGTGACGAGCAGGCATTTGTCGAGCTGGAGAGTGTTATCGACGACATGACCAGTACCTGGAACCAGCTGCAGGGGGCCGATGAGTCCACCCGCGAGGTGCTGCGGAGTGAGCTGGCTGAGTATGGTGAGATCTGGCGCCAGGTGAGGGCCCAGGCGGACACCATCATTGACAACCGCGACACCATTATCTTCCTGAATGACGTTGCCAGTACCCTGAACGACTCGCTGCCGGAACTGCAGGCAGAGCACAACAACATTGTGGAAATCCTGCTGGCCAACAACGCCCCCGCGAACCAGGTGGAGCAGGCCCAGCTGCAGGTCTGGCGCGCCGAGCGTATCGGCCGGAACATCGACAAGATGCTGCAGGGTGGTGAGGATGCCGAGTCTGCTGCCGACCAGTTCAATACCGATGCCAGCCTGTTTGGTAAGGTGGTAGAGGGCATGAAAGGCGGTGACGTGGTGATGGGAATCTCCCGCGTAACCGACGAGGAGGCCCGCGAGTCGCTGGACGAAATCACCGAACTGTTTGAATTTGTGAGCTCCTCTGTACGGGAGATCTTCGAGGCCACCCCGGCACTGTTCGCGGCTCGCCAGGCGGCAGACGGTATCCTCGCCTCTTCCCCGCAGCTGCTCGAGTCCCTCAACACCCTTAACGACCGTATCGTTAACCTTTCCGCAGAGCGCCAGCCGAATAACCAGACCATCGCTATTCTTGCCGGTGTGTTCGTGCTGCTGATCTTCGGCATGATGGTTACCGCCTTCTCCGGCACCCGTCGCAGCCTGCGTGAAGAGTCCGAGACCAACGAGCGTAACCAGCAGGCCATTATGCAGCTGCTGGATGAGCTCGCCGACCTGGCCGATGGTGACCTTACCACCAGTGCCACGGTAACCGAGGCCTTTACCGGTGCGATTGCCGACTCCATCAACTACACGATTGACCAGCTGCGCGTACTGGTATCGCGAATCAACGGTACCGCCCAGGAAGTATCCGGCCTGTCCGAGGAGACGCAGCAGACTGCCCTCCACCTTGCGGAGGCCTCTGAGCACCAGGCCCAGGAAATTGCCGGTGCCTCTGCGGCCGTTAACGAAATGGCGGTAACGATTGACCAGGTATCCGCCAACGCCGCCGAGTCTGCCCAGGTAGCCGAGCGCTCGGTACAGATCGCCAGCAATGGTGCCAAGGTGGTACAGAACACCATCAAGGGCATGGACAATATCCGTGAGCAGATCCAGGACACCTCCAAGCGGATCAAGCGCCTGGGTGAATCCTCCCAGGAAATTGGCGATATCGTGAGCCTGATTAACGACATTGCCGACCAGACCAACATCCTCGCACTTAACGCCGCGATCCAGGCCTCTATGGCCGGCGACGCGGGTCGGGGCTTCGCGGTGGTAGCGGACGAAGTACAGCGTCTCGCCGAGCGCTCCGCCGGCGCCACCAAGCAGATTGAAGGCCTGGTAAAGGCGATTCAGTCCGACACCAACGAGGCGGTGACCTCGATGGAGCAGACCACCACCGAGGTGGTGCGCGGTGCGCGCCTGGCCCAGGACGCCGGTGTTGCCCTGGAGGAAATTGAGGGCGTATCCACCAACCTGGCGGCCCTGATCCAGAACATTTCCAACGCGGCACGACAGCAGGCCTCCTCTGCCGGCCATATCTCCAACACGATGAACGTGATTCAGGAGATTACCTCGCAGACTTCCGCGGGTACCCAGGCGACAGCCCAGTCCATTGGTAACCTGGCCAAAACCGCTACCGCCCTGCGTGAGTCCGTTGCCGGCTTCAAGCTGCCCGCCGAGGATACCGGTGTGGAGACCGGTGACGACCTCTACGATGTCGATCTGCCGGATGTGGGCGAGGATGATTTCCCGATGCTCGACGGCGAGGAAGACGACGCGACTGCCCGCGAGGATCGCGCCCTGGCCTGAAGCCCGGACGGGTAGCCCGTGCGCAAGCCGCGGGTACCCGGCGAAATACAGAATTATTGAGGACTTGGCGTGAGTCACGACAATCCGAATTTCCAGGCCCTTGACTGGCTGACCGGAGAGATCAACGAGACGCTGGCCCAGGCACGTCACGCCCTGGAGAGCTATGCGGCCGACAGCACGGAGCCCTCGCTCCTGCAGAATTGTCTCGAGCTGATCCACCAGGTCCACGGCAGCCTGCATATGGCAGAGCTGACCGGCGCTGCCATGCTGGCCGAGGAAATGGAACAGCTGATCCAGGCACTGGCGTCTGACGAGGTGGAGAACAGCGAGGAGACACGCGAATTCCTGATGCGTGCCCTGCTGGAGCTGCCGCTGTATCTGGACAAGGTCGCCTACCAGCGCCGCGATAATGCGGTGCTGTTACTCCCCCTGCTCAATGACCTGCGCGCGGTCCGCCGCGAGCGCCTGATTACCGAGGGCGGACTCTTTTCGCCCGAGCTGTCAGCGCTCGAGCGTGCCGCCGGTGCCCGCCAACCCCTGCTCTCAGACAAGGCCCGGCTGCAGGAGTTGGTGACCAAGTTACGCAAGATGTATCACGTTGCGGCGGCCGGTTTGATCCGGGACGTCAACAGTGGCGATAACCTGGCCTACCTGCAGAAAGTCACTGACAAAATGCTGCTGCTCTACAGCGGCAGTGTGCGCCAGCCACTCTGGCAGATCCTCGAGGGCCTGCTGGAGGCCATCGGTGAACACCGTATCACCGTGCAGCCGGCATTGCGCCAGCTGCTGCGGCGGATTGATGTGGAATTCCGCCTGTTGCAGGGCCGTGGCGGCCAGGTGCTGGATGCGCCCCTGGACCGCGGCCTGGTCCGCAACCTCCTGTTTTACGTCTACATGGCCGGGCCAAACGGCCCGCGCTGCCAGCAGCTGTACGACACTTTTGCCCTCGATCGGGCGGTGCCGGGAACACCACGGCCCGATACTGGCGAGGCGCTTGCCATGGGCCCCGAGGCCATGGGCACCGCCGTGGCCGCCCTGCGCGAAGAGTTGCAGAGTGTGCGCGAGGCTCTGGACCCCACCGTCGCTGCAGCCGAAACGGTTTCCCTCGCTGACACCGCTACGATCGCCCAGCGTATCGCCGATACCCTGGGGGTCCTGGGGCTGGAAAATCATCGCATACGCGCCCGGGGTATCTACGAAAGCCTGCGCGATGCGTCGCGCAGCGGGGATCCACAGGAACTCCTGTTGCAGGCCGCGGGTGAAGTGGTACAGCTGGATTCGGCACTGGCTGCGACAGTCAGCCGCCAGCACCAGGAGCATGCGGAACAGCCCCTGATGGGCGACGCCACCGACTCGGTACTGAGGGAGGCGCGCGCGGGCCTTGAGTCAGTAAAGGAATCGGTAGTCGAGTACATCGCCAGTCACTGGGATGTGCGGCACCTGGACAGGGTCCCGGAACGGCTGCAGGAAGTAGGCGGTGGTCTGGAGATGGTGGGTTACCGCCGCGCAGCGGACATTGTCTCTGCCTGCACCCGCTATATTTCCGAGCGCCTGATCGAGGCAGCCGAGCAGCCTGAATGGAAGCTGCTGGATACCCTGGCAGATGCCATTACCAGCGTCGAGTACTACCTCGAGCGGCGCGCGGACGGCATCGAGGATGCCGATATGCTGCTGGCCCTGGCGGAGGACAGCGTCACCGCCCTGGGCTTCCAGGTTAAGGGTGACAGTGCCGACGCAAGCGTATCGGAACTGCAGGACGACGCAGGGGTTGCCGCGGAAGCTGTGCCGGCGGTGGAAGAGCCCACCGCTCCTACAGCGGATTACTATGCGGACGAATCCCTCAGCGGGGACGCAGGTGCTGCGACAGAAATCCCGGTCGCGGAGGCAGGGCCGCCCTCGCCAGAGGAAGCGACAGAATTCCCGGCTGCCGATTTGCAGCAAGGCTCGGCTGAAGCGGAACCCCCGGCCGAGACCGCCGCATCCGCCTCGTTTGTCGATGACGACGATGAGAGCCTGATCGACGACGAAATCCTCGAGATTTTCCTGGAAGAGGCCGCCGAGGTCCTGGAAACAATCGGCGAGTACTTCCCCCGCTGGGCTGAAGATTTCAGCGACCACGATGCCCTGATCGAGTTTCGCCGGGGCTTCCACACCCTCAAGGGTTCTGGCCGCATGGTCGAGGCGCTGGATATCGGCGAACTGGCCTGGTCGGTTGAGAACATGCTCAACCGCGTGATCGATGAGACGGTCAAGCCGCAGCGTGGCCATGTCCACCTGATAGAGCATGTCTGCGCCAAGCTGCCATCGATGATCGAGGGCTTTCGCCTGCAGACCGGCGATCCGGAGCCCGAGCGTACCAGCCAGCTGCAGGAGTGGGCCGACCAGTTGTCCCGCGGCGAAGTCCCCGCAGGCCTGTCCGCCCCCGAAAAAGGTGCTGCGGTCCCGCAGGAGGACCAGCCTGCCGCAGAGCCCGTGCCTCCGGCGCCCGAGGATTCCGATTTTGATGACAATGCGCAGTTGTGGGAGATTTTTGCCCAGGAGACCGAGACGCATCTAGCCACCCTGGATGAGTACCTTGCTGCAATGCGCGAGGCCGCGCCGGTCTACGATGTGCCCTCGGATCCACTTCACCGCGCCCTTCACACCATGAAGGGGTCTGCCCATATGGCGGAAGTCACCCCGGTGGCAGAGCTGGTCGCGCCGCTGGAGCGATTCGTGAAAGAGCTGCGCACTTACCAGGTGCGTATCGACGAGGACATTTACGAGCTGCTCGCGGATGGCGCCAGTTACGTGCGCATCGTGCTCGAGCAGATACGCGGCCAACAGCCGATCCACATCGAGAAGGCTGAACAGTTCCTCGCCCGCACCGAAGAGCTGCAGGAACGCTCCGTCGGTCACCTGATCCGCGAGCGCGAAGCGAGCGAACCGCGGGAGGTCGATCCGCACCTGCTGGCGGTCATTATGGCCGATGGCATGAAGGTCCTGCTGGATGCGGACGAGGTGCTGAACGCATGGCGGCGGACCCCGGAGGATACCGCGCAGCTGAAACCTGTGGCGGAAGAGTTGGAAGTGCTGGGTGAGGCCGCACGCCGTGCGCAGCTGCCAACCCTGGCAGAGCTGTCCCAGTTACTGCTGGAAGTTTACGTGCGCATCCTCGACGGACGGCTGGAGGGCGAACCGGCCCTGTGGTCGACGCTCGACCAGGGCCACAGCGAATTGCTCGACCTGGTGGATGCGGTGGCCGCGGCCCAGGACCTGCCGGACGTCAGCGATGCGGTGGGCGAGGCCCTGCGCTCACTGGCGCACGGTGAGAGCGTCAGCGAGGATGACGACTTTGACTGGGCTGAGCTTGGAATCGACCGGGCCGACCTGCCGTTAACCGGTGACAGCGAAACGGAAGCTGAACCGGCGGCCGGCAGTGATGATGCCGCAGGCAGCTCGGCCGGAAGCGACTGGGCCGGTCTGGGTATCGATAGCGGCGACCTGCCGACAACCCGGGGCGGTGAGCAGGAGTACGACCTGGCCGGGCAGGATGACTTCAGTGACCTGGGGCTCGACCCGGAACTCCTGGGCGAGTCCGGCAACGGGGACAAACCTGCTACAGCCGGTGAGGAGCAGCCTGCTGCGCCGGTTGTGGAGCCGTCCAGCACGGCGGCACCAGCCACTGGCAGTGACCAAACCGCGCACCTGAATGCCCTCCTGGCTGACATCGACCCGGATGTGGTGGATGTATTCATGGAGGAGGCCGGTGACCTGGTCGATGAACTGGAAGAGTTGATCCAGGGCTGGGAGGCCGATCCCGCGGACTACAGTCGTGCGGAAGCACTCAAACGCGTACTGCATACGTTCAAGGGCGGCGCACGCATGGCTGGCCTGATGGGGCTGGGTGAAGTGGCCCACCGTTTCGAAACCGTAATTGAGGCTATGCCTCCCCGCGAGCACCCAACCGGCGGTTTCTTCACCGATGCCCATGGCATCTATGATCGCATCGCTGCCGGTGTTGAGACCGTGCGCGCGTGGATGGGCGGTGATTCCCTGGAAGAGTTTGCCCTCCTGCTCGAAACTGCCTGGGCCGACAGCCAGGTGGCCGATCTGCCGCAGGTGGCGGAGATCATCGAGGAAGACGGGGTAAGCCCGGTCGAAGCCGGCCAGCCGGAAGGCGATAGCCAGGCTGCCGACGACGACGGAGCGGTTGAACCGGAGCAGGAAAAGGACGAGCAGCAGGTGCCGGCATTGCTGGGTGCTGTGGAAGTGGGTCCGGCCCCGGCCACTACGGTCGAGTCGGCTGCCAATGTGCTGCCGTTTGTACGTAAGAAAGACAGCCTGAAGGACAGCGACCAGCGCTCCGGAAACCGCGGGCAGCCGCAGGAAATGGTGCGGGTCGCGGCGGAGCTACTTGAGGAACTGGTGAACCTGGCGGGGGAAACCTCAATCTCCCGCAGCCGCCTTGAGGAGCAGGTGAGTGAGTTCGGTTTTGCGCTGGACGAGATGGATTCGACCATCACGCGCCTGAACGAACAGCTGCGCCGCCTGGATATGGAAACCGAGGCGCAGATCCTGTTCCGCCAGGAGCAGCTCGCCGAGCAGGATGACAACTTCGACCCGCTGGAAATGGACCGCTACTCATCCATCCAGCAGCTGTCGCGCTCTCTGCTGGAGTCCACCTCGGACTTGCTGGAGTTGCGCAACACCCTGGGCAACAAGGCCCGTGATACCGAAACGCTGTTGCTGCAGCAGTCCCGTGTAAACACCGAGTTGCAGGAAGGCCTCATGCGCAGCCGCATGGTGCCTTTCTCTCGCCTGGTGCCGCGCCTGCGCCGTATCGTACGGCAGGTCAGCGCTGAGCTGGGCAAGCAGGTCGACCTGGTCTTCTCCAACGTAGAGGGGGAGCTGGACCGTTCCATGCTCGAGCGTATGGTGGCACCGCTGGAGCATATGCTCCGCAATGCGGTGGACCACGGGATTGAGTCGCCGGAATTGCGCGCGGAATCTGGCAAGCCCGAGCGCGGTCGGATCACTGTCGCACTGGAGCGCGAGGGCAGTGAGGTGGTGCTCACCATCAGCGATGATGGTGCCGGTATCAACCTGATGAAAGTGCGTGAGAAGGCGATCGAGCGCGGCCTGATGCGTGCCGATGCGGAGCTTTCGAACAACGAGATCCTGCAATTCATTCTCAAGGCGGGCTTCAGCACCGCCGACCAGGTGACGCAGATTTCCGGTCGCGGCGTGGGTATGGATGTGGTGTCCGCCGAGATCAAGCAGATCGGTGGCGCCGTGCATATTGAGTCGCAATACGGCACCGGAACCAGCTTCACTGTGCGTCTGCCCTTTACCGTGTCGGTCAACCGGGCACTGATGGTGAGTGTGGGGGATGATGTTTTCGCCCTGCCGCTTAATACCATTGAGGGTATCGTGCGCCTCAGCCCCTACGAGCTGGAGCACTACTACAAATCCCCGGATGCCCGTTTCGAGTATGCCGGTGAACCCTACCAGGTGAATTACTTCGGTACCCTGTTGCAATCCGAGGCGCGGCCCAAGCTGGGACTCGATGAATCCCAGCTGCCAGTGTTGCTGGTGCGCTCCGAAGGGCATGCAATGGCATTGCAGGTGGATGCCGTGCTGGGCAGTCGCGAGATCGTGGTAAAAAGCCTGGGGCCCCAGTTCGCCGCGGTGCAGGGGGTCTCCGGGGCCACTGTAACCGGTGACGGTACCGTGGTAGTGATTCTTGATGCCCACGCGCTGTTGCGCCAGCAGGCCGCCCTGCTGGCACGTCCCCCGGAGCCGACCCTGGCGCTGGCGCCGCGGGTGAGGCAGGAAGCGGAACAGGCACAACAGCGGGTCATGGTGGTGGATGACTCGGTTACCGTGCGCAAGGTCACCACGCGCTTCCTGGAGCGTGAGGGTTACCTGGTGAATACCGCCAAGGACGGTCAGGACGCCGTGATCCAGCTGCAGGATATCCAGCCCGATGTCATCCTGCTGGACATCGAGATGCCGCGGATGGATGGTTTTGAGGTGGCGCGCCATATTCGCGGTAACAGCCTCCTGCGCGACATCCCCATCATTATGATCACATCGCGGACCGGCCAGAAGCACCGTGAGCATGCGCTCTCCCTGGGGGTAAACCACTACCTGGGCAAGCCCTACCAGGAAGAGGTGCTGCTGGAGGCAATCCGCGAGTACACCGCAGAGACGGCCGGCCAGTGACGGGGACAGAGACGATCGTGAGAGAGGTGGGTGTATGAGTGGAACAGAAGCGCTCTCGCTGGAGACGCCCCAGGAGGTCAGCAGCCTGTTGCTGCCCCTGGCGGATGGCCAGCTGCTGGTGCCGGTGGATATCCTGTCCGAGGTAATTGCCCTGCAGGCGCCGGTATCGGCTTACGACGCGCCGGACTGGTACCTGGGCGAGATCAACTGGCGTGAGCAGCGGTTGCCAGTGCTGTCTTTCGAGGTAATGCGCGGCCAGTCACTGTCATCCATGGACGACAGCGGTCGCATTGCCGTGCTGGCCACCGGTAACCCCGCCGGGCGCCTGCCGTTTTTCGCCATGGTGCTGCGCGGCACGCCGCGTCTGGTACGGGTTACGCCAGACCAGTTGATGGGGCGGGACCGTCCCTGCGCCATGGGTGAGTTGATGCATGTTTCCCTGGCTGGCGAAGAAGCGGTGATCCCGGACTTTACTGCCCTCGAGCGCGCCTGCCTCGAGTACCGGAGCCGTAACTAGCCTTACTCCTCACCGGTACCATCCAATAAAAACGGGGCCAGCTGGCCCCGTTTTTTATTGGCAGGATAGAGCCCCTGATCGGGGCTGCGACTGCGATTCCGGCCCGATCAGAACAGTTCCTCGGGCAGGGACTCCTCTTCTTCTTCATTGTCACCGGCACTGTTACCGGAAGAGGGGTAGCCGGGCCGGTAGGAACTGTAGGACTCGTGTCCGGGCACGCGGTTCTCACGGAAGACCTCGAACATGCCGCCACGGGAGGTGCGCAGTCCGGTGCGCGGGTTGATGCGCACAGTAACGATATTGTCCGGCTGTGGCAGGTGGCGTTCCGGCAGGCCCTCGAGAGCGGTTGACATGAAGTCGATCCAGATTGGCAGGGCGGCGGAGCCACCGTACTCGTTCTTGCCGAGTTCAGTATTGGAGTCGAAGCCCACCCAGGCGCTGGTGGCCAGGTGCGGGCTGTAGCCGGAGAACCAGGCGTCGCGCGGGCCGTTGGTGGTACCTGTCTTGCCGGCAATATCGCCGCGCTTCATGGAGAGTGCCTTGCGGCCGGTGCCGCGCTTGACCACGTCCTTGAGCATGGAGTCGATGATAAACGCCGTTTCCTCGGTCATGGCGCGCGGGGCGCGCGGCAGAGCCTGGGCGGTGGGATCGGCATTGAGCGGATTAACCTGCAGCGTGCGCAGCTCGATCGGCTCCTCCTCCGGTAGCACCTCTTCGTCCTGCGCCTCGGCCAGGTCGATGGGCTCCGCCGCCAGTCCTCCTTCCCCCGGTTCTTCGGCCAGGTCCCCGGGCTCGTCGCAATCGCGACAGACTGTCAGCGGCAGTGCCTGGTAAATGGTTTCACCATTGACGTCCATCACCCGGTCGACCAGGTAGGGCTCTACCCGGAAGCCGCCGTTGGCAAAGGCCGCGTAGCCGCGCACCATCTCCAGCGGCGTGAGCGCCGAGCTGCCCAGGGCGATGGTGAGGTTGCGGGCCAGCTTGCTGCGCTCGAAGCCGAAGTTCTCGGCGAAATCCAGGGCATAGTCGATGCCGAGCGCCTGCAGGAGGCGGATCGACACCATGTTGCGGGACCGGTACAGGGCCTTGCGCAGGCGGGTGGGGCCGAGGAAGGTGCCGGTATCGTTCTCGGGACGCCAGACATCCTGCAGGTTGGTCTCCTCGAAGATGATTGGCGCGTCATTAATCATGCTGGCGGCGGTGTAGCCCTTCTCCAGAGCCGCTGCGTAGATGAATGGCTTGAAACTGGAGCCCGGCTGCCGCGCTGCCTGGGTGGCACGGTTGAAGTGGCTCTGGCGGAAGTCGTAACCACCAACCAGCGCGCGGATGGCGCCATCCTCCGGGGCAAGCGAGACCAGGGTGCCCTGGGCCGCAGGTACCTGGGCGAGGTGCCACTCGACACGTACCTCCGGCTCCTCCAGCACTGCCGCCGGCTCGCCGGGATCCGCAAAGGGATCGGCTACCGGCTGGCGGTCATCGGCATCAGTAAGCTCCTCGGTCGCGTCGACGGCTACCGCCTCCTGGTCCCGGGGGTCGATTTCCACGCGACGCAGCCGGATCACGTCTCCCGGTGCGAACATCTCCTCTGCCGATTCAATGCGGGCGCCGCGGGCATTTTCGGAAATGTAGGGCCGGATGCTGCTCAGGCCATTTTCCCAGAGCACCTCTACCACACTGCGATCGCGCAGCTGTACCTGCAGGCGCTTGGGTTCTACGGCGGTGACCACTGCCGGCTCCAGCCCGCCGAGGACCGGAATTTCATTGAGCAGGTCGACCATCTGGTCGTTGTCATCCAGTAGCTCTTTCTCCAGGCGCTGCTCGGGGCCCCGGTACCCGTGCCGGCTGTCATAGGACTCGAGGCCTTTCTGCAGCGCGTCCTGGGCCGCCTCCTGCAGGCGGCTGTTGACGGTAGTGATGACCTGGTAGCCCTCGGTGTAGGCGCTGTCCCCGAACAGGTCGACGGCCTCCTTGCGGGCCATCTCGGCAATATAGGGGGCGTGCAGGTCGAGGTCGCGGCCGTGATAGCGGGCGGATACGGGCGCGGTGATGGAGTTCTTGTATTCCGCCTGGCTGATATAGCCCAGGTCGAGCATCCGCTTCAGGATCCAGTTGCGGCGCACCAGCGCCCGGGTTGGATTGGCAATCGGGTTGTAGGTCGACGGTGCCTTGGGCAGGCCGGCCATCATCGCCCACTGCGCCAGGCTCAGGTCACTGATCTCACGACCATAGTAAACCTGTGCTGCGGCCTGGAAGCCGTAGGCACGGTTGCCGAGGAAAATCTTGTTGATATAGAGCGTGAGGATCTGGTCTTTGCTCAGCTCGCGCTCGATCTGCAGTGAGAGCAGGATTTCATTGAACTTGCGCAGGAAGCGCTGCTCCCGGCTGAGGAAGAAATTGCGGGCGACCTGCATGGTCAGGGTGCTGCCACCGGACTGAATGGAGCCCGTTTGCAGGATTTGTGAGGCAGCTCTCATTAGGCCTTTAATGGAAACGCCCTTATGGGAGTAGAATCCCGCATCCTCTGCCGCCAGCACCGCCTTGATAAACATCTCCGGGGTTTGCTCGATCGTTATCGGAGTTCGGCGCTTTTCGCCGAACTCTCCGATCAACTTCATATCCTGGGAGTAAACGCGCAGGGGAGTCTGCAGGCGAATATCGCGCAGGCTCTCAATCGAGGGCAGCCCGGGCTTCAGGTAGATATAAATGCTGGAAAACGCCATGCTGGCGGCAGCGACCCCGGCAAGGGCGAGCCAGAGCAACGATAGCAGACGGTTGCGGGCTTTTTCGGTCATGAAAGTACTTCTGTTCAGTCTGTTCAGGTCTTAACCGGGTCAGATTAACAATTATACGAAGATTGTGCGCTATTACCTATGAAAATGCTGGTTGCAGCTTTAATTTAAAGTGCTATAACATCAAACCCTCATAACCCACGGAAAAGATAAGAAAAATGGGGATGCTCCCTTTTCTCAATAAAGGTCCCAGAGCCATGCTGGGCCTCGATATTAGCTCGACCGCGGTAAAGTTGCTGGAGCTGAGTCGCAACGGCAGCAAATACCGGGTCGAATGCTATGCAGTCGAGCCGCTGCCGCCCAATGCCGTTGTGGATAAGAATATCAACGATATCGAGGCAACGGCGGAAGCAATCCGCAAAGTTGTGCGTCGCTCCAAGACCCGCCTGCGCCGCGCCGCGGTTGCCGTGTCGGGCTCGGCAGTGATTACCAAGACCCTGGAAATGGCCTCCGACCTCAATGACGACGCACTGGAAGCGCAGATCGCCCTGGAGGCGGACCAGTATATCCCCTACCCGCTGGATGAGGTGAACCTGGATTTTGAAGTGCAGGGTCCTTCCAGTCGCGGTGAGGGCCAGGTAGAGGTCCTGCTGGCGGCCTGTCGCAGCGAGAATATCGACCAGCGGGTCACCTCCCTGGCGGGGGCCGACCTGCAGGCAGCCGTGGTGGACGTAGAGGCCTACGCAATCGAGCGCGCCTATACCCTGCTGGAGCGCCAGTTCCCGCCGCAGGAGCAACTGGTGGTGGCGGTCGTGGATATCGGCGCCACCATGAGTGCGCTGTCGGTACTTGTTGATGGTAAGACTGTATACACGCGCGAGCAGCTGTTCGGCGGCCGCCAGCTTACCGATGAGATTCAGCGCCGCTACGGCCTGTCCGCGGAAGAGGCAGGGCTGGCCAAGCGCCAGGGCGGCAGCGGCCTGCCCGATGACTATTACCCGGAGGTGCTGGAGCCGTTCCGGGACGCGGTGATCCAGCAGGTGACCCGCTCCCTGCAGTTTTTCTATTCCTCTACGTCATACAGTGACGTGGATTACATCCTGCTCGCCGGTGGCGTGGGGGCGATGGACGGGCTGGCCGACCTGGTCAGTGAGAAGCTGGGCAAGCCCACGGTCGTGGCCAATCCTTTTCACGATATGGCAGTGGCCTCGCGGGTTAACCGCCAGGCGCTGGCGAGCGAGGCCCCCTCACTGATGATTGCAGCCGGCCTGGCAATGCGCGAACGGGAGTTCTAACCATGGCAAATATCAACCTGTTGCCCTGGCGCCAGGAATACCGCGAGCAGAAACAGAAAGAATTCTCCCAGGTGCTGGTGGCAGTAGTCCTGGCTGCCGGTGTGGCGTCCTTCCTGTGGATGAAGGCTGTCGATGGACAGATCGACAACCAGAACGAGCGCAACCAGATACTGCAGGCCGAGATCAACGTGCTGAACAAGCAGGTCCGCGAAATCAAGGACCTGAAAAAGCGACGCCAGGAATTGATCGACCGCATGCGGGTTATCCAGGAGTTACAGGGTAATCGCCCGCTGTCAGTGCGTTATTTCGATGAGATGGTCCGCGCTACGCCAGAGGGGCTGTGGCTGGACAGCCTCAAGCGCAGTGGCAAAACCATCCAGGTCGCCGGCGTGGCCGAGTCCAACAACCGGGTGTCCTCTTTTATGCGCAACCTGGACGGCTCGGACTGGTATCAATCGCCCAACCTGACGGGGGTCACCGCCCGTCCCGAATTTGGCGAGCAGGCCAGCGCTTTCCAGCTGACCGTGGACGTGACCGGGCGCAAAAAAGACGGCGAAGAGTCGGAAGAAGAACAGAACGCGCAAGCGGGTAAATAAAGGAACCGGTTCATGGCATTGGAGGATACGCTCAAACAGCTCAACGAGCTCGATATCAGTGATATCGATTTTTCCCGCGTGGGTGTCTGGCCAGTGGCTGGTCGCGTGGCACTGCTCACTCTTGTGTCGGCCCTGATCGTCGGGTTGGCTTACTACTTCCTTATCAGTGACCGCTACCAGCAGCTGGAGTTCGCGCAGAAAAAAGAAAAAGAGCTGTTTGTCGAGTTTGAGAAGAAATCATTTGAGGCCGCCAACCTGGACGCCTATCGGGAGCAGTTGGCCGAGATGGAGGAGACCTTTGGCGCATTGCTGCAGCAGCTACCCAAGGATACCGAGGTTCCTGGCCTGCTGGAGGATATCGACGAATTTGGCCGCGGCAGTGGCCTCACCATCCAGAAAATTGCGCTGGAGCAGGAGCAGGTGGGCGAATTCTATGTCGAGCTGCCGATCCGCATTGAGGTGCAGGGTGGCTACCACGAGTTTGGCGCCTTTGTGAGTGGTATCGCCGGGATGCCGCGGATCGTGACATTGCACGATTTCACCATTCAAACCAGCAAGGATGGTGGTGCCCTGCTCAATATGGCCATCAATGCAAAGACCTACCGCTACAAAGAGCAGGAGGGTGAAGGATGAGCAGGCATTGGATCCCATTGCTGGGCCTGATGGTCCTCTCCGGTTGCAGCCTGGATGGCGGGCACAGTGATCTGCGGCAGAAAATGACCGAGATCAAGCACAAGCCCAAGGGCCAGATTGAGCCCATCCCGACGTTTACCCCTTACAGCCCATATGTCTACAGTGCCGCGGCTGAGCGCAGCCCCTTCGCGCGCCCGGTACTGGAGTCAGACCAGCGCCTGGTGGGCCGGCGGCTCGATGTGGCCCCGGACTCGGATCGCCAGAAAGAGTTGCTCGAGCAGTTCAACTTCGACGCGCTGTCAATGGTCGGTACGCTTGCCCGTGGCGGGCAGTTGTGGGCACTGATCGACGACGGTGATGGGGGGATTCACCGGATCACCGTGGGTAATTATGTCGGCAAGAACCACGGCAAGGTGGTCAATGCCTCGAAATCACAAGTGGATGTACTGGAGATCGTGCCCGATGGCACCGGGGGCTGGATTGAACGGCCCCGCGCTCTGACTTTGGAAGAGAAGGACAACAACTAATGAACAACAAGCAGCTCGCCAAGGTTTTGGCTCCATTCAAGGCGCTGTTGCTGGGACTGGCGCTGTTTCCTCTTGCGCTTCATGC
The DNA here is from genome assembly GCF_044383805.1 of Microbulbifer sp. JSM ZJ756. Taxonomy (NCBI): domain Bacteria; kingdom Pseudomonadati; phylum Pseudomonadota; class Gammaproteobacteria; order Cellvibrionales; family Microbulbiferaceae; genus Microbulbifer; species Microbulbifer sp. JSM ZJ756. The sequence continues at coordinate 234,600 of NZ_JBISER010000006.1, read as the reverse complement.
TCAGACGAACCAGTTGACTGACATCCAGTTCTCGGAACTGCCGGGCAGCCGCTTACAGCTGCGTCTATCGTTTTCGGACACCCCACCCGAACCCACAGGCTACACCATTGAGGAACCCGCGCGAATCGTGATGGATTTCGCCGGGGTCGAGAGTGTCCTGCCACAGAAGAAATACTCCCTCGGTGTGGGGGCGGCACGCAGTGCCGTGGTGGTTTCCAGTGATGACCGGACCCGCCTGATCGTCAATCTCGATGAGCTGCCGGTGTATACCAGCGAACGCCAGGGCAACCAGGTGGTGATGGAAATCGGCGCCGACTCCGCTGCCACCGCCAGCGCGACTTCGGCGCCGGCTGCCGCTGCGAGCACAGGCTCCAGTGGTGCCATTGACCTGGGTGGCCAGCAGCGTTTCCGGGCGGCTTCCAATGTGGCGATCAACAATGTGGATTTCCGTCGCGGTGAAAGCGGCGAGGGCAAGGTGATCGTCAGTCTCAGCGACCCTGCGGTCAATATTGATGTGGAGCGTACCCGGGGCAAGATCTACCTGACGTTCCTGGGTGCCGACCTGCCGGACTCCCTGCGCCAGCGACTGGATGTCACTGACTTCGCTACGCCGGTCAATGCAATTACCGTGGATTACGATGGCCGCAATACAGTCATAACCGTGGATCCCAATGAATCTGACTACGACTACCTGGCTTACCAGGCGGACAACGAGTATGTGCTGAGCGTGAAGCCGCTGACGGTGGCCCAGCAGCGTGAGAAAGCCCAGGAGTTCCAGTTCAGCGGGGAGAAGCTGTCGCTGAACTTCCAGGATATCGAGGTGCGGTCGGTATTGCAGCTGATCGCGGACTTCACCGACCTGAACCTGGTGGCCAGTGATACCGTGTCGGGCCGCATTACGCTGCGCCTGGACGGCGTGCCCTGGGACCAGGCGCTGGAGCTGATCCTGCGCGCCAAGGGCCTGGACAAGCGCCAGGAGGGCAATGTGATCATGGTGGCGCCGGCGGCAGAGATCGCCGAGCGCGAGCGCCAGGAGCTGGAAACCCGCAGGCAGTTGCAGGAGCTGGCCCCGTTGCGGACCGAGTACATCCAGGTGCGTTACGCGGATGCGAAAGAGCTCTTCAACCTGTTTCGAGGTGAGCGGCGTGGAGGCCAGGCCGGCCTGGGGGAGGGCAACTTTGCCGGGGGTAGCGACGATGAAAATGAGCGCAGCATTCTCTCGGCACGCGGCAGCGCGATCGTCGATGAGCGTACCAACACTATCATCCTGACTGATACCGAGGAGAAAATTGCCCAGTTCCGCCAGCTGATTGAGGCCATCGATGTGCCCATCCGCCAGGTGATGATCGAGGCGCGAATCGTCAACGCAAACACTGACTTTATGCGTGAGTTTGGCGTGCGCTGGGATTACACCGAGGATCACGATATTAGTGACGACACGATTGGCATCGGATCCGGTCGCCAGGCCTCGGGAATTCGTGACGGTGACGGTTCCGGCCCGGACATCAGTGCGCCACAAGCAGCATTCAGCCCGGTTATTTCCGACCTGAGCGTGGCCAACCCGGCGGGCAGCATTGCCTACGCCATCCTGAAGGAAGATTTCTTCCTGGGGCTGGAGCTGTCTGCCCTCGAGGATGTGGGTAAGGCGGAGATCGTCTCCCAGCCCAAGGTGGTGACCGGTGACAAGCAGCAGGCCAGCATCCAGTCCGGTGTGGAAATCCCCTACCTGGAAGCGACCTCTTCCGGTGCCGCTTCAGTAACTTTCCGCGAGGCGGTACTGGAACTGAACGTGACACCGCAGATTACGCCGGACAACAATATCATCATGGACCTGACCATCGACCAGAACAGTGTCGGCGAGCTGTTCACCGATATTGTCAGCGGCAGCCAGATCCCCGCCATCAATATCAACTCACTGCAGACCAAGGTGCTGGTGCGCAACGGAGAGACCATCGTCCTGGGTGGCATCTTCGAGAGTCAGACGATCGAGGGGGAAACCAAAATCCCGCTACTTGGCGATATTCCCTACCTCGGCCACCTGTTCAAGACGACTTCACGGAACGAGGACAAGCGTGAGCTGCTGATGTTTATCACTCCGCGCATCATGGAAGACGATCTCTTCTTCACGAAGTAAATTCCGGTGATCAACCGTGCTATCTTTCTTGTCGGCCCGATGGGGGCCGGCAAGTCAACTATCGGCAAACTACTGGCGGCGGAGCTGCAACTTCCCTTCGCCGATTCTGACCGGGTGCTGGAAGAGCGCACCGGGGCGGATATTCCATGGATCTTCGACGTCGAGGGCGAGGAGGGGTTTCGCCGTCGGGAGACCGATGTGCTGCGGGACCTGTGCCGTGGCCCGGTGCAGGTTGTCGCCACCGGAGGCGGTATTGTGCTGGCGGAAGAGAACCGGCGCCAGTTGCGAAAACACGGGCTGGTGGTCTACCTGCAGGCGAGCCTCGACCAGTTACTCGAGCGCACTTCCAAGAACAGCAACCGTCCACTGTTACAGGTGCCGGATCCCCGGGCCCGCATCGAGGAACTGTTGCGCGAGCGCGATCCGCTGTACCGCGAGGTCGCCGATATTATCTGCGATACCGATTACTGTACGCCGCGGCAGGCAGCGTTAAGGGTTGCCGCCCGCCTGACCTCGTCGGTTTCCCCGGGCGACTGAGCGGGGCCGGACCCGCCAATTTCCTTTCCAACGGTTGTGATAAAGTGCGGTTCGTCGCAACCAGCAGGCGTTGGCCTGTTGTCTGATTCCCGCTATGGGCCATTGCCATCGCCAACCGGAGGGCGCAATGCACGAATTGAATGTCGAACTCGGGGAGCGCAGCTATCCCATCCTTATCGGATCCGGGTTGTTGAGTGAAAAGCGTTACCTCGCTCCCTATATCCGTGGCCGCCAGGTATGTGTCGTCACCAACGAAACAGTGGCGCCGCTCTATCTGGAAAAGTTACTGGATGGCCTGCCGGAATGCGACCTGCTGGACACGATTGAGTTGCCCGACGGCGAGGCCTTCAAGACCCTGGAAACCCTGAACCGTATCTTCGACCGCCTGCTCGAGCGGCGCCATAACCGCAGCACGACCCTGGTGGCGCTGGGTGGCGGCGTGGTGGGGGATATGACCGGCTTTGCGGCCGCGTGCTACCAGCGAGGCGTGGATTTTATCCAGGTACCGACCACCCTGTTGGCCCAGGTGGACTCCTCTGTGGGCGGCAAGACCGGGGTCAACCACGCACTGGGCAAGAACATGATCGGCGCCTTCTACCAGCCGCGCCTGGTGCTGGCGGATATGGATACCCTGGCCAGCCTGCCGCCGCGGGAACTCGCCGCCGGAATTGCCGAGGTGATCAAGTACGGCATGATCTGTGATGCGCCATTCTTCGACTGGCTCGAGCAAAATATGGCGCAGCTGCTCGCCCGCGATCCTGCAGCGCTGGCGTTTGCGGTCGAACGCAGTTGCCGTGCCAAGGCGGCAGTGGTGGCGGAAGACGAGCGGGAATCCGGTCGCCGGGCGATCCTCAATTTTGGCCATACCTTCGGTCACGCCATTGAGACGGTGCAGGGGTACGGCAGCTGGCTGCATGGCGAGGCAGTCGCTGCGGGTATGGTGATGGCTGCGGAGCTCTCCCGGTTGCGCGGTGAGGTTGAGCCGGAAGTGGTCGACCGGCTGCGCCGCCTGCTCGATCATGCGCAGCTGCCAACCAGGGCCCCGGAGGCCATGTCTGTCAGTCAGTTCCTCGATGCGATGGCAGTGGACAAGAAGGTGATCGATGGCCAGCTGCGGCTGGTTTTACTGCGCAATCTCGGCGAGGCGCATGTCGTTGCGGGCACCTCCCGTGAACTGCTGGTCGAGGCGTTGCAAACCTGCGGGGCGCTATGACAGCAGGCGCCCCAAAGCCGGGCAACTGAGGACTATTTAACAAAAGCCTATACTGAAAGAAGATAAGTCGGTTTTTGCCCCTCTGAGCAGAAGATAAGACTGCCAATTCTTGCAATTTCAGGAGGGCGCAAGTAATATTGCGCGCCCTTTGGAAAAAGCGGCCGAGAAAAAGCGCCAAATAAGAAAAAAGCCCCGCACGAGGGCTTTTTTTGTCTGGGCCCGGCCAAAAGATAATGCGAGGAGATCTATGGGTAACGGTCTTTACAGGTTGGACGAGTTCAAGGACAACTGCGGCTTCGGCCTGATCGCCCATTTGAAGGGCGTAGCCAGCCACAAGCTGCTGGAAACTGCGATCGAGTCCCTGACCTGCATGACGCATCGCGGCGGTATCGCCGCCGATGGCAAGACCGGCGACGGGTGCGGCCTGCTGATTCAGAAACCCGACGCCTTCCTGCGTGCAGAGGCGCGCAGTGCCTGTGGCGCAGAGCTGACCGATAGTTACGCTGTCGGCGCGATCATGTTGCCCCTGGATGATGCGACTGCCAGCACCGCCCGGGATATCCTCGATGGCGAAATGGAGGCCCAGGGGTTCCGTGTGGCCGGCTGGCGAGAGGTGCCGACCAACCCCGAGTGCCTGGGGCCCATTGCCCTGGAATCCCAGCCCCGTTTCGAACACCTGCTGATCAACGATGCGGAAAAGCCGATGGGCGAGGCACGCTTCAATGCCCGCCTGTTTGTTGCCCGCCGCCGCGCAGAGCAGAAGCTGGCCGAACAGGGCCTGGATGAGGTCTATATCGCCAGCCTGTCGGCCCAGGTTGTGTCCTACAAGGGCCTGATGATTCCCGCCGACCTGCCTCGTTTTTTCCCCGAGCTGGCTGACCCGCGCCTGGAAACTGCGATCTGCGTGTTCCACCAGCGCTTCTCCACCAACACCATGCCCCGCTGGCCACTGGCGCAGCCGTTCCGCCTGCTGGCGCACAACGGCGAGATCAACACCATTACCGGCAACCGCAACTGGTCTGTGGCCCGCACACCGAAGTTCGCCAGCGAGCTGCTGCCGGAACTGGCGGAACTGGCACCACTGGTGAATCGCGAGGGGTCCGACTCCTCCAGTCTCGACAATATGCTGGAAATGCTGACCATCGGCGGCATGGAACTGCACCATGCGGTGCGCATGCTGGTGCCGCCGGCATGGCAGAACGTGGAGGGGATGGATTCCGACCTGCGCGCCTTTTACGAGTACGTCTCCATGCACATGGAGCCCTGGGATGGCCCCGCTGGCCTGGTAATGACTGATGGGCGTTACGCTGTCTGCACCCTGGACCGCAACGGCCTGCGCCCGTCGCGCTGGGTGATTACCAAAGACGATTTCATCACCGTGGCGTCGGAAATCGGCACCTACGACTACGACCCGAAGGATGTGGTCGCGAAGGGCCGCCTGGGCCCGGGCCAGATGCTGTCGGTGGATACCCGCGAGGGGAAGCTGCAGCACACTGCCGACATCGACAACATGCTCAAGCAGCGCCAGCCCTACAAGCGCTGGCTGAAGGACAAGGCGCGCCGTATCCGCTCCACCCTGGTGACTGCACCGGTGGACAACAATTTTTCCTACGAACAGTTCAAGGTTTACCAGAAGCTGTTCAGCTCCTCGCTGGAGGAGCGTGACTCTGTCGTGCGCCCGATGGCCGAAGCCGGCCAGGAGGCAGTGGGTTCCATGGGGGACGACACGCCCATGGCGGTGCTGTCGCGCTACAACCGCTCGATTTACGACTATTTCCGCCAGCAGTTTGCCCAGGTGACCAACCCGCCGATCGATCCGCTGCGGGAAACCATCGTCATGTCCCTGGAAACCTGCCTGGGACGGGAAAAGTCGGTGTTTGAGGAAACGCCGGAGCACGCCAATCGCGTGATCCTCTCGTCGCCGGTACTTTCGCACATGAAGTACACCGCGCTGCTGGACGTCAACCGGGTGGGCTTTGAATCGCGGATCTTCGACCTGAATTACGATCCGTCCAAGCTCGACCTGAAATCAGCCGTGGAGCAGCTCTGCGCCAACGTGGAAAAGGCGGTTCGTGATGACGGCATCGTGCTGGTGGTCCTGTCGGATCGCGAAATAGCCGACGGCAAGCTGCCAATCGACGCGCTGCTGGCCACCGGTGCCATACACCACCACCTGGTGCATGCCGGCTTGCGCTGTGATTCCAATATCGTGGTGGATACCGCCAGCGCCCGCGATGCGCACCAGCTCGCCTGCCTGGTGGGCGTGGGCGCGACCGCGGTGCACCCGTACTTCTCCTACAGCATCATCAATCACCTGATTGAGACCGGGGAGCTGCTGCTGGACGCCGCCGAGGCCCAGAAGAACTACCGCAATGGCATCATCAAGGGGATGCTGAAGATCCTGTCCAAGATGGGCATCTCCACCGTGGCCTCGTATCGCGGCGCGCTGCTGTTCGAGCTGGTGGGCCTGGACCGCGAGGTGGTGGACCTGTGTTTCCCGGGCGCTGCCAGCCGTATCCAGGGGGCGGGCTTCGCTGACCTGCAGGCGGATATGGCCGCGCGCGCGAAGATCGCGTGGAAGTCCCGCAAGCCGGTTTCCCCGGGCGGGCTGCACAAGTTTGTCTACGGCCAGGAATACCATGCGTTCAACCCGGATGTGGTCATGTCGCTACAGCAGGCAGTGCGCACCGGCGACTACTCCGCCTGGCGCGACTACGCCGAGCTGGTGAACAAGCGCCCGGTGGCCACACTGCGCGACCTGCTGGCCTTCCGCGACGACCTGCAGCCGGTACCCCTGGAAGAGGTGGAGCCGGCGGAGAGTATCCTGCGCCGTTTCGACAGCGCCGCCATGTCCCTGGGGGCACTCTCCCCAGAGGCCCACGAGTCGCTGGCGCAGGCGATGAACCGTCTCGGCGGCCGCTCCAACAGCGGCGAGGGCGGTGAGGACCCGGCGCGCTTCGGCACCGACAAGGTATCCAAGATCAAGCAGATCGCCTCCGGCCGCTTCGGTGTCACCCCCCATTACCTGGTCAATGCCGAAGTCTTGCAGATCAAGGTGGCCCAGGGCGCCAAGCCCGGTGAGGGCGGCCAGTTGCCAGGCGGCAAGGTCAATGACCTGATCGCGCGCCTGCGCTACTCCGTGCCCGGGGTGACCCTGATTTCCCCGCCGCCGCACCACGACATTTATTCCATTGAGGACCTGGCGCAGCTCATCTATGACCTCAAGCAGGTCAACCCGGATGCGCTGGTTTCGGTCAAGCTGGTATCGCGGCCGGGTGTCGGCACCATTGCCGCGGGCGTGGCCAAGGCCTATGCGGACCTGATCACCATTTCCGGTTATGACGGTGGCACTGCCGCCAGCCCGATTACCTCGATCCGCTACGCCGGTTCCCCGTGGGAGCTGGGCCTGGCGGAAACCCACCAGACCCTGCGGGCCAATGACCTGCGCGGCAATGTGCGGGTGCAGACCGATGGCGGGCTCAAGTCCGGCCTGGATGTGGTCAAGGCGGCAATGCTCGGTGCCGAGAGTTTCGGTTTCGGCACTGCGCCGATGGTGGCGCTGGGATGTAAGTACCTGCGTATCTGCCACCTGAACAACTGCGCCACCGGTGTTGCCACCCAGAACCAGCAGCTGCGGGATGAGCACTATATCGGCACCGTCGAAATGGCGATGAACTTCTTCAAGTTTGTTGCCGAGGAGACGCGCGAGTGGATGGCGCGCCTGGGTGTGCGCACTATGGATGAGCTGGTGGGCCGCGTGGACCTGCTGCAGGCCCTGGATGGGGATACGGACAAGCAGAAAAAGCTGGACCTGTCGCCACTGCTGCATACCGACGAGTTGCTGGCCAGCAAGCCGCAGACCTGCCAGGTATCGCAGAACGATCCCTGGGACAAGGGCGAGCTGGCGGAGCAAATGGTTGCCGAAATCCTGCCGGCGATCGACAAGCTTGCCGGCGGCGAGTTCAGCTATCGCGTGACCAACTGCGATCGTTCCATTGGTGCGCGCCTGTCCGGTGAGATCGCGAAGCGCCACGGCAACCAGGGCATGGTGGACGCACCGGTGAAACTGCGCCTGGAGGGTGTTGCCGGCCAGTCGTTCGGCGTATGGAATGCCGGTGGCCTGGAGATGTACCTGGACGGTGACGCCAACGACTATGTGGGCAAGGGAATGGCCGGTGGCAAGCTGGTCATCCGTCCACCGGCGGGCAGCAGCTTCGAGTCACAGAAAACCAGTATCGTCGGCAACACCTGTCTTTACGGCGCGACCGGCGGCAAGCTGTTCGCCGCCGGCCGTGCGGGCGAGCGATTTGCCGTGCGCAATTCCGGTGCCTTTGCGGTGGTGGAGGGTGCCGGTGACCACTGCTGTGAATATATGACCGGCGGTATGGTGGCGGTGCTGGGCAAGACCGGGGTCAACTTCGGTGCCGGGATGACCGGCGGCTTTGCCTACGTGCTGGACCTGGAACGCGACTTCTTCGACAAGTGTAACCACGAGCTGATCGAGCTGCGCCGGATCAGCAGTGAGACCCTCGAGCCCAACCAGAGCCACCTGCGCGAGGTGATCGAGGAGTATGTTAACGAGACCGGCAGTGAATGGGGCGCGGAGTTACTGGATAACTTCGACGATTATCTCCACCGCTTCTGGCTGGTGAAACCCAAGGCCGCGAGCCTCGCCGGCTTGCTGGCGGATGTGCGCAAGCGTGGCGAATAAAGGGGTGATGAAAATATGAAAGATCGATTGAGCAATGATTTCCAGTTTATCGATGTGGATCGCACCGATCCGCCGAAAAAAGACATCATCACCCGCACCAATGAGTTTGTGGAAATTTACCAGCCGTACAGTGAGCGCCAGGTCGCCAACCAGGCGCACCGCTGCCTGGATTGCGGTAATCCCTACTGCGAGACCGGCTGCCCGGTACACAATTTTATTCCCAACTGGCTGCGTCTGATCTCCGACGGCAACATCATGGAAGCGGCCGAGCTGAGCCACCAGACCAATACCCTGCCGGAGGTGTGTGGCCGGGTATGCCCCCAGGATCGCCTGTGCGAGGGTGCCTGTACCCTGAATGATGGTTTCGGTGCAGTTACCATCGGCAATGCGGAGAAGTACATTACCGATACCGCCTTTGCCCTGGGCTGGCGGCCGGACCTGAGCCATGTGGTCAAGACCGACAAGCGCGTTGCCGTGATCGGCGCCGGCCCGGCGGGTCTGGGCTGTGCCGACGTGCTGGTGCGCAATGGCGTGCAGCCCGTGGTGTTCGACAAGTACCCGGAAATCGGCGGCCTGCTCACCTTCGGCATCCCCGAGTTCAAGCTGGAGAAGTCGGTGATGCAGCGCCGGCGCGAGATCTTTACCGAGATGGGCATCGAGTTTTGCCTCAATACCGAGATCGGCAAGGACATCAGCTTTGAGCAGTTGCTGAATGACTACGATGCAGTGTTCATGGGTATGGGCACCTACACCTACATGAAAGGCGGTTTCCCCGGCGAGGACCTGCCCGGTGTGCATGACGCACTGCCGTTCCTGGTGGCCAATGTAAACCGCAACATGGGCTGGGAGAAGAACCCGGAAGAGTTTATCTCTGTTGAGGGAAAGCGCGTCGTGGTACTGGGCGGTGGTGATACCGCCATGGACTGTAACCGCACTTCCATCCGCCAGCGGGCGCGCAGCGTTACCTGTGCTTACCGCCGGGATGAAGAGAATATGCCCGGCTCCCGCCGGGAGGTGGCCAATGCCAAGGAAGAGGGCGTACGCTTCCTGTTCAATCGCCAGCCGGTCGAGATCGTTGGCGATGGCAAGGTGGAAGGCGTCAAGGTGGTGACCACCGAGCTGGGTGAGCCGGATGAAAACGGCCGCCGCCGCCCGCAGGTGGTGCCCGGCTCGGAGGAGATCATCCCTGCGGACACGGTGCTGGTGGCCTTCGGTTTCCGTCCCAGCCCGGCGGACTGGTTCGGCGAGCACAAGATCGACACCGCTGACTGGGGCGGTGTGGTGGCGCCGGAGGAGCAGGAGTTCAAGTTCCAGACCTCCAATGAAAAGGTCTTTGCGGGTGGTGACATGGTGCGCGGCTCCGACCTGGTGGTGACCGCCATCTGGGAGGGGCGCCAGGCTGCCGAGGGCATCCTCGACTACCTCGACGTCTGATCCCTGCCATCCGGTCCCCGGTCGCCGTACTCCTGGCGGCCGGGGGCGCAATTGCCTCCCACTGTCCTAGACCTGCTGTCCTCTGTACAATGGCCGCCCATTTTTCGACCGCGGCCAAAGCACCCATGTCCGACAGCAGCTATCCCGAACTGAAAAACGACCGTTTCCTCCGTGCCCTGCAGCGCCAGCCGGTGGATCGCACCCCCGTATGGATGATGCGCCAGGCCGGTCGCTACCTGCCGGAGTACCGGGCTGCGAGGGCCCAGGCGGGCAGTTTCATGGACCTGTGCCGCAATACCGAACTGGCCTGCGAGGTGACCCTGCAACCGCTGGAGCGCTACCCGCTGGACGCCGCCATCCTGTTCTCCGATATCCTCACCATCCCCGATGCCATGGGGCTGGGGCTCTATTTCGAAGAGGGCGAGGGGCCCAAGTTCCGCAAGCCGGTCCGCACGCGGGCCGAAATCGAGTCGCTGGAGGTGGTGAACAGCGCCCGTGACCTGGACTATGTCATGAATGCCGTGACCACTATCCGTCGCGAGCTGAACGGCCGGGTGCCGTTGATCGGTTTTTCCGGCAGTCCCTGGACCCTGGCAACCTATATGGTGGAAGGCGGTTCCAGTCGCGATTTCGCACGCTGCAAGGAGATGCTTTACTCCCAGCCCGAGCTGATGCACCACCTGCTGGGGGTGCTGGCCGACTCTGTTACTGATTACCTCAATGCCCAGATCCGCGCCGGCGCCCAGGCTGTGCAGATTTTTGACACCTGGGGGGGTGCCCTGAGTCACGGTGCCTATCGGGAGTTCTCCCTCCAGTATATGGCGCGCATCCTGCAGGGACTGATCAAGGAGGCGGACGGGCGCCCCGTGCCGGCGATCCTGTTCACCAAGGGCGGTGGCCAGTGGCTCGAGGCCATGGCTGATACCGGCGCCACTGGCCTGGGCCTGGACTGGACCACGGATATCAGCGCCGCGCGCCAGCGGGTAGGGGATCGTGTGGCCCTGCAGGGGAACCTGGATCCGGCTGTACTGTATGCCTCACCGGAGAAAATCCGCACCGAGGTGGCGGCGGTGCTGGAGTCATTTGGTCACGGTTCCGGGCATATCTTTAACCTGGGGCACGGCATTACACCGAAAGTCGATCCGGAACATGCACGGGCCATGATCGAGGCGGTCTGCGAGCTGTCCCCCCTGTACCACCAGTAAAGTTTCCGTTGGGGCGGAAGGAAGTTTCCTGTTCTGGCAGGAAACTGGCGGTTTCTGTCACTGTAACTATCGAGATCGTGCACCAGAGTGGAATCTCGTGCTATAAAGACGAACTGGTACAGGCGCGGGTGAGCACTGCGTCACTTAAATAATGTGAAATAAATAAAATTTGACGGAAACCCTCACGAGCGTGGCGATCCAGCAGGTCAAGGTTTATACGGAGCAGCTACAGCGCGGCATGTTTGTATCCCGGCTCGACCGGCCGTGGACGCATACACCCTTTGCGCTGCAGGGCTTCTACATCCGTGACCTGGAGGAAGTTCGCCAGCTGCAGAAATACTGCCGCTACGTCTATGTCGATATCACCAAGACGGTGGGCGATGTAGGCGCCAGTTTGCGACGGTTGTCACGCCTGAATGCGGGCGGTGACAGGGAGCCCGTGGCCGCTTCATCCCGCAACCGGGCAAAAGTACCTGCCCTCATACCCTGCCGGCCCGTGCAGGTTTCCCACCAGGCCTATCCGCCGCCGGTCGCCGCACGCAAGGCCGCACCCAGGGCACGAAGACTACTCCGGCAACTCGAGGCATGCCTGCACGAGGTGATGGTGCAGGTCAGTAGCCAGGGGCCGCTGCCCATCCCCCAGGTAACTGCCGTGGTGGAAGAGCTGGTGGACAATGTGCTCCGCAGCCCCGACGCCGCAGCCTGGCTTGCCCGGGTGCGGGAAAAAGACGAATACACCTACAAGCACTCGATGCGGTCCGGCATCTGGGCGGTCATCTTCGGTCGCCATATTGGCCTGGGGCGTCACGAACTGGTGCAGCTGGGACTCGCCTGCCTGCTGAAGGATGTCGGCAAGCTGCAGCTGGACGACAGGGTGCTGCGGGCGGGGCGGAGAAATGCCAAGGTTGAGCGGGAGTATCGCCGCTTTGTCGATTACAGCGTCAAATTGCTGTCCACAGAGCCCCGCCTGGATCCGCAGGTGGTGAATATTGTCCATTGCCACTGTGAACGCCATGACGGCAGTGGTTTCCCGAGGGGCCTGCGGGGAGACAAGATCCCGGTACTGGCACGCATGTGCGGCATCGTCACGTTTTACGATGAGGCCACCAATCCCCGCAGTGAGGCTTTCCCGGTGGCACCATCCCGGGCGGTCGCCCAGCTCTACGACCTGCGGGGGATCGGCTTCCAGGAACAGCTGGTGGTGGAGTTTATCCAGGCAATAGGCCTGTACCCCACCGGCACTGAGGTCGAGCTGTCCACCGGCGAGGTGGCGGTAGTGGTGGAGCAGACATACCATCATCGCCTTCGCCCGCGGGTAATGGTGGTGCTGGACCGGGACGGGCAGGCGCTGCCCAAGCCCCGGTTACTGGACCTGGCCGTGGATGACGATCGCAAGCAGCGCCTGATAGAGCGCGGCAAGCTGGGTCCCAACGACAAGATCACCATCGTCCAGGATCTCGAGCCGAGCCGTTACCCCGGTGTGGATGTTGCCGCGATAAGGGATCACTACCTGCTCAAGGATGGCGGCATCGCGGCCGTATTTACCCGCCTGTTCTCCCGCTAGATTCCTGTTGCCCGGGCCTTACTTGTTGCCGGCGGTATTCGGCTGTCGGGGGATGGGCCCGGCCAGCATCGCTAGCAGTATTGACCCGGCCACCATGCCTCCCAGTGAACCCGCCAGCGTGGCCACGCTGATTCCCTGATCCAGCAAAATCCCCACCACTAACGGCGACACAGCGGTCGACAGGATCATCACACCCTGCGACACCGATCGAATTGCGCCCAGGTGGCGGGTGCCGTAACGCTCCGGCCACAGGGCGCCGGCGGCAGTGCCGGTGCCCGCCTGGGTGATGCCGAACAGGGTCAGGTAGGCGAGTGGTGCCCAGGGAGCCTCGAACAGGGCCAGTAACAGCAGTCCCGCCACCATGGGCACTAGGGCCAGCGGCAGGCTGCGCTGCGCACCGAACCTATCCACCAGGCTGCCGGCCAGGAAGAGCATCAGCAGGTGGCCCGCCGCATAACCGCTGAAAGCGGTCCCCAGTAATGTGAGGGACCAGCCCCGGGCCTCGCCGATTGCGGCCTGGTGGAAAAGAACGGCGGTTACGACTACCGGGGTCATCAGGATCGCCGGCAGCAGCAGGTAGAAGCCCGGGTCCCGCAATACCTGGGCCCGGCTGAAACCCTCCCCGGCGTCCTCGTTCCCGTCCCCTCCGGCCTGGCTGTGCTGGCCGGCGCGGGCGAGCCACAGCAGGGTGGGCAGTGCCAGGCCCAGCAGCAACAGTGCTGATGCGATCCAGGCGCTGCGCCAGCCGAATGCCTCGATCAGCCAGGCACCGCCGGTGGGCAGCAAGGCCTCGGCGAGTGGAAAGCCCAGTGCGGCCACTGCGATCACCTTGCCCCGGTTGCTGCTGAAATAGCGCCCCGCGGTGGTCATACCCAGGTGGGTCATAAAGCCCTGGCCGGCAAAGCGCAGCAGGAAGAACCCGGGCAGCAGCATCAGGGCGTGATTGGCAAACGCCATCACCAGGCAGGCTGCCGCCAGTAGTACAACGATCAGGGCCGTGATGCGACGCAGCGGCCAGCGGTCCACCAGGCTGCCGCAGGCCAGCAGGGCCAGGGCCGAAACCAGGGTGGCGGCACTGTAGCTGGCGCCGTACCAGGCGTTACTGAGGGCGAATTCCTCGCGCAGTGCACCGCCGAAGATCGAGATAAAAAAAGTCTGCCCGAACCCGGAGGCGGCCACGGCGAGCAGCGCGAAAAATACCAGGTGGGCGCGTTCGCGCATGAATGCGGGAAGCTGTGGCATTGCAGTCAATTCATCCGTGGGAGGGAGCGGCCCCGCGCCGGGGCCGCTATGGTGTGTGGATCAGGCAATATCGCCGAAGTGCCGGCCCATGCGGACCTCGGTTTCCGCCGTCAGGGATTCGAGCCAGTTCACCCGCTCGGCGCCGAACAGCATGATCACGGTGGAGCCCAGTTTGAAACGTCCCATTTCCTCGCCTTTCTCCAGCTCTACCGGTTTGCTGTCGCGATAGTTGATGGTCTGCACCCGGCGCTTCAGCGGGGCCACCAGGCCGGCCCAGACGGTCTCGATGCTGGCGACGATCATGGCCCCCACCAGGATCATTGCCATGGGCCCGGCCGCCGTGTCGAAAACACAGACCACACGCTCATTACGGGCAAACAGTCGCGGTACGTGCTCGGCAGTCACGTCGTTCACGGAAAACAGCTGCCCGGGGACGTAAGTCATGCTGCGCAGGGTGCCGTCCACCGGCATATGCACACGGTGGTAGTCCCTGGGGGAGAGATACACCGTGGCGAAGTGGCCACCGGTAAACTGGGCCGCCAACTGGGCATCCCCGCCCACCAGCTCCATCAGGCTGTAGTCGTGGCCCTTGGCCTGGAAAACGCGGCCGTTCTGGATTTCACCGAGCTGGCTGATGGTGCCGTCGGCCGGGCAGGCAATGGAGTTCTCCCCCTCGACCACCGGCCGTGCACCGTTTTTCAGTGCCCGGGTGAAGAAATCATTGAAGGATGCGTAGGCGGTGTAGTCCGGCTCTGCAGCCTCGCTCATGTCGACGCCGTATTTCTCCACGAACCAGCGGGTAAACGGGTCCTTGATCGCCTTGATGCGGGTCTCCGCCAGCCAGCCGGCGGCGCGGGACAGGGCGTGTTGCGGGGTAAGGTACTGCAGTGTGGTAAAGACTTTTGGATGCATATCAAATGCCTGCTGGCCAGGCTCCTAACTGGTAAAACTTGGAATATATCGATGCCGGGTGAGTGCCTAGGTTTCCACCGGGGTGTCCGGCAGGTTGCCCCACTCGCTCCAGGATCCTGGGTAAGCGCGGATATCCAGGCCCAGGGACCTGCCCACCAGCCAGGTAAACCCGGAGCGGTGGTGGCTCTGGCAGTGGGTTACGATTTTTTTACTGTCGTCGATGCCCAGCGCCGCCAGGAATTCCCGCGCATCCGCGCGGATGCGCAGGTTACGACCGGGATCCATCAGCTGGGTCCACTCGCAGTTGATGGCGCCGGGAATATGGCCACCGCGCATCGCCACCACTTTCTCGCCGCTGTATTCCTGCGGTGAGCGCGCATCCCAGACACAGAAGCTGGGGGAGTCGAGCTGCTGGCGGATCTCGTCAGTATCCATTAGCGGTGCCGGGTCGATTGCCAGGGAGATCTCGCTGGGGGTAATTTCGGGCTCGTCGGTCGTCAATGGCAGGCCTGCAGCGCGCCAGGCGTGCATGCCGCCGTTGAGATAGCTGTACTGCCGGTGCCCGATAACCTCCAGGGTCCAGAGGAAGCGACCGGCCCAGCCGCCACCCTCGTCATCAAAGGCCACCACGTGGAGGTCCGGGCGCAGGCCGATGGCGCGGAACACCTGGGTCAGGCGCTCGACAGTGGGCAGTTTGCCCGGTGCCGGTGGAGTTCCCGCCAGCAGGGCCTGGAAGGGCAGGTGCAGGGCGCCGGGAATATGGCCGCTGGCATAATTCTGGGGGGAGCTCAGGTCTACCAGCAGCAGGTCCTCGTTCCCGAGCCGGGCGGCGAGCTGCTCCGGTTCGACGATCAGTGGCAGTGATGCGGACAAGGTGCGTCTCCTTTCATTCGATTCCCGCTGATCCCGCTCTCCGCTGGCGCAACCGGCGGATCGGCGATCATTCCTCCTGCAGGCTGTTGCGCAGGTGGATAAAGCTGTTCATGCGTCGTTCGCTGATTTCGCCCCGGGCCAGGGCCTCGTTGATGGCGCAGCCCGGTTCGCCCTGGTGGCGACAGTCCCGGAAACGACAGTGACCAATAAATGGCCGGAACTCGACGAAGCCCTCGAGCAGGTCCGCCTCGCTCATATGCCACAGGCCGAATTCGCGAATGCCGGGGGAGTCTATCAGATCACCGCCGGTGGGCAGGTGAAACAGTTCTGCCGCGGTGGTGGTATGGGTGCCTTTCTGGGTCGCCTGTGACAGCTCCCCGGTGCGCGCTCCGGCCTCCGGCAGCAGCGCATTGACCAGCGATGACTTGCCCACGCCGGACTGCCCCACGAATACACTGGTGCCCTGTGCCAGGGTTTCCAGCAGCCCTGGTAGCCCCTCCCCGGTTTTGGTGGACAGCCGCAATACCGGGTATCCCAGCCCGGGGTAGGGAGCCAGCAGGTCCTCGAGCGCGGCGCGGTTGCTGTCGTCGATCCGGTCGATCTTGTTGAGAACCAGCAGCGGGTGTATCCCGGTGGTTTCGGCGGCGACCAGGTAGCGATCGATGGCATTGGCGAAGGGCTCGGGGTAGGGGGCGATGACGATCAGGATGCGATCGATGTTTGCGGCCACGGTCTTCTGGTCACCATAGCGATCCGGCCGCTGTAATTCCGACTGTCTTTCCAGGCGAGCGCCGACGACGCCAGTGCCACCGCTGCGCTCCCCGAAGGCTGGCCGCCAGGCCACCCGGTCCCCGGTCACCAGGGTGTCGATATTGGCGCGCATATGGCAGCGCTGGCGCAGCTCGGGGTCGCTGCTGCTCTCCACCAGTACCTGGGTACCGTAGTTGGCGATCACCAGTCCGGTCTGTTCCGGCCCCAGGTCGCCTTCTTCGAGGACGTGTTCAGCACCTTCCGCGCGTTTGCGGGCACGCGCCTCGCGTTCCTGCTGGATTTTCTCAATGCGCCACTTCTGGCGCCGGTTCAGTTTGCGTTTGCTCATCTGCTCATCGTAATCGGTGCCGGTGGCGATTCGTCGCGGATTATAGCCTGACCGAAGCGCCCGGCGTTGTTTTCGCGGTTTAGTTTGCATCCGGGGGCAGTTGCGGTAACTTGCTGCCATGCAGAGGAGACCCGCAGTGGACCAGAACAACCTTATCTGGATCGACCTGGAAATGACCGGCCTCGATCCGGAAAAAGAGCGCATCATCGAAATTGCCACCATCGTTACCGACTCGCGGCTGACCATACTGGCCGAGGGGCCCACCATGGCCGTTCACCAGAGCGACGCCTTGCTGAATGCGATGGACGAGTGGAACACCGAGCAGCACGGTGGTTCCGGGCTGGTGAAGCGGGTGCGCGAATCCACTATATCCGAGCGCGAGGCCGAGCGGGAAACCATCGACTTCCTGCGCCAGTGGGTGCCGGAGGGGGCCTCCCCCATGTGCGGCAATTCCATCGGCCAGGACCGCCGCTTCCTGGTGCGCTATATGCCCATGCTGGAGAGCTATTTCCACTATCGCAACCTGGATGTGAGCTCAGTCAAGGAGCTGGCCCGGCGCTGGCGCCCGGATGTGCTGGAGGGGGTCAAGAAGGAAAGCAGCCACCTGGCGCTGGACGATATCCGCGACTCCATCAACGAGCTGCGCCATTACCGGGACAACTTCTTCCGGCTCTGATGCTCTGCGGGAGTGGTGGCACAAAAGGGCGGACACAAGATCTGCCCTTTTGTGCCAGCGGTCAGTAGGGCGCACACAAGGTGCGCCCCTACGGGCGTGACGGGCCCCGGAGAGGTGGGCGAGGGCCGGTTTCAACGCTGGACCGTAGGGGCGGATCTTGTATTCGCCCGGTTGCCGGCTGGCAGCGGTGACAAACGCAGGGTTTCTCCTATGGCTCCCGCCTGATTTTGCGTTTTCGACGTCGCCCGCTGCGCAGGCGCGCCAGCGCCCACTGGATATGTTCCGCAACCAGCGGCGTGGTGCTTGCAAGGCGCTGTTCCAGCGCCGCGATCACTTCCGGGCTTGCCTCGCCGTTGCCCAGGGCCACCGCCAGGTTGCGCTGCCAGCGCTCGTAGCCGATGCGGCGGATGGCTGAGCCGGCGGTGCGATCCAGGAACTCCTGTTCGGTCCAGCCAAACAGGGTCAGCAATTCGCCGTCGTCGAGGCCGTGGCGCGGGTGGAAATCCGCTTCCGCGGTGGGTTTGGCGAATTTATTCCAGGGGCAGATGATCTGGCAGTCGTCACAGCCGAACACCCGGTTCCCCATGGGCTCGCGGAATTCCTCGGGAATCGCGCCCTTGTTCTCGATGGTCAGGTAGGAAATGCAGCGCCGCGCATCCAGCTGGTAAGGGCCCACAAAGGCATCCGTCGGGCAGACCTTCAGGCAGGCGGTGCACTCGCCGCACTGGTTTGGCTGTTCACTGTGATCCACCGGCAGGGCCAGGTTGGTGTAGATTTCACCGAGGAAGAACCACGAGCCGGCGCCGCTGTTCAGTACCATGCAGTTCTTGCCGATCCAGCCCAGCCCGGCCTTTTCCGCCAGTGCCCGCTCCATCACCGGGGCGCTGTCGGTAAAGGCGCGGCCGCGGGCGTCCAGGCCGTGGTCCGCGCAGAATGCTTCGATCTGTGCCGCCAGCCTGGCCAGCCGCTTGCGGATCAGCTTGTGGTAATCGCGGCCGGTGGCATAGCGGGATACATAAGCCTTGCCCGGGTCCTTCAGTACCCGAACGGGTTGGGTGTCTGGTGGCAGGTAGTCCAGGCGCACGCTGATGGCGCGCAGGGTGCCGGGCTCCAGCAGGTCCGGCCGCCAGCGCTTGGCGCCGTGGGCCGCCATCCAGTCCATATCACCGTGGTGGCCGGCGTCGAGCCACTGCTGCAGGCGCTCACCGTGACTCTCCAGCTCGCAGTCGGTAATGCCTACCTGCTGGAAGCCCAGCTCCCGCGCCCAGGTCCTGATCCTGGCGGCCAGTTCAGAGAGCAGTTTGTCGGTCGCAGCGGTGTCGCTCATGGGGCTCCGTTGGGCCGCGCCTCAGGAGGCGGCGGGATCGTGGGACAGGGGACAAATTATACGCCCGGAAAGGTATACTCCCGGGTATTCCGCAGGGCCGGGGAAGGCCCGGCGGCGGCTATTCTGCCACAGATTAAAAATTAACCACACTGGAGCCTCCCAGGGAAGCGCAATGGAAGTCCCACATCCCCTCTACAGCGCCGAGTCGGTCCGCGAGCTGGACCAGCGCACCATCGCCGCGCTCAAGATCCCGTCGATCACGTTGATGAAGCGCGCCGGCCGTGCCGCCTTCGCCCAGCTGCAGGCGCGCTGGCCCGAGGTGGGGCGTGTGCAGGTGTTCTGCGGTGGAGGCAACAACGGCGGCGACGGTTACGTGATTGCGGCCCTGGCGGCGCAGAAGCAGATCCCGGTGACTGTCTATGCATGCGTGGAACCGCAGAAACTGTCCGGCGATGCGCAGGAGGCCTTCCGCTACGCAGAACGCGAGGGCGTGCATATCGTGACCTCGCTGGCCGAGATGGACAGCGCCGACGCACATACCGTGATTGTCGATGCCCTGCTGGGCACGGGCTTTTCCGGTGCGGTGCGGGAGCATATGGCCCATGCCATCGAACGCATCAACAAGTCCCCGGCGCCGGTGCTGGCGGTGGATATGCCCTCCGGGGTGGAGTCTGACAGTGGGGCAGCCGGGACCGCGGTCCAGGCAGATATCACGGTAACCTTTATCGCGCGCAAGTTCGGCCTGTTCTGCGGCCGCGGTGCGGCGCTGAGCGGCGAGGTGGTGTTTGCCGGCCTGGGTGCGCCGGATTCGGTATATCGGGATATGCCCCTACTGGCGCAACGTTACGACGGCGCCAGTGTGCCACGGCTGCCAGAGCGCCCGGCGGATGCTTACAAGAACCAGTTCGGCCACGTGCTGGTGGTTGGGGGTGATCGCGGCTTCGGTGGCGCGGCGATGATGGCGGCGGAATCTGCAGCGCGCACCGGCGCCGGCCTGGTTTCCCTCGCCACCCGGCCCGAGCACCTGCCGGCGGCGCTGACGCGATGCCCTGAGGTGATGGCGCGCCCGGTGATTTCCGGGCAGGAGCTCGAGCCGCTGCTGGATGCTCCCAGCGTGATAGCGGTGGGCCCGGGGCTGGGTCGCGATCCCTGGGGCGAACAACTGCTGGCGCGCGCTGCCCGCGCACAGGTGCCGGTGGTGCTGGATGCGGATGCCCTCAATATCCTCGCCGGTGGGCGCGTGCTGGCGGGGCACCGGCGCGACGACTGGATTCTTACGCCCCATGTGGGTGAGGCGGCAAGGCTGCTGGGCTGGGAGACTTCCGAGGTGCTGGCTGACCCGCGCGGTGCCGCGCAGGCGATTCAGGAGAAGTTCAGCGGTGTGGTGATACTCAAGGGAGTGGGAACCCTGATTGCCCACGAGGGCGGGGTGGACCTGGTCAACAGCGGCAACCCGGGCATGGCCTCCGGGGGCATGGGCGACCTGCTTACCGGGATCGTCGCTGCGCTGGTTGGGCAGCACATGCCGCTGCCGAAGGCAGCGCAGCTGGCAGTGTGGCTCCATGGTGAGGCGGGTAACCGCGCAGCCACAGATGGCCAGCGCGGCCTGCTGGCCACCGACCTGCTGCCCTGGATAAGAAAACTGGTGGACTGATGGAACTGAACCGGCAGCTGGCTGACGAAGAGTCCACTGTGGCAGCGGGGGAGGCGCTGGGTCGCGCCTGCCTGGCAGTGGGGATGCCGGCCGGCATGACTGTGCACCTGCACGGCCAGCTGGGCGCGGGCAAGACGACATTCTGTCGGGGCGTGCTGCGGGCCTTCGGCCATCGCGGCGCAGTCAAAAGCCCCACCTATACGCTGGTGGAGCCCTATGAGCAGGGGCCGCAGCGGGTGTACCACTTCGACCTCTACCGCCTGGGCGACGCCGAGGAGCTGGAGTTTATGGGGGTGCGCGACTATTTTGCGCCCGATAGCCTGAGCCTGGTGGAATGGCCGGAGCGGGGTGAGGGTGTACTGCCGCCCGCGGACCTGGTGGTGGCACTGTCGGTGCCGCAACAGGGGCGGGCACTGCGCATGCATGCGCAATCCGGGCAGGGGGAGCGGGTGCTCAGGGCAATTGCTCCCCTGTTGGGATAAACTTACCGCCGACAGGGCAGGGACAAGCGGCAAGAATAACGTTAACAGGGCTGAACCATGAATCGAGTCTGGCGTCGACTTAGCGGCCCGGCCTGTGTGCGGGCAGCGGCACTTTTTCCTCGACATCTTTCACGGCTTCTCGCGCAGCATCGCGGTCAACAGCGTCTAACTTTGCCGGGGGCACTGGCCCTTATTGCAGTGCTGTTGCTCCCTGCCGGGGGGGCGCTGGCGACCGAAGTCCAGGGGGTACGCCTGTGGCGGGCCCCGGACCACACACGACTGGTATTCGACCTCAGCGGTCCCGCCGAGCACAAGCTGTTTACCCTGAATAACCCGCACCGGGTGGTGATCGATGTGGACGACACCCGCCTGGCGGCAGCGATTGAGGGGCTGGAGCTGGAAAACACGCCTATCGAGCAGGTGCGCCATGCCCGGCACAACAAGAAAGACCTGCGGGTGGTGCTGGACCTGAAGCAGGAAACCAAGCCGCGCAGTTTCGCCCTGCGACGCCTGGACGAAAAACCCGATCGCCTGGTGATTGACCTCTACGATCACGTCGTGCAGCAGGAGAAAACCGTGCTCGAGGTCAGCCGGGAGCGCGATATCGTGATCGCCATCGACGCCGGCCACGGCGGCGAGGACCCGGGCGCATCCGGTCCCGGTGGGCTGCGCGAGAAGGATGTGGTGCTGGCCATCAGCCGGCAGCTGCACAAGGCGATCGACAGTCGTCCCGGTTTCAGTGCCAAGCTGGTGCGCACCGGTGATTACTATATTCCACTGCGCGAGCGGGTGAACAAGGGGCGCAAGATGCGTGCTGACCTGTTCGTGTCCATCCATGCGGATGCCTTTACCCGCAAGGATGCCCGCGGCGCCGGTGTGTACGCGGTCTCCTCCCGCGGGGCCACCAGTGAAACCGCGCGCTTCCTGGCGCAGCGGGAAAACGAGTCCGACCTGATTGGCGGTGCCGGCAGCCTCAACCTGGGCGACAAGGACGACACCCTGGCTGGCGTGTTGCTGGACCTGTCGATGACGGCAACCATGAATGCCAGCCTCGATGTGGGCGCGAGTGTCCTGGCGCAGCTGGGCCAGGTGACCCACCTGCACAAGAAGCAGGTGGAGCAGGCCAATTTCTCGGTGCTGCGCTCGCCCGATGTGCCCTCGATCCTGGTGGAGACCGGCTTTATCACCAACCCCCATGAGGCTCGCCGGCTGCGTGACCCGTCATTCCAGCGCAGGCTGGCACAAAAACTCAGCGAAGGTATAGTGGCGCACTTCAGTAGCCGCCCGCCGGCGGGATCCTGGCTCGCCGCCAATGCCGGCCAGAACCGCAAACACACCATCGCCCGCGGGGATACCCTGTCGGCGATTGCCGCGCGCTACAACGTTTCGGTTACCGCGCTGAAAAAGGTCAACGGCATCAGCAATTCGGTGATCCGGGTGGGCCAGACGCTGAGGATTCCCTCGGGCTGAGGCCCGTCACATAAAAAGACCCCCGATACAGGAGCCTGGTCACAGGCCGTTATTCCCGTTTATGCACGACAAGATCCAGCAACTCTCCCCGCGCCTCGCCAACCAGATCGCCGCCGGCGAGGTAGTCGAGCGCCCCGCGTCCGTGATCAAGGAGTTACTGGAAAATAGCCTCGATGCCGGCGCCACGCGCCTGGACGTGGAGATCGACAACGGCGGCATCAAGCGGATCAAGGTGCGGGACAACGGCAAGGGCATCGGCCAGGATGACCTGCCCATGGCCCTGGCCCGCCACGCCACCTCCAAGATCCATGCGCTGGAAGACCTGGAAGCGGTGGCCACGCTCGGTTTTCGCGGCGAGGCGCTCGCCAGTATCTCGTCAGTGGCGCGCCTGGCGCTGACCAGCAGCCGCGACGAGAGTGGCAAGGGCTGGCAGGTCAGTGCCGAGGGGCGCGACATGCAGGCGCAGGTGGCCCCCGCCGCGCACCCGCGCGGTACCACCGTCGATGTGCGCGACCTGTTCTTCAATACGCCCGCAAGGCGCAAGTTCCTGCGCACCGAGAAGACCGAGTTCAACCGGGTTGACGACACCATCAAGCGCCTGGCGCTGTCGCGGTTCGATGTCGCCATTACCCTGCGGCACAACGGCAAGGGGGTGCACAACCTGCGCGCCGGCAGTGGCCGGGTGGAAATGGAGCGCCGGGTATCGCAGGTCTGCGGCCCGGCGTTTATGCAGAATGCCCTGCACATCGACGTTGAGCGCAGTGGCCTGCGCCTGTGGGGCTGGGTGGCGGAGCCGGCCTTCTCGCGCTCGCAGGCCGACCTGCAGTTTTTCTACGTCAATGGGCGCGCCATTCGCGACAAGGTGGTCAGCCACGCAGTGCGGCGCGCCTTCGCCGACGTACTCTACCACGGCCGCCATCCCGCGTTTGTCCTGTACCTGGAGCTCGACCCGGCTTCGGTCGATGTCAATGTGCACCCCACCAAGCACGAGGTGCGCTTCCGCGACAGCCGCCTGGTGCACGATTTCCTCTTCGGCAGCCTGCACCGGGCGCTGGCTTCCGTGCGGCCGGGGGACCGGGACGACGCCAATGGCGGCGAGGCCCCCGCGGGCCAGCCGCTACAGCCATCGCCGGCGCCGGCGGTCGCGGGAGTGGCGGCGGGGGAGTTTGCCGGCCAGCAGCGTATGCCCCTGTCCTCCTCACCTTCGCCGGAGCGTTTGCAGGGCCAGATGCAGAGGTACGGGGCGCTGCACCAGCCCTATGCTGGTGGCGCCGCGGTGGCCGAGGCATCACCTGCCGCCCCGGCATCGCAGGGCTGGAATGCATCCCTGCCGGCTGAGGCCGATGACGCCGCGGCGCCCCCCCTGGGCTTTGCCCTGGCGCAGCTGCATGGCATTTATATCCTGGCGCAGAATGACCAGGGGCTGATTGTGGTGGATATGCATGCGGCCCACGAGCGTATCGTTTATGAACAGATGAAGACCGCCCATGCCGCCGGCGGTATCCAGGCACAGCCATTGCTGGTGCCGGTGAGCCTGGCGGTGAGCCAGCGCGAGGCGGATTGCTTTGAGGAGCGCAGTGAGGTCTTTACCGCGCTAGGCTTTGTTCTGCAGCGGGCGGGACCGGAGACCCTGCTGGTGCGGCAGGTACCCACCATGCTGCATGGCGCCGAGGTGGAGCAGCTGGTGCGGGACGTACTTTCTGACCTGCTGGCCCAGGGTGGCAGCGACCGGATCGGGGAGCGCATCAACGAGGTGCTGTCCACCATGGCCTGCCACGGCTCGGTGCGGGCCAATCGCAAGCTGACGGTGCCGGAGATGAACGCCCTGTTGCGGGATATGGAGCGCACCGAGCGCAGCGGGCAGTGCAACCACGGCCGCCCCACCTGGACCCAGGTGAAGCTGGGCGACATGGATAAGTGGTTTATGCGCGGCCAGTGAACCCGCGGCAAGGATGATGCAAGCTTGAAAAATGCCAACGGCGGCGACCTGCCGCCCGCCATTTTCCTGATGGGCCCGACGGCCTCGGGCAAGACCGACCTGGCCATGGCGATCGCCGACCGGTTGCCCGTGGAGCTGGTCAGCGTCGATTCGGCGCTGGTCTATCGCGGCCTGGATATCGGTTCGGCGAAGCCCGGTGCCGCCGAGCTGGCGCAATACCCCCACCGCCTGATCGATATCTGTGATCCGGCCGAATCCTATTCCGCCGGTGATTTCCGCCGCGATGCGCTGGCGGCCATGGATGAAATCACTGCCGCCGGGCGCATCCCTTTGCTGGTTGGCGGAACAATGCTGTATTTCCGTGCTCTATTGGAGGGAATGGCTGAACTGCCTGCGGCGGATCCGGCCGTGCGTGCCGAGATCGAGGCGCGGGCGGCGCGGGAGGGCTGGCCGGCACTGCACGCAGAGCTGGCCGGGGTGGACCCGGAACTGGCTGGCGAGCTGCATCCGAACCATTCGGTGCGAATCGAGCGGGGCCTGGAGGTTTACCGCCTTACCGGGCGGCCGCTGTCGGAGCTGCGGCGCGAGCAGGCTCGCGACCCGCTCACCGATCGCTACCGCGTGACCCAGCTGGCACTGCTGCCGCGGGACCGCGCGCTGTTGCACGAGCGCATAGAGCGACGCTTCCTGCGGATGCTGGAGCACGGGTTCGTGGATGAGGTGCGCGCCCTGCACGCGCGGGGCGACCTGCACGCGGACCTGCCGGCGATTCGCGCAGTGGGCTATCGGCAGGTATGGCAGTACCTGGCCGGTGAGCTGGATTACGACGAAATGGTCGCCGCGGGGATCGCCGCCACCCGGCAACTGGCCAAGCGCCAACTCACCTGGCTGCGGCGCTGGCCGGACCTGGCGCGGATTTACCTCCAGGCGCCGGATGGCACATTGCGCAAAAATGACGAAATCTTGGCGGAAGCCTTGAAATTTCTCGCATGAGCAGCCATAACGTGGGTGTGCCGTCCTCAGGTCGGTATTGATCAGTCAGTTATTATCACAGAGTCCGGCGATTTCCGGCTCATTTTGTACGCGTATTCAACCGTAACCGTTCTTTAGTTCGCGGCGTTCGCGAGCGCGATTATGGCCTGCATACGGCTTCCAGCTTTTGACAAGGAGAAAAAAGATGTCAAAAGGGCACAGCTTACAAGACCCTTACCTCAACGTTTTGCGCAAAGAGCGTATCCCGGTTTCCATCTATCTCGTAAATGGCATCAAGCTTCAGGGGCAAATTGAATCTTTTGACCAGTTCGTGGTGTTGCTCAAGAACACCGTGAGCCAGATGGTATACAAGCACGCCATCTCCACCGTAGTGCCGTCCCGTGCGGTGCGCGTGCCGCTGCTGAACCCGGCGGCCCAGGGTGGTGCTGAAGGTGCTGGTGAAGGTGGTGAGCGCGACAGCTTCGCCTGATCCCGCCCTGCCCGAAACGCAGTGAGTGCCCCGGCCCGCCGGGGCTTTTGCGGTTGGGGGGCGGCAATAGCCGTGCCCGCAACAAGCCTTTTCTGCCGTGGGGAGCGGTAACCGTGATTCCCCGGCAACAGTTGAGAATTCCCATTGTTTTTTGATCGACCGGAATCCGGTGAACTGGCGGTGCTGGTGCACCTGGAACTGTCAGCAGTCGACAGCCCCGAGGACCCGCGCGAATTCGAAGAGCTGGCCCTGTCCGCCGGTGCGGACCCGGTCACGTTCATTTTTGGCCAGCGCGCCAAGCCCGATCCCCGTACTTTTGTGGGGCGCGGCAAGCTGGAGGAAATCCAGCAGGCGGTCAAAGAGCACGGCGCCGAGCTGGTGATTTTTGACCACAACCTGTCGCCCAGCCAGGAGCGCAATGTCGAGCGTGAGCTTCGCTGCCGGGTGCTGGATCGCACCGGCCTGATCCTGGATATCTTTGCCCAGCGCGCCCGCACCCACGAGGGTAAGTTGCAGGTGGAGCTGGCACAGCTGCGGCATATGGCCACGCGGCTGGTGCGCGGCTGGACCCACCTGGAGCGCCAGAAGGGTGGTATCGGCCTGCGCGGGCCCGGTGAGACACAGCTGGAAACGGATCGCCGGCTGCTGCGGGCCCGTATCGACTCCATCGAGAAGCGCCTGGAAAAGGTACGCCGACAGCGCGACCAGGGGCGCCGCGCCCGCACCCGTGCCGAGGTGCCCACGGTATCCCTGGTAGGCTATACAAACGCGGGCAAGTCCACGTTATTCAACCGGCTGACCGATGCCGGCGTATATGTCAGGGACCAGCTGTTTGCGACGCTCGACCCCACCATGCGACGGGTTGAGCTGCCGAGCGTGGGTGGCATGATCCTGGCCGATACCGTGGGCTTTGTCTCGCACCTGCCGCACCGGCTGGTCGAGGCGTTCCGCGCCACCCTGGAAGAGGCGGCCAGTGCCACGCTGTTGCTGCACGTGGTGGATGCTGCTGCGGACGATCGCCTGCACCTGATGGAGGAGGTGCAGTTGGTACTCGAGGAAATTGACGCCGCTGACTTGCCGCAGCTGGTGGTGTACAACAAGATCGACCTGCTGGCGGCGAAAGAGCCCACCATCGATCGCGATGCCGACGGCGTGCCGCGGGCGGTGTGGGTGTCGGCGGTCACCGGGGCCGGGTGTGACCTGCTGGTGGAGGCCATTTCCGAACGCCTGGGCGAGCAGATGGTGCGGGGGCAGCTGCTGGTTGCCCCGCGCCACGGGCGCCTGCGGGCACAGCTGTACGAAATCAACGCGGTCAAGCACGAAGCCTACCGCGACAACGGCGACGTCGAGCTGGAGCTGGTATTGCCGCGGGGCGACCTGCAGCGATTACTGGCACCCTATGCCGACGCCGGCGACGGACCGCAGTGGCGGGCGTCGGAGTGACGGAAAACCGGTAGCGATCAATGCTAGAATCGCGCCGCAACGAACAAGATTCTCAGAGAGTTGGAGTAAGTCGATGGCCTGGAACGAGCCGGGTGGTAATAACAAGGACCCCTGGGGCGGCGGTGGAGGTAACAATCCCAACGGCGGCCCGCCGGACCTGGATGAGCTGCTGCGCAAGCTGCAGCGCAAGTTGAGCGGCATTTTCGGTGGCGGTGGCCCCGCCAGCGGCGGCGAGTCCGGCCGCTTCCCGTGGGCGCTGGTGGTGATTGTCGTGGCAGTCCTCTATGGTCTGCTGGGCTTCTACCAGGTCAACGCCAACGAGTCGGCCGTGATCATGCGCCTGGGCAAGTACCACGGCACCGAGATGTCGGGGCTGCACTGGAATCCGCCGCTGATCGACAGTGTCACCAAGGTGAACATGACCGAAGTGCGTACCGAGCGCACCACCGGCCAGATGCTCACCGAGGACGCCAACATCGTCGAGGTGGTGCTCACGGTCCAGTGGCATATCGATGACGCGGAGTCCTTTGTGCTGCGGGTGGCCGACCCCCTCAAAAGCCTGCAGGAAGCCACCGACAGCGCGCTTCGCCATGTGGTCGGCTCGGCGACGCTGAACGGGGTTATCTCGCAGAACCGGACCCAGGTCTCTGCCGACACCCAGCAGCGCCTGCAGGAGTACCTTGACCTCTACCAGACCGGTATCCGCGTCGACGTGGTCAACCTGACCGATGCCAAGGCGCCGCGCGAGGTGCAGGACGCCTTTGATGACGTGACCAAGGCCCGCGAGGACGAGGTGCGCTTCAAGAACGAGGCCCAGGCCTACGCCAACCAGGTGATCCCGGTGGCACGCGGTAGCGCCCAGCGCATGATCGAGGAGGCCGAGGCCTACAAGGCCCGCGTGGTCGAGCTGGCCCGGGGTGAGACAGTCCGCTTTGAAAAACTGCTGACCGAATACCAGCTGGCCCCGGCGGTGACCCGCGAGCGCCTGTACCTGGACACAGTGCAGGACGTGATGAGCAATACCTCCAAGGTGATGGTGGATGTCGAGGGCGGCAACAATATGATGTACCTGCCACTCGACAAGCTCGCCGAGGGCACTGCCAGTAATGCGGCCCAGCGCAAGGATACTTCCCCCCAGGTGATCGACGAGATCTACCAGCGTGTGGTGGAGCGCCTGCGCACCGAGGCTGCCAACAGCCGCCGCAATCGCGATGTACGGTAAGGGGGGAGAAGCATGAACAACAGAACTCTCGTAATCATCGCCGCGCTGCTGCTGGCAGTGCTGGCGATCTCCTCCAGTGCCTTCGTGGTCAAGGAGACCGAAAAGGCGGTGCTGCTGCGTTTCGGTGAACTGGTGCGGACCGACTATGAGCCGGGTCTTTATTTCAAGATTCCGCTGGTACATGAGCTGCGCAAGTTCGACGCGCGAATCCAGACGGTCGATTCACAGCCGGTGCGGATGCTCAACTCGGAAAACAAGTTCATGATGGTGGACTCCTATGCGAAGTTCCGCATCTTTGACGTGAGCCGTTTCTATGTCGCCACCCGCGGCGACGAACGCAACGCGGTGCGCCTGCTTTCCGAGCAGATCAATAACCGCCTGCGTAACCAGTTCGGTGTGCGCGACCTGCACGAGGTGGTGAGTGGCCAGCGTGATGAGCTGATGTCCGAAATCACCACGAACCTCAATGAGGTGGCGCAGACAAACCTGGGCGTGGAAGTGATTGACGTGCGGGTGAAGCGCATCGACCTGCCGCCGGAAGTGTCGGAATCCGTGTTCCAGCGGATGCGTGCCGGCCGGGAGCTGGAAGCCCGTGACCACCGCGCCAAGGGCCAGGAGGCCAGTGAGCGCATCCGCGCCAATGCGGACCGCCAGGTGGTGGAGATCGAGGCCGAGGCCGAGCGCAAGGCCGAGGAGCTGCGCGGTGAGGGGGATGCCACGGCAGCTTCCATTTACGCGGCCGCCTTCAGCAAGGACCCGGAGTTCTATCGCTTTACCCGCAGCCTCAAGGCCTACCGGGAGTCCTTCAACGATCGCGCGGATATGCTGTTGATCGAGCCGGACAGCCAGTTCTTCCGCTACCTCAAGGATGCCGAGGGGAAGAGGGACTGAGTCCCCCCTAACCGGCCGGTCAGGGCACATAATGCGGTGCCGGGGGGGCATGGTGCCCCCGGCCCGGTTGTTACCCCTACCTTCCGCCGGCCACTTGATGGTAAAATCATGCAAACCGGGCGTCGCCCGGTTTTTTTGTGGGCTGCCGGCCTGTCCGGCCGGTTCCCGTCGCTTCACAATCAGCGCCTGTTGCAATCATGACCCAACCAGATCGCTGGATGCTGCCGGAAGGCATCGCCGAAATCCTGCCCGCGGACGCCAAGTGCATCGAAACGTTGCGCCGTCGCCTGCTGGACCTCTATCACAGCTGGGGCTACGAACTGGTAATCCCGCCGATGGTGGAGTTTACCGATTCCCTGCTGATCGGCATGGGCCGCGATATCGACCTCAGCACCTTCAAGGTGACCGACCAGTTGTCCGGGCGCACCCTGGGCATTCGTGCGGATATCACTCCCCAGGCCGCGCGCATTGACGCTCACAGCTTCCCGCGTGCCGGCGCCAACCGGCTGTGCTATGCCGGCCAGGTGCTGCATACGCGCCCGCGCACAGCCATGGGCTCCCGGGCCCCGATCCAGATCGGTGCCGAACTCTATGGTGTCGACAGCCTGCAGGCCGATATCGAAGTCATCTCGCTGATGCTGGAAAGCCTGCTGGCCGCCGGGGTGGAGCAGATCCACCTGGACCTGGGTCATGTGGCAATCTACCGCAGCCTGGCGGCAGCCGCCGGCCTGGATGCCGAGCAGCAGGGTGAGCTGTTCGGGATGCTGCAGAGCAAGGCCAGCGCCGATATCCAGCAGTGGGTCGCCGACAATATTGGTGAAACCCGCATCGCCAGCTGGCTGTGTGCGCTGCCGGGCCTCGCCGGCGGCAATGACTGCCTGGCACGGGCGCGGGAGCTGTTCGACGAGGCGCCGCAGGCCCTGCGGGAGGCACTGGCGGACCTGCAGCAGGTGGCTGACGCCCTGGCGCAGCGCTACCCGGCAGTGGAGCTCTTCTTTGACCTGAGCGAAGTGCGTGGCTACGACTACGAAACCGGGCTGGTGTTCGCCGCCTATACCCCGGGCCACGGCCAGGCTCTGGCAAATGGCGGCCGCTATAACGGTATCGGGTCGGTGTTCGGTCGCGAGCGTCCGGCCACCGGCTTCAGTACTGACCTGGTGGCCCTGAATACCCTCGGCCGCGATTCACTGGCGGAGCCCGGGGCAATCTTTGCCCCGCAGGTGGATGGCGAGTCCCTGTGGCGCAAGGTGGATGCCCTGCGCCGCGCGGGAGAGGTGGTGATTACCGCCATGCCCGATATCGGTGAGGGGGAGATCCTGGAACGTTGCGACCGTGAACTGGTTGAGCGCGATGGTGAATGGGTGGTGCAGCCGCGGGGCTGAACCGGACTAAGATTATTGAATTTGCAGCGGCGGCCGCTGCAGTATCACGTGGATTCAGAGATTTAGGCAAATGGGTAAGAACGTAGTAGTGCTGGGCACCCAGTGGGGCGACGAGGGCAAGGGCAAGATCGTCGACCTGCTGACCGAAAAGGTCTCCCTGGTGGTCCGCTTCCAGGGCGGGCACAACGCCGGCCACACCCTGGTCATCGACGGTGAAAAAACCGTCCTGCACCTGATTCCCTCGGGCATCCTGCGCCCCAGTGTCACCTGCCTGATCGGCAACGGCGTTGTGCTGTCGCCGGAAGCATTGCTGAAGGAAATGGCCGAGCTGGAGGACAAGAGCGTGCCGGTGCGTGAGCGCCTGCGCCTGTCCCCGGCCTGCCCGCTGATCCTGCCGGTGCATGTGGCCCTCGACCAGGCCCGGGAAAAGGCACGCGGCGATAACCCCATCGGTACCACCGGGCGCGGCATCGGCCCGGCCTATGAGGACAAGGTGGCCCGCCGCGGCCTGCGCCTGGGCGACCTGTGCAACTGGGATTACTTCTGCGAACAGCTGAAAGAACTGCTGGAATACCACAACTTTGCCCTGACGCAGTATTACAAGGTGGACCCGGTCAGTTATGACGACATGGTGGCGGAGGCGAAGGTGTGGCGCGACCAGCTGGTGCCGATGATCACCGACGTGGCCGACTGGCTGCACTGCGCCCGCGAGCGCGGTGAGCACATCCTGTTTGAGGGGGCCCAGGGCTCCCTGCTGGATATCGACCACGGTACCTATCCGTTCGTGACCTCATCCAACACCACCGCCGGGGGCACCGCCACCGGCTCCGGTTTCGGCCCGCTCTACCTGGACTATGTACTGGGTATCACCAAGGCCTATACCACCCGCGTCGGCGGCGGTCCTTTCCCCACCGAGCTGGGCTGCGACGTCGGCCGCCACCTGGGCGAGAAGGGCCACGAGTTTGGCGCCACCACCGGGCGCCAGCGTCGCACCGGCTGGTTCGACGCCGTGGCGGTGCGCCATGCCATCCGCATCAACAGTATTTCCGGCCTGTGCCTGACCAAGCTGGATGTGCTCGATGGCCTGGACGAGGTGAAGATCTGCACCGGCTACCGCAACAGCGCCGGTGAGGAAGTGCCGGTACCCTTCGACGCCGCTGGCTGGGAGGGAGTCGAGCCGGTATATGAGAGCCTGCCCGGCTGGAGTGATACCACCTTTGGCGTCCGCCGCGAGGCTGACCTGCCCGCCAATGCGCGTGCCTATATTGCCCGTATCGAGGAACTGGTGGGTGCGCCGATCGACATCGTCTCCACCGGCCCGGATCGCAGCGAGACCATCGTGCGTGAAACCTCGGCCCTGTGCGAGATGGGTATCCACAACCCCAGCGTCTGAGCCGCCGGGATCGATAGCCAGCGCGGCCGGGAGCCTGCCCGGTCGCGTTGCCGGAGCCCCCGGCCGGGGGCTCACGTTGACCAATTCCTCCTGCCTGTATTGTGAACAGCCGGTCCGTCATGGCCCTTGCTTTCCTCCCCATCTCTGTTGATGATGGAACCCGTTTTCAGAATTTGGTCACATTCCTGTGCCATACTCCAGACTCATGATTTTCCGGGGTAGTCCATGTCATCCAGCACCGCCGTCTCGCGCTACAGTCTCGCCGAGGAAATCGCCAACAGCGTCACCCACGGCATCGGCGCACTGCTCGCCATTGCCGGGCTGGGCATACTGTGCGGGTTCGCCGCGGTCTATGGGGATGCCTGGCATATTGTCAGCTGCAGCATCTACGCTGCCACGCTGATTCTCTGTTTCGGTGCCTCGACCCTCTATCACAGTGTCACCCACGAGCGCGCCAAGGGCGTCCTGCGCACCATTGACCATGCCTCCATCTTCCTGCTGATCGCCGGCAGCTACACGCCTTTTACCCTGGTTACCCTGCGCGAGGCTTCCTCGCCCGCGGGCTCCTGGGGCTGGTGGCTGTTCGGGATTATCTGGGGGCTTGCCCTGGCGGGGCTGGTGATCCAGTTTACGCCGCTGAAAAAGGTGCGTGCCCTGTCGATTACCCTCAGTGCCCTGATGGGGTGGGTGGTGGTGGTGGCGGCCAAGCCACTGCTGGATAATCTGGCACCCGGTGGCCTGTGGCTGCTGCTGATCGGCGGCCTCTGTTATACCGGGGGTATCGCCTTCTACCTCTGGCGCAGCCTGCGCTTTCACCATGCCATCTGGCACCTGTTCGTGCTGGCCGGCGGTATCCTGCATTTCTTTGCCGTGCTGATTTACGTTATCCCCTGATTCCGGCGTGCCGTGGGTGACGACGGGGTTGGCGCCAGTGCTTGACCGGCGTCACGCTCTACACGATTCGACTTTCAGTTTGCCGTCGCCGGCTCTACCCTATGGCGAGCACTGACTGTCGAAGGAGTTTGCATGTCCAGTCTGCCCGTATTGCGGCCCGCACTGTCCCAATGGCTCACTCGTGCGGGGCTTGCCCTGTGCCTGGTTTTCTCCACACCACTGTTGGCCGCTGATGCGGGCTTCCAGCAATGGGTGAAGGAATTTCGCCAGACCGCCCTGAATAACGGTATTTCCCCGGAAGTGTTCGATCGCGCCTTTGAGGGCATTGATTCTCCGGATCAGTGGGTACTGGACAAGGCCAGCTACCAGCCGGAGTTCAAGGCGCCGGTGTGGCAGTACTTTGACAACCGGGTGCAGAAGCGCGCGATCCGCATGGGCCGTGCCAAGAAAGAAGAGCTGCAACCCTGGCTGGACAAGATAAAACAGCGCTATGGGGTCAATCCCAATATCCTGCTGGCGATCTGGTCGATTGAATCGAGCTTCGGTGCCATCCTCGATAATGACAGGGTAATCCGCAATGTGGTGCGGTCGCTGGCAACCCTGGCCTATGCGGATCCCAAGCGCAGCAAGTTCGGTCGCCAGCAGCTGCTGGCGGCGCTGAAAATCCTCGAGAGTGGCGACGTCGACGAGAAGCACCTGGTGGGTTCCTGGGCCGGCGCCATGGGGCATACCCAGTTTATCCCCACCAGCTACCAGGCCTATGCGGTGGATATCGACGGCGATGGCAAGCGCGACATCTGGAACTCCGTACCGGATGCCCTGGCCACGGCCGCCAGCCTGCTCTCCAGTAACGGCTGGCGCCGCGGGGAGACCTGGGGTTATGAGGTGACGATCCCCGAGCGCAAGCTGCCTGCCGGCAAGCTGCCGCTGCGCAAGTGGGAGCAGCTCGGCGTCAAGCGGGTCAATGGCAAGCCGTTCCCGCGCCCGGATGATATTGCCGAATTGAAGCTTCCCGCCGGTCGCGAGGGCCCGGCTTTCCTGATGCTGAAAAACTTCTTTGTGCTCAAGCGCTATAACAACTCCGATCGCTATGCCACGGCGGTGGGCCTGCTGGCGGACCAGATCGGCGGCGGCAAGGGACTGGTCAAGGACTGGCCGCGCCCGTTTACCCCGCTGGACCCGGCCCAGGTGGAGGAAATGCAAAAACTGCTGAAGGCCCGCGGCTATTACGAGGGTGAGATCGACGGCAAGGCCGGCTCGGGTACCCGCAAGGCGGTGCAGCAGTTTGAGAAGGAGATCGGTGTTGAGGTCCAGGGCTACCCGAGCAAGGAGGTGCTGGAAGCCCTGCGCGAGCGCCAGTAATAGTGAAAACCCCTGTTTAATCCAAACAGTGCCGGGCTTCAGCCCGGCACTGTTGTTTCAGGGCCGCTTAAAAGTTCTCATCCGGCAGCAGGCTGTCCTGTAACAGTTCCAGGTTCTCGGCCACTTCCTGGGGTTCATGGAAGTAGGCAATATGGAACATGGCATCGCCTTCCTGCACCAGCGGGAGGTTCTGGCGCCCGATCACAATGCCATCGGCATTACAGGGTACCCGGTCGATCTC
Source organism: Microbulbifer sp. JSM ZJ756 (assembly GCF_044383805.1). Taxonomy (NCBI): domain Bacteria; kingdom Pseudomonadati; phylum Pseudomonadota; class Gammaproteobacteria; order Cellvibrionales; family Microbulbiferaceae; genus Microbulbifer; species Microbulbifer sp. JSM ZJ756. The sequence continues at coordinate 199,838 of NZ_JBISER010000006.1, read as the reverse complement.
CTCGCCGAACAGGTCGGAGATGGAAGCCAGCGCCTCACCTTTCAGTACATGGTCACCCAGGTCCTTGCGATAGTTAACTATGCCGCTGCCGGTGGCCCGCAACCAGCCACTGCGCCTGGCCACAAAGGGTTCGATATTGCCCTTTTTCTTCACTCGCGGCAGCATTTCCAGGTGACGCATGACATTGATGATGCCCTTGTGGCCCGCCCGTACGCAGAACTCGTCAAAACGCAGGGCCTCGCCGGCCTCGTAGAGCAGGATACGCACGCCCAGGTCGGCTGCCGCCTGGCGCAGGGAGCCGTCGCGCAGGGTGCTGTTCAGCAGCACGGGCACACCGAAGGCGCGGGCCATGTCACGGGTGGGCTGGTCGTCGAGGTTGGCGCGAATCTGCGGCAGGTTGCTGCGGTGGATGGCGCCGGTATGCAGGTCGATACCGTAGTCGCACTTGGAGACAATTTCCTCCAGGAACACATGGGCCATACGCGCAGCCAGTGAACCCTTGTCGGAACCGGGGAAGGAGCGGTTCAGGTCGCGCCGGTCCGGCAGGTAGCGGGACTGCTCCAGAACCCCATACACATTGACTACCGGTACCGCGATCAGGGTGCCGCGCAGGTTCTTGAGGCTGCGACTGCCAATAAGTCGGCTGATGATTTCGATACCGTTCAGTTCATCGCCGTGAATGGCGGCACAGACGAACATGGTTGGACCCGGTTTCTTGCCGCGCTTGACGTAAACCGGGATCGCCATGTCTGTGCCGGTATAAAGCCGGACAATCGGCAGTTCGATGCGGCGGGTTTCCCCCCGGGCAACCTCGACACCGCCAATAGAAAACTTTTCTGCCATTGCTCCCTTCCTGGCTGCTGCTGGCACTCATTGTAGGTGCAATAGGGTCGGGAAAGCGATGGCCATGATTTCTGCGCCTGGCAGGCCGGGAGTCATCCTTCCGACAGGGCTATTCCGCGGGACAGAAGTACCGGTGACAGGGGCTGGTGGTGGCAGCCTTTGGGCACACGGTAACCGCAGTTTTGCGAACAGGTAACAGGTGTATGATCGGGGCAGCCGCCGGCAGCGGATTGCCGTCCGTGTTAGGGTAGGCAATCTGGCGCAACGATTGGAAATTTGCCTGGGGGAATAACCGTGGCTATTAAAGAATCCGGTTTTGCCATGCCGCCGTTGCTCGACACCAAATCCGGCGAGCGCCGCCGGGTGGGTTTTGAGCTCGAGTTCTCCGGTGTGACGCTGAAGCAGGCCGGTGAAGCGGTACAGTCGGCGCTGGGTGGGGAATTACACTCCGATTCCGTGGCCGAGCTGTCGCTGCACAACGAGCTGGGCCGCTTCAACATCGAAATCGACTGGGACTTCCTCAAGCGCGAGGCCGCCGAAGCGGGGGCCGAGGAGGGTGGCGACGGCTGGCTGGAGTTGCTCAGCCAGGCGGCGTCCCTGGTGGTCCCGATTGAGGTGGTCTGCCCGCCATTGTCCCTCGATCGGCTAAAGGATCTGGAGCCGCTGGCCCCGGCATTGCGCGAGGCCGGTGCGAGGGGTACCGAGGATTCGCTGATCGCCGCTTACGGGGTGCATATCAATGCCGAAATCCCGCAACTGAATGCCGAGACGCTCGACGCTTACCTGCGCGCATTCGCCCTGCTGCAGTGGTGGCTGGTGCAGGCGCATCGGGTGGATATCGCCCGGCGTGTCAGTCCCTATATCGACCTCTACCCGGAAACCTATATCCGCCTGTTGCTGGAGCGGGAAAAACCCACCCTGGACAACGTCTTCCGCGATTACCTGCAGCACAATGCGACTCGCAACCGCGCCCTGGACCTGTTGCCACTGCTGGCGGAAATTGACGAGGCGCGTGTGCGCCGGGCCGTGGACGACCCCCGCATCAAGCCGCGCCCGGCTTTTCACTACCGCCTGCCCAACTGCCAGATTGAAAAGCCGGGCTGGTCGCTGGCCTCCAGCTGGAATACCTGGTGCGTGGTAGAGGCCCTGGCAGCGCGACCGGAATGGCTGGCAGAACTGGGCGAGGCATACCTGGCGCGGAGCCAGCCCCTGCTGGGCGTGAACCGTGGAAACTGGACTGAGTTTATGTCGGTATGGCTGAGCGACCACGGATTGGTGTAACCGGCACGGCCAGCCGCTGGTCGCCGGGCTGGTGGTGTACGGCCGCTGCGCTGCGACTGGCGGGCGCGACACCGGAGCGTATCAGCGTCCGCCATAAGCCCACGGGCCGCCCCCTGCAGGGGCTGGTCATTGGTGGTGGCGACGATATCAGCCCGGAACACTATCACGGGGACCTGCGGGAAAAAGTGAAATCCGACCCCGAGCGCGACCTGCTGGAAATTCACTGGATTGAATATGCCCTCAAGCATGGCCTGCCACTGCTGGGTATCTGTCGCGGCGCCCAGCTGATCAATGTGGTGCTCGGTGGCGACCTGCACCTGGATATCCGGCCATTGCGGCGGAAAACCTACAACCGTCCCGGGCTGCTGCCCACCAAGCAGGTGTTCCTCACAGAGGGATCGGCATTGTCGCGCCTGGCCTCACGCAAAAAGTTACGGGTCAACAGCCTGCACCACCAGGCAATCAACCGGCTGGGCCGGGGCCTGCGAATCGTCGGTGAGGACCTCGACCATTTCACCCAGGCCGTGGAGAGTGCCTCGGGGCAGCCCATCATCGGTGTCCAGTGGCACCCTGAGTACCTGTTCTACCTGCCCTCCCAGTTCGGGCTGTTTCGCTGGTTGCGGAGATGTGCCGGGTGATAGTCGAGTACCTGATCCTTTTCTCCTCTGCTTTTCTCGCCGCGACCATCCTGCCTTTTTACTCTGAGGTGGTACTGTTCGCGCTGTTGCGGGAAGGTGGTGACCCGGCACTGCTGGTGGCGGTGGCAACACTGGGGAACACCCTCGGTGCCGTGGTGAACTGGGTGCTGGGGCGCTACCTGCTGCATTTCCAGGACCGGCGCTGGTTTTATTTCTCCCGCAAGCAGATCAGCCGTGCCCAGGAGTGGTTCCAGCGCTATGGTTTCTGGTCCCTTTTGCTGGCCTGGATGCCGGTGGGCGGTGATGCCCTCACCCTGATCGCCGGCATCATGCGCGTGCGCCTGTGGCTATTCGTACTGCTGGTGGGGATCGGCAAATGTTTGCGCTATATCTCTGTGGTGTACCTGCAGCAATGGTCGGCCTGGTAGTTCCGTAGCGGCACTAGTCGAAAATAATCGCTTAAGCCCCCTGTGCCCTGCCGGGGCAGGGCACCCTTCACCATTGTCTCTTCCCGTATTGCTTTGTACCGGACGCTGTCACAGCAGCAGGTGCTAGCGGGGCCCGGGGCGCTGGACTAGGCTGGGACTGCATACCAACTATTGTGTAGATGTGCCCGGGCGTCCGCTGTGACAGGCCTGGGATCCTGGGATTACCCTCTCTTGTCGGGCTGGGGACATGGCGGCGGACAAGCAAAGTGAGACAAACGGCGGAGCCGCGAGTAAGCGGCAGGTGCGTGGGTGGCTGATATTGCTGGCCCTGGCGTCGCTGGCATCGCTCTACTTTTACATCCGCTACCAGGAGCAGCAGGAGGTCTTTACCAATACCTACTACTTCCGCACCCTGCAGGAAGTCGCCGCAGAACTGGATACACGCCTTGAGCAGCTCTACAACGTAAACTGGTGGGGCGAGAGCGACGTCAAGATAGTTTCTATTTTCCCGACGTATAAACCGGCCTCTGACGCGGATTGCCTCGGGGTCAGGGAAGTAGTGCGAAAAGGGGAGCAGAAGGCCCACGATTCCGTCTTTACCCTGAAGGGAAGCCATGTCATCGGCTGTCTCGGTTCCGGCAGGGGTTACGAGGTTTCCATCAGTGATGTGCTTCCTGATCCGGGCGGCGACTTTGTCCTCTACCTGCTCGCGGATGCGGGTGGCAGGGTTCTCGGCAGCACTGGCGGGGCCTCAGGTCTTTCGATCATCGATACGCGCGCGATCAGTCGTGAAATCCAGGCGCAGGGAGGACAGAGCTGGCTGGGATTGGTCTCGAAGAAAGAGGGCCCCGAGATCGACGAAAGGAAAGAGTTGCCAGGGCACAGCTATTACGTGGATATGGTACTGAGTTCCGGGGCGTCGCGGGTATATATCCAGCCATACCGCCTGCGCTCGGGAGTCGATTTACTGATTCCGCGGAGCGATGGAGAGAATGGGGAGGGGTTCGCGCCATCAGACCACCTGTACCTGATAGGGGTGCTGCCCGACCGGTTGCTGGACCTGAAGGAGGACAAGCGCTGGAATCTCAGCCTGCTGCTGCTCTCAATCATGTTCCTGGCTTCCTGCTGGACCGTCGCGCGGCTGGTGATGATGTCCCGCAACGAACCGCTGGGTACGTTTTTTTACTGCGCCACCTTTGCGGGTACTTTTGTTGTCTTCATTATGGTTGTGGCCCTGTGGCTCGCCTGGGGTGAGCGCGCCGCAGAGGTCGCCCGCAAACAGGCCAACGCAAGGGAATTGTTACAGGAGACCTCCGCGCGCCTGGAGAGCGAGCTCTACTGGCTGTTCCGCGACCTGGAGAGCTTCCACACCTATTACGCCCGGCTGTTGTCATCCGGGGTTCACCCAGAGGCAGGCACGAAACCTGAAGGCACGCCCGGCGCTGCGGGCGAGCTACGGGATCCCGGGTTACTGGTGCTGCCAGGGGGGAATGTTAATTGCCGCCAGGTTGAGGCAGTGACCCTAGGAGACGGGAGCGGCTATGAACGACCCGAGGAAGCTGAAAAGGAATGGACCCTCAGTCCTGATGAGGTTGCGGTTGCACGCAGTATCACCGACAAGCGTTCTGAGGGGCTGCTTCCGTTTTCTCAGGTTTACCTGTTTGGTTGTGGTGCGCGACTTGTCACGCCAGGCGAGGTCGGCGAGAGGTTCGATAGCAGCCAGATGGCTGCACAACGCGGACCCAAGTTGATCAATGTCTTCCTGATGAACCAGAGCGGCGACCGGGTGTTGCCGACCTTCCAGTTTGTCGAAAGCAACAAAACGCCGATCAGTTATCCACTTGGGCACCGGGATTATTTTCGCGAAGTGCGCGCGGGTACAGGCTGGCACGGGGTTTTCGCGCGCGGTAGCGGGCCTGCGCCGGTCAGTGGATGCTGGGCCACTTGCGCCGACCCGGAGCATGGCATCGACGAAGGGGATACCCGCAGTATCCACAATTTTTATATCCAGCGCCTGTTGAACTTCAGCAGCGGAACTCGCGGCACCACGGTCGGTATGCCGCTGGCTAAAGAAGGGGTAGGGGCGGCAGATGGTGCCGACTGGCCGCCCGGCGACTATATCCTCGGTTCCGATATCCTGTTGCCCTCGATGACGCTTAATGAGTGGCACGAGCCGCAAAAATTGCAGGACCTGGTGTTGATGGTGGTGGATCGCTCCACAGGTGACGTCCTGTTTCATATGGATCACCGACGGACCATGGTGGAGAACCTGTTTCACTCGGGGCAGGGAACGGTAGCAATCAGTCAGGTGATTCGCTCGGGCCTGTATCGCAACCGGGCGGTGCCCGGGTTTTACCGCGGCATCTCGGGTGATTTTATTGCCGGGCGGTTGCCGCTGGAGCAATGGGTGGCTGTGGCGTTTATTCCCGACGATGGTACCGACAGCCTGATGACGAATTTCTTCCTGTCGATGACGGCGGGGATGGGACTTTCGCTGCTGCTGGTGACCGCACTGCTATACGCACTGCCCGCCATTTTTGGGGATCCCAAAGCGCGGCTGGGTATCCCGCTGGCGATCAACCGCCATAACACACTGTTGTTTACTTCAATCCTGATTGCCAGCCTCTACCTGGGTTTCCGCATGGGCTCGGTGATACAGGGGGAGCTCGGCGAGGGCCCTGTATCGACGGCGGCCCCGGTATGGGCGCCCGTTATCGCACTGTTGCTGGTGCTGGCCTGGGGGTGCTGTCGCTATTTCCACATGCGGCGCGTCTCCGGTGGTGATGCAGGGCTGGCACCGGATCGCGGGCTGCTGGTCCTGCTGACGCTGTATTTCCTGTTTGGCCTGGCGATTATTGGCCAGCTGCAGCGTGTCGGGAATACACCGGTTTCGGCGATGCACTGGTACTTTTCCAGCAAGCTCTACCCGGCACGTCTCAACCAGGAGCTGGCCGAACTGGAAACGATCGCGCTGACCCGTTACCCCAATACTATCAAGCGATTTGCTGCTGATCCGCTGGACCTGTTACCGATCAGCCCGCGCTGGCGGACGGCGCTGGCCTGCACCCGCGACGGCAAGCCTTCGAACCAGCGGCATCGGCTGCCGGCAGAAATCGGCACCTTTAGCCAGCTCACAGCCACCACTGGGGTGGCGAACTGGCTTCGACGCTATGTGCTCGGATGGACCAATGACGGTCGCTGGCGGGCAGGCCACGCGCCCGATCCGTGCGACGATGTTGGGAAAGTCGACAGCCCTGGCGGTGGGCAGGCAGAACTCCCCGATGCCAGCCCTGCTGGTGACGGCACATTACAGCTGGCTGGCCACATGGCGTTGTATGTTGTTCTGCAGGTGCTGGTATTCCTGGTGATCTGCCGTCTCTGGCTGATGTTCTACCGGCGTGTTATTACTCCCAGGATGTTTGGTACGCCGGATTTCCTTGTGCACCTGAAGCAGCTCTCAGGACCGGGCGGGCGCCTGCGCGGCGTTCGGCCGGCACCAGGACTGGTTGTGGATTTGTGTGATAAGGAAGTCACGGGTATCGGCCTGGATATGCTGGTGCACCAGGCCGGCCAGGACAATGGTCCCGCCACGCCGGTACTGGACCTGCTGCTGGCCCACTGCCCGGCGCTGCGTACCAGCAGTGAGGATGAAGAGCAGTTTCCCGAGGTGCGTGTCCGGCTCAATGGGATGGGTTCCCGGGGCGGGGCACCGGTCGCCGGCAAGGCGCCAGCAATCTGCCTGGAAAATATCGAGACCTGCCTCGCTACCCCGCCGGGGCGCGCGCGGTTGCTGCAGTTGGTCCGGCAGTTAAAGTCCATGCAGCTGTCAGGACGTTTGTCGGAACTGCGCCTGTGCCTGGAGAGCCAGTGCTTCGAGACCTTGTTGCTCAATGCCCATGCGCCGGCGCCCGGACGCAGCTGGCCCGATGCGCAGGAGCGGGCAGCCTGGGCCGAGTTGCTGATGGACTTTACCGTCGACTTGCCGCAGGCGCTGGTGGAGCGCGCAGATCCGGCTTTTGTGATTGAGGAGTGCCGGGGTGGCCGGTTGCTGCGCTACCTGATCCCTGAACTTGCCGAGCACGCGCGCGGGTCAAGCGGTCGCCTGCGACAGGGCTGGCGCACCCTGCTGGACCGGCACAAGACCGGGCCGGAGTGGGCCTCGATCCTGTGTATCCTGCTAAAGGCCGGCGCCCGTTTCCGCTACCAGTGGGAAGCCTGCTCAAGTGAAGAGAAGCTGGCCCTGTACTACCTTGCGCGCGGCAAGCGCATCAATCCCGCAAACACCCAGGTACTTGAACAGCTGGCGATACAGGGCCTGGTGCGCATCGAAAACGGCCGCGTGCAGATCGTGAACAACAGCTTTGCCTACTTTGTCCTGAACGCCGAGGATCTGGAGTCCATGCGCCAGTTGCTGGAGAGCGGTCACCAGGGCGCCTGGCTCACTTACCGGTTGCCGGTGACGCTGGTGATCCTGCTGCTGGTTGGGGCAATCGCCATCAGCTCGGGGAACTCGATTTACCTGATAGTGGCCACAGTGATGGGATTGCTGGGTAGCATTGGCAGCCTGGTTGGCAGCGCGCGGATGATTCATGAGAACCTGCGCTAGCCACCGTACACACTTCGGGCAGGACTCTCTCGGCAGGGGTTGATCGCGGATTTTGCTGGCAGGTTCGTAAGAAGCTTCAACAGGCGGAATGCGATGCCTTGGCGTGGCTTTGTCGAGCAACCGGGCTGGTCCCATTATTGGCGACTCTATCCCAGTCGGCTGGCCAGCTGCAGCTGCCTGCTTCCGAGCTGAACTACTCCTATACAGGCCCGCGGCCGGAATACTGGTTGCCCGCACCAGGTAAAAAGCACGCAGTCTCCGCGCGGCGCACTGCGGGCGCCGAAGTTATTGCGTCGCCCCTTTTCATTCTGGGGTCCTGTTGCGCCACTCGTGCCGCCAGTGGTCCGGCTTGTCGCGCAACCCGGCAACCGACAGGCGGAAATATGCGAACATAACGCCAAATTTCTGCCAGGGAGATAATGATTCGTGAATCAGGACCAGAACGCACCGTTGCGAGAGGATGTCCGCCTGCTTGGCGAGGAGCTCGGATCGGTTCTGCGTGAGCAGGCCGGCGAACCGCTCTTCGAAACCGTGGAAACCATACGCCAGGCGGCGGTGGAGAGCCGTGGCCAGGGTGAGATGCAGGCGGGGCGCCTGCGCAAACTGCTGGACCCGCTGGACGATGACACCCTGCTGGAGGTAGCGCGGGCGTTCAGCCAGTTCCTCAACCTGGCCAATATTGCCGAGCAGCGCCATCGCGAGCGCCTGCACCGGCATCACCAGCGTTTTCCGGGAGACCCGGACACCGACCAGGGCCTGCGACAGGTACTTGCCGAGCTGAAAAAAGCCGGTGTCGACAAGGCTAAGGTGCGCTCGGTGCTGGACCAGTTGTCTGTGGAGTTGGTGCTTACTGCACATCCTACTGAGGTCACCCGCCGCACCCTGATTCGCAAGTACGACCGGATTGCCGACCTGCTCACCGACCGGGACCGGCCCGACCTCACCGAGGAGGAGGCGGAGCACCTGCGCCGCCACCTGCGCGAACAGATCCTGTCCGCCTGGAGCACCGACGAGATCCGCCGTGAGCGCCCGACGCCGGTGGATGAGGCCAAGTGGGGGTTCGCCACTATCGAACAGTCCCTGTGGCGAGCGGTGCCGGCAGTCATGCGCGAAATCGAGGCGGAGCTGGAGCTGGCGGGCCTGGACCCGCTACCGGCAGACTGGGTGCCGATCCGCTTTGCCTCATGGATGGGCGGCGACCGCGATGGCAATCCCAATGTGACTGCCGCTGTTACCCGCCGGGTGCTGCAACTGGCCCGCTGGATGGCCGCGGACCTGTACCTGCGCGATGTGGAAAACCTGCTGGCTGACCTGTCCATGCATCGCGCCAGTGATGAGTTGCTGGCGCGCACCGGGCCCAGTCATGAACCCTACCGGTTACTGTTGCGACAGGTTCGCGACCAGCTGCAGTTGACCCGCGAGCAGATGGAAGCGCGGGTCAACGGCAATCCAGAGCCGGCGGGAGAGGGTTACACCAGCGGCGCACAGCTGGCCGGCGAGCTGCGCCTGATTGATCGCTCCCTGCGCGAGGTAGGGCTGTCCGCCATCGCCGATGGCCAGCTGAAGGATACCCTGCGCCGGCTAAACTGTTTCGGCATCACCCTGCTGCGCCTGGATATCCGCCAGGAGTCCACCCGCCACAGCGACGCACTCGATGCCATCACCCGCTACCTGGGCCTCGGCAGTTACGGGGACTGGGACGAGCCGACCCGGCAGCGCTTCCTGCTGGCGGAACTGGAGAATCGCCGGCCGCTGGTCGACAGCGCCTTCTACCAGAGCGACTTCTGTGATGACGAGGTACGCCAGGTGCTGGAGACCTGTGGCGTGATTGCAGAGCAGGGACCGGAGGGGCTGGGTGCCTACGTGATTTCCATGGCCCGGGCCTCGTCCGATGTGCTGGCGGTAATGCTGCTGCAGAAGATTGCCGGGGTGCAGGAACCCATGCGGGTGGTGCCGCTGTTCGAGACCCTCGATGACCTCAACAACGCCGGCGATATCATGAGCGCGCTGCTGGAGATTCCGTCTTACCGGCAGCGTGTGGCGAAGGGCCAGGAAGTGATGATCGGTTACTCCGATTCCGCCAAGGATGCCGGCTTCCTGGGCGCGGCCTGGGCCCAGTTCCGCGCACAGGAGGGACTCACGGCAATTTTCCGCGAGCACGGTATCCCGCTCACCCTGTTCCACGGTCGCGGTGGCTCCATTTCCCGCGGTGGCTCGCCCACCCGCATGGCGCTGTTGTCGCAGCCGCCGGGGTCGGTCGCCGGCCGTATCCGGGTCACCGAGCAGGGCGAGATGATCCGCTTCAAGTACGGGCGGCCGTCCGTGGCCGCCTACAACCTGGAGCAGTACGTGGCCGCCACCCTGGAGGCCACCCTGTTGCCCCCGGCGGAGCCGCGCCCCGAGTGGCGCGCGGCCATGGACCGGCTCACCGAGGTATCGGTCAACAGCTATCGCGAAGTGGTGCGCGACGATCCGGCGCTGGTGGGTTACCTGCGCACCGTCACGCCGGAAACCGAGCTAAGCCGCCTGGCCCTGGGCAGCCGGCCGGCACGGCGCAAGCCCGGCGGTGGGGTCGAGACTCTGCGGGCAATTCCCTGGGTGTTTGCGTGGACCCAGATCCGGCTGATGCTGCCCGCGTGGCTGGGCACCGGCGCGGCGCTGGAGAGTGCCCTGCAGAGCGAGGAGGGCGCCGCCACCCTGCGCACCATGAGCGGGGAGTGGCCGTTTTTCCAGACCGCGGTGGATATGCTGGAGATGGTGCTGGCGAAATCCGACACCCGGGTGGCGTCCTGGTACGAGGAGCGGCTCACCGGCGACGCTGAACTGGTTCGCCTCGGTGGCCTGCTGCGTGAGCGGCTGGCTCACACGGTATCGGCGCTGCATGAACTGACCGGCCATGAGAGCCTGCTCGACAACAACCCGGTCATGCGCTGGTCGATTCGCGTGCGCGACCCCTATACGGATCCGCTACACCTGCTGCAGGCGGAGCTGATGGCGCGGCTGCGCGAGCGCGATACCGACCCGGTGCTGGAGAGCGCGTTGATGGTCACCATTGCCGGCATCGCCGCGGGGATGCGCAATACCGGCTGATGCCCGCCGCCGGATGGGGCAGAAATAAAAAAGGCCGACTCGCGAGAGTCGGCCTTTTTTGGAATTGGTGCCCAGGAGAAGACTTGAACTTCCACGACCTTGCGGTCACTAGCACCTGAAGCTAGCGCGTCTACCAATTCCGCCACCTGGGCAATTCGACGGTGTGCGCCGTCGAGGGTGCGCAATATAAAGAATTTCCGGGGCGTGTCAATCGCCGACTGTGACCGGTGCGACCCGAATCGTTAGTGCGGCGTAGGACAGGGGGCAGGGCGCCCCAACGAAAAAAGGCCGACTCTCGCGAGTCGACCTTTTCGGAATTGGTGCCCAGGAGAAGACTTGAACTTCCACGACCTTGCGGTCACTAGCACCTGAAGCTAGCGCGTCTACCAATTCCGCCACCTGGGCAATTCAGCGGCGTGTGCCGTTGAGGTCGCGAACTATAGAGATTTGGCCGCAGGGTGTCAACGGCCTTTTTTGCGTTTAATTCAACTTTTTCTGGTATGGTCGGGAAACGCGGGGAAATCGCTTATACTGCCAGCAATGAGCGGCAACACCGACCGGCCGGTTCCCGGCCATATTCTCAATTCCCCGCCGCCTGCAGACTCCGCCGGATGATCCCGGCGACCGTGGATGAGCCGCGGTTCCCCAACAACGGACGATGTTTTGACACGAGACAAACCTACAAACCATACCGACGCCGATCCCCACGCCCAGCGCGAGGCGGAGAAATACGACAAGCCGGTGCCCAGTCGCGAATACCTGCTGCAGCTGCTGGAGCAACAGCATGAGCCGGTGTCCTGGGAGGCGGTGGCGGAACTGCTGGATATCCACGATGAGGATCGCCGCGAGGGCGTGCGCCGGCGCCTGATCGCCATGTCCCGGGACGGGCAGATTGCCAGTAACCGCGCCGGGGATTTCGGTGTGCTGGACAAGATGCACCTGGTGCGCGGGCGTGTGATCGGCCATCGCGACGGCTTTGGCTTTGTCTCGCCCCGTGACGGTGGCGACGACCTGTTCCTGTCCCACCGGCAGATGCGCAAGGTATTCGATGGGGACGAGGTGCTGGTACGCGAGACCCCCGGTGGCTTCCGCGGCAAGCGCGAGGCGGCGGTGGTCCGGGTGCTCAAGCACAATACCCGGCAGCTGGCAGGTCGCCTTTACCAGGAAAATGGCATCTGCTTCGTGCGCCCGGACAACCCGCGCATCAACCAGGACATCATGGTGGCGGCGGACAAGGTGGCCGGTGCGGCGCACGGCCAGTACGTGGTGGTGGATATCGTCACCCAGCCCAGCCGCGACAGCCTGCCCCAGGGCGAGGTGGCGGAAGTGCTGGGCGACCACCTGGCGCCGGGGATGGAGATCGATGTCGCCATCCGCAATTACGGCCTGCCCCATACCTGGCCGGCAGCGGTGCAGAAAGAGGTGGATGCCATCGCCGATGAGGTGGGGGAAGCGGACAAAAAGGCGCGGGTCGACCTGCGCCAGCTGCCGCTGGTGACCATCGATGGCGAGGATGCCCGCGATTTCGATGACGCCGTGTTCTGCGAGCTGATGCCGGACAACAGCTGGAAGCTGCTGGTGGCCATCGCCGACGTGTCCCATTATGTGCACCCGGGCAGTGCCCTGGACGAGGAGGCACACAGTCGCGGCAACTCGGTGTATTTCCCCGATTTCGTGCTGCCCATGCTGCCGGAGAAACTGTCCAACGGCCTCTGTTCCCTGAATCCGGAGGTTGATCGCCTGTGCATGGTCTGCGAAATGCAGATTGACCAGCGCGGGGAGATCCGCGATTTCCGCTTCTTCGAGGGCGTGATGCGAAGCCATGCGCGCCTGACCTATACCCAGGTGGGGCAGATGATCGAGGAGCGCGACAGCCGCGACAGTGGCCTGCGCAAGCAGTTCGCCGCGCTCACTCCACACCTGGATAACCTGCACGACCTCTACCGGGCACTGCGGGGCGCGCGGGACCGGCGCGGCGCGATCGATTTCGAGACCACCGAAACCCGGATCCTGTTCGACCAGCAGCGCAAGATCGAGCGCATCGTGCCGGTGCAGCGCAACGACGCCCATAAGTTGATCGAAGAGTGCATGCTGGCGGCCAACGTCTGTGCCGCCAAGCTGGCGGAACTGTCGGAACTGCCTTCACTCTTCCGTGTGCACGATACCCCCAAGGAGGAAAAGCTCACCAACCTGCGGGAGTACCTGGGTGAGCTGGGGCTGCGCCTGCCAGGCGGGGCAGAGCCACAGCCGATGGATTTCCAGGTGTTGATGGAGCAGGTGGAGGGGCGTGCCGACGCCCACATCATCCAGATGATGATGCTGCGCTCCATGAACCAGGCGGTGTACCAGCCCGAGAATCGCGGGCATTTCGGCCTGGACTATGAGGCCTATGCCCATTTCACTTCGCCGATCCGGCGCTACCCGGACCTGCTGCTGCATCGCGAACTGCGCTGGCTGATTCGCAATGGCAGCGCCAACCCGGCGGCGGTGGCCAAAAAGGTTCACCCGGTGCCGGGTGCTGAAGCCATTCCCCGGGAAAAGATCATTCCCTACGACATGCCCGCCATGGTCCAGCTGGGTGAGCACTGCTCGATGACCGAGCGCCGGGCCGACGACGCCACCCGCGATGTGGTCAGCTGGCTCAAGTGTGAATACCTGCAGGACCACGTGGGTGAGGTCTATCCCGGGGTGATCAGTGCGGTCACCGGCTTCGGCCTGTTCGTGGAACTGGACCAGCTCTATGTCGAGGGGCTGATACATGTCACCGCGCTGCCCAAGGACTACTACCACTTCGAGCAGGCGCACCAGCGCCTGGTGGGTGAGCGCAGTGGTACCCGCTACCACCTGGGCGATTCGGTAACCGTGCAGGTGGCACGGGTGGACCTGGAAGAGCGCAAGGTGGATTTCACCCTGGAAGAGCTGTTGACGAGCCCCAAGCGCAAGCGCCCGCGTAAAGGAAGCGGGGGTAAAGAGAGCGGAGGCAAAGAGAAAGAGACCCGGGTCAGCCCGCGCGCCATGGAGATGGCGGTTGAACACCAGCAAGAGCGGGGCCGGCGCAATGGCTCGGGTGGCGCCAAGGGCCCGGAACGGGATGCTGCAAAAAAAGCCGGCCGTGCCGCCGGTAGCCCCTGGAAGAAGCGCCCGGAAACACCCCCGGGCGAAACGCCATTCCGCAAGCGCAAGGTGGGATCCGCTGAGACCGAACCGGTTGCAGCGACCCCGGCCACAGGGGAATCCGCCCCTGCCGGTGGTGAACAGGGGGAAGAGGCGCCCCGCCGGCGCGGTCCGCGCCGGACCCCTCCCCGCAAGGGAGGCAAGCGCCCCGCAGTGGCCGCACGCAAGGCGGCGCAGAAAGCCGCCAAGGCCGGTAACGGCAAGGGCAAGAAGAAAGTCCGCAAGAAGCATGTCGCCGCCAAGGGCAAGAAGAAAAAGTAGCCAGGCACGTGCAGGTTCCCGTTGACCCAACCAGTTGAATTGGATTTATGGCCACAGAGATCGTCTATGGCCTGCACGCAGTGCAGGCTCTCCTGAAAAGCTCTCCCCAGCAGGTACAGGAACTGCTGCTACTCCGTGGGCGGCGGGACCAGAAGCTGCAAAAGCTGGTCCGCCAGGCGGAGAAAAATGATATTGCCCTGCGCTATGTGGACCGTCGGGCCCTGGATGAAAAGGTGGGAGACGATGGCAACCACCAGGGCGTGGTGGCCGTATGTGCGGGGGCCGCGAAAGTCTACGATGAACGGTTCCTCAAGGAACTGCTGGAAACGCTCGACCAGAAATCCGAGGCGCCTTTCCTGCTGATCCTCGACGGCGTAACCGATCCCCATAACCTGGGCGCCTGCCTGCGCTCCGCCGAGGCCGCGGGGGTACACGCGGTGATTGTGCCCAAGGACAAGTCCGCCGGTCTCACACCGACTGCGCGCAAGGTTGCCTGTGGCGCAGCCGAAGTCCTGCCGCTGGTGACAGTCACCAACCTGGCGCGCACCATGCAGCAACTGCAGCAGGCGGGGGTATGGATTTTCGGCGCCGCCGGCGAGGCCGAGCAGGATGTGTTTGCTGCCAGCCTCACGGGTGGTGTCGCCCTCGCCATGGGTGCGGAGGGCTCGGGCCTGCGTCGCCTGACCCGGGAGCACTGCGACCACCTGATTCGCATTCCCATGGCTGGAGAGGTGAGCAGCCTCAACGTCTCCGTTGCCACTGGTGTCTGCCTGTTCGAGGCGGTGCGCCAGCGCGCCAGCTGAACCCCGGAATAGCGGTCCCGCCGCCATTGCGTTATCCCATTGCTGAAAGCTGTGCCGGTTGCGATAGTGGCCGGCAAGCCTTTTTTTGCCAGGCAATTGAAACCTCTCGCAAAATCCGGCGGTAATCGACGCCTGGGTTCAGGCGTTGCGTCAGAATACACCCCCCTCCTGCTAAATTTTCCCCGCGGCAGAATTTTCCGGAACCCTCTGTCCCGCCCGCTCGTGTAACAGCGACAGGCCGCCTCAGCAGTATGCCTCCCCTCCGGGGACTTCCGCATTGGGCCGGCATTACCCCAAGTTCCAGCCAATCGGGAGTAGTGGTTTGAATACCTGGCTGACGCGTTTTTTCCATGCCCCGCGCTCACCGGAAGACCGGTTTGTGTCCCTTGTCTCGCCCCACCTGCGCCGAATGTACCGCATGGCTTACCGGTGGACCTTGAATGCTCACGAGGCCGAAGACCTGGTGCAGGACGTGCTGGTGCGGCTGTTGCCGAGGACGGCAGAGCTGGAAAGCGTCGATCGGCTGGGACCCTGGCTGGTACGGGTGCTCTACCGGCGCTTTGTCGATCTTTACCGCCGCCGCTGCGCATCACCCATTGATCCCAGCCAGTCGCTGGATGACACGGATCAGGAGAGTCGATTGCCCGGTGATGGCGGTGAAGATCTCAGGCGTACTGAAATGCAGCGCGCATTGCAGAGGGCCCTGCAGGAGCTGGACGATGAATGGCGCGATATCGTGTTACTGCACGATATGGAGGGCTACACCACAATCGAGGTGGCGGACATCATGGATATCAGTGTGGGGACTGTGAAGTCCCGCCTGCATCGCGCCCGCGCCAAGCTTAAAAAAAGTCTCTCCCCCGGAACCCTTCAGATTTCTGAAGCGTGTTAGTGAGCATAGGAGCAGCTCATGCGATCGAGGCACACAGTGAATCATCCCGCCCCCGCGCAACTGGCCGACAATGAGTTAATTGGCGTTCTCCGGGATATGCCAGTCCCGCAGCCGGACGCCGGTTACGAGCGCCGGGTACTCCGTGCGGTACTGGATTCGCAGCAAGCCCGAAATAAGCGTCCGGCCTGGTTTTTCCAGCCGACGCGCTGGCCGGTGGCAGCTGCCGCCATCATGTTGCTCACCCTGGTTTTCTCCCAGGGCGCACTGCGGGAACGGTCGCCGATGGCGGGCCAGGCATGGGCTCCGGTTGGGCAAACTCCGCATACAGTGCATGTGGTGCTGGATAGCCCGCGCCAGCTGCGGGGCGCAATCATCCGTGTGACCTTGCCGGCCGGTGCTGTGCTGGAGGGGTACCGCGATGTCGATACCCTGCAGTGGCAGGCGGATATTCCTGCCGGTGGCAACCGGCTGTCCCTGCCGCTTCTGGTGCAGGAGGGTATCAGCGGCGGGACTGTCCAGGTGGAAATAGAGCATGGCGGCGCGCGCAAGGCGCTGGAAATTTCAATCCCGTCGCCACCGGATGGCGGCGGTGCGTCCATCACCAAAACCTGAAAGCAGGTTGTTTTTTTCCAGAAGAGGTAAAGGAAGATGTTACGGAAAAATCTACTCGTCCTGGGTCTGGCCACTGGCGCCTGCCTGGCATTGCCAGCCCATGCTCAGGAAGTTGAAAGCCAGGCCGACCTGGATGTCACCATGTCGGTTGTCGAGGACGCACAGGATGCACAGGATGTGCTGAACAGCATTGAATTGCCACCGGAGTTGCGGGAAGTGGCGGAGCAGCAGATGGCAGCCATCTTGGCGGCGATGGAAGCGGCCCGGGCAGGGGAGTCATCCGGTGAAGACCAGGCCAGTCTCGATCCCGAGACACAGGCGCGATTTGCCGAGGCCCTGGAGCGCAGCCGCGAGATGGCCGCAAGTAATACCGCCGCCGCCAATGCTGCAGTAGCCGACGCACAGCTGGCCGCTGAGGCCGCCCGCGAGGCGATCGAGGAAGCGGTTAAAAACGGCCTCACCGGTGCGGAAGTCGAGGGCATTATCGACCAGATGATGCAGGATATTCTCAATAGCCTGCCGGAGGATGTGCGCGAGCAGATGCCTGCTGATATCAACACCCTGATCGAGGAGGCGAAAGGGACCACCACTGATACCCCCGAAACCTGACAGTGGAGTATATGTGTGCCTGGCGCGGGGAAGTGCCCCGTGCCGGGACTGTAACTGGTAATACTGATAGGGAACAATGGGGTAAGCAAAGTGAAGGTAAAGGAATACCTGAGAGGCCTGGCACTGATGGCTGCACTGAGTGCGGTATCACAGTCCGTGGCTGCAGTAGAGTTCGGTGACGGTGTGAAAGCGTTCAAGACCGGGGACTACCAGCGTGCGCTCACCGCTTTTTCGTCGCTGGAGGCACGTGGACAGGATAGTCCGCGATTGAAATACAACATGGGCGTCACTCTTGTAAAGCTGGGGCGATACCGGGAGGCCGGTACCTACTTCTACCAGCTCCTCAACGACCCGCAATGGCGCGACCTGGCACGCTACAACCTGGCGCTTACAGCGGAAAAGCGTGACCGGCCACTGCTGGCAGCAAAGCATTACCGACAGGTGACGCAGACTACGGATTCGGCAAAACTGCGCAAGCTCGCCACGAGCCGGCTCAACGCCCTGGCTGCAGAAGAGCGCGGGGCCCTGTCCCGCCAGTGGTTGGGTCTCGTCAGTCTTTCCGCCGGCTATGACGACAACGCCTACGCATTGCAAAATGACCTGCTCGCCGATGTGGAAACAGGGGAAGACAGTTTCACAGAGCTTTTTGCCTGGGGGCAGTACCGTCTGCACGGTAGCCCGGTGGATGGCTGGCGCTTGCATGGATACGCGTTCAGTCGCCGCTACCGGGAGCTGGAGAACCTGAATCTCAACAGCGTGAGCGCAGCCCTGTCCCGGGATCGGCGCTGGTGGGGCTGGGACACGGAATTGGGGGTGGCCGGCGAGTTTATCTACCTTGGTGGCGACCAGGTTTCCCGCCAGCTCAATCTTGTGGGCCGGCTTGTGAGGGAGTTCGGTCTGGGTAGCCTGTCACTGTCTTACCTGCCGGGTTATTACCTGGGCGGGGAGGGCTACGAATACCTGGACGGCTGGCGTCAGCGGGTGGCGTTAAAGTGGCGCCGTCCGCTGCTGGCGGGAGAGTTGCTGGCATTCTACCAGTACGACAGTAACGACCGTGCCGACCTGGAGCGGGAGGCCCGGGATTATTACAGCTACTCGCCGGCCCGCAACTCGCTGGGCGCTGAGCTGGAATGGCCGCTGACACTGCGCTGGAGTGTTTCCGCCGGGATGGAGTTGCGCCAGAGTGTATATGACGGCACCAACCAGTTGACCGGTGATGACGGCTCTGTCGTGCGGTATCAGCGTGAGTCTGATCGAATAAAGTCCTGGGTCGAGACGCGCTACCGGCTGAGCCCGAGATTCAGCCTCGATGGTAAGGTGCTCAATATCGATAACCGTGAAAACCGGGATATCTATACATTCGATAAAACCGAGTTCAGCCTGGGGGTCAGTTATATTTTCTGATCCCGGCGGAATCGGCCGGGGAGGGTAGAGCTGCACGTTTTCCCTGCCCGTCACGCCCTGGCCAGAGGTGCTTTTCCGGCGGCTTCATCGAATCCTGTAGACCTCTCCCTTGTCTATGCCGTGAAGCCGCCATTTTTAATTACAGTTTCATGTTCGTTGGTAATCTATTTATGCTTCGCACTTTCCCTTATTCAGGGGGCGAAGCCCGATAGAAAATATATTTTTCTTCGAGTGGCCCCTCAATCTTCAATCCCTGACCGAATTGCCTCTCTTTTGCCTTTGTGAGTCTTAAATTATTGCTTCCCTGGTTTTTGCCTGCTTTGTTGGTTGGGTCGCGGTCATGCCGGGCCAAAAAGGTAAGCAAGATTATTGCTGCGCCAAAATTTGCCGCCATTGGATTTGCCGTGCTTTCGCTTGTGACCTGCCGCAGTGATGAGAACCCTGGCCATGTCACTTCCGGCCGGCGCACGGGGGTTTACCCGGGAATGGTGCGATACGGTCTGCGTAACCTGCGTGGGTAATACTACCGGTTGCCTGAATAAGGATGGCACCTTCGCCAGTAACGCCAGTAACGCCAGTAACGCCAGTAACGCCAGTAACGCCAGTAACGCCAGCATCTGCAGTGATCCCGCCTCTGCCTGCGCTGTTATGCGAGCCGGAACTGGAGGAAGGGGGCTCGACTGCCCAGTGACCGCCACCAACCTCAGTGAGGTAGTGGATTTCAAGATGCTGCACCTGTTTCACCCGCAGGGCCGTGTGAGCTACCGCGTGAACCAGTTGTTCTATCCCCCCGGACCTGGAGGGTGTGTATGCGCGGGTGTTCCTGCCGGCATCGCATTCCCTGTTGGGTTACCTGCGCAAGTGCCTGGGGGGCGGCAACAGGCCGCCGCTTACTGCCGGGTGCCATAGAGCTCGGTCGCCGGGCGGTACATCACCCATGAGGTGAGCACATACTTGTCACCGGAGGTGGGTACATTGCCCCGATGGGTATGGGTGAAACCGCAGGGTGACAGTACCAGGCTACCCCGCCGCGGCTTCAGGCGAATATCCTGGTAAATGAACTCGGTCTCGCCCCCCTCCTCCACATCATTCAGGTAAAGAAGCCAGAACAGCACCCGGTGCAGGGATTTCTGCCCGGGATCGGTGGGGTGCGGGTAGTGTTCCGAGTGCCAGTGACGGAACCCGCCGGTGGATTGGCGGTAGTGCTGGAAATTGATGCCGTCGAAGTGGAAGATCCCGGAGACCAGCATCCGCAGCTGCTCATCGGGAAGCTGCGCGATATCGTCGCTGGCCAGGTTCCGTGGCGCCTGCAGGCTGTCATCGTAGATGGTCGGGGAGAGGGCGCCGGTAAGCATATGCGGGTAGCGCCGGCAATAGGCCATCAGTGCGCGCAGCACCACCTGGTTGACGGAGGTGCACTCCTCCCGCCAGGACTCCATGCTGGAGATATACAGGTCAGAGCTGTTTTTCTTGCTCTTGTCCACACCGGAGCCGATGCGGCCCGCCTGCTTGTCCGGTGCGCTGTCGAAGCGCTGTATCAGGTGATCGCATACTTCTGCCGGAACCGCATCTTCAAACATTGCGACCAGGGAATCCATGAAAACCGCCTCTCTGTAGTTATTCTTGTGATCGTGGCGCCCGCAGTGCAAGGCCTGCAGTGCCGCTACGGAATATTCGCATGTAGTGCGGGGACAGGAAAGCGGTGGAGATCGTGACAATGGCCGGGGACCAGGCACGGGTTGCCGTCCCGGTCACCAGTGCTGCAGTCCCCGGTGCCCATTGTCATCACTGTGCGGGCATTTGCCCCACGAGTGTTGCCGGGGGAATTCTTCTGGCGGGTGCGGGTCGAAGCCAGTCAATGGCTTGCGCAATCGTGATCGCGTTGTATGCCTGTCTTTGAGATCCCTGTTTCTCCTTGCCGGCAGTTAATGGTTTTTCATTGCAGCAAAACTGTGCGGAACACCTGTTTGGGCGAAGCCTGTGGGGCGTTGGGAAAATAATTGCTCCTGCCCGGGAACCTTTTCCCTGTCTGACACGTGTAGGATGCACAAGCAGTCTGTGTGCGATTTCTAGGGGGAACGGGTAAGCCCGATGACGTTTTTACGCTGGCCGAAAAGACCGGAAGACCGGTTTACCGCCCTGGTGCGCCCGCACCTGCGCCTCCTGCATCGCATGGCCTACCGCTGGACACAGAATAACGACGAGGCTGAGGACCTGGTGCAGGACATCCTCACCCGCCTGTTTCCGAGAGTCGACGAGCTGGAGAGGGTGGACAAGCTGGGCCCCTGGCTGGTCCGGGTGCTGTATCGGCGCTTTGTCGACCTCTATCGTCGCAATGCCAACTCCCCCATTGACGATAGTGTCGAGCCCTCCGGGGATGATGCACTGTTTGACGAGCGGCTCACCGTAGAGAGTGAGCAGCTGGAGAGGTTGATCCTGCAGCGCGAACTCAACCGGGCCCTGTCCTCGATCGACAGCGGCTGGCGGGATGTGGTTCTGCTTCACGATGTAGAGGGTTATGCGGTGCTGGAAGTGGCCGAAATCCTCGACCTGAGTGTGGGCACGGTGAAATCGCGATTGCACCGTGCACGAAAAAAATTGCGTTTGGCGCTGGAAACGGGAACCAAAACCGTTGCCGAGTCGTGTTAAGGGACAAACGGGAGCGAATGATGATGCATTGCAGACAGGCACAGCAGCAGCTTGAACAGCTCAAGCCCGAAAATGAGCCGGATCTGCTGGCACACCTGCGTCGCTGTCATGATTGCCGGGAATATGCCGAGGACCTGCGGGTCGCTCGCCTGCTGCGTACCATGCCGGCTCCCGAGCCGGAGGCAGGCTTCGAGAGTCGTGTTCTGCGCACTGCGATCAGCCAGTCGCGCGGGGTGCCGCAGGGGGCGAATGCTGTCGGCTGGAAACTGGCCACTGCCGCGAGCCTGCTGCTGGCGATCTTCCTGGCCCTGCCCCGGCAGGCGCCGGCTCCAGCGGAGCCGGTTGGGCAGCTGGCGGGAACCGTGAGCCCAGGGGTGATGCCGGTAACACTTGCCCTGAAGAGTGGGCGGGACCTGGCAGGTGCAAAAATCCGGGTGGTAATGCCAGAGCACCTGGAAGTGGACGGATTCGAGAACCAGCGCGACCTGCAGTGGCGCACGGACCTGAAGGCCGGGGCCAACCGCCTGACACTTCCGATACGCCAGCGTAATGATCGCGAAAATGATGTGATTCTGATCGAGATAGAGCACGACGGTGCCCGCCGGGAATTCCGGGTACCGGTCCCCGGCGGTAATGGTGCCGTCTTGCAGGGGCAGGATGCACAGGGAATGCAAAAGATATAGAGAGAAGTTGAAAAGCGAACCACGATGAGGTGGACAATGAAAGCTTATAAGAACTTGCTGATTGCAGCCGTATTCCTGTCGTCCCAGGTTGCACTACCAGCGCTCGGACAGGAAGAGGCCGATAATGACGACCTCGATATTGAAGTAACCGTGGTCGAGGCAAACGAGAGCGCCGCAGACGCTGTCAACAATATCGAGCTGCCGGAGGCGATCAGTGATGTTGCCCGCATGGCGATCCAGGAAGGTGGCCTGGCGGTGGCCGAGGCGGCACGCAGTGGCGAACTGGGCGGTGATGACCAGGAGCTGGAAGAGGTGGCCGGGGATGTAGAGGCTGCTGAAGAAGCGGCCATGAATGCGGAAGCAGCACTGGCCGAAGCGGCAGCCAATGCCAATGAGGCCGCTCGTGAGGCTATTAATAATGCGCTCTCCGGTGGGGGGTCCGCTGAGGAAATCCTGGAGAATATCCCGGACGATGTGATTGAGAACCTGCCTGAGGATGTGCTGGACAGGTTAAACGAAGTGCTGGATAACAGGCCGGATATAGAAACCCCCGAGGTCGACACGCCATCGGGCGGGTGATTCGCGCAAGGAAAAATGTGGTTTCAGGCTGGGCAGGAATGCCCGGCCTTTTTGTGTATATAAAAGAGGTGTTTTGTGCGCACGATAATAAATGCATTGGCAGCCTGTTGCCTCGCCTCCAGTGCGACCGTGGCAAGCGCTGAGCAGGATGCTTTCTCCCAGGGGACCACTGCATTCAAGCGCGGAGACTATGGCGTGGCCCTGGAGCGTTTCGAGGCCGCCCGTGCGCGTGGCAACCGTAGTAACAACCTGTCCTACAACCTGGGGGTGACCCTGTACAGGCTGGGGCGCTATCCGGAGGCCAGCGTCTGGTTTGAGTCCCTGCTCGACAGCCCGCAGTGGCACGACCTGGCACTGTTCCAGCTGGGGCTGGTGGCAGAGAAGCAGGGTGACCGAAAGCTGGCGCAGCGGCGCTATAAAAGAGTAGCGGCGTCGCGCTCGGAAAAGCTGCGTCGCCTCGCTGGTGTCCGGCTGGATCACCTGGATGACCCAGCCAGGCCTGCCGGGCCCGCGCGTGACAGCGGGGCGGCCCGCGGTGGCGGCCGGCGCGGCTCGGCGCTGCTGAGACTGGCCGCGGGCTACGATGACAACGCCTACGCCCTGCGGGATGAGCTGCTGGCGGGTGCGTCCGAAGGGGAGGATAGCTATACGGATCTTTTTGCCTGGGGCCAGTACCGGCTGGCAGGCACGCCAAGCGACGGCTGGCGCCTGCAGGGGTACGCCTTCCGGCGTTCTTACTCCGAGTACAGCTCCCTCGATCTCAGCAGCCTCAGTGCCGGTGTCGCCCGGGACCTGAGTTGGGGGGCCTGGCAGCTTGAGCTGGGCGGTGCGGCCGAACAGGTGGGCCTCGATGGCGAAGAGGTTTTCCGACAGCTGCGCCTCCAGGCCAAGGCCCGGCAGCGGATCGGTGACGGCGAGCTGGAGCTCTCGTTTATGCCCTCACGGTTTTCCGGTGGCAGTGGCTACGAATACCTGGATGGGACGCGCCAGCGGTTCGGGGCCGACTGGGAACAGCCCCTGGGCCGCGCGCAGTTGGAAGTGGGCTACCAGCTGGACCTGAATGACCGCGACGACCTGCTGGTTGCCACGGAGACGGGCGACAACTTCTATAGCTACTCCCCGGTCCGGCACACCTTCGGCGCCGAGGTGCAGTGGTCGCTCGCTGGCAACTGGTTACTGTCTGCAGGTTCCGAGTACCGGCTGAGTACCTATGACGGTGAGAACCGGCTGGTTGACACCGACGGTGTCGTGCGCGAGGCGCAGCGGGAAGCCGATCGCCTCAAGGCGTGGCTGGGCTCCCAGTGGCTGGTGTCGCCGCGGCTGCGCCTGGCGGGCAACCTGACATTCACCAACAACGAGGAGAATTTCGCGGTGTATGACCACGACAAAACCGAGGCCAGCCTCGGCGTCACCTACACCTTCTGATTGTCCCCGACGGCCCGTCGACAAGCGGGCCGACAGTTTTTCCCGGCGCACAGGGAAGCGTGCCGGCTTTATTCCAGCCAGCGTTGCAGTTCCGCAACGATGGCGTCCGGTGCCCGCAGCCAGCTCAGGTGCGGGTTGCCGCCGGTCAGCGGTAGGTCGAGGTGGCGTACCTCGCCCCCCAGCAACGAGGCCAGTCGCGCAGTTGCCGCCGGTGGCGCGAAGTCATCGCCGCTGATGGCCAGGTGCAGGGAGGGTCCTGCCCGGTTCTCACCAGTTTGCCGCCGCTCCGGCGCGAAGCGTCCGCTGAATACTGAGGCTGCCCAGTCCGCCATTACCCCGCGCGCCTCGTGACCGCCAAAACCCAGTACCCGGCCGGGGAAATAGCCCAGCAGGTGGCCGCTGCCCCAGGCCAGCCCCGCCAGGGCCAGCACCTTCATACGCATGCTGCCCTGCCAGCAGCGGAAATGCAGGTGTCCCGCGGCGACCGTGACAATACGCGCCTGTCCCGTCAGCCCCTCCCTCGCAGCCAGTGTCGCCACCTGGCCGCCGATACTGTGGCCGAGAACTGCCGTCGGCAATCCCAGCCGCTCCAGCAATGAAGGCAGGAACCCGTGCACCAGGTCGTTGTAACCGAAGTCCGAGCGCCGCGATGGGCGCGGCCGGCTGGTCCCGGTGCCAGGCAGCTCGGTGACCGCACTGCTGTAGCCGGCTTCCGCCAGGCTCTCCTGCAGGCGCTGGTAGCGGGAGGCGGGCACGCCCAGGGCGGGCAGCACAAGCAGCAGCGGGGCGTCGCCGCGGGGCCTGCGAAGCATGACCGGTACCCGGAAGGGACCGAACTGGTGATCGAGTATCTCCTGGCTGGGTGCCATGGCAGCTCCTGAGTTTCCGGGGTGGAGGGGAGTAAGTTACCCCCGGTCGGCGGATGCTGACATGACTGGAAAGATGAAACCGGTTGGCCACTTGCCCCGGGGGTGGCTGAGGGTATGCTGGATCGATTGATCAACTTGCAACCAGGGTGGCAAGTGCATAGAATACGCCGCCCGCGATGTGCCCCCGCAAACAGGGCCGTCGCTCTCCTTGCCTCACCGGACTGTCCGGGAGGCTGTTTAACCCGTAAGGAGCAAAAATGCGTCATTACGAAATTGTATTCCTGGTTCACCCGGACCAGAGCGAGCAGGTACCCGGCATGGTGGAGCGTTACACCGCCACCATCAAGGACAGCGGTGGCCAGGTTCACCGCCTGGAAGACTGGGGTCGTCGCCGCCTCGCCTACCCGATCAACAAGATCCACAAGGCGCACTACGTTCTGCTGAACGTCGAGTGCACCGAAGAAGCTCTGGAAGAGCTGACCACCAACTTCCGTTACAACGATGCCGTGCTGCGCAATATGGTGATTCGCGAAGATGAAGCGATCACCGAAGAGAGCCCGATCATGAAGGCGGAAAAAGAGAGCCGCGAGCGCAAGGCCGCCCGTGCCGAGCGCAGTGAGCGCCGCGAGCGCGCCGAGAAGGACGACAAGTCTTCCGGCGAATCCAAGCCCAGCGAAGAGCAATCTTCCGACCAGGCAAGCGAAGAGTAAGGGGGTTACCAGATGGCACGTTTTTTCCGTCGTCGTAAGTTCTGCCGTTTCACCGCGGAAGGTGTAAAGCGTATCGACTACAAAGATCTCGATACCCTGAAGGCCTACGTTTCCGAAACCGGCAAGATCGTACCGAGCCGTATCACCGGTACCAAGGCCCGTTACCAGCGCCAGCTGGCCACTGCGGTCAAGCGCGCTCGTTACCTGGCACTGCTGCCGTACACGGACAGCCACGAAGCCTAAGCAGCCGTTTTGCTTAGAATCGTTACAAGAGAAGCTATCTAAATATGCGCGCCCTGGCTGAGTTTATTATGCGCGGGCGCGTGCGGGCGGTGCTCACTGCGATGGTGGGTATCCCCCTGATCAGCCCGGCAGCGCTGGCCCTGGTGAGCCTGCGCAAGGGGACCAACGATGGCCTGATGGTGCTGGTCTGGGCCCTGTTGCCGGTGGTTGCCGGTGGCATGAGCGGGGTCTTTTCCCCGCTGATGACAGGCCTGGGAGCCACGCACCTGGCAGCGGTCTTCTGTGGTGCCCTGGCACTGCGCGGGACCCGCTCCTGGACGTCGGGGCTGGTGGTGCTCACCGCAGTAGCCTCAGCGGGAATCCTGGCGACATCGCATTTCAGCGGTGGCCTGCTGGAGACCCTGTTGCAGGCTGCCACGGAATCCGGTGGTGCACAGGCCGACCAGTTGCGCCAGGTCTTCAACAGTGAGGCCCTGGCCACCGGTTACCTGGCACTGGTGTCGGCGATTACCGCCACCCTGGCGCTGGTACTGGGCCGCTGGTGGCAGGCGCTGCTGTACAACCCTGGCGGGCTGCGTGAGGAGTTCCACCAGCTGCGCATGCCGCTGCCGCTGGCGGCGACGGCCATGTTGCTGTGGGTGTTCTGCCTGTTGACCCCGGGGCTGGCTTTCTGGGGCGCAGTGGTCGCCTTCCCGCTGGTACTGGCCGGCATTGCGCTGATCCACTCGCTGGTAGCCCAGCGGGGCTGGGGGCGCGGTCCACTGGTGGCCATGTATGTGGCGCTGGTAATCGCGGCACTGCCGCTGGCCGGGTTCCTGTGTGGGCTGGCGCTGATCGATAGCTGGATTGATATTCGCGGGCGTTCCGCCAACAAGTAGGAACGGGCCGCACAATACTGAAATTGAGGAAACCGAGATGGAAGTTATTCTGCTCGATAAAGTAGGCAAGCTGGGCAACGTGGGTGACCGCGTTGAGGTCAAAGCCGGTTTCGGCCGCAACTTCCTGCTGCCCACTGGCAAGGCCATCCGTGCTACTGCCGCCAACATCGCCGAGTTCGAAGCCAAGCGCGCCGAGCTGGAAGCTGCCGCCGCCGAGAAGGTGAAGGCTGCCGAGGAGCGTGCCGAGAAGCTGTCCGGCCTGACTGTTACCATCACCGCCAATGCCGGCGATGAGGGTAAGCTGTTTGGTTCCGTGGGCGCCGGTGACATCGCCGAGGCAATTACTGCCGACAGCGTTGAAGTGGCCAAGGCCGAGGTCAACCTGCCGGAAGGCACCCTGCGTGAGACCGGTGAGTACGACATCGACGTACAGCTGCACGCTGACGTTGTCGCCACCGTCAAGGTTGTGATCGTCGCAGAATAAGCGCCACGCGCTTATCTGGCGGCCGGGCGGCCCCTGCGGTTCGCCCGCCGGGCCGGGCATTCTCCCGGGTGAACCTGGTTCACTCCAATGGGATGCCCATCTGCGGCCCAGTCGCGCTACAATCGGGCGCTGGATTCCCTGTGGATCCAGCGCCCGATCTGTTTCTGGTAGTCAGTTATTGCAATGAACGAAGAATACGCCGCAGCGGAAGAAGAACTGCAGACCGAGGAGACCTCGCCCCTGCCGCACTCTGTAGAGGCGGAGCAGTCGGTGCTGGGCGGCCTGATGCTGGATTCCAGCCGCATCGACAGTGTGGCGGAGCAGCTGGGCGAGCAGGACTTTTTTGTCGCCAGTCACCGGGTGATCTTTGGCGTAATGACCCAGCTGGCGGACGCGGAACAGCCGCTGGACATCGTCACCCTGGCCGAGGCCCTGGCCAGTCGCGACCTGCTGGCAGACGTCGGCGGGCCTGCCTACCTGGCTGAACTGGCCGAGAACACCCCCTCCGCGGCAAACATCGTCGCCTACGCCAAGATCGTGCGTGAGCGCTCGATGCTGCGCCAGCTGATTGCCGCTGCTGGCGAGATCAGTCGTACCAGCTTCAACCCCGGCGGCCTGGCCTCGGCGGACCTGCTGCAGATGGCCGAGCGCCGGGTGGCGGAAATTGCCGAGGGGCGGGCGAAGGACGGTGGCTTTGTCGGTGTCGACGCGCTGCTGAAAAAGACCGTCGAGCGGATCGACGAACTCTTCAAGACCGAGGGCGACCTCACCGGCCTGGGGACCGGCCTCACCGAACTTGACCAGCGCACCTCCGGCTGGCAGCCCGGCGAGCTGATCATCCTCGCCGCGCGCCCGTCCATGGGCAAGACCGCGCTGGCACTCAACTTTATCGAGACGGCGATGCTCAGCCAGGAGCGACCGACGCTCGTGTTCAGCATGGAGATGCCCTCCGACTCCCTGGTAATGCGGATGCTGTCCTCGATCGGGCGCATCGACCAGGGCCGTATCCGCAATGGCAAACTGCAGGAAGATGACTGGCCCAAGCTCTCCAGTGCGGTGCAGAAGATGAAGGGCAAGGCCCTGTATATCGATGACACCCCCGCGCTGTCCCCCAGTGAGGTGCGGGCGCGGACCAAGCGCACCGTGCGCGATCACACCAACAAGCTGCTGCGGGAGAATCCGCAGATGAGCCGTGAGGACGCCGAGGCGAAGAGCCAGCCGGCCCTGATCATGCTGGATTACCTGCAGCTGATGCAGGTGAAGGGGGCCACCGAGGGGCGTACCCAGGAGATCTCGGAGATTTCCCGCTCCCTGAAAGGGCTGGCGAAAGAGTACGAATGCCCGGTCATCGCCCTGTCACAGCTGAACCGGGGTGTGGAGCAGCGCCCCAACAAACGGCCGATGAACTCTGACCTGCGGGAATCCGGTGCAATCGAGCAGGACGCGGACGTGATCCTGTTTATTTACCGCGACGAGTATTACAACGAGGACAGCCCCGACAAGGGGATGGCGGAGCTGATTATCGGCAAGCAGCGGAACGGCGAGATCGGCACCTGCCGCGCGGCCTTCGTGGGCAAGTACACGCGCTTCGACAACCTGGCGCCGGAGTATTACCAGGGCGACGACTGACGCCCCGTTGCCCCCTCCTGAAACAGAAAGGGCGATCCACCCGGATCGCCCCTGTCATATCCACAGCCGTAATCACCTGGCTGTGCGGTCTGCCCTATAACTGCACCACTACGTAGACCTCCTGGCCATCGCGCTGGGTGGGCATAAAGTACTGGTCGCCGTAGCGGTAGTACTGGACCCCGTTGATAATCTCCGCCGTGTAGCCTGTCGGCAGGCTGTCCAGGACTTCTCCCGGTGCGTAGCCAGTGCCACCCTTGACCGGCCCGCCGCTGCCGCCTTTTATCGGGGCTGCGGGCACGGGTGGCACGGGTGGCGCGAGTGGCGCGGGTGCCGCTATATTGGCCCCGGCGGGCGGGGGGACAACCACATAGACCCGGCGCGCGGGATGCCACTGGTAAAAGGCGTCGGCGTACTGGTAGAAGATCGCGCCACCGATTTCCACCCGCACGGCGCTGCCCGGCAGGGAGACCACCGAGGCACCCAGGGGGGCGGAGACCACCACGTAACCGGCCGGACCGTGGCGGTAGAAGTGGCCACCGTGGTAGTAGAAGGGCCTGCCACCGACACTCAGGTTGACAAAGCCATGGGGCAGTACCGGGAAGGTCAGCCCCAGCGAGATTCGCGGGCCGCGGCTGCCGCGCCAGTGGCGGGGGCCGTGGTGATGGCGCTTGAAGTGATGATGGCCGTAGCCGTGGCGCTCGTAGCCGGCGCCGCGGGCGTCGGCGGCGGGGGCAAACGCAAAGGCAGTCAGCACCACCACGGCGGCCACCCATAGCGTCGTTTTCAACGATTTCATGGCTTCTCCGGCGAAGCGAGTACTTACATTAGTTTAAATTTTAACCCCTTTCATTGGCCCGGCGCCATGGCCATTTGTTAAGAATTGTTGCCTGCTCCGTCCGGAAACCCCCGGTCACTGCCGGTTGCGCTGGACAATACCCATCAGTTTGTAGAGCAGTTGGGCGGCGGCGAAGTCATAGGCGTGGAAGCCCTCGATGGGGGCGAACTCGAGCAGGTCGAAACCAATGATCTCCCGCTGCCGGGCCACCGATTCGAACAGGTTCAGCGTCTGGTACCAGCCGAGCCCCCCGGGGACCGGGGTGCCGGTGGAGGGGAAGACCGATGGGTCGATCCCGTCCACGTCCAGGGTAAAGAACACCCTGCTGGGAAAGTCCTCGGGCAGCGCAAACTCCTGGACATTGGCAGGTACCAGCTCGTGGGCATCCAGGTAGTGCACCCCGTACTTCTGTCGCGCCCCCATTTCCTCCTCGCAGTAGGCACGGATGCCCAGCTGGAACAGTGGCACACCGGCCTCCACCACCAGGCGCATGACACTGGCGTGGCTGTGCTTCTGGCCCTCGTAGCGGTCGCGCAGGTCGGCGTGGGCATCGATCTGGACCACGCCGAAATCCTCCACCCCTGCATCCAGCAGGCCCTTGATGACTCCCCAGGTGACAGAGTGCTCACCGCCAATTCCTACCGGCATCTTGCCCAGTTCCAGCACCTCGCGGGTAGCGGCGGCAATGTTTTCCATCACCTGTTCCGGTGTGCCGGAAACATTCACCGGCGAGCGGGTATGGATGCCGAGCTCGCAGGGTGAGGAAAAATTATCAAAGGTTTCCAGCTGCCAGGAGGCCTCGAGGATCGATGCCGGCCCCTTGCCGGTACCGCCACCGTAAGACACCGTTTCCTCATAGGGGATGGGGATAATATGGAACAGGGCATCCTCGGCGCGGGGCTGGTCGATCTCGGAGCCGAGGAAGATGGGGTAATCTTTGTCTGAAAGCATTGTTGCTCGTCCCTTCGGGGCGGATTGGGTTAACGGGTTGCGCCGGGCTGGCCGGCCACCTGCGCACTGGCAGTCAGGAGAGGCGGCCCTTGAAGTCCTCATAGCCGAACTCCTTCACGATCTCCAGCGCGTCGGTAGACGAATTCCACAGCGCGATGGCTGGCAGTGGAATGCCGTTGAAAGTGTTGGTCTTGACCATGGTGTAGTACGCCATCTCCTCGAACACCAGCCGGTCGCCCACCTGCAGGGGCTCGGCGAAACTGTACTCGCCGATACTGTCGCCGGCCAGGCAACTCTGGCCGCCCAGCTTGTAGGTATGCGGCAGTTCCCCCGGGCGTGCCGCACCGGTGATGTCGGGTCGGTAGGGCATTTCCAGGGTGTCGGGCATATGGCAGGTGGCAGATACATCCAGGATTGCCTGGTCGACGCCGTTCCATGCCAGGTCCACTACCTCGCCCACCAGCACACCGGAAAACAGCGAGATGGCCTCGCCGGGCTCCAGGTAGACCTGCACGCCATGGCGTGCCGAGAAGGCCCGCACGGCATCCACCAGCGCATCCACCTGGTAGTCACCGCGGGTAATATGGTGGCCGCCGCCGAAGTTGATCCACTCCATCCGGGGTATCAGCTCGCCGAACTTCTCCTCCACCGCGGCAATCGTGCGCGCCAGCGGGGCGAAATCCTGTTCACACAGGGTATGGAAGTGCAGGCCGCTGATACCGGCCAGGTCCTCGTCCTCGAACAGCGCACGCGGGATTCCCAGCCGCGAGCAGGGCGCGCAGGGATCGTAGAGGGCGTTGGTGCCCTCGGAGTGCTCGGGGTTGATCCGCAGGCCGAAGCGTAGCTCCGGGCGCTGTTGTTGTGCCTCCAGGCACAGCGCACGGTAGCGCTTCCACTGGGAAAAGGAGTTAAAGATCACATGGTGGGCAATGCCAAGGATCTGGCGCAGCTCGTCCTCCTTGTAGCCGGCGCTGAAAACATGCACCTCACGACCCTGGTCGCGACCGCCGTACTCCTCGTAACCGAGGCGCGCTTCGTGCAGGCCGCTGGCACAGGTGCCGCTCAGGTACTCGGCGATGAGATGCCCGGTGCGGAACATGGAGAAAGCCTTCAGCGCGGCCAGCACTTTGGCGCCGCTGCGTTCCTGCACATCGGCCAGCACAGCGAGGTTGTCCCGCAGTGCCGCCTCGTCCACCACGAAACAGGGGGAGGGAACCCGGGAGGGATCGAAATTACCGAAATAATCTTTGCGGGGCGTCAGGTCCATAGGTGCTCATTGTTACATGCCGGGCGCCGCCCCCCTGTGACGGGGCGACAGCGGCGGTCCCGGCTGGTGTGTGGGAGGGCGTTACTGGAATGGCTCGTCCAGCCAGGTTTCCTGCCAGGGCAGGCCGTACTGGTTCAGGTCGTGCATAAAGGGATCCGGGTCCAGCTGTTCCAGGTTCCACACCCCGGGCTTCATCCATTTGCCCTCCAGCATCATCTTGGCACCGATCATTGCCGGTACACCGGTGGTGTAGGAAATGGCCTGGGATTTTACCTCCCGGTAACACTCCTGGTGGTCACAGATGTTATAGACGTAGTAGATCTTTTCCTGGCCGTCCTTGTTGCCGCGGACGATATTGCCGATACAGGTCTTGCCCTTGGTCAGCGGTCCGAGGCTGGCCGGGTCGGGCAGCAGCGCCTTGAGGAACTGGATCGGCACAATCTCCTGGCCCTGGAACTCGATCGGCTCGATGCTGGTCATGCCCACGTTCTGCAGCACCTCCAGGTGCTTTAGGTAGCTGGCACCGAAGGTCATCCAGAAACGGGCGCGCTCGATCTCGGGGAAATGCTTCGAAAGCGACTCCAGCTCCTCGTGATAGAGCAGGTAGATGTCCTTCTCGCCAATGCCCGCAGGGAAGTCGAACACGCGCTTCTCTTCCATCGGCTTGGTGGTGATCCACTCGCCGTTTTCCCAGTAGCGGCCGTTGGCGGTAATCTCGCGGATATTGATCTCGGGGTTGAAGTTGGTGGCAAACGGCAGGCCGTGGTCACCGGCGTTGCAGTCGATGATGTCCAGCGTCTTGATGCGGTCAAAATGGTGTTTTTTTGCATAGGCGGTAAACACACTGGTGACGCCGGGATCAAAACCGCTGCCCAGCAAGGCCATCAGGCCGGCCTTCTCGAATTTTTCCTGGTAGGCCCATTGCCACTTGTACTCGAACTTGGCCTCCTCGGGTGGTTCGTAGTTGGCGGTGTCCAGGTAGTGCACGCCGGTTTCCAGGCAGGCATCCATGATATGCAGGTCCTGGTAGGGCAATGCAACGTTGATCACCATGTCCGGCTTGACCTTCTCGATCAGGGCGACCATTTCCTTCACGTTGTCCGCATCTACCTCTGCAGTATCAATCTTGCGCGGCAGCATCCCGGCTATCTTGTCGCACTTGCTCTTGGTGCGGCTGGCGAGGGTGATGTGCTCGAACACTTCCTCGACCTGGGCGCACTTGTGTGCCACTACCTGGCCGACGCCGCCGGCGCCGACAATCAATACGTTGGCCATGCAAATCCTCCGTTAATTTCCGTGCCCGGGTAACGGTAATTGTTCTGGTAGCCCGCTACCCGGTTACTAAAAAAGGCCTTAATTCAGGGAGCGCCCGGGGTTATTTCCCAGGCGGCGCCCATGGCTATTTTCAAAAGCCCCGTGGCTATTTCTCAAAATAGGTATAACCGCTCATGCTGGCGGTATAAGTGTGCAGTATCTGCTTGCGCTGTTGCGGGCTGATGCGGCCGTCCTTGACTGCCTTTTCCGCCAGCTTGCGGAACCGTTCGAACATGTCCTGAGGGCGGTACTCAACGTAGCTCAGCACATCGGCAATGCTGTCACCCTGTATTTCGCGGTTGTAATCGACGCTGCCGTCGCCGTTGATCCGTACATTGACCACATTGGTGTCGCCGAACAGGTTGTGCAGGTCCCCGAGGGTTTCCTGGTAGGCGCCCACGAGGAAGGCGCCCAGGATATAGTCCTCGCCGTCTTTCAGGGGGTGCAGCGGCAGGGTTTTCTGTTCTTCCTGGCGGCCGATAAAGCGGTCGATCTTGCCGTCGCAGTCACAGGTGATATCCGCGATGATCGCCGAGCGGGTAGGCGCCTCATCGTGGCGATGAATCGGTACGACCGGGAAGACCTGGTCGATGGCCCACATGTCCGGCAGTGACTGGAACACACTCACATTGGCGTAATAGATATCAGACAGCACCTCGGGTAGCGCCTGCAGGTCCACCGGGATTTCCTCGGCCTCGTCGAGCAGGGCGCGAATTTTCTGCGCCGCCTGCAGGAACAGGTTCTCCGCGTTGGCGCGCTCGCGCAGGCTCACCTGCCCGTGCAGATAGAGCGAGCGCACTTCATCGCGGTAGTACAGGGCATCGTTATAACTCTCCTGCAGGTTCTTTGCGGTCACATTGTTAGCCGCATCCTGGAGATAACGCAGCATCGGGTGGTCGTCTTCGGTGATTTTCGTGTGTTCCAGTTCCACCGGCTCAAAGCGGGTGGTGTCGAGGATGTCGAAAAGCAGTACCGAGGAGTAGGCCACGGTGGCGCGGCCCGATTCGGTAATGATCACCGGGTGGGCCACGCCCTCGCTGTCCAGGGTGCCCATGATCGCTTCCACCACATCCACGCAGTACTCGTCGAGGGAGTAATTCTTGCTGTGCGTGTAGTTGGTCTTGGAGCCGTCATAGTCCACTGCCAGGCCTCCGCCCAGGTCCAGGTAGCCCATCGCGGCGCCTTCTTCCACTAGGTCCGCATAATAGCGGCACGCTTCCAGAACGCCGGTGCGAATGTCGCGGATGTTCGGTACCTGTGAACCCAGGTGGTAGTGCAGCAGCTTGAGGCAGTCGAGCATATCGTGGTGGCGCAACTGGTCCACCATGGCGATCAGGTCGTTACTGCCCAGGCCGAAAATACTGCGGTCGCCACTGGTGGCATTCCAGTAACCGCCCACCTTGGAGGCCAGCTTGATGCGCACGCCGATATTGGGGCGCACCTGCTCCCGTTCGGCGCAGGCGATAATGGTGGCCACTTCCGATGGTGTCTCCACCACAAAAAATACCTGCACGCCCAGGCGCTGCGCCTGCAGGCCCAGATTGATAAATTCCTCATCCTTGTAGCCGTTGCAGACAATCAGGGACTCGGTATTGTCGAGTGTCGACAGCGCCGCAATCAGCTCAGCCTTGCTGCCCGCCTCCAGGCCATGATTGAACGGGCTGCCAGCGCGTGCAATTTCCTCGATCACCTGGCACTGCTGGTTCACCTTGATCGGGAAGACGCCACGGAACACATTGTTGTAGCCGCACTGCTCGATGGCCCGTGCGAAGGACGTGTTGATCAGCGCAACCTGGGCGTCCAGCAGGTTTTCGATGCGCAAAAGCAGCGGCATGCCCAGGCCGCGCTCCATGGCGCCCCGTGCAATTTCCAGCATGGACACGGACTGCGTGTTGCCATCAGTAGTGGGTGCCTGCGCGGTAATCTCGCCTGCCTCGTTAAGGTCGAAATATCCTGCCCCCCAGTTGCGGATACCATACAGGTCCGCGGAATCTTCCCGGGTCCAGTCTATTATCTGCTGCTGCTTCATGGCGTCTTATCTGTTGCGTTTGTTCGGGCGCGAATCTTGGGCCCATCGCTTTCCGAAAGCAATAACTATAGATTCAAAAAAACCGCTTTTTTACAGCGGAAAAATTAAATTTTTATTCGGTTTTTTCGCGGCCGGTTTTGTCGGCGTGAAAAGCTTTCCCTGGAGGAGCCTGGATAGGCTCCATGCTGCCCGGTTTGCGCGCACAGGAGCGTGAAACACAGCGCACTTCGGCAAGCTGCCGGCATCTTTTCGCCGGGCTGCGGGTCGCCGACAAGAAATGAATGAAGTTTCAGTTTTGTGGCGCTGGTTACTTTATGGCGCCGGGCAAATTAATGCCGGGAGGGATCGGTGACTGGATTGGTAGGGGCAGCGGGCAGGCATAAAAAAGCGGCCCGGGGGCCGCTACAGGTCTGCTGATGGAGTCGCCTGGGGGATCAATAGAACCCGGGGTTCTCGACAATCCGGTAACCGCGGTGTCTGTGATCCCAGACGTAATAAGTGTCATAGGCCACGTAGTAATTGAGCCCGCCGAAGGTCAGGGAAATCGCTGTGCCGGGCAGGCTGGTGACCACCGCGCCGATGGGCGGGCGGGCCACTACATAGCCGTGATCGTGGCGACGATAGAAGATCCCGTCACTGTAGAAGAAGCCGATGCCACCCAGGCTGATGCGAACATAGTTGCGCGGCAGGTGGCGCCAGCGGTAACCGTAGTGGTAGTGTGACGGGCGCCAGTGGTGGCGGTGCTTGCGATAGTGGCGCTTGGTGTAATAGCGGTCCTTGTAATGGCGCTCTTTGTAGTGGCGTTTCTTCCAGTGCTTACGCTCGTGTTTCTTCCAGTGCTTGCGCTCGTGTTTTTTCCAGTGCTTGTCGTGTCCGCGTCCCGGGTGGCCATCGTGGCCCCTGCCGGTATGCTTGTAGCGATCACCGTGGCCCCGGCGATCGCCGTCGTAATCACCCCGGCCGCGACCCCGGCGATCACCGTCGTAGTCACCGCGGTCGTGACGCTTGCGCTTGTGGTCACCGCGGCGCTTGCCGTGGTCCTCACGCTCGGCGCGGCGGTGCTTGCGCATGGCGTCGTCAAAGGCCGACCCGGACAGCTGGGAGTCTTTCTGGTAACCGCGGAAACCGCTACGGCCTTCCCGGTCAGCAAACGCCGGGCCCGCCAGAAGCAGGCTGGTGGCTGCGATTACAGTAATCAGTTTTTTCATGGCTCTGTCTCCATCGTGCGATCGAGGCGCAGGGGGCCACCTCTCGTACTGTGGGGCACAGTGTGACGGGATGCGACTGAATCTTTCCTGAACCGATGCACAGATTTCCATTCAGGTTGCCGCGGTGCGGCAGCGCGGACCGGGGGATAAAACCGAGGAATTGTTCTGGTTTGGCGAATCTGCCGGCTTTTAGGGGTGTTTTCGCCGCGTTTTTGGCGGAGATGGGCGATTCTGTGGCGCTGCTTATATTGTCCAACGGATAGCCAGCGAGTATGATGCGGCGCTATTCGAGACCCCTTTCGCTACCCCTGAAGTGATTGCGATGCAAGTATTCCACCATGTGGCCAGCCTGCGTGAGGCGCTGGCCGAGGCCCGCAGCGCCGGCAAGACCATCGGTTTCGTGCCCACCATGGGCAACCTCCACGATGCCCATATCCAGCTGGTCGAGACCGCCCGGCAGCACTGTGACGTGGTGGTGGTATCCATTTTCGTCAACCGGCTGCAGTTCGGCCTCAATGAGGACTGGGACAAGTATCCCCGCACGCTGGAAAACGATATGGCGCGCCTGCGGGCGGCCGAGTGCGACTTCCTGTTCCACCCGGAGGAGAGCGAGATCTACCCCAACGGCATGGACCAGCAGACCCGCGTCGTCTGCCCGGCCATGACCGATGTGCTCTGTGGCGCCAGCCGCCCCGGGCACTTTGAGGGTGTCACCACGGTGGTGGCCAAGCTGTTCAATATCGTACAGCCGCACAAGGCGGTCTTCGGGATCAAGGATTTCCAGCAGCTGGCGGTGATCCGCCGCATGGTGGAGGACCTGTGCATCCCGGTGGAAATCGTCCCGGCACCGGTACACCGGGAGCCCGACGGCCTCGCCATGAGCTCCCGCAACAGCTATATCACGGCACAGGAGCGCCCGCGGGTACCGGTGCTCAACCAGTGTCTGAACTGGGTAAAGGAGGAGATCGAGGGCGGGCGCCGCGATTTTGCCGATCTCGAGGCAGAGGCGTGGAAACGCATCGAGCAGTCGGGTTTCAAGGTGGACTATTTCTCCATCTGCAACAGCCGTAACCTCGAGCCGGCCGCACACGACGATACCGAAATCACCATCCTGGGCGCCATGTACACCAGTGCCGCGCGCCTGATCGACAATGTTTCCCTGGAACTCTGAGGGGAGGTAGCCCGATGCAGATCGAAATGTTGAAGTGCAAGCTGCACATGGCGGCAGTGACCCAGGCTGAACTCTGGTACGACGGTTCCTGTGCCATCGACCAGGACCTGGTAGAGCTGGCGGGCCTGCGCGAGTTCGAGAAAATCGATATCTACAACGTCAGTAACGGCGAACGCTTCCATACCTATGTGATCCTGGCGGAGCGCGGCTCCGGCATCATCTCCATGAACGGTGCGGCCGCGCGCCGGGTACAGGTGGGCGATCGCATCATCATCGCTTCCTATGCGCAGGTGAGCGAAGCCGAGGCGGACAGTTTCAAGCCGAAGCTGGTCTACCTCGACGAGCACAACCGCGTCGAGCGCAGTACCAACACTATCCCGGTGCAGCTGGCCGAGGCCTGAGTCACCGCAAGCGACCGGGGATCAACCAGCACCCGGATCTCCCCCGGGCCCGTCTCCACTGAACTTTATTTGCTCCCCGCCCCTGTAGGGGCGAGCCCTGTGTTCGCCGGGGCGGTGGGCGGGAACGGGCGGAGACAAGATCCGCTCCTGCGGCATATTCCCCAGAGCTAATGGATACACGGCGGGTTCCATTCGCCAGTCACGCCGCCCATCTGGGGGCCTTGGGAGCCGGCAATCCCCAGCCTACCATCTGCCTGTTGCCCGCAACCCGACAGGCACCGTCATGCTTACCTGCCCGAAATCCGGAAAGGCAGTGCCCTGGGCAGACCTGCTGAAATCCGGGTGCCGGATCTTTATCGGCTCCAATGCCGCTGTTCCCAACGCCCTGGTGGCGGACCTGATCGATCACAGCCGTGGCCTGCACGACATCGAGGTCACCCATATCCTCACGCTGTCCGACAACGTGTGGGCCGAACCCCGCTACCGGGACCTGTTCAAGGTGAATTCACTGTTTATCGGTGGCGAGAAGGTGCGCGATGCGATTGCCGAGGGCCGTGCCGACTACACGCCCTGTTTCCTGTCGGAAATCCCACAGCTGTTCCGTGAGCAGGTCCTGCCCCTGGACGCGGCGCTGGTGATGGTCGGCCCCCCGGATGAGTTCGGCTACTGCTCGCTCGGGGTCAGTGTCGATGTGGTTTCGGCCGCAGTAAGGTTTGCCCGCAGGGTGGTGGCCCAGGTCAATCCACGGATGCCGCGCACCAGTGGCCACAGTTTCGTGCACGTGCAGCAGATTGATGCCTGGCTGGAACAGGCGCAGGAGCTTCCGGAAATACAGCCGCCGGAGCTGGACCAGGTCACCGAGCAGATCGGCCAGTACGTCTCGCTGCTGGTGGATAACGGGGCCACGCTGCAGCTGGGTATCGGCAAGATCCCCGATGCCGTACTGCGTTACCTGGGCAACCACCGCAACCTGGGGGTGCACAGTGAGATGATATCCGACGGTATTATCGACCTGATGCAGAGTGGGGTGATCAATAACCGCAGGAAAACCTTTCACCGCGGCAAGGCCGTGACCACTTTCTGCATGGGCACGCGTCGCCTTTACGATTTTGTTGACGGTAATCCGCACGTGGAGTTCTACCCGGCGGAACATGCCAATTCCCCCACCAGGATTGCCCGCAATGACAAAATGGTTTCCATCAATGGTGCCATTGAAGTAGACCTGACCGGGCAGGTGGTGTCCGATTCCATTGGTCGGAAGTTCTACAGTGGTATCGGCGGCCAGGTGGATTTTATCCGCGGTGCGGCCCTCAGCCGCGGTGGCAAACCGGTTATCGCCCTGCCGTCCACTACCCGTGACGGGCAGCACTCCCGTATCGTGACCACTATTACTCCCGGTGGCGGGGTCGTTACCTCCCGCGGCCACGTGCATTACATTGTCACCGAGTACGGCATTGCGTCGCTGCACGGCAAGAGTATCCGCGAGCGCGCCCTGGAGCTGATCCGCATTGCCCACCCCAGGTTCCGCCGCGAACTGCTCGAGCAAGTGCGGAAATTTTACTGGGTACCTGAATACCAGGAGCTGGCGCCCACCTCGGTGCCGGAACTGGGGCCGGTGGAATCGAAGCGGTTTGCCTTTGACGGTATCCGCTACACCCTGCGCCCATTGCGGCCTGCGGATGAGCGCCTGTTGCAGGAATTCTTCTACACCCACAACAAGGAGACCCTGCTGATGCGCTACAACCACCACGTGACGCAGATGTCGCGGGAAAAGTCCTGCAGCCTTGTGAGCGTTGACCAGCGCCGCGACCTGGCGCTGTGTTTTACCGATCGCCAGGGGCAGGCCGAGGTGATCCAGGGAGTGGGGCGCTATTACTACATTGCTGCCGACAACAGCTGCGAAGTGGCATTCGTGATCAAGGAGAGCCGCCGGGGCAAGGGGATAGCCACCACGCTACTGGAGGAGATGGAGGGCATTGCCCGCAGTCGCGGGATAGACCGCATGGTGGCCTGTGTGCGCCGGGACAATCACCCGATGCTGGCGGTATTCGAGAATCGCGGCTTCCAGGCCATACCCGGCGAAGACCTGGATGAGGTCACGCTGGCTCTGGATCTCGGTGGGGAAAAACCGGCATAGTGGGGTCCTCTTCCCGTTTGGCCTCAGGCAGCAACCGCCAGGAGCGCAGCATGTCCATCGGTTTCTTTACCCACCCGGCCTGCTCCCTGCACGAGATGGGTGAGGGCCACCCGGAGCGGCCCGCCCGACTGGCCGCGATCCAGGACCAGCTGCTGAGCAGCGGGCTGGATTTTGTCCTGCGCCACTTCGAGGCCCCGGCGGCCACCCGGGCGCAGCTGGAGCGGGTACATGAGCCCGCCTATGTGGAGTCCATCTTCGCCCGGGCGCCCAGTGATGGCCGCGAGATCCTGGATCCGGATACATCCATGTGCCCGGATTCCCTGGAGGCCGCATTGCACGCCGCCGGTGCGGCTGTGGCGGCGGTGGACCGGGTTATGGCCGGCGAAATACCCTCTGCTTTCTGTGCCGTGCGCCCCCCGGGGCACCATGCCGAACGCGATCGCGCCATGGGCTTCTGCTTGTTCAACAATATCGCCATCGGCGCGGCCCATGCCCGCCAGCACCACGGCCTGGAGCGCGTGGCGATCGTCGATTTCGATGTGCACCATGGCAACGGCACCGAGGATTTCGTGCGCGGTGAGCAGGGCTACCTGTTCTGCTCCAGTTTCCAGCACCCGTTCTACCCGTTTTCCGGTACCGGCGACCTCCCGGCACATATCATCAATTCACCACTGGCACCCGGTGCCGGGGGGGGCGAGCTGCGTCGCGTGGTGGAAGAAGACTGGTTGCCGGCACTGGAGGCTTTCCGGCCGCAGATGGTATTCATCTCCGCCGGCTTTGACGGCCACATCGAGGACGACATGGCACAACTGCGTTTTGTCGAGGAGGATTACCGCTGGGTAACCGACCGGGTGCGGGAACTGGCCGGGCGCCATGCGCAGGGACGCATTGTATCCACCCTGGAGGGCGGCTACGCACTGGGTGCCCTGGGGCGCAGCGTCGCGGCCCACCTGCAGGGGCTGATTGGCAACTGAGCCCGGCGCCAGGGGCGGGCTATTCCTCGTAGATGGCGTAGAACTTCTTTACCGATCCCAGGGTCTCCCAGGTGCCCCTGAAGCCTGCTGGTATGCAGAAGGCATCACCGGTGGCCACGCGCTCGCTGTGTCCATCGCTGTCGGTGATCGCTGCCTCCCCCTCGATGATGTAGCAATACTCGTCCTCACTGTAAGTGAGCTCCCACTTACCGGCATCGGACGACCAGATGCCACAGAAAAAATTATCCCTGGAATTGGTGAAAAAGTGCTCGGTAAGTTGCTGCGGCTGTCCCGCCAGCAATTTGTCCGGTGCCACCGGGCCCGCCTCGCGCTCCCCGGCGCCCTCTTCGATTCGCAACAGTTTAACGGCCATGTTGCCGGTACTCCTTCTTATGATTCTCCAATCACAAAAATATGATCACTTTTTTATGGGTGCTTATTGTGCCAGCGAGCGGCAAAAATGGCACGTGAATCCGTGGGCGACCGGGATTCATTTTTGCCTGCGCGTTATGATGAATTGGAAGGCTGGCTGACAGCGTTGTCATCCTGTCGTTGCCAGTGGTATAACAGGTCGGGATACTGGCCGGCGTGCCCAGCAGCCGCTCTGCCGCCGGCCAATGCGCTACCCTCTGGAGACATGTCAGCCAGGGCGTACGCCAACAGCCCGATAATTCTAATAAGGGAGAAAACGATGTCCGAAGTCCATACTCATCCCGTACCCCCGGAATTTGCCGCCGACGCGCATATCAGTGCGGAGGACTACCAGGAGTTATACCGACAGTCCGTGGAAGACCCAGAGGGGTTCTGGTCACAGCAGGCCAAGGATTTCCTGCAGTGGGAAAAACCCTTCACCCGGGTGGTGGAAGAGGACCTGAAGAAAGGCCATGCGGCCTGGTTCGCCGATGGCGAGCTGAACGTCACCGTCAACTGTATCGACCGGCACCTGCCCGCGCGCGCAGAACAGACTGCGATCATCTGGGAGGGTGACGATCCCGCTGACAGCAAGCACATCACCTATGCCGAGTTGCACGAGCAGGTATGCCGCCTGGCCAACCTGCTCAAGGCCCGCGGCGTCAAAAAGGGCGACCGGGTCTGTATTTACATGCCCATGATTCCCGAGGCCGCTTATGCCATGCTTGCCTGCGCCCGCATCGGGGCTGTGCACTCGGTGGTCTTCGGCGGCTTCTCCCCCGATTCACTGAAAGACCGCATTCTCGACAGCGACTGCCGCCTGGTGATCACCGCCGACGAGGGTGTTCGCGGGGGGCGCAAGATTCCTCTCAAGGCCAATGTGGACAAGGCGCTGTCCAACTGCCCGGATGTGCACACTGCCATCGTGGTCAAGCGCACCGGTGCCAATGTGGACTGGGACAGCAAGCGCGATATCTGGTATGCGGAATCAGTGGCGGAGCAGGAAGCAGAGTGCGAGCCCGAGATAATGAACGCGGAAGACCCGCTGTTTATCCTCTACACCTCCGGCTCCACTGGCAAACCGAAAGGCGTGCTGCATACCACCGCCGGCTACCTGCTCATGGCCACCATGACATTCAAGTTCACCTTCGATTACAAGGAAGGGGAAGTGTTCTGGTGCACCGCGGACGTGGGCTGGATCACCGGCCACAGCTATATCGTGTACGGCCCGCTTTGTGCCGGCGCCATAACGCTGATGTTCGAGGGTGTGCCGACTTACCCGGATGCTTCCCGCTGCTGGGAGGTGGTGGACAAGCACAAGGTCAATACTTTCTATACCGCGCCCACTGCTATTCGTGCATTGATGGGGGCCGGCGATGAGTTCGTGACAAAAACCGACCGCGGCTCCCTCAAGCTGTTGGGTACGGTGGGGGAGCCCATCAACCCGGAGGCCTGGGAATGGTATTACGAGGTGGTGGGCGACGGCCGCTGCCCGATCGTGGATACCTGGTGGCAGACCGAGACCGGTGCCCACCTGATTACCCCGCTGCCGGGGGTCATGGATATGAAGCCCGGCTCCGCCACCCGACCGTTCTTCGGTGTGCAGCCGGCACTGCTGGACGAAAAGGGCCGGGAAATCGACGGGGAGGGCGAGGGTGCCCTGGTAATGAAGGCCAGCTGGCCCAGCATGATCCGCTCGGTGTTCGGTGACCACCAGCGCATGATCGATACCTATTTTTCCACTTTTCCCGGTTACTACTTCACTGGCGACGGCGCGCGCCGCGACGCGGATGGCGATTACTGGATCACCGGGCGTATCGACGACGTGCTGAATGTGTCCGGCCATCGCCTGGGCACGGCAGAGATCGAGAGTGCTATTGTCCTGCATGATGACACTGCCGAAGCGGCGGTGGTGGGGTATCCCCACGATATCAAGGGCCAGGGCATCTACGCCTATGTGACGCTGAAAGCCGGCCACGAACCCTCCGATGCGCTCAAGCAGGAACTGATCGACCTGTGTGTGAAGGAAATCGGGCCCATCGCCAAGCCGGATATCATCCAGTGGGCCCCGAGCCTGCCCAAGACACGTTCAGGCAAGATCATGCGCCGCATCCTGCGCAAGATTGCCGGCAACGAGCTGGGTTCGCTGGGGGATACGTCCACCCTGGCGGACCCCTCGGTGGTGGAGGACTTGATCGAGCAGCGAGCCAACCGCTGATACTGGCGCTGGCTACCTGCCGGCAGTAGCCCGGCCGCAAAAGCGAACCCCAGGGGTTCGCTTTTTTTGTTTTCCGGCTGGAGGTCGGTGCCCGGAATCGAGGGATGCAGCGGAATTGCATTCCTGTGCCCGGAGGCAGGGAAGGTATCAAGAAGGCCTGCAGGAACTACCGACCAGAAAACAGGGCGTCGACGGGATCCGCGCTGCCGGCAGCGCGCCTTAAAAATTTCGGTGCCCTCACGCTTCAACGGATCGCGGTACCCCGCTGCTGGTGCATTCACACTGAAGTGTATCGCTGCCCGAAAACCAGGAGCACTGGTGTGCTCGATTATTTTGTCGGGTAGTATGTCCTGCATGTCCCCCGATAGCCCCGCGAACGAAGACATGACACCATTGAACCAGCAGCAATATCTCTGTGAGCACTATCGCTTTAATGCGGAGCAGCGCCTGAAGGGGTTTAATTTCTTTGTTGTCCTGTCGATTTTTGCCGAGGGCGGTATCTTTACTGCTGTTGAGAAAGGCTTCCACCCGCTGATCCTTACCCTGCTGGGCGGCTTTGTGCTGATTCTATGCTGTGTTTTCTGGCTGGTGGACGCCCGCAGCCGGCAACTGCTGGCCATGGCCAAACCGGGGTTGAAACTGCTGGAGGCAGACCTGCCGCCGGCAGCGCGTATATTTACCCGCGACAGCGAGGAACGGGGCGGGCTGGTGCGGTTCACATTTGCGATCCGCGCGTTACTGGCAGCGCAGTTTATTTTCGGTGCCGGAGTGGCCTTTTACGGCCTCTGGCAGTGGCTGGTATAAATCGGGGGAATCACCTTGAACCCGGATGGCTTTCAATCCCGCTTGCCCACACTAAATGGGGACGGTGTGCAGTTACGGTGGCTGGAACCGGCGGACCTTCCTGTATTACAGCGGCTTTTCGGTGATGACGAGGTGGTGCGCTTCATGGCCCTGTCCCGCCTGGAAACACGAGCCCAGGCAGAGGTTTTCCTGGAGTCCATTGTCGAGGGGTTTCTCGAGGGCAGCCTGTACCAGTGGGGCCTGGAAGCGGGAGGGCAGCTCGTGGGGACCTGTACCCTGGCGGGTATCGACCGCGACAACCGGCATGCGGAGATCGGCTTTGCACT
Source organism: Microbulbifer sp. JSM ZJ756 (assembly GCF_044383805.1). Classification (NCBI taxonomy): domain Bacteria; kingdom Pseudomonadati; phylum Pseudomonadota; class Gammaproteobacteria; order Cellvibrionales; family Microbulbiferaceae; genus Microbulbifer; species Microbulbifer sp. JSM ZJ756. The sequence goes on along the minus strand of NZ_JBISER010000006.1, from coordinate 155,002 downwards.
GGAGCGCGCCCATCGCGGGCGCGGGCTGATGGCACGTGCCACCCGGGCACTGCTTGGCTTCTCTTTTCGCTTCCTGGCGCTGCACCGTATCGAGGCAGATGTGGACCCGCGCAATACCGCCTCCATCCGGCTGCTGGAAAAACTGGGGTTTGCACGAGAGGGGTTGCTGCGGGAGCGCTACCGGGAGCAGGACGGTTACCAGGATGCCCTGATCTACGGGCTGCTGGCGCGGGAGTGGCAGGGAATACCCGCCACGGATTCACAGCCTGTCGGTAGATAGTGACCCGGGTCACCCGGTGCAGGCAGCTGTCGGTACCCCTGTGCCCGGCCCCCTGCATGTATCCCATGCCCGCCTTCAGGGCGGGAGAGATTGACTACACTTCCGGCATATCGTTGAAGCCCTGTTCCCTTTTTCCCGATTCGCCGGAGGAAGTCGTTAATGCTCGACCATGTTGGCGTGCATGTGCACAGCTATGAACGCAGCAAGGAATTTTACCGCCTCGCCCTGGCGCCGCTGGGTTACGAGTTGATCCTGGAATATGCGGGCTGGGCCGGCTTTGGCTGGGCCGACCGGCCAAGCCTGTGGATCCGGGGCGGGACCAGCATGACCCCGGCCCTGCACCTGGCTTTCCGGGCCGAAGACCGCGACGCGGTGCGGGAATTTCACCGGGTCGCGCTGCAGGCAGGCGGCAAGGACAATGGAGAGCCCGGCCTGCGGCCGGAACAGCATGCAGATTATTATGCGGCATACGTACTGGATCCGGATGGCAACAATGTGGAAGTGGTTTGCCACTTGCCGGAACTGTCCGAGCCCTGAGCCGCAGGGTTAGCCCCCGGGTTGCGCCGGGGGCCGACGGCCCGGTAATGCGGTCCGGGCAGCCTCTTTTCTTTTCCGGTATCCTGCCTGGTCACCAATATTAACAATAAATAACCAGCAACCATGCAGAATGTATTTATTACCGGCAGTGGCAGCTTCCTGCCCGGTTTGCCGGTGGATAACCGGGAAATGGAAGGGCGCATTGGCCTGCTCGGCCCCCACAGCCGTCGCCTCAAGTCGGCGACCCTGCGCCAGAATGGAATTCGGCAGCGACACTATGCAATAGGTGCAGGTGGCGACTACCTGTTTACCAATGCGGAAATGGCTGCGCGGGCGGTCGAGGCTGCATGTGACCGGGGTCGGGTGGACAGCAGCAGCCTGGACTACCTCGCCGCCAGCACCACCCAGGGGGATATGCTGGTGCCCGGCCATGCCTGTGCCGTTCATGGTGAGCTGGGCAATGGCGCGCTGGAATTGGGGTCGTTCCAGAGCGTATGCGCCAGCAGCATGATGGCGATCAAGTCAGCGTACCTCGGCGTGAAGGCAGGGGAGCACCGGCGCGCGGCCGCCTGCGGGAGCGAGTTCTCGAGTCGCTGGTTCCAGCCCGGGTTTTACGATTCAGTTGACTTTTCCACGATGGGGACCGGGGAAGCTTTCCAGTATGAATTCCTGCGCTGGACACTGTCCGACGGCGCCGGCGCACTGTTGATGGAGACGGAACCACAGCCCGGTGTGCCCTGCCTGCGTATCGACTGGATCGAACAAAAATCCTTTGCCCACCGTTTCCCCTCCTGCATGTCCGCTGGCAGTTCCCCCGGCCCAGATGGCAATCACCGTCCCTGGGCGCATTTCGGCTCCCCGGCCGGTGCCATCGAAGGGGCGGCCTTTCCGCTACGCCAGGATTTTGCCCTGCTGGAACAGATGTTCCCGGTGTGGGTTGGCTATTACCTGGAAGTATTGGAACGCCGGGGGCTGGACCCAGCGCGGGTGAAGTTTTTCCTGCCCCACTATTCGGCCCGGGCCCTGGGGGAGCGGATGAAGCAATTGCTTGCAAGTGCCGGGGCGATGATTCCGGAAGAGCGATGGCGCAATCACCAGGACCAGGTCGGTAATGTGGGCAGTGCTTCAATTTTCCTGTTGCTCGACCGCCTGTTAAGGGAAGAGCAGCTACAGGAGGGGGACAGGGTCCTGTGCTTTGTCCCGGAGAGCGGCCGTTGCCTGGCCGCATTTATGTGCCTGACGGTGGTATGAAAATATGGGAAGCGAATTGAGCGAGGCCCAGAGGCTGGTCCGCGAGCTGGGGCAGACCTGGGCGGAGTTTGAAAGCCAGCTGGTACAGGTGCCCATTATCGCACGGGCGCTAAGGGGGGCCATTCGCCTGGAGGATTACCGCCAGTTACTGCACGATCACTACCAGCAGGTTATTGACGGCGCCTGCTGGATATCCCGGGCGGCCTCCTCAATTGGCCGCGAGCATCTCGAGCTGCGCTCGCAGTTCCTGCGCCACGCGGGCACCGAACACCGGGATTACCAGATGCTGGAACGGGATTACCAGGAAGTCGGTGGTGAACTGCGACAGTTGCGAGAGGGGCAGAAGAACATCGGGGCCACTGCACTTTCGGCCTGGATGATGCAACGGGCTTCGCAGCCGGATCCACTGGACCTGCTGGGGGCCATGTTTATCATCGAGGGGCTCGGCAAGCATTTCGCCGGTATTTTTGCCCGCGCCCTTCAGCAGCACCTGAACCTGCAGGATAGCCAGGTGAGTTTTTACCGCTACCACGCCGCACATGATGAAGATCACCTGCAGCAGCTCCACGACGTGTTCGATTCGGGCCTGTTGGAGGTGCCGGGAATGGCGGGGCGTATTGCGCACACCGCGCGGGTGACCGGTCGTCTTTACCTGTTGCAGCTGGAAGAGCTGGGGAATTACTGATGGGCTGGAAAAGCGATTTTGAACAGTCGAACCTGAACCATTCGGATCCAAATCCCTGGCTGGTGCTCTACCTCGATCGCAGCCTGCCAATCCATGACGGTGCCAAGCGCGCCTTGCTGGCCGGCCACAATACCTGGTCGCGCCGGCTGCTGTTGCCGGTGGTGCGGCCGCTGGCCCGTCTCTCCATTGTGCTGGTGCAATTGCTCCGCCTGCTGATCCCGGAGCGCTGGCATTCCTCGCGGATATTACATCGCACCATTTACTGGGGACTGCGGTACTTTGTGCGTGCGGACGCCAACTACCTAATCCTGCGCCACTTCAATATCGGCACGGAACTGCTGCAGTTTATTGCCGACAATGTCGGCGGCGTTGAGATCGGCAGTACCCACCCGTTGCGGCCGCGGGAGCTGGCAGACCTGCTGGATGATACATTCCTGGTCCATGACCTCAATATTTATAATTTTATCGGCGACCTGAACAGTCAGCTGGCGGAGCAGGGGCGCGAGATCCTGCCGGCAACTGAGCTGGACTTCAGTGCCATCTCCGATGGGGATTTTGACCTTGAGCCGGGCGGGCAGTATGCCACCAGCGTCCTGGACCTGCAGACGGCGATCGAGTTGTACACCCCCCTTTACGCTCTTTTCCTTTCAGATCACGATTTCTGGCGTGCCAGTAACTCCCTGCAGCTGGATGAAACCATTTCGATCTATATTGGTAAGTTGCTAAACGACAGTACGGCCCTGTCGCTGGTCAATAATCGCCACCCTATGGTCCCCCACACAACATTGCAGGCGGGGTTCCGCCTGATGCTACATGGCCTGGATGCAGAGATCCTGCACGGCTACCTGCGACAGCTGAAACGGGCGGGCCAGTCCGGGGCAGCGGAGCAGGTGAGTGATGAGGGACGCGAACATGCCGTTGCCGGGACCTGATTGGCGGCAGTGATGAACGCGGAGCCGGGGCGACAGGTTCGCCTTGCTCCGGAACAGGATTGGCTGGGCTTCCAGCATCAACTACAAGGATATCGCCATGCGACCCCATGCTGCCCTCAGTGTTCTCAGGATTGTCCTGGTTATTACCGGGCTGTTTTTCATCTTTGGCATCTACGCCATGATGATGTGGGTCTGGCCCGAGGGCTGGGGCTGGACGCCACGGCAGCCCGAGTATGAACAGATGATCATGGGTATCTACGCCACCCTGGGCGTGTTCCTGGTTCTCGCCGCGCGGGACCCGCTGGCCAATGCCAGCCTGATCTGGTTTACCGTCTGGTCCAGTCTGGTACATGGCCTGATCATGCTGGTACAGGCCATTGTCGACAGTACCGAGCGGGCCAACCTGCTGGGGGATGTGCCGGCGCTGTTGATCCTGGCTGCGGTGCTGGGCTACCTGATGCGCCGGGCCAGCCCCGCGCCCGCCGGCTAGGCAGGCCGCCTGCGAGGTTTGTGCGCGGCCGGGGCGGCGCGTTAGCATAGCTGCCCATTATCAAGCCGGTTGCCGATATGTCCGCAAACCCACATCCCTACGATGGCCTGACACCCGACGTGGTCATCGACTGCGTGGAGACCACCGGGCTGCTGTCCGATGCGCGCATATTTCCGCTCAACAGCTATGAAAACCGCGTTTACCAGGTGGGAATCGAGGACGGTGAGCCGCTGATTGCCAAGTTCTATCGGCCGGGTCGCTGGAGCGATGCCCAGATTCGCGAGGAGCACAGCTTTTCACTGGAGCTGGCCGCGGCCGAGATCCCCGTGGTGGCGCCGCTGGAGTTCGATGGCCGCACCCTGATGGAGGCGCACGGCTTTCGTTTCGCGCTGTTCCCGCGCCGCGGGGGGCGCCAGGTGGAGCTGGATAACTTCGAGCACCTGGAGCAGGTGGGGACCATGCTCGGCCGGATTCACGCCGTTGGGCGGGCGCGGCCCTTTGAGCACCGGCCGGCACTGTCCCTGCAGCACTTTGCCATCGACAGCCGCGAATTCATCCTCGCCGGGGATTTCCTGCCGCGGGAAAACCGCGACGCCTATGCCACGGTGACCGGGCATATCATCGACGAGATAGCGCCCCTGTTCGAGCGAGACTGGGAGACGCTGCGCCTGCACGGCGACTGCCACGCGGGCAATTTCCTGTGGCGCGACGACACGCCCTGGTTTGTGGACCTGGACGATTGCCTGACCGGGCCCGCAATCCAGGATATCTGGATGCTGCTCTCGGGCAACCGTGCCGACCAGACCGCTTACCTGGACACAGTGATCGAGGGCTATGAAACTTTTTCTCCCTTCAACCCTCAAGAGTTGCAACTGGTTGAACCGTTACGCTGCCTGAGGCAGATGCATCACGCGGCGTGGCTGGCGCGGCGCTGGGAAGACCCGGCGTTCCCCCTGGCGTTTCCGTGGTTCAACAGCCCGCGTTACTGGGCGGAGCATATACTGGCATTGCGCGAGCAACAGTCGGCCCTGCTGGAGCCGCCGCTGACCCTCGGCGCGATCTGAATCCACAGCGAACGGCGCGGTTGCTTGCGCCGCCAAGGAGCGATACCCGATGGAAGCCCATCAGCTCAATACCGCCGCCCGGGAGGGCGATGCACTCTGGCAGCAGATCCGCGCTGACGTGGCGCAGCAGGTGGAGCGCGAGCCGATCCTGGCCAGCTTCCTGCATGCCACGATACTCAACCACAGCACGCTGGAATCCGCACTGAGCTTCCACCTGGCCAACAAGCTCGACAGCCCGGTAGCCCAGGCGCTGTTGATCCGCGAAGTGATCGACGAGGCGCTCGACAGTGACCCGGCCATCGGCCGCGCCGCACGGGCCGACCTGAAGGCGGTACAGCAGCGGGACTCGGCCTGTTCCTCGCTGTATGAGCCCTTTCTCTACTTCAAGGGCTTCCACGCCCTGCAGGCCTGGCGGGTGGCCCACTGGCTGTGGCAGCAGCAGCGGCGCTCACTGGCGCTGTTCCTGCAGCACCGTATTTCGGTGGTGTTCAGCGTGGATATCCACCCGGCGGCGACGCTGGGGCAGGGCATCCTGCTGGACCACGCCACCGGCATCGTGATCGGCGAGACCGCGGTGGTGGAGGACAATGTGTCCATCATGCAGTCGGTAACTCTCGGCGGTACCGGCAAGGAGAGCGGCGACCGGCACCCGAAGGTGCGCGAGGGTGTGCTGATTGGCGCCGGCAGCAAGGTGCTGGGCAATATCGAGATCGGGCGCTGTGCGCAGGTGGCCTCGGGCAGCGTGGTACTCAAATCAGTGCCGGCGAAGAAGCTGGTGGCCGGCGTGCCGGCCCGGGTGATCTGCGATGCCAGCTGCGACGCGCCGGCCCTTTCCATGGACCACTGCGCCCTGACCCAGGTGGACCGGCAGCTGCCCTGATTACTGCCATCAAAGTGACCCGCCTGGATCAATTGTTCCCGTTTGTTGTCGGAATTGCTTCCTCCTGTGCCTAGACTATGCGCAACCGTTGTTCTGCCCGGCTCCGGCCGGGGGAACGCCGGTGGCACGGGTGATCGGTAAACACAACTATCCTGATAGCCATGAAATACAGTCTCAGCGCCAAAAACCTTGTCTGCCGCAACCTGGAATCACGCGCCAGTTATTGCGCCGGGCTGACCAACCCGGACCAGACCCGGGAAATCACCAGCATTGTGCGCAGCGACAGCGGGTTGCTTTCGCATAACTTCAACCAGGCGGTCACCAATGCGGTGGTCCCGGCGATGATCCTGAAGCGCTTTGTGGTGGACTATTTTGCCGAGCGCCACAGCCCGTTCACCCTCTGGCACTGTGCCAGCAAGCCGATGGACGAGGCGGAACTGGCAGAGCTGGGGCTGGCCCACCGTGACACCCTGGTGGCGATGGCCATTGAGATACAGCGGCTGGCGGCGGACGAGAATCTGCCGGATGAGCTGCGCGACCGGCTGGAGATAGTGGCTGTGGGCGCTGAGCAGCTGGGGGAATACGGCGACCTGCAGGCCCAGCCCTTTGACGGCACCCGGGAGGCGCCGCAGGTGCGCAAGTTCTACCAGAAGCTGGCGGAAATCCCCGAGCAGAAGCGCAGCCGCCTGAAGTTTTACCTGGCCCGTCTGGATGGCGAGGCAGTAGCCTCGGGTTGCCTGTTTGCCTCGGCCGATGCGCTGGGGATCTATGACCTGGAAACGGTCGAGGCTCATCGTGGCAAGGGCATCGGCCGTGCGCTGTTCAACCACCTGCTGGCCCAGGCCCTGCACAGCCACCACAAATATGCGGTGGCACTGACCCCGGAGAACCGCCAGAGTGCGTACCTGGACGCCGGCTTTTTCGCGGTCGGCCAGGTCAGCCGCTACCTGTTCGAGCCCTGAGTCCGCGCCAGCAGCTCAGGCGCGCCCGACCGGAAAGGCGATGACTTCCTCGATCCGCCGGTAGCCGCCGGCCAGCATCAGCAGCCGGTCGATACCCAGGGCCACACCGGCACACTCGGGCATGCCCGCCCGCAGCGCCTCCACCAGCCGTTCCTCATAGGGATAGACGTGCAGCTTGTGCGCGCCGCGGTAGCGGTGATCGGCCTCGAAGCGCCGCAACTGTTCTTCGGCATCGGTCAGTTCCCAGTAGCCGTTGGCCAGTTCCAGTCCGCCGACGTAGGCCTCGAACCGCCGCGCCACCGGCCTGCCGGTATCATCGGGCAGCACCTTGGCCAGTGCCGCCTGGCTGGCGGGAAAGTCGTACAGGAGGGTAATGCCCGGTCCCATCCGCGGCTCCAGGTAATGGCTCATCAGCAGGTCCAGGCATTCGTCGCGATCGGCAGGGGCGAATGAGAGTTCCACATTTTCGGCGGTACACTCGCGCAACGGTTCGATGCCGGCGGTATGGGGGTCCAGCCCCAGGTGTTGCAGGAACAACTCCCGGTAGCTGAGGGATTCCACCGTTTCGATATCCAGCAGGGTGCGCAGCAGCTCGCCCACCTCGAGCATCAGGGCGCGGTCGTCCCAGCCGCAGCGGTACCACTCCAGCATGGTGAATTCCGGGTTGTGGCGACCGCCGGCCTCTCCCTCGCGGAAAGCCTTGCCCAGGTAGTAGCAGTCGCCCAGTCCGGCCGCCAGCAGGCGCTTGAGCCCAAATTCCGGGCTGGTGGCGAGATAGGCCGCGTCGCCGTTAAGCAGGGCGGTAATGGAATCGATATGGGGGTCGCTGGTGGCGCGGCGGGAGAGCACCGGAACTTCCGCTTCCAGCACCTGGCGCTCGGCGAAAAACTGCCGCACCCGGGCCAGCAGCGCGGCGCGCTGGCGCAGTGCCGCGAGGGACGCTGTAGGTTGCCAGGTATGTTCGGTCATTGTGCGGGGCCTCATGCAGGAACGGCCGCTGGCCGCGACCGCTGGTGGCCCGGGCCACCCTCAATCGCGGCCAGCGGCCGCCCATACAGGAAATAGTGTGCCGGAATCAGTCGTCCTTGGCGCGACCCAGGTACTCGCCGGTACGGGTGTCGACCTTGATGGTCTCGCCAATCTCCAGGAACAGCGGTACCTTGACCACGGCGCCGGTGGACAGGGTCGCGGGCTTGTTGCCGCCCTGGGCGGTATCGCCGCGCAGGCCCGGGTCGGTATCGGTAATCTCCAGGATTACATGGTTGGGCGGGGTCACTGCCAGCGGGGAGCCGTTGTAGAGGGTGACGGTGCAGATATCCTGCTCTTTCAGCCACTTGGCGGCATCACCCACCGCTTCGACGCTGGCCGGGTGCTGTTCGAAGGTGTCCGGCTCCATGAAGTGATAGAACTCACCGTCGTTGTACAGGTACTCCATTTCCCGGTCCATCACGTCGGCGGCTTCGAGGCTCTCGCCGGAACGGAAAGTGCGCTCCCAGACCCGGCCGGTCTTGAGGTTGCGCAGCTTGACCCGGTTAAATGCCTGGCCCTTGCCGGGTTTGACGAATTCGTTCTCCACGATGGAGCAGGGATCGCCGTCCAGCATTACTTTCAGACCGCCCTTGAATTCGTTGGTGGAATAACTAGCCATGAGTTCCTCTAAATCAGAAAAACGGTGCGGTTCGCATAAAAAGCACCGCCCGCTCTTTAAATTTCACTGTAACTGCTTAAAATTTGCGCGCTTTGCGCCACAGAATAGCCGCTTATGATACAGCACGTCCCAGCCGCCAGTGAAATCGTTGCCCGGGAGGAGGCTCCCGCTGCCTCCGGCCGCCGCTGGCAGGAAGAGATGACCGACCTGGTCACGGACCCCGCCGAGCTGGTGAAGCTGCTCGGGCTGGACCCGGAACAGCTCCCCGCCGCCCTGCGCGCCGCCGACGGCTTTGCCCTGCGGGTGCCGCGGCCCTATCTGCGCCGCATGCGCCCGGGGGACCCCCGCGACCCCCTGTTGTTGCAGGTGCTGCCGGGGGCCCCGGAACTGGAGCCGGCGGCGGGATTCACCAGTGACCCGCTGGCGGAGGCGCAGGCCAACCCGGTGCCGGGCGTGGTGCACAAGTATCGCGGGCGCCTGCTGCTGATCGCCGCGGGCCAGTGCGCCATCAACTGTCGCTACTGTTTCCGCCGTGAATTCCCCTACAGCGACAATCACCTGACCCGCAGCCAGTGGCAGGGGGCGCTCGACTATATTCGCGCGCAGGACGAGCTGCGTGAGGTCATCCTCAGCGGCGGTGATCCTCTGGTGCTCAATGACCGCCAGCTGGCACGGCTGGTGGAAGAGCTGGCCGCGGTACCGCACCTGGACAAGCTGCGCCTGCACACCCGCCTGCCAGTGGTGGCCCCCAGCCGGGTTACCGATGAGCTGGTGACATGGCTCACCGGTTCGCGCCTCAGGCCGGTGCTGGTTTTGCACTGCAACCACGCCCGCGAGATCGACGATGAAGTCCGGGCGGCACTGCGGAAGCTGCGCGCTGCAGGTGTCACCCTGCTTAACCAGGCGGTGCTGCTGCGGGGCGTCAATGATTCGGTGGCGGCCCTGTCGGCACTGGGGGAGGCCCTGTTCGCCAGCGGGGTGCTGCCCTATTACCTGCACCAGCTGGACCGGGTGCGTGGCGCGGCCCACTTCGAGGTGGATGATGGGACTGCGCGGGACCTGGTGCGAGGCCTGAGGGAGAGCCTGCCCGGTTACCTGGTGCCGAGACTGGTGCGGGAGATACCCGGGGAAAGGTCGAAAACGCCAATCTAGTTTAGCTGGGTGACAGCGCTGGCAGAAGCATGTCGGGTTAGACCTGTTTGGCGCTTTTGGCGTGATCTTTGTCTCAATATTGTCGCATAAAGCTTCTTTATGGGCTTGTGAGTCTAATTTCGCTCTTCTTATACTGCTGTAACCCAACGGACGGTTACAGTAATAATGATGGATGATATAGATGCCGCCGCCCCGGCCCGGGCGAGCGCCCCCGCGAGCTTTGCCAGCAAGCTCGGATTGCCCTCACGTGCGCTGCCCGCCCTCAGTTGCGGCTGCGCCAGCGAAAGCCAGCTGGACCGGTGGCTGAGCCAGTACGAGCTGCATCCTTTCCACCCCTCCGACCAGCAGCGGCTGGTGACTTTGCTGGCAGGGCTGGTGGAGGAAGTTGCCCAGTGGCGCGCACCGGCAGCCACCCGCCTGCCAATCCTGGAACTGCTGCGCCAGCATGCCGTCACTTGCGGCGATGCCATCGTCACCCAGCGCAGTGCGCTCAGTGCCACGCAACTGGAAAAGCTGCGCCGAAGCCTGCAACCGGTGGTGGGGCTGCTGCAGAAACTCTTTGTGGCCTACGCCAGCCTGTGGGTGCAGCTGGAGGACACCGCCGGTGTTCCTTTCCTGATGCGGGAAAAACGTGCCCGGACCCTGCACCGGGCCGTCGATGCCGGCGGCCGGCTGCTGCGGGTCACTTCCCTGTTCGGCCTGGCGCCCCCGGAGAACTGCTGGCGCAACCTGCATCTGCTCCTGCAGCGCGGCTTCCCGCAGCAGGTGGCGTGGCGGCGGGTGTCGGATCCACTGGAATCCCGCGGCCGCACCAGTGCGGTAGATGCCTATATCAGCGCGGCGCTGTTTTTCAGTGCCAATCCCGGCCAGTTGGACGGCGAGCAGCAGGATGCGTTCTGGTGCCGGACCCGGGACTGGTGCCGCCTCGGCACGCTGGAGGAGAACTACACCGAAACGGGCGATAGCCTGGTGGCCTCCACGGAGCTCGACCAGGCGCCCCTGCCCGCGGGCAGGCTGTCCGCCAGGGCGGTCGACAGCGACCGGTTCCGTGCGCCGCGGGGCTGGAGGCTGGACCTGTCAGCGGTCCTGCAGCGGGTGGAAAAGCACCTGGAAAAGAATTTCGATCCCCTGGTGGAGCGTGCCCGCGATGCATGGGGCGGTGCCACGGGCCGTGGCGAGGAGCGCAAGCCGGGGCAGGCGGAGTGCGTGGTCAGCATCGGCCTCGGGGCTACCTGTTTCAACCTGCGGGAAAAGGATGGCAGCGGGCCGGGTACTGGCGATATGACTGCCTGGCTAGACCGGGAAGAGGAGCGCGTATGCCTGGAGGCGGCAGCGGTGGATTACCAGTCCGGCCGCACCATGGCGGAATACGATGTCAGCCTGCCCTGCGCACCGAGTCTCAGGAGCGAGCGCAGTGCGGGGACCAGCGGCGCCGCCCGCCACTACCAGACCGAAGTCGCCGAGGTATTCAACCGCAGTGCCCGCGGTCTGGGGTTGAGGCTCTCGCCGGCCGCTGGAGAGCGCCTGCGGGTTGGTGAGCTGGTCGGCGTGCGCATGCCAAATGGCTGGCAGGTGGGGGTGATCCGCTGGCACCTCAGCCGGGTGGACTACAGCGATGCCGGTGTCGAGATCCTGGCTCGCCACGTGGCGCCGGTGGAGGTTCGCCGGCGCAATTCCGCCGGTCGCGCTTCGGCGCCAATCCCGGCCCTGCTGACCCGCGAGGGTGACGGCAAGTGTGTTGCCCTGGTCCTGCCAGTCCCCCTGTTCAAGGCCTACGACGAGGTCGAGGTGATTACCGGCAGTGTGACCCGCCCGGTTAGCCTGCAGCGACAGACGGTGGCAACCCCCTCCGTTGCCCGGTTCGATTTTGTGTGAGGTCTATCTCCATACCCGTGTGCGGTGGCTACCCGCTCTTGTAAGCCACCGACGCCGCGACCTACACTTAGCGCTCTTGCGCCGCTGTCCCAGCGGCGGCGCACTGACGGCCCGTAACACCGTCCCGGGACCGCAGATGTAAGTATCAAGAGCATAATAAATGAGCAGCAACGACACGATTCGTCTCCTTCTGATTCACGACACACCCTCTGAAGCCCAGCGCCTGGTCAGCATGCTGCACAATGCCGGCCGCCCCAATCGTGCCCAACACGTGCCCAGTGAGCCAGCACTGACAAAGTTGCTCCAGGACAATACCTGGGATCTCCTGATTGCCGCGGAAAGCAGCAAGCAGGTGCCGCCACCCGTGGCCCTGCGCACCATCAGCAAATTGCAGAAAGATGTACCGGTCCTGCTGCTCACCGAGCGCAGCGGCGCCCAGCCGGTGGTGGAGGGCCTCAAGCTCGGGGCCCGGGATGTGGTGACCGTGGATGAGGACCAGCACCTGCTGATGGTGATCCAGCGGGAGATCACCGCGCTGCGCAACCGGCGCCAGGCGCGCATGCATGATCGCCGTTATCACGCCGGGCTGGCCCGGGCCCAGGAGCTGCTCGACAGCTCCAAGGACGCTATTGCCTACATTTCCGACGGCCTGATCGTCTATGCCAACCAGTCCCTGGCCGAGCGCCTCGGGTACAAGGACCGGGACGATGTGGAGTACCAACCGCTGATCGATATGGTGACCGAGGGGGAGCAAGAAGACGCTCGCGCCTTCCTGCGCCAATGTGCAATCGACAATAACGATGTCGAGGCGCAGGAGTGGAAATTCACCGCCAGGTCCGCCTCCGGCCGGCCAGTGCCGGTACGCGCCGAGGTGCTCTCCACTGTCTACGATGAGGAGAACTGCCTGCAGGTCCGTATCGCGGCGAGCTCCGGCAATACCGAGGAACTGGAAGCACAGCTCAGCGACATCAAGAGCCGTGACCCCCTCACCGGCCTCTACAACCGGCAGCATTTCCTGCGCATGCTCGACGCCGCGATCAAGGCCGCCGCCAGCTCCCAGCGTACCGGTGGCCTGATGTATATCGAAGTGGATCGTTTCGAGGAAACCGTACAGAAAGCGGTCGGCGTCGCGGGTGCCGATGCGCTGCAGAAGAAAATAGCGGAGCTGTTGCAGTCGAGCGTGCGTCGCGGTGACGTAGTGGCCCGCTACGGCGAAAAGAGCTTTTGCCTGATGATGGCAGAGACCACCCCGGACAGTGCCGAGCACCGAGCCCGGGAGCTGATGAAGAAAATCGCCGACACCATCTTCGATGCTGCCGGCAAGACGGTACAGGTCACCGTATCGATTGGCGTGTCCCTGCTCAGCGAAGCCTCCGTTAATGCCCAGAAGGTTCTTGACCAGGCGCTCCAGGCCCACGAGCAGGCACTGCAGGACAGCGAGCAGGGCAATGGTTTCGCGCTGTTCGAGCCGGGCGCCGACCAGGAGGGCGATGCCGATACCTACCACCGCGCGCGGGTAATCCAGGCGCTGGAGGCCGGCAACCTCAAACTGCTGTACCAGCCGGTGCTCAGCCTGCAGGGCACCGGCGAACAGATGTACGAGGTGCTGGTGCGCATGGTGGATGGCAAGGAGGAACTCTCACCCCTGTCATTCCTCGAGGGGTTGGGAGACGACAGCCTGGCGATCAAGATGGACCGCTGGATAATCCTGACCGCAATCAAGGCGGCTGCCGCCCAGCGCGCCCGGGGCAAGGATGTTTCCCTGCTGCTACATATTTCCGCGGCGTCGCTGAAGGATTCCGGCTTGACCGCCTGGCTGAAGGTTGCCTTCAAGGCGGCCAAGGTGGCACCGAAATCGGTGTCATTCCAGGTCAGCCAGGGCGATATCAACAGTAACCTGCATGCGGCACGGGATTTCATCAAGCAGGTGCGTGAGTTCGGCAGCCGGGTAGTGGTGAGCCGCTTCGGCGCCGGTCTCAATCCTTTCAAGACCCTCGAGCATGTCACCGTGGATATCGCCAAGGTGGATCCGTCCTTTGTCCGGGAAGTACAGGATGAGGGGGAGAACAGCGATACCCTGGTAAACATGGTGCAGCAGCTGGCCGAGGCGAATACGCGGGTGATTGTGCCCCATGTGGAGCAGGCCAGTATGTTACCGACCCTCTGGCAGAGCGGCACCGACTATATCCAGGGCTATTATGTGCAGGCGCCCGCCGAGCACCTGAATTTCGATTTCAGTCTCGATTGACCCGCCACAGATGCTTCCCTCGTCCTGCCGGGCCCACAGGCCCGCAGGACACAGATTTCCCGGCGGGCAGTCATTTGGGTATGCTTTGCCGGATTTTCCCTTACAGCACCAATAAGCAGAATTGACCTGGAGTCATCTATGTTGCCCCGCATACTCTGTAGCAGTTTGCTCTGCAGCGCCCTCGTCCTTGCGAGCGGCTGCTCCAAACCGGAATCCGACGGCGCGGCGGGCGAGCCCGCAAAACCCGAGGTCGAAGCAACCCAGCCTACCGCGAATGGTGCCGATGCAGCGCCCGCCGCGGAGGACCAGGGGAGTGCCCAGGCGCCGGAATCGGGTGTGGACTATCACTCTTTCGCCAACACCGGTGACTACCGTGTACGGCACCTGGACCTCGACCTGACGGTGGATTTTGACCGCAAGGTACTCGAGGGCGAAGCGGTACTCGACTTCAAGCGCCTGACGCAAAAGAATCCGCCGATGGTGCTGGATACCCGCGACATCAAGGTTGAGGCGGTGCGCGCCGGCCACGGCGGGGAACTGAAGCCGGTAGAGTTCTCCATGGGTAAAACCGACCCGGACCTGGGGACGCCGCTGAACATCCAGCTGCCCAAGAATGCCACCCGTGTCGCCATCCGCTACCAGACCTCGCCGGCCGCTTCCGGTGTCCAATGGCTGGAGCCGCAGCAGACCGCCGGCGGTGAACACCCGTTCCTGTTTACCCAGGCGCAGGCCATTCACGCGCGCAGCTTCGTGCCGCTGCAGGATTCACCGCAGGTGCGCATCACCTACAACGCCACCATCCGCACGCCGGAAGAGCTGCTGGCGGTGATGAGTGCGAACAATGACCCAAAGACGGAGAAAGACGGCGTTTACGAGTTTGAAATGCCGCAGCCGATCCCGTCTTACCTGCTGGCGCTGGCCGTGGGCGACCTGGAGTTCAAGCCCATGGGCGAGCGCACCGGCGTCTATGCCGAGCCGGAGCTGCTCGATTCCGCCGCAGCGGAATTTGAGGATACCGAGTCCATGCTCGAGGCGACCGAAGAGGCCTATGGCCCCTATCGCTGGGACCGCTACGACCTCTTGATCCTGCCACCCAGTTTCCCCTTCGGCGGCATGGAGAACCCGCGCCTGAGCTTTATTACCCCGACCGTGATCGCCGGCGACAAGAGCCTGGTGGCCCTGATTGCTCACGAGCTGGCGCACTCCTGGTCCGGCAACCTGGTGACCAATGCCAGCTGGCGCGACCTGTGGCTGAACGAGGGTTTCACCACATACCTGACCAACCGCATCATGCAGAATATCTACGGTGACCAGCGCTATCGTATGGAGATGGCGCTGGGCTATGACGACCTGCAGGCGGACCTGGAAGACCTGGACAGCCGCGACGAGATCATGGCCATCGACCTGCGTGGTCGCGACCCGGACAAGGTGTTTTCCAATATCCCCTATGAGAAGGGCTCCCTGTTCCTGTATGAGCTGGAACAGAAGATTGGCCGCGAGGCGTTTGACCAGTTCCTGCTGGAGTACTTCAACAACTTCGCGTTCGAGAGCATCACCACTGAGGACTTTATCGAGTACCTGCAGCAGACCCTGCTCAAGCAGTACCCGGACAAGCTCGATGAGGCGCGGATCCGCGAGTGGATTTTTGAACCGGGCATCCCCGAGGGTGCGCCGCAGCCGCAGTCCGATGCCTTCAGCAAGATCGACCCGGTGCGCCAGCAGTGGCTGGACGGCGAGATCGCCGCGAAGGACATCGATACCGGGGAGTGGACCTATCACCAGTGGAAGTATTTCCTCGATGGTATGCCGGAAGAGCTCAGTGACGAGCAGCTGGAGGAGCTGGACAGCGCCTTCAACCTGACCGAGTCAACAAACAACGAGATCGCTTTCAGCTGGCTGATGATTGCCGTGCGCAACGACTACCAGCCCGCCTTCGGGCGCCTGGAGAGCTTCCTCACCGAAATCGGTCGCAATAAGTTCCTGCGCCCGCTGTATCGCAACCTGGTGGAGAGCGGCAAGCAGGAAATGGCGGCGGAGATTTTTGAAGAGGCCAAGCCCGGCTATCACCCGCTGACAGTCAAGGTGAACAGCCGCATCATTTACGGCGACGACGCCCAGTAACAGCCGCGATCCCGGCTGGCCCGCCACCCGCGGTGCCCGGCCGGGAACCTCAGTCACCAGTGCCGGTAACGCGGACACCGGTAACCTGCCAATGCCCGGCCGGGCACCGCCCACCCGCGCAGGGGTTCACAGCGATTGAAAGAGTTGTAGAATCAGCTGCCACCTTGGCATCCGGGCGGCTACCCGCGGAAACCGGAAGTACAGTAAAGTGGTCAGATATGGTGGTCGGGACGGATTATTTTTGGCCTGTTCCCCCGGCTATCCGGGCCCGTTCACGGACGAGCGATTCAGGCAGAAACACACAGGAGCCGCGGGACGATGCGCTGGTTAAAAATTTTTGGTTTATTCGCATTGTTGGCCTTTGCCGGCTGCAGTGAGCAGGCGTGCTTCGAGCGCGGCAAGCCACCGTCATTGCCTTTCCCGCACGCCTTCGCCGTCAGCTGATTCGTAGCGGCAGCTCACTGCTGCAGTTCAGTCGGCCTGCAGCAGGGCAATCTGTTGGTCGTTGAGGCCAAACAGGTAAAGAGCCGCATCGAGCCCGAAATGGGTGATGGCCTGGGGGGCTTCCAGGCGCACCTTGGGTTTGGGGTGAATCGCGATGCCCAGTGCCCCCAGGTTCAGCATGGGGATATCGTTGGCCCCGTCTCCCACTGCAATCACACTCTCCAGTGCCAGGCCATGTTCCGCGGCCATCTGCTCCAGCAGGATACGCTTTCGCTGGCCGTCCACGATCGGTTCGATGACTTCCCCGGTGAGTACACCGTCGGCGAACTCCAGCTCATTGGCGTGGACGAAATCCACCGCCAGCTTTTCCCGCTGCAGGTAGTGTGCGAAATAGGTAAACCCACCAGAGAGGATTGCCGTCTTGCAGCCCAGGGCCCGCAGGGCCTGCAGCAGTTCGCGCGCGCCCTCCTTGATCGGCAGCTGCGGGGCGATGTCAGCCAGGCGCTGCTCGGAGAAACCCTGTAGCAGGGCCATGCGCTTTTTGAAACTCTGGCGGAAATCCAGTTCTCCCCGCATGGCAGCCTCGGTAATGGCAGCCACGCGATCGCCAATGCCGGTGATCCGGGCCAGCTCGTCGATTACCTCGGCGTCGATCAGGGTCGAGTCCATGTCGAAGCCGGCCAGTCGCGGTGGCTGTTGGGTAACGCCGGCCTGCAGCACCAGGTCCACGCCAAGCCTTTCCGCCAGTTGCAGGCAGGCGTGCCGCGCCGGGTTGAATTCCAGTTCCGCCTGCAACTGGAAGCGGATCACCGTGCGCTCCCGCGCTCGCGACAGGGTGTCTGCGGCCTGCAGGGCCCAGCCCTGCTCGCGGAAAAATCCCAGCAGGGCGCGCAGTTGCTCCAGGGTCGCCGCAGGCGAGAGCAGGGTGACGCACCAGGGGGCCGTGACCGCGGCGGCGGTGTCGGGCATCGCGACAGTGTCCGACGGGCTGGCGTCGAAGGGTGGGGTGTCCCGGTACCCGATCCCGACCCGCGCTGCGCCGCCCTGGTAATCCAGGTAGTGCAATGGGCAGTCCGTTGCAGGTTCCATCAGTGTTTCCAGGGGGAGCCGGAATTCCCGGTAGTCTGGCGTTGCGCCCATAGTGCCCTTCCGTGTTTTGGTTTTTGCGGGGCGGGCATTATAGCCCCCGGGACTTTATTCGCTAAAATCCACGGCAACGTGATAAACCCAAGAATACGCGCCCTATCCATGAATGCCCTGAAAAAAGAAATCCAGCGAGTTTACGCCGGGATGCCGCGGCACCTCCGCCAGCAGCTGATTGCCGCCGGTATCTGGCTGGTGCTGGCCTGTTTCTGCGCGGTGGCGCTCAGCAACTACTATGCCGGCCAGCGCGACGCGGCGATCGCCCGCGACCGGGTCACCGCGGAGGTGGCCGCGGCCTTCGTGGCCAGCCAGAGCCTCGAGAGTATCGTCGCTGGTGATCGCATCAGCCTGCAGCTGCTGGCCAGGAATATGCTGGAAATGCCGGTGATCTCCGGGATCGCGATCCAGGACGTGGAGTCCAGCGCGCTGGCGCAGGGGGGCGACCTGGATAGTGGGGAGACCGTCAGCGCACCGGTGGTGTTGCACGACAGTATCGCCGGCAACGTGATTGTCCACCTGCAGCCGGGCGAGGGCGTGCGCTACCCCTGGGCAAGCCTGTTACTGAGCCTGGTGTTCGCGCTGCCGGTCAGTGCGGCGGCGGCTCTGGCGGTCGGCAGCCTGGCGGCCCGGCGCACGCCGGTGGTGGCGGCCCGCCCGGCGCCGCAACCGGAGCCGGAGGTCCTGGTGGGACTCTACCTGCGCCCGCTGAACTGGAGCCAGCTGGGTAACCAGTTGAGCCGCTCGGCGCTGGAGCGATTGCAGGATGAGCTGCGGGAACGCCTGGCCCTGCTGGGCAGGATCTACGACGCGCGGCCGCTGAAGCATGCCGGTCCCCAGCAGGGACTGGGCTTCTGCGGTGACGATGCCGCTTTCCGGGCCGTTTGCTGTGGCCTGTTGCTGCGCGAGTTACAGGCCGGCGGCCGCTCCAGTGGCCTGCAGCTGGCCACCGCTGTGGTGCCGGCAGCGCTGGAGCCGGCGGATTTCGGCGGTGAGCCGTTGCTGGGCCAGGCCCGCGACCTGGCCTTGCACGATGACCTGCTCGAGGCACCGTCCCTGAAAGGGCGCATCGCGGTGCACTCCGCCAGTTGGGGTGCCGCGGTTACCGGCCTGGATGACACCTACCAGAAGCTGCTGGACAGCCAACTGCGGCAACTGCAGGGCGCCTGATTCCTCTTTTCCTTACCGCCCGGCCCGCCAGTGTGACTGGCGGATCTGCCTGGGTCGGTTTTACCTCCTCCCTTTACGTTTACGTTAACGTAAAGCTCTGCTAGGCTCCTGACACTCTTTCAGGAAGCCACTATGAAGTCCGAGCAGAGCAAACCCGAAACGGAATCCGTGGCGGGTGCCGAACCCAGCAGTTACAGCATTTCCGACCTGGCCCGCGAGTTCGGTATCACTACCCGCGCCATCCGCTTTTACGAGGACAAGGGCCTGATCAGCCCGGCCCGCCGCGGCCAGACCCGTGTCTACCGCCCCGAGGACCGGGTACGGCTGATGCTGATCCTGCGCGGCAAGCGACTGGGTTTCTCCCTGGATGAGAGCCGCGAAATCATCGACATGTACGACCCCGAACACGGCAATGTCGAACAGCTGCAGCGACTGCTGCAACACATCAAACAGAAACGCGCGCAGCTGCAGCAACAGCTGCGCGATATCCAGAGCCTGATGGGCGAACTGGACGAAGCGGAGGCCCGTACCCGGGCCTCGCTGGCAAAAACCAGAGATCACTGATGAGAGACAGATACACGGAGTCGCTATGAATACCGCCTACCGCACCCTCAACTTCGGCCTCGGCGAAGAGATCGATATGCTGCGCGATATGGTCTACAAGTTCTGCCAGGCAGAACTGGCGCCACGGGCGGCACAGATCGACGAGGACAACCTGTTCCCGGCCGACATGTGGAAAAAGTTTGGCGAGCTGGGCCTGCTGGGGATGACCGTCGAGGAGGAATTCGGTGGCTCCAACATGGGTTACCTGGCCCATGCGGTGGCGATGGAGGAGATCTCCCGCGCCTCGGCTTCCGTTGGCCTGTCCTACGGGGCCCACTCCAACCTCTGCGTCAACCAGATCCGCAAGAACGGTACCCGCGAGCAGAAGGCGAAATACCTGCCCAAGCTCTGTTCCGGCGAACATGTCGGCGCCCTGGCCATGAGCGAGCCCAACTCCGGTTCTGACGTGGTCAGCCTGCAGTTGCGCGCGGAGAAGAAAGGCGATCGCTTTATCCTCAATGGCAACAAGATGTGGATCACCAACGGTCCCGATGCCGATACCTACGTGATCTATGCGCGCACCGAACCGGGCATCAGTTCCGGTGGCATCACCGCTTTTATCGTCGAGCGCGGCTTCAAGGGATTCTCCCAGGCGCAGAAACTCGACAAGCTGGGCATGCGTGGCTCCAACACCTGTGAGCTGGTATTCGAGGACTGTGAAGTGCCGGAAGAAAATATCCTCGGCGAGCTGAACGGCGGCGTGCGGGTATTGATGAGCGGCCTCGACTACGAACGCACTATCCTCTCCGGCGGCCCGGTGGGCATCATGCAGGCCTGCCTGGATGTCGTGGTGCCCTATGTGCACGAACGCAAGCAGTTTGGCAAGGCGATCGGCGAGTTCCAGCTGATGCAGGGCAAGCTCGCCGACATGTACGCCGACCTCAACGCCAGCCGCTCCTACCTGTATGCGGTGGCGCAAGCCTGTGATCGCGGTGAAGACTCGCGCAAGGATGCTGCTGCGGTGATCCTGTTTACCGCCGAGCGCGCTACCCAGATGGCCCTGCAGGCAATCCAGACCCTGGGCGGCAATGGCTATATCAATGAGTACGCCACCGGACGCCTGCTGCGCGACGCCAAGCTGTACGAGATCGGCGCCGGCACCTCAGAGGTGCGCCGCATGCTGATCGGCCGCGAGCTGTTTAACGAGACCCGCTGACCGGTCACCACCGCAAAATTGTCGTAGGAGCGGCCCCGGGCCGCCCCTACAGCCCAGACAAGGTTTACCTTCAAAGGCGAATCAGAGTTTATGAACCAGCTACAGAGCAAAATTAACACCCGCGACGGGGCTTTCACGGCAAACCGCGAGCAGATGGAAAAACTGGTCGCGGACCTGCGCGACAAAGTGGAAACCATTGCCCGGGGCGGCGGTGAGCGCGCTCGGGAAAAACACCTGGCCCGCGGCAAGCTGTTGCCGCGGGATCGCATTGACGCGCTGCTGGACCCGGGCTGCCCTTTCCTGGAGTTTTCCCAGCTCGCCGCCCACGATGTTTACGGCGAGGAAGTGCCGGCGGCCGGTATCATCACCGGGATCGGCACAGTGTCCGGCCAGCCATGTGTGATTGTCGCCAACGACGCCACGGTAAAGGGGGGGACCTATTACCCCCTGACGGTGAAAAAACACCTGCGGGCCCAGGCCATCGCCGAGCAGAATAACCTGCCGTGTATTTACCTGGTGGATTCCGGCGGTGCCAACCTGCCGCGCCAGGATGATGTCTTCCCGGACCGCGAGCACTTTGGCCGTATCTTCTTCAACCAGGCCAACCTGTCGGCGAAAAATATTCCGCAGATTGCCGTGGTGATGGGCAGCTGTACCGCTGGCGGCGCCTACGTGCCGGCGATGGCGGACGAGTCGATCATGGTAAAAGAGCAGGCCACCATTTTCCTGGCCGGCCCGCCGCTGGTGAAAGCCGCAACCGGGGAAGTGGTCTCGGCCGAGGAGCTGGGTGGGGCCGAGGTGCACTGCAGGACCTCCGGTGTGTCCGACCACTATGCCAACAATGACGTGCATGCGCTGGAGCTGGCACGCCGCTCGGTCAGCCGCCTCAACCGCATGAAGCAACCGGGCCTGGATGTGCAGCGCCCGGTGGAGCCAATTTACCCGCCAGAGGAAATCTACGGTGTGGTTCCCGCCGACTCGCGCCAGCCCTACGACGTGCGCGAAATTATCGCGCGCGTGGTGGATGGTTCCGAGTTCGATGAGTTCAAGGCCCTGTACGGTACCACCCTGGTGACCGGCTTTGCCCGTATACATGGCTACCCGGTGGGTATCGTCGCCAACAACGGCATCCTGTTCGCCGAAAGCGCCCAGAAAGGCGCGCACTTTATTGAGCTGTGCGCCCAGCGCAATATCCCGCTGGTATTCCTGCAGAACATCACCGGCTTTATGGTAGGCAAGCAGTACGAGGCTGGCGGCATCGCCAAGCACGGTGCCAAGATGGTGACCGCGGTTGCCACTGCCAGGGTGCCGAAGATCACCATCCTGATCGGCGGCTCTTTCGGTGCCGGCAATTACGGCATGTGCGGCCGCGCTTACGACCCCAATTTCCTGTTCATGTGGCCCAACGCCCGTATTTCGGTGATGGGCGGTGAGCAGGCGGCCGGGGTGCTGGCCCAGGTCAAGCGCGACCAGATGGAGGCCCGCGGCGAGCAATGGAGCGCCGATGAGGAGCAGGCATTCCGGCAGCCGATCGTCGATGACTACGAACACCAGGGGCATCCCTATTATGCATCCGCCCGGTTGTGGGACGATGGGGTGATCGACCCTGCGGATACCCGGCGTGTTCTCGGCCTGTGCCTGGCTGCCGCAACCCATCGCGAGCCGGAAGAGACCAAGTTCGGCGTATTCCGGATGTAAATGGGGCGGCCGGTGGCTGCTCCTGCAAGAAATTGAAACACGCCCGAAGACAAGGACCCGATTATGAGTGACAAGCTGCTGAGCGAAGTCGACAGCGAAGGTGTGGCTACGGTTACCCTCAACAGACCGGAAATTCACAACGCCTTCGACGATGACCTCATCCACCAGCTGGGCGAAACTTTCGACCGCCTGTCGCAGCAGCCCGGGGTACGCGCGCTGGTGCTGGCTTCGGAGGGCAAAAGCTTTTCCGCCGGTGCCGACCTCAACTGGATGAAGCGCATGGCGAACTATTCCGAGGAGGACAACCGCCGCGATGCCGCGGGCCTGGCGGCGATGCTGTACAAGCTGGATAACTTCCCCGCGCCCACCATCGCCCGCGTCCAGGGCGCAGCTTTCGGCGGTGCCGTGGGGCTGGTGAGCTGCTGCGATATCGCTGTGGCGAGCGAGCGTGCCAGCTTCTCCCTGTCCGAGGTCAAGATCGGCCTGTTGCCGGCCACCATCAGCCCTTACGTGATCAACGCCATCGGTGCGCGCCAGGCGCGCCGCTACTTTGTCACCGCCGAACGTTTCTCCGCCGAACGTGCGCGGGAGATCGGCCTGGTATCCGAGGTCTGCCCCGAGGGCGAGCTGGACCTGACCGTGCAGAAGCTGGTCAACGCGATCACCGACAATGGCCCCCGCGCTGTGGCGATGGCCAAGCAGCTGGCGATGTCCATGTCCAACCGCGTGGTGAACGAGGAGTTGCAGGGTCAGACCAGTGCCCTGATCGCCGCGGTGCGCGTTTCCCCGGAGGGGCAGGAAGGCCTGCAGGCGTTCCTCGACAAGCGTGCCCCGGAGTGGATGAAAGGCAGCGACTGAGCGCCCTTTAACAGCAAGACAGGCTGCCGGGCCGATAGCCGGCGGCCACAGTGAATGAAGAGCAAAGCATGATTCGCAAACTGTTGATTGCCAATCGCGGCGAGATCGCCTGCCGCGTAATCCGCACTGCCCGTCGCCTGGGTGTGGCGACTGTGGCCGTGTATTCCGATGCCGACGCCAACGCATTGCATGTGCAGTTGGCCGACGAGGCGGTGCGCCTGGGGCCGGCCCCGGCACGGGAATCCTACCTGGATATCGACAAGGTAATCGGGGCCGCCCGGCAGACTGGCGCCGATGCCATTCACCCGGGTTACGGTTTCCTGTCCGAGAATGCCGTGTTCTGCAGTGCCTGCGCCGAGGCGGACATTATTTTTGTCGGGCCGCCGGCTTCTGCCATCGAAGCGATGGGCTCCAAGTCCGCGGCCAAGCGGATTATGGAGGAAGCCAATGTCCCGCTGGTGCCCGGCTACCACGGCAACGACCAGGATGCCGGGACCCTGGCCGAACACGCCGAGCGTATCGGTTACCCGGTGCTGCTGAAAGCGGCGGCCGGCGGCGGCGGCAAGGGCATGCGCCGGGTGGACAGTGCGAAGGACTTCCATGACGCGCTGGAAGCGGCCAAGCGCGAGGCCCAGAACGCCTTCGGGGACGACCTGATGCTGGTGGAGCGCTATGTTCTGAGCCCGCGCCATGTGGAAATCCAGGTTTTCTGTGATGGGCAGGAAAATGGTGTCTACCTGTTCGAGCGCGACTGTTCCGTGCAGCGCCGCCACCAGAAGGTGGTGGAGGAAGCGCCGGCGCCGGGCCTGGACGAGGACCTGCGTCGTGAAATGGGTGAGGCGGCCCTGCGCGCGGCCCATGCCATCGGGTATGTGGGTGCCGGCACGGTGGAATTCCTGCTCGATGCCAGCGGCGACTTCTATTTCATGGAAATGAATACCCGCCTGCAGGTTGAGCACCCGGTGACCGAGATGATCAGCGGCCAGGACCTGGTGGCCTGGCAGCTGGCAGTGGCCGCGGGCGAGCCACTGCCCCTGGAGCAGGACGACCTGCAGATCGATGGCCACGCCATGGAAGTGCGGATTTATGCCGAGGATCCGGACAGCGATTTCCTGCCGGCTACCGGCACGCTGCTGCGTCATCGCCCGCCGAGCGAGACCGATTCCGTGCGCGTGGATACCGGTGTGCGTGACGGCGATGAAATCAGCGTGCATTACGACCCGATGATCGCCAAGCTGATCTGCCATGGCCGCAATCGCCGCGAAGCCCTGGCGAAGCTGGACCGCGCGCTGGGGGAATACCAGATCGCCGGGGTGCGCCACAACATTGAATTCCTGCGCCGGGTGATCAACCAGCCGGACTTTGCCGAAGGTCGTGTCACCACCCACTTTATCGACGACCATGCCGATGAGGTATTGCAGCCGCAGCGGAGCCTCACGCCGCTCAAGTGCGCAGCTATGGCGGTGGCGATCCATCGCCGCGAAGTGCGCGAGATGCGTGGGCGGGCACCGGCCGGGGACCAGTATTCGCCATGGCATGCCGGGGATAACTGGCGCAGCAACCTGACCAGCCAGCGCAACCATGTGGTCGACTACCACGGCCTGCACGCACAGCTCAGTTTCTCGGTGGTGGGTGACCGGTTGCAATGGCAATGCTCCGCCGACGATGCGGAAGACCTGGACGGCGAACTGCGCCTGTTACCCGGCGAAGATATTTCATTGCCGGACGGCCGCCGCGTGACACTGACCAGTGTGGATACCGTGGAGGGCGGCTCGGTCTTTTTCGATGGCGGGCAGGTAGAGTACCGCCTGCTGCCGCCGGATATCGGTGAGGGCGGCGAACATGCGCTGGGACTGGAAGCGCCCATGAACGGCACCATTGTCTCCCTGCTGGTGGAACCCGGTAGTGCGGTGGAAAAGGATCAACCGCTGCTGGTGATGGAGGCAATGAAAATGGAGCACACCCTGCGCGCGCCGGCTGCCGGTACCCTGCAGCAGTATTTCTGTGCCGCCGGGGAACTGGTGGACGGCGGCAGCCTGTTGATTGATTTTGTCGCGGAGGAATAAGCGTGTCGCTGCCAGCAAAAGTAAAAATGGTTGAGGTGGGCCCGCGCGATGGCCTGCAGAATGAAAAACAGGAAATTTCCGTGGCCACGCGGGTGGCGCTGGTGGACCGTCTCAGCGCCGCCGGCCTGCCGGTGATTGAGGCGGGCAGTTTTGTCAGCCCGAAATGGGTGCCGCAGATGGCCGCCAGTGAGGAAGTTCTGGCTGCGATCGAGCGCCGCCCCGGAATTACTTACAGCGCGCTGACCCCAAACATGAAGGGCTACGAGCGGGCCCTGCAGGCCCGCGCCGACGAGGTGGCGGTGTTCGGTGCCGCGTCCGAGTCGTTTACGCAGAAGAATATCAATTGCTCCATCGCCGAGAGCCTGGAGCGCTTTCGCCCGCTGCTGGAGCAGGCGCGCGCTGACGGTATCCGGGTGCGCGGCTACGTGTCCTGTGTGCTGGGCTGCCCCTACGAGGGCGATATCGCTCCGGAAAAGGTAGCCGAGGTGAGCGCCGCGCTGCTGCAGATGGGCTGTTACGAGATTTCACTGGGTGACACCATCGGCGTCGGCACCCCGGAGGCCGCACGCAAAATGGTCGAGACGGTGGCCGCGTGCGTGCCCATGGAAAAGCTGGCGGTGCACTTCCACGATACCTACGGCCAGGCGCTGGCAAACATCTATGCGGCGTTGCAGGCCGGGGTGACGGTGGTGGATTCGGCCGTGGCCGGGCTGGGAGGCTGTCCCTATGCCCGCGGTGCCTCTGGCAATGTGGCCAGCGAGGATGTGCTCTATATGCTCAATGGCCTGGATATCGACACCGGGGTCGACCTGCACAAGCTGGTTGCGGCCGGAAACTTCATCTCCGCCGAGCTGGGCCGCGAGAGTAACTCCCGTGTTGCCCGGGCCATCACTGGCTGATCCCCACCGCCCGGGGGCTGCCTGAGCCCCTTCGGGCGGCCCCTGCCATACAGAATCTGCTAACATCGGCGCAAAGTCACCGAAACTGCAATGCCGATGAAACTGCTGAAGATTTCCCTCCTCGCCCTCACGTTCCTGCTGGTTGTTGTTGCCCTCGCCGCCCCCGGATTTATCGGTCCTCAGGTGGAGCAGCAGTGGCAGCAGCAGTTCGCGCGCCTGCAGGGGGCCGATAACACCGGCTACCAGCGGGGCTGGTTCGGAGCCGAGGCGGGCACACGGGTCAGTGGTCGTGACGGTGACACCCGACTGCGCAGCGAGATCCAGCACGGCCCGGTGGTGTTTACGGCTGCAGGCCCGCGGGTGGGCCTGCTCTACAGCGAGACCCGCCTGTCGGTGGAACAACTGGCACCGGCGCTGCGGGCCCAGCTGGAAAAAATTTACGGGCGCCTCGACCATAGCCCGGCGGTGCTGGAATCACTGGTGGGTGCCGACAACAGGGTCCGCAATGTGCTCAGGCTGGAGCCCTTCACCCGCAGCGACAGCGGCGGTGAGCTGAGTTTCGGCGGGGCCGAAATCGTGGTCGAGAGCGATTATGCCGGCACTGCGGTCGCCGGTACGCTGGAGATCGGCGCTGTGCAGCGTCGCCAGTTCGCGCTGGACAAGTTTTCGTCCGCTGCAGTGACAGGTCGCTTCAGCTTTATTCCGGGCGAATCCGGGGAATTGTCCCTGTCGCTGCCGGAACTGAAGGCCGACTCCGATGCCGGCCCGGTGGAAATCCGTGAGGCTACGCTGGCACTGCGGGCCCGGCGGCTCGATACCGGGAACCTCGAAGTCCACTCCGATCTACAGGTGCCACAGGTCCAGTCTGCCACCCCGGTCTCATCCTTGCAGCAGCAGGTAACCCTGCCGGATATTGCGCTGGCGGACCTGGGGCATTTCCTCCATGCCCTGTTGCTGGTGCCCGCGGCAGAGCGCGACTGGCCCGAGATCATGCGCAGGCCATTGCAGCTCCAGCAACAGGCGGCAATCCAGTCGGCCAATGGTCCCATGCTGATGGACCTGGATATGGACTGGCGTGGCATGCCGGCGGGGATGCGGCCGGCAAAGCAGGCCCCCGGCCAGTGGCTGCAGCCGCTGGTGGGGACCATGACGTTCACTTCCGCCGAGCAGGCATTGATGCAGTCGCCGCTGGTGGGGCAGGCCATCGCGTTGCGGGAATACGGCCTGTTGCTGCAGGAGGGTGATGAGCTGCAGATGCTCCTGGAGGTCAATCGCGGTGACCTGCGGGTAAACGGCCAGCAACTGCCACCGGACCTCTTTATGCTGGCCCTGGGCGGCGGTTTCTAGGCGGTGCAATTGGCGCTGGAGGGGATAATGTCGCCCGCCGCCAGCAAGGCAGCGGGCTGGTATGCGAGGTCGGTTACCGGTCAGTAAGCGGGCCGGTTGTCTGCCAGTGTCAGCCAGCCACGTACCACGCGGTAGACCACCCACACCCAGCTGATGCCCAGGATCAGGAAGCCGAGGCCCATGATCCACCAGGTCAGGGAGCCGATCACAAACCACAGCAGGCTGAACCAGAAAGTACGGATCTGCCAGCGGAAATGCGACTCGGCCATGGTGCCGCGCACGTCGCCGCGCTTGACGTAGTTGATCAGCACCCCGACAAAGAAGGGCACCGCGGTAAACAGGCTGATGGCCTGGATCAGGTAAACGAGGGTGGCAAGGTCACGCCCGGACTGCTCGCGTGCTTCCTGGTTCTGGATCGGGTATTGCTCGGTCATCGCTTCTCTCACAAGGGGTTCCGGCCATTATAGTGCGGCCCCGATACCGCTTTTCAAGCCGGACCCCATTTCGCACCGCCGCGTGCGCGGCTCACTTTAACGCCCAGGCGGTGTGCACGTTGCGGTCCCGCCAGGCCTTCAGCTGCTGGATGGAAGAGCGCATCATATTCAGTACTTCCGTGCGTTGGTGGCGACAGTACTCGCGCTCACTGTCGGTGCCCAGAGAGTCGGCCAGCGTGCGCAGGCGAGAGGCGATGGCCTCGAGGCCGACTTCCTCGGAGCTGGCGGCCGCGGAGCGCGCCTGCTGTTCCGCATCCAGCCAATGGCGGCCAGTCAGGGCGCTGGTAAGGGAGGTGATGCGCTTGGGCAGGGCAGCAATGCGGCTGCTGAGCAACTCGGCAAAGGCCAGGTGGCCCAGCGTGTCCCGCTGGCGCTCCAGCGTGGCGGGGTTCAGCAGGCGGGAGGTGTCCGCCTTGGCCGGGCGGCGCGGCTGTTGCCGGGCGCGGCGGGAGACCCAGTTGAGCAGCTGCTGCAGCTGTGTATCCATCACCGGCCGGGCGAGCACCCCGGTCAGCCCCTCGGCCTGGTAGCGCTCCTTCTCGCCGCCCAGCAGGGCATTGACCAGCGCAAAAATCGGCAGGTCGCGGCCGGAATGCCGCCGGATCTTGCGGGTCACCTCGACACAATCCAGCTGGCCCAGGTCGCAGTCGAGTAGCACCAGGTCGAATTTGTCCCGGCCCGCGGCCTCGGCGCCGTCGAGGCCATTGGTCATACGCACGACCCGGTGTCCCCGTTGCTCCAGCGCCCCCAGCAGGGTGTCCTGCTCTTCGTTCTCCACCAGTAATACCGACAGGCTGCCCGATGAGCGGGCGGGCTGGGTGCCGGGCTCTGCGACCGGGATATCTGCACCGCCGCGTCGCCGCAGTTGGGACAGGGCCTGCAGGGCGGCTTCCAGTTGCCGCTGTGCCATTTCCGCCAGCCCGGCCGACTCGGGGTCGCCACCCCGCAGGAGCAGGTTGAGGGTACCCTGCACAGCTTCCAGGGGGCGCTGGAGCCGGTGGTTGATGGTGGCGTGCACATCGTTGCGCTCCTGCCGGAGCAGCTCAACGGTGTCGCGGGTTTCACTAAGCTGTACGTCGCGCCGGGCGACCTCGTTGTTGGTGGCCTGCAGGCGCCGGTACAACTTGGTGTTGTCGGACTTGAGGCGCTCGATAGTGGCGCTCGATTGCATTGCGGCGTGCCCGGCGCGCTGCCGTATAAAAAGGGCGGCAACCGCTGTCGCCACCAGCGCTGTGGCCAGCAACACTGGCCATACGAGTGCCACCTGGGTATCGGTAAACAACTCCGGCAGGGGGGCAGCGGAGACGGGGGCGGCACCGGCGAAGGCGAGCACCGCCAGGGCGGCGCGCACGGGAATGCCAGCGCGATCCATGGTATTTATCATCCTTGTAACCATTCGCTGTGGAGCGGACCAATTCCTGCGGTCCGGGGGTATTGGGGCGGTCGTAACCACCCTGCGGTTCAATCCTCAATACTAGATAATGCAAAAGTCTGCACTATACAAGCGAGATGGGGGGATAAACCGGACAGTTTGGGGTGCGTTGGTACTAACTGAGGCGCCCTGTCAGGCGGCGCAGGGCAGCCTCTGCCGCAACAACTGCAGCATGCGCTCAGAGGGCAGGAACAGGTGGATGCCCTCGCAGTGACGCAGCAGCTCCGGATAGAAATAATCGAAGTGAGTGCAACCGAGGATCAGGATCTGCACACCGCTCTTGACCAGGGCGGCGGCCAGGTCGTCGAGGGCATGCTGGCGCACGATCACCTCCGGCGGGATCTGGTCCTCGATGTCCTCGACGATCTGCAGATTGCCAATACCGATGACCTTGGCGGTATTGTTGCGCGAAAGGATCTCGCGCTCGATATTGGCACAGCTCTGGCAGTTGGCCGCCAGCAGGCCGAAGTTGCGATAGCGCCCGGTCAGTTCGGCATAGACATCGAGTGGGGAAATCACCTCGATCGGGGCCGAGGCGCGCACCTTTTCCAGGTCCACGGCACCGGAAAGGGAGTTGCAGTAGATCATGGCCGCATCGGCGCCGGCCCGGTGCAGCTCGACAATTGCATCCACCAGCTGGCTGGTCAGGGCGTTGCGATCCAGGGCCTGCAGGTTGGTCTGGGCCTGGGGAGATGCGGACAGGGACAGGCCGATACCCCGGACCTGGCGCTCGGCAAGGAAAGTGAGCCCGAACTGGGTGTCTGTGGCGGTGCCGGCGACGATGCCGATGGTCAGGTCACTGTTCTTTATCTCGTTTTCCAGCACTACTGACCTCATTGCGGATCCAGCGTCATGGTGGCGTCGATGCCGCGGGACCGCCTATTTATCCACATCCGGCGCAGCCAGTCGAGATAAATTCCGTAGGGCCGGCCCAGGGCGCCGGCAATGACCAGGAAGGTGGCGCTGGCCGTGGCGATCTCGGCCCAGCTGGCGCCGCCCAGCAACATATTGCCCACGTAGAGCGGGAACTGGAAGCTGAGGAAAACAAAGGTGTCCAGCAGGTAGGCATTGACCGGCCCACGCCCGCCAAAGCGGTCCGCCACCCAGTGGCGATAGACCCCGAACGGGCGCGCGATCAGGGTATTGAACACCACCGCCATCAGGCGTACCTGGATATGCTCCTGCAGGCTCATGCCGGCCAGCAGCAGCTCGATCGGGATGGCAACGGCCCAGGAGAAGCTGTTCATGGCAAAGATGTCCAGCACTAGCTCCCGTCGCCGGCACAGGGTGTGGCCGGGGGGCGCCTCAATGGCGGGCATCTCCGGTGGAGTAATGGTGGTGGCAGTTGACATGGTACTTCTGGATATCGGGGGCCGCTAAGCGGGCCGTTGGGTTCAATCACTGGATGAGGCGGCGATTATATCTACAGTTCGGATAAAATCTAGTCTGCATATATTAAGAATATGTGAAAAATAAACTGTATATCTCGATCTATGCTTTTTATTGGAGCAAATATCACTCTCAAGCCGGTCTTCGAGTAAGGTTGGTCATCACTGATCGGGACAGCCGGGGTGGGCAGTGAAGAGGGTGCGGGCCCGCGGGTGCCGGGTGGGGGCAAAGGGGCAAAGGGGCGAAAGGTGGGGTTGAGCGGCAATTGAGGGGGCAGGGTGGTCGCCGGACCACCCGTTTCCAGCGGCAGGAGCCGCAATCAGCGGCGGGCCTTTTCCACTACTAGGCTGCCAATGGAATAGCCGGCACCGAAGGAGCAGATGACCCCCCGGTCGCCCGGTTGCAGGTCGTCGCGATAGAGGTGGAAGGCAATGACCGAGCCGGCGCAGCCGGTGTTGGCATAGCGGTCCAGTACCACCGGGGCGCGCTCTTCACTGGCGCCATCGCCCATCAGCTTTCGCGCGATCAGGTTGTTCATGTTGATATTGGCCTGGTGCAGCCAGTAGCGGGCCAGCTCTGCAGGGGCGCCCCCGGTTTCGCGGACATGTTCCTCAATGTGCGCGGCGGCCATGGGGCAGACTTCCTTGAACACCTTGCGGCCGTTCTGGCGGAACAGCTTGCCATCGCCGAACGGATCCACATCCGCGGCGCGGGAGGTGTAGCTGAAGTTGGAGCGGATGTTGTTGGAAAACACCGTCTTTGCGCGGGTGCCGAGAATCTCCCAGGCATCGTCGGCGGTACAGGTCTCGGCGCTCTCGACCACACTCGCCACCGCCACATCGCCAAAAATGAAGTGGCTGTCACGGTCGGTGTAGTCGACCTGGGGCGAGGCCAGCTCCGGATTGATCACCAGCACGGTTTTCGCCGCACCGGAGCAGATGGTATCCACCGCGCGCTGCAGGGCGAAGGTGGCGGATGAGCAGGCGACTTCCATATCGAAGGCAAAGCCGTCGATGCCCAGTGCACCCTGGATCTCGATGGCGATCGCGGGATAGGCCCGCTGAAGGTAGGATGCGCCCACGATCACCGCATCGATATCCCCCGGTTTCTTGCCGGCGGCGGCCAGCGCGTCCCTGGCGGCGGCCAGGCCCATCTCCGCCTGCAGGCAGAGCTCGTCGTCAGCGCGCTCAGGCAGGTAGGGGCGCATGCGTTCCGGGTCGAGGATACCTTCGCGGCTGACCACAAAACGGCTCTTGATACCCGACGCCTTCTCGATGAACTCCGCCGATGACAGCGGCCTGGCAGCTATCTCTCCGGCCTCGATGGCATCCGCATGTTCGGCGTTGAAGCGCTCGGCGAAGCGGTTGTAGGCGTCGACCAGCTCTTCGTTGCTGATCGAATGGGGCGGTGTCCAGAGGCCGGTGCCGCTGATCACCACACTGCGCGGCAGCTTGTTGTCACTCATCGCTGGGATTCCCGTCTGGCGCTCGACGGCGTGCGAGCGGCTGGTCACTAGGTATAACGTTAGCAGCGCTGCCCCCGGATTGAGACTCCGGTGCCAGGCTGGCGTGGGGCGCTATTCTGACGGGATGTCGTTTTCCGGTCTATTTCCGTTGAGGACGGAGTGTCAGGGGGTTCTGGCCAGTGCGAAGGCGCTTATAGACACGGCACCGGCGGAGTGCAGGGTGCGCGCCGCCGCCTCCAGGGTGGCGCCGGTGGTCATCACATCATCCACCAGCCCCACATGCAGGCCATCGAATCGCCCGCGGGCGACAAAGCAGCCCTCCAGGTTGCGCAGCCGCTGCCGCCGGTCGAGTCCCCGCTGGCTGGCGCCGGCCCTGGCCCGGCGCAGCTTGCCGGTATGGACCGGGAGCCCCCACGCATCCCCCAGCTTTGTCGCGATCACCTGGGCCTGGTTGAAGCCACGCTGCCAGTAGCGGCGCCAGTGCAGGGGAACAGGGACCAGGATATCGGGCGGTGGGGCCGGGGGGCCGAGCTGTGCAGCCGCCAGCATTGTGAGACTGTGCGCCGCCGCCATATCCCCCCGGTCCTTGAAGCGTCGCACCAGCTGCGCCACCGGGTAGGCGTAGTGCCAGGCACAGTGTGCCGCGTCGAAGGCCGGAGGCCGGCGCAGGCACCGGGGGCAGGTGGCCGCCACCGGCAGGGGAAGGGCGCAGCGGGGGCAGGCGCATTGCAGTTGCGGCAGATCCGCGCTGCAGGCATGGCAGATGCCGGCGGCAGTGCCCGCAGGGCGGCTGCACAGCAGGCACAGTGCCAGCCTGCGTGACAAAAAATGTGAAATCAGTCTGTAAACCATTCCCTGGCCATTTGGTTGACAGCGGTCCGGCCACCGCTAAACTGGCGACTTTACCGGTGCCATCCATAACAAGCCGCCGCCAATAATCGATGGGAGACTACCCCTGTGACCGCCGCCCAGCAAATGACCAACGCCTCCTCCCTGTACGCCGGGGAGCGCCACGACTGGACCCGCCAGCAGGTCCTGGACCTGTTCGCGCTGCCGTTCAATGACCTGTTGTTTACCGCCCAGCAGGTGCATCGCATGCACTTCGATCCCAACCGGGTACAGGTGAGCACCCTCTGTTCCATCAAGACCGGCGCCTGTCCCGAGGATTGCGCCTACTGCCCACAGAGCGCCCGCTACGATACCGGGCTGGAGCGGGAGCAACTGATGAAGGTGGAAAAGGTGGTCGAGGAGGCGCGTGCGGCCAGGGCCAGTGGCGCCACCCGTTTCTGCATGGGGGCCGCCTGGCGCTCACCGAAGAAAAAGGACATGCCGTATGTCACCCGCATGGTGCGGGAAGTGAAAGCGCTGGGGCTGGAGACCTGCATGACCCTGGGTATGCTGAAGGACGAACAGGCCCGCGAACTGGCCGAGGCGGGGCTCGACTACTACAACCACAACCTGGATACCTCGCCGGAGTACTACGGCGAGATCATCACCACCCGCACCTACCAGGACCGCCTGGAAACCCTCGACCGGGTTCGCGCCGCGGGCATGAAAGTCTGTGCGGGCGGTATCGTCGGCCTGGGCGAGGGCGAGAAGGACCGTGCCGGGCTGCTGATGCAGCTGGCCAACCTGCCGGAGCACCCGGAGTCGGTGCCGATCAATATGCTGGTGAAAGTGGCCGGCACCCCGCTGGAAGATGAGAAGGACCTGGACCCGTTCGAGTTTATCCGCTGCATTGCCGTGGCCCGCATCATGATGCCAAAGTCCCACGTGCGTCTGTCCGCCGGGCGCGAGGCGATGAGTGACGAGATGCAGTCGCTGGCCTTCCTGGCGGGTGCCAACTCGATTTTCTACGGTGAGAAGCTGCTCACTACCGGTAACCCCGAGGCCAACGAGGACATGCAGTTGTTCGCCCGCCTGGGCATCCAGCCGGAGGAGTACCAGCAGTACGCGGATGAATCCGAGGTGGAGGCAGACCTCGGTGCCCGCATCGCCGAACAGGAAAACGACCCCTACTTCTACGACGCCGCAAAATGACTGCCGCCAGTCCGCTGGCGGATATGCTCCGCCAGCGCCTCGATGAGCGCCGCGAGCGCAAGCTTTACCGCCAGCTGAAAACCCTGGCCGCCGCGCCGGGGCCGGAAGCGGAAGTGGACGGCGCTCCGCTGGTGGCTTTCAGCAGCAATGACTACCTGGGCCTGGCCACCCATCCGGCGGTCATTGCCGCGCAGCAGGCCGGGGCCGGGCTGGGCGCCGGTGCGACCGCTTCCCACCTGGTCAACGGGCACCTGCAGGTGCACGAGCAGCTACAGCAGAAAATCGCCGAACTTACCGGCCGCGAGGCGGCGCTGGTATTCTCCAGCGGCTATATGGCCAATGTCGGCACCATCTGTGCCCTGGTGGGGCGCGGCGACAACATCATCTCCGACAAGCTCAACCACGCCTCCCTGATCGACGGCGCGCGCCTGTGCCGCGCCGAGAGCCTGCGTTTTGCCCACAGCGACTTGCCTGCACTGGAGCGCCAGTTGCAGCGGGCGCAGCGCAACGGCGGCAATATCCTGGTGGCGGTGGACGGTGTCTACAGCATGGACGGCGACTGTGCCCCCCTGGCCGGGATTGCCGCGCTGTGCCGGCAGTACGACGCCTGGCTGATGGTGGACGAGGCCCACGGCTTCGGGGTCATGGGCAGCGATGAGCTGCCTGCCGCCGGCAGTGCGGCGGCTGCGGGCCTGGGACCGGAGCAGGTACCGGTGTTGATGGGTACCCTGGGCAAGGCGGCGGGCAACGCTGGTGCCTTTATTGCCGGTTCGCGGCAACTGGTGGATTTCCTGGTGCAGTTCGCCCGCCCGTATATCTATACCACCGGTATGCCGCCGGCGGTGGCCGCCGGCAGCATCGCCGCGCTGGAGCTGATGCAGGGCGAGCCCGCCCACCGCCGCCGTTTGCAGGCACGTATCGACCAGTTCCGCCAGCGGGCAGGCGAGCTCGGGCTGCCTCTCATGCCCTCCGCCAGCGCCATCCAGCCACTGCAGCTGGGGTGCGAGGAAACTGTGGTGCAGGTCGCCGCCCGGCTGCAGTCACAGGGCTACCTGGTAGGTGCCATCCGCCCACCGACGGTGCCCGCCGGTACCGCGCGGTTGCGAATTACCCTGTCCGCCGCCCACAGCGCAGCGCAGGTCGAGGGCCTGCTCGCCGCCCTGGCCGCGGCACTGCCCGGTGGCGTTACCCGCGATGTGACCACGGGAGAGCAATCGTGAATGAGTCCCTCTCGCTGGTATTCCTGCACGGCTGGGGCGGTGACAGCCGCATCTGGGAGCCACTGTGCACGCAGCTGGGGGAATCCTCCGACCTGCCCACAGTCACCATCGACCTGCCGGGCTTCGGCAGTCGCGCCGGCGAACCCTGGCCCGATGACGAAACCCTGCTCGCCGATATCGCCGCCCGTTTACCCGGGCCCTGTGTGCTGGTGGGGCACTCCCTGGGGGGCATGCTGGCGTTGCGGCTGGCGGCGCACGAGGCCCGGGACGGCAACGGCAAAATCCGTGGCCTGTGCACCATCGGAGCCAACGCCAGTTTTGTCGGGCGCGAGCAGTGGCCGGGGATGGAGCCGCGGGTATTCGAACAGTTCTGCCGCGGCTTTGCCGCGGATCCGGCGGCGACGCAGGCGCAGTTCTGCGGCCTGCAGGCCCGGGGCGACCGGGCGATGCGGCCAGTCATGAAACAACTGAAACAGTGGATACAGCCCGTGACCGGGCCCGCCTGGGGGCGGGCCCTGGAGGTTCTGGGGCGCTGGGATAATCGCGCCCTGATAGCCGGCTGGCAGGATTCGCGCGTGCCCGCCCTGCACCTGCTCGGTGAGGGTGACGCGCTTGTGCCCGTGGCAGCAGCGGCCGAGCTGCGGGCGCTGGGCGCCGATGCGCGGGTGCTGGAGGGGGCTGGCCATATGCCGCAGCTCTCCTGCCCCGGACTGGTGGCGAAGCAACTCTGTGTTTTTCTCCAGGGAATCCACGAAACCGAAAGCGACGGGGCGCCCTTCGACAAGCGCGCGGTGGCGCGCTCCTTCGGGCGCGCCGCCAGCAGTTACGACCGGGCAGCCCACCTGCAGCGGGCCGTGTGCCGGCAGCTGCTGGGCCGCCTGGAAACCAGCCGGCCACCGCAGCGGATTCTCGACCTGGGAAGCGGCACCGGTTACGGCTGTGAGCTGCTGCGCCGTCGATATCCCGACGCCGAGATCATCGCGCTGGACCTGGCCGAGGGCATGCTGGACTACGCGCGTCGCGAACGCCCGGTGGCAGACCACTATATTGCCGCCGACGCGGAATTCCTGCCGCTGGCGGACGCCAGTGTCGACCTGGTGTTCTCCAGCATGGCGCTGCAGTGGTGTTACCGGTTGCCGGGGCTGTTTGCCGAGCTGCGCCGGGTGCTGGCGGACAATGGCAGCTGCCAGGTGGCAACACTCGGCCCGGGGACCCTGGATGAACTGCGGCGCAGCTGGGCCGCCGTGGATGGCGGTGTGCACGTCAATCGTTTTCTCCCCGCCGGTGACTGGCTAGCGGCTGCGAGGGGGGCCGGGTTGTCCGGTGCGCTGAAGTCCGAGGGCCGGGTGCTGCACTTCGATACCGTGATGGAATTGATGCGGGAGCTGAAAACCATCGGTGCCCATAACGTCAATCGCGATGCCGGGCGCGGATTGACCGGCCGCGCGCGCCTGCAGGCCCTGGCGGAAGCCTATGAGCAGTGGCGGACGCCCGCCGGCCTGCCGGCCAGTTACGAGCTGCTCTACCTGGATCTCGAGGCCGGGCAGGCGTCGAAAAACAAAACGGGCGCCGGCTGTACAGCGGGCGCCCGTCGGATGATCTAGCTGGTCCCGGAGGGGATCAGGGGTAGATGGAGATAGGGGTGGGGGTATCCACCATGGCCCAGATCTCGTCCATCTCACGGTTGTTCACCGCGATACAACCGTCGGTCCAGTTCATCCTTTTCAGGTAATCTTCCATACCGGTCCACTGCGGCTTGATGCCGTGGATCATGATATCGCCACCGGGATTGACACCCAGGCGCCGTGCGCGGGCCTTGTCCGCCCGGTTCGGGTAGGAGATGTGGATCGAGCGGTAAAAGCGGCTCTGCGGGTTTTTCCAGTCGAGGGTATAGCGGCCTTCCGGCGTGCGCTCGTCACCCTGCTGGATTTTGTGACCACGGGGGTTGTCGCCAAAAGAGACCTTGTAGCTCTTGAGCACGCGGCCATTTTTCTTCAGCTGCATCAGCGCCTTGGATTTGTACACGACGACCTCGTCCGCCTTGGTCACAGCGGCGGAGGCAAAGAACGGGGCAAGCAGCAACAGGGCAAAAGCAATGTATCGCATAATCTCGGTAACGCGTCTGGTTGGTCAAGGTTCCGGTTGTGTCAGCTTCCCTGCTATCGCATGGCGCGGCGGTCAGGAGTCACGCTGGGTGGCTCCGGCGGCACGGCACATACGGTGCGACTTTGATGGCAATGCTGGGTGACAGCGCTGTCCTTGATTGCCAGCCCGGTAAACCCGGGACTTTCATTGGAGAAATTATCCTAACCCGGGGCTATATACAGCGGCCGGCTGATTAATAATTACTCTAAGTGGGTAATTTATCAGCAAGTAGACGGCGTTTAAAGAGGCGTCAAGAAAAAAACTGCAAATTCAGGAGGGGTACCAGTGGCCAGATCCTTTTTCGTTGCCGGCACCGACACAGAGGTCGGTAAAACCCATGTGACCGCGGCCCTGCTGGCCGCTGCTGCCGCTCGCGGGCTGCAGACGGCAGCGGTGAAGCCGGTGGCCTCCGGCTGTGAGTGCACCCATGAGGGCCTGCGCAACGCCGACGCGCTGCTGCTGCAGGAAGCGATGACCATGGAGTTGCCCTACCAGCAGGTCAACCCGATCGCGCTCGAACCGGCCATCGCCCCCCATATTGCTGCGATGGAGGCGGGCAAGCGCCTGGACGTGGGGCGCCTGGCCGGCGTGTGCCGCGGGGTCATGAATAGCGGTGCCGACCTGGTGCTGATCGAGGGGGCGGGGGGCTGGCGCACCCCGTTGGGGCCGCGCGGGTTCCTGTCCGACCTGCCGCGGGAGCTGGATATCCCGGTGATCCTGGTGGTGGGAATGCAGCTGGGCTGCATCAATCACGCACTGCTGACTGCAGAGTCGATACGCCGTGATGGCCTGCAGCTGGCCGGCTGGGTGGCCAACTTTGCCCGCGAGGGCATGGCGCGCCCGGAAGAAAACCTGGCCACACTGCACCACCTCCTGCCGGCCCCGCTGCTCGGGGTGGTGCCGTTCGATGAGGCGGCCGACTACCGTGTCGCTGCGGAGCACCTGGGCCTGGATCCGCTCCTTTCCTGAGCACGGGCCAGTGGGTTCCCGCTGGAGTCCACTGGCCCGGGCTGCGGGTATCCGGTCGAGAGCCCGCATCCCCCCATCTGCCTGTCCGCGCCTCCGGTGCATGCAAAGACAGTTGACAAGTCCCTGCTGCGCGCCTAGATTCAAACGGCTGTTTGAAACAACTGAATGAGGCACACGGAGCATGGCTGACTACAAGGCCCCCCTGCGGGAGATGAACTTCCTGCTGCACGAAGTTTTTGCTGCGGATGAGCTCTGGGCACGCCTGCCCGGGCTGGCCGGCGCGGTGGATCGCGAGACCGCTGACGCGATTCTCGAGGAAATGGCCAAGCTCGCCGCCAACACCCTGGACCCGATCAACCGCTCCGGCGACGAAGAGGGCTGCCAGTGGGACGACGGCGTGGTCACTACTCCGGCGGGCTTCAGGGAAGCCTATGCCACTTTCTGTGAGGGCGGCTGGGGCGCACTGCTGGGCAACCCGGAATACGGCGGCATGGGCATGCCCAAAATGCTGGGCGCACAGGTCGAGGAGATGATCAACTCCGCCAATATCTCCTTCGCCCTCTATCCGGTGCTGACTGCCGGTGCCTGCCTGGCGCTCGATGCCCACGGCAGTGAGGAGCTGAAGCAGAAGTACCTGCCGAAGATGTACGAGGGTACCTGGTCCGGTGCCATGGACCTGACCGAGCCCCACGCCGGTACCGACCTGGGCATTATCCGTACCAAGGCCGAGCCGCAGGACGACGGCAGCTACAAGGTCACCGGCAGCAAGATCTTTATTACCGGCGGCGACCAGGACCTGTCCGAGAACATCATCCACCTGGTGCTGGCCAAGCTGCCCGATGCGCCGAAGGGACCCAAGGGGATCTCCCTGTTCCTGGTGCCGAAGTTCCTGGTGAACGAGGACGGCAGCCTGGGCGAGCGCAACGCGGTCAACTGCGGTTCCATCGAGCACAAGATGGGCATCAAGGCCTCCGCCACCTGCGCGATGAACTTCGACGGCGCCACCGGCTGGCTGGTGGGCGAGGTGAACAAGGGCCTGGCGGCCATGTTCACCATGATGAACTACGAGCGCCTGGGTGTGGGCATCCAGGGCCTGGGCGCCTCCGAGCGCTCTTACCAGAACGCGCTGGAGTACGCCCGCGAGCGTATCCAGAGCCGCTCCCCGGCGGGCCCGCAGCAGGCCGACAAGGCCGCTGACCCGATCACCGTACACCCGGATGTGCGCCGCATGCTGCTTACCCAGAAAGCGCTGATCGGTGGCGGCCGCGCCCTGTCCACTTACGTGGCGCAGTGGCTGGATATCGCCAAGTTCGGTGAGGGTGATGAGAAGAAAAACGCGGAAGCGATGGTGGCCCTGCTCACCCCGGTAGCCAAGGCCTTCTTCACCGATATGGGCCTGGACTGCACCGTGACCGGCCAGCAGGTGTTTGGCGGCCACGGCTATATCCGCGAATGGGGCCAGGAGCAGCTGGTGCGCGACGTGCGCATTACCCAGATTTACGAGGGCACCAACGGTATCCAGGCTCTCGACCTGGTGGGCCGCAAGACCGTCGCCAACGGCGGGGCCTTCTTCAACCTGTTTGCCGACGACGTGCAGGCGTTCGTCGACACGCACATCGATAACGAACACCTGGCCGAGTTCGTACAGCCGCTGGCGGAAGAGCTCCAGCGGCTGCGGGATGTCACCGGAAAGATCATCGAGGCCGCCAAGGCCGACCCCCACGCGCCGGGCGCCGCCTCGGTGGAGTACCTGCACCTGTTCGGTTACGTGGCCTACGCCTTTATGTGGGCCAAGGCTGCCGCCGTGGCCCTGCCTAAAGTGGATGGGGACAGCTTCTACAAAGGACAGGTCAAGACCGCGCGCTTCTATTTCCAGCGCCTGTTGCCGCGCACCCGCGGACTGGCCGCCAGTGTCGATGCCGGCAGCCACAGCCTGATGGATATCGAGGAGGAGCTGCTGTAGGCAGCCCCGCTGTAAGCGGCCCCCTCGACCTGTTTCCAAGCAGCCTTGCCAGCCCCGCCCAGCGGGGCTTTTTTTTGCCTGCTTGCCGGCCGCTTTTACCGTCAGCGGCTTTCTCCTAAACTGCTCCTGAACTCTCCGCGCGGACCCGGGGGCATAACAACAGGCGAAATATCCCATGAACGATAAGAAAAAACTTTCCGACGAGGACCAGGCACGGGTCGACAGATTCCTCCACAGCGGCGTCAACGAGACCGAGCGCAAGCCGTTCCGCCCGCTGCTGTTGCTCGGTGTGATCGTGGGGGTGCTGACCCTGCTCTCATTGCTCAGCCTCTTTATTGCCAGCACCAAGGGGGTGGTCTGATGGGGGCCCCGGGTGAGTTTGTGCCGCTGCAGTTTGAGCCGCTGGGTGAGACAGAGATGTGCAGCCGCGCCAGCGCGTTTTACCAGTTGATGCGCCGGCGGCGCACGGTGCGCGACTTCAGTGCCGCGCCGGTGCCCCGTGCGGTCATCGAGGATGCGATCCGCACTGCCGGCAGCGCCCCCAGCGGGGCCAATATGCAGCCCTGGCATTTCGTGGTGGCCGAGAGTGCGGAGATCAAGCGCAGGATCCGCCTGGCGGCGGAAGAGGAGGAGCGTGAATTTTACCAGCGTCGTGCCTCGGAGGAGTGGCTGCAGGCCCTGGAGCCGTTGGGCACCGACGCCCACAAACCCTTCCTGGAGACGGCGCCCTACCTGATCGTGGTGTTCCTGAAAAAATTCACCAGTGCCGGGGACGGCGAGCGGCGCAAGAATTACTACACATCCGAATCGGTGGGCATTGCCACTGGTATGCTGATCGCCGCCCTCCACAACGCCGGCGTCGCGACACTCACCCACACACCCAGCCCGATGAGGTTCCTCAACCAGATCCTCGGGCGCCCGGCCACGGAAAAGCCGTATATGATCCTGGTGGCGGGCCTGCCGGCCGAGGGGGCGGAGGTGCCGGCCATCGACAAGAAGCCGCTGGGGGAAATCGCGGACTTTGTCTAGCCCACTGCTGGTCTGCGGTGCCCCGGCCGGGCTATAGTCAGCTGGCAAGAGCATAATGGGCCTTTAAACTATGAAAATAAGAAAATTTATTCTCACGCTGGGCCTTGTGATGGGCCTGGGCGGTTGTAGCAGCCTGGCACAGATATTCCTGGAGAATGCCAGTGACAGCCGGATTCGCTACAGCTCCCATTGCCAGAGCCTGCGTA
The DNA here is from genome assembly GCF_044383805.1 of Microbulbifer sp. JSM ZJ756. NCBI lineage: Bacteria > Pseudomonadati > Pseudomonadota > Gammaproteobacteria > Cellvibrionales > Microbulbiferaceae > Microbulbifer > Microbulbifer sp. JSM ZJ756. Next base: position 113,144 of record NZ_JBISER010000006.1, on the reverse strand, counting down.
TGCAGTGTCGCGGGGAGAATTACCGCGAGTGGGAGACCTCAACCGGCCGCCGGGGCTGTTCCTGCGACGGTCCCTCCAACCAGCAACCCACACCGGGGGATGTCCTTGGCCCCCGCTGAACCGGCCCCTGCCCAATAAGCGGCGCCGGGGATCAGCCCCGTCCCATTCGCAGCAGGTGGCGCCATTCACCCGCGGCCACCGGCTGCACCGACAGGCGTCCCTGCTTTACCAGCACCATTTCCTGCAGGTCGGGGTCGGCCTTGATCGTCGCCAGCGGCACCGGCCGCGCGAATTCTCCCTGCCAGCGTATATCCACGCAAAACCAGCGCGGTTTTTCCTGCGTCGCCTTGGGGTCAAAATAGGCTGATTCGGGGTCGAACTGGGCCGGATCCGGGTAGGCCTCCCGGACCACCACGGCGGTGCCCACCACGGCCGGCACCCGGCAGGCGCTGTGGTAAAACAGCACCCCGTCCCCTTCCCGCACCCGGTCCCGCAGGAAATTGCGCGCCTGGTAGTTCCGGATCCCGTCCCAGCGTCCCGTGCGGTCCGGCTCAGCGGCCAGGTCCTGCAGGCTGTATTCATCGGGTTCGGACTTGAAAAGCCAGTAGTTCAAGGGGGCTCCTGCGGCAGTCTGTTGCCAGGCTGCGCCCGGCGGTATTTCGCCCGGGGCAGCGGGCAATTAGTATGTTTGACCAAAGTGGGAAGGGCCCCGTTCGGCCCCAGTGGCCGCATCGGCGGCTTCCCGGCAGTAAATTCTGCGCGGATCCCGGTCCGCGCGCAATTGCGGAACCATATGGGCAACAATGTCTTTCACTGGCTGGCCGAGAGGCTCGCCACGCATCGCTGGCAATACCGGGCCCTGCAGCTTTCCGGCTGGGGCGGTTACACCCTGCTCACGTTTGTCGGCAGCTTCTTCTGGGTGGAGAACCACTGGCTGCATACCGGTTATATCGCCGCGGCCACCGCGTCCGGCGTGCTGCTGTCCGAGGTCATGCGGCGAGGTTTCCAGCGCCTGTGGAACAAGCCCCCGGCGCTGCGACTGTTCGGGTCCCTGGGCGTGGTGGCGCTGGCGGCGGTCCTCTGGGCGGCAATCAAGTTCGCGGGCTCGGCCTGGCTTTACGGCACCGAGAAGGGCGAGCACCCGGCAGTCCTGGCCGTCTACTGGTTTTCCTACTCATTCCTGATCCTGATGACCTGGGCGGCGCTCTATTACGGCATCAAGTACTACCAGACCTCGCTGGCGCAGCAGGCCAAGGCTCTGCGTGCCGAGTCCATGGCGCACCAGGCGCAGCTCAAGATGCTGCGCTACCAGCTCAATCCGCATTTCCTCTTCAATACCCTCAATGCCATCTCCACGCTGATCCTGGACAGCCAGGGGCGCACGGCCAACGACATGGTGTCGCGCCTGTCGCAGTTCCTGCGCCACTCGCTGGATAACGACCCGATGCAGAAGGTCACCCTGGCCAAGGAAGTCGAGGCGCTGATGCTCTACCTGGATATCGAGAAGGTGCGCTTCGATGACCGCCTGGCGGTAAACGTCGACCTGGATGGCGACTCGCCGCGGGCACTGGTGCCCAGCCTGTTGCTGCAACCGCTGGTGGAAAATGCGATCAAATACGCTATCTCACAGCGGGAGTGGGGCGGCGAGATCAATATCAAGGCGCGGGTGTTTGCCGGTGAACTGTTGCTGGAGGTAAGCGACAATGGCCCTGGCGTATCCGAGGAGGTGCTGGCTGGCCTAGGGTCCGGGCAGGGCGTGGGTATCCGCAACACCTGCGAGCGCCTGCGTGCACTCTATGGCCCGGAGCAGAAGGTGCGCTTCCGCAACCGCAATGAGGGAGGGCTGGCAGTGCATATAAGAATTCCCTACCAACAGGAATCGAGACATGAGTGGCAACCGAGACAGACTGAGAGCCATCGTCATTGACGATGAACCCCTGGCCCGCAAGGGCCTGCGCCTGCGGCTGCAGGCCCTGGGTGATGTAGAGGTGATCGGCGAGTGCAGCAATGGTCGCGAGGCCCTGGAGCAGGTGCCGGCACTGCGGCCGGATGTCCTGTTTGTGGACATCCAGATGCCCGGGGTCGACGGCTTGCAGATGGTCCAGCAACTGCCGCGGGAAGAGATCCCGCAGGTGGTCTTTGTCACTGCGTACGACCAGTACGCGGTGGAGGCGTTCGAGGTCAATGCCGTGGACTACGTGCTCAAGCCCATCGAGGAAGAGCGGTTGCGGACCGCCATGGAGCGGGTGCGGAACAAGATCGCCAGCGCTGATATTGCCACCCAGCGGGAGCAGCTGCTGGAAGCGGTGGCGGACCTTACCAGCGAATCCCCCGAGGTGCTGGAACAGAAACTGGCGGCGGGAGATCTCCAGGGGGAGTGGGGCGGTAGCCGCTACCCGGAAAAGATAGCCATCAAGGATGCGGGCCGGATCACCCTGGTGCCCGCCGCCGACATTGACTGGATCGATGCCGCCGGTGACTACATGTGCGTGCACGCCAATGGCGAGACCCATGTCATGCGTATCACCATGAAGGAGCTGGAGCAGCAGCTGGACCCGGCGAAATTCCAGCGGATCCATCGCTCCACTATCGTCAACCTGGGCCGGGTGCGGGAGATATGCGCGCATATCAACGGCGAGTACCACCTGGTGCTTAATAATGGCGAACGCCTCAAGATGAGTCGCAGCTACAAGAACAAGGTCCAGCACTTTCTCTGACATCCGCTGGCCGCTGCATAGTCCCTCCCGCGCCGGCCGCTAGCCGGCGGACTTTGAAGGCTAATCCTGGCCAGTGTCGTGATCTGGTTGCGGGACCGGTCGTGGCTCGCGGCGGCGCCAGCTGAGGCGGTTCTCCAGCAGCCGGATGCCACATTGACTGTGGGGTTCTGCGTCCATTGCATGGACTTGGGCGGTTGAGTGCCTGCCATGCACATTACCGCCACCGCCACCGCCACCGCCACCGCCACCGCCACCGTCACTATCGCGACCGGGACAGCCGCAACCGCTCCGACCTGGCGCGAATCTATCGGTGCTGACAGGCTGGAAAAGCGGCTGGACTACACTGAAAACTGAGTCCGCGGATGCATCCGGCACCCGCGCGCTCGTGCATTTCTTGCGCCAGGGACTTTCATGGACTGATACGGCTATGGTGGGTGATCCCGGACTTTCCCCTCCGTGCGCTCGTGGCGCAACACTGCCATTGCCCTCCCGGGCGGCAGCTTTCCTGCTGGCATTACTGCTGACTCTTTTTTCCTGCCAGGCACTGGCGCAATTACCCGGCACCAAGAAGCCCGAGGAGTTTGCGCCGGAGATTCCCGATTTCGATAACCTCTCCGCTGACTGGTGGACCGGCTGGCCCGACGCCACCCGGGAACAACGGGAGCAGTGGTATGGGGAATTGCGGGAAGCCTGGCAGGAGCGACGCGAAAAACTACCGGACAGCAAACCGGTACAGGATCTCGCCCGTTCGATCACTACCACGCTGGAGGACATCGACAATACCTGGGACCGTTACCGGGAATACCAGAAAACCCCCTTCCTGCCCGACGTCGAATACCCGCAGAACCCCAATGTCCTGCAGTGGGCCCAGACTGACCAGATTGTCGCCCAGTCCCGCCGGCGCCTTTCCAGCATGCAGCTGGAAGCGCAGAGTCTCGATGAATCCCAGGCCGCCTCCCTCGACCGGTTGCGCAAGCAGGTGGCGGCGCTGCGGGAAGTGAGTGGCGATCCCACCGCGGTGCAGGTGGCCACCCTGAACCTGCTGCTGGCCCAGTTGCGTCACCTGGATGTGGTGGAGCGCCGCAAGACCGTGGCGGAACGGACCTCTGCCTGGGAAGAGGAAATCCGGCTCGCCGAGCAGCAGCTGGAGCGCATGCTGGCGGAACTCCAGTACAGTGAAGCGGCCGCGGAAAAACTGCAGCAGGATATCGAGAAGAAGGAGGAGGCGATCAGCGAGACCTCCGCCCAGGAGAAGCAGCTGGCCGAAACCCGGCCGCGCTCAGCCGATCCCGGCTTGCGACTGGAGCGCGAGCTGCGACTGATGGAGTTGCGCCTGCAGGAAACGGAAGAGCAGTTGCGCCGGCACAAGCTGGAGCAATTGCTGGCCATGAACAACGTCCTCAACCCGGACGCGGAAGACGTGAACCTGGTGCAGAGTCGCGAGCTGGTGGAGCGAGCGCGGGGCGTGGTGGATAAGACGTTACGCGAGCTGAACGTACGCCAGCGACAGGTGGCCAGCTGGCGGCGGGAAGACAGTGAGGTAATGAACCGCTGGTGGAATTACTTCGAAAAAGTCAGTAACGCAGTAACCCGCATCGATGACCTGGTTGAGGATGCCCTGCGTTATGAGTCCGCGGCCCTCAAGGTATTCCAGCAGCGCCAGGGGTGGTGGCGCACCGTGCGCGAGCAGGCCGGTTACCTGGGTAATGTGGTGGCCACCAGCTGGCGCAACCTGGCGAATTACAAACTGTTCAGTATCGCGGAAAACCCGATTTCCCTGCGGGACATCGCCAAAATCCTGCTGGTGCTGATCGGGGCCTTTGTGGTTTCCAACCTCGCCCGCCGCTTCCTCGGCCGGCTGGTGGCCAAAAACCGGGCCAGCGAATCGTCCATGTATAATCTGGGGCGGGTGCTGCACTACTGCCTGATCGCAACCGGCCTGTTAGTGGCTTTGGTCATGCTGGGACTGGATACGTCGAAGCTGGCACTGGTTGCCGGTGCCCTGTCGGTGGGTATCGGTTTCGGCCTGCAGGCAATCTTCTCCAATTTTATCTCGGGCCTGATCCTGCTGTTCGAACAGCCGCTGCGGGTCGGCGACCTGGTGGAGCTGGAGTCGGGGGTGTTCGGCCGTATACGCGACATCAATGTCCGCTCCACACGCATTACCACGCGCGACAATATCGATATCCTGGTGCCCAACACCGAGTTCGTTGCCGGGCGGGTGATCAACCACACACTGGATGACCCGGTGCGGCGTATCCATGTGCCGTTCGGGGTTGCCTACGGCTCGGATCCCGATGTCGTGCGCGAGGCGGCCATGGAAGCGGCCGAGCGGGTGAACATCACCCACACCGACTGGCAGCGCAAGACCGAGGTCTGGCTGATGGAATTCGGTGACAACGCACTGAACTTCAAGCTGGTGGTCTGGGTAAACAGCAATATGGTTTCGCCCCTGGGGGACCCCTACGCCCTCTATAACCTGGAGCTGTTGCGCGAGTTCAACCAGCGCGGCATCGAGGTACCCTTCCCGCAGCGCGATGTGCACGTACGCAGCTGGGAGCCGCCGGTACCACTACACCTGCAACGGGGCGAGCGGGAATAGTGAGGCAGGTCCCGGGCACCGGCGAGCTAAAACTTTTCCCGTGTGTCTGGTAAGGTCGAATATGACGCAACATGTGGGCATTGCACCGGCATGACCCACATTTCCCCCGGAGTCCCGAAAGCAATTTGACGATCGGTGCCCGATAAGACATTTTTGCGCATGGAAAAAGAAAGAAGGAACAGCGTTCTGCGCCCGGCCTTCCATCCATACCCGGTGCTGGCACCATGACGCGACCTGCAAGGACATCCCATTGCTGATTATCCCTGTCCAGAACAAGCCCGACTGGCGCCGGCCCCCGCTGATGTGCTTTGTGCTGATCGCGATCAACCTGCTGATGTTCGTTTTCTACCAGGGTGGGGATGAGGAGCGCTGGCAGAAAGCCGAGAATTACTATTTCTCCAGTGACCTGCCGGTCCTCGAGGAGCAGCGGTTCCTGATCTACGTGAATGAAGAGCACCCCGAGTGGCGCATGCAGATGGACGCCATGGGGGAGGATTTCGTGTACCGCGAGCTGCTGTGGAATGTCGAGTTCCACCAGTGGTTGCTGCCCCAGTTACGCAGTGAGGGCGAAACGGAATGGCTTGCCCAGCGGCAGCACTTTGCCGGGTTGCGGGACCGGGTGAGCACGCTGGCACTGGGGCTGGTGCCGGCGGATCCCGACGCCAAAGGCCTGCTGGGGCATATGTTCCTGCACGGCAGCTGGGACCACCTGATCGGCAATATGCTGTTCCTGCTGTTATTCGGGCTGTCGGTGGAGCTGGCCCTCGGCGGAATCTGGTTTGCCGCCTTCTACCTGCTCGGTGGGCTGGCCGCGGCCGGACTGCATATGGCAGTGGAGGTCGGCAGTGCGGTGCCGATGGTGGGGGCATCCGGTGCCGTATCCGCGGTGATGGGGATGTTCGTGGCTGTCTACGGTGTGCGGCGGCTGCGCTTCTTTTACACGGTGGGGTTCCTGTTCGGCGAATTCAGCGCGCCGGCGTTACTGGTCCTGCCGCTGTGGCTGGGCAAGGAAGTATTCGGCTACTTCTACGGCGATGCGGGCATTGCCTACTGGGCGCATTTCGGCGGCCTGGTGGCCGGTTTCATCGCCGCGCTGGCCTATGTCGCCTACCGCGGCGGGGTTCACGCACTGCCTGTGGAGGGCGCGACCGACGAGGGAGAGCTGCCCTCCGGTGAACACCACGCCCTGGAGCGTATCGGTCACCTGCACGAAGAGGGGCGGCTGGGCGAGGCGGCCCGGGCATCGCTGGCCGCGCTGGGGTCATTCCCCCGCTCCGTGCCGCTGATTGAACTCGCGATCAGCCTCAATGCCGTCGCGCCGGACAGCGAGGGTTTCCACCGCGCCAATCTGGCCCTGTTCGGGCTGGCTGACGATGCCGCTGTAGACGGGCATACGCTCGCAGCCAACTACTACCGCTACCTGGACCTGACTGCACAACCGCGGGCTCTGACCGGCCGCGCCTGTCTGTTGCTGGCCCGCCGGGCCGCCCGCGATCGCAACTGGGGCTGGCTCGAGGACCTGCTCCACCGCCTCAACCAGCAGCAGGTACAGCACCCGCTGCTGCCACGGCTGGGAATGGCGCTGGTGGAGCACTACCGGCGACTGGGGGAGGAAGTGCGGGCGCGGGAAATCCTGCGGCTGACACAGACCGCCGGAGCGCCGGACTGATCAGCCGGCCAGGATTCCCTGCAGGGTACTGATCTCATCGCGCAACTGGCTGTCCGGGAAGTTCTTGCGCAGGAAACTGAGCAGCTTGCGCGCCGTGTCCTCGCGGTTGAACCCGTCGATATAGACCCTGGCGAGTAACAGGTAGGCAGCGTCGAGTGCGCCGTAAGCGGGGTCGTCGCGATGCAGGTTGTTCAGCAGCTGCGCCGCCGGGCGGAATTTCTGTTGCCGGTAGAGCGCATCGGCCAGGGCGTGGCGAAGCCGCGAGTTGTCGATGACAGGCACCGGGTCAGTTGCCATGTACAGTTCTGCTGCCTTGTACGCCCGGTCCAGGCGGACGAACTTCTCCAGCAGGTGGGGCGCCAGTTCCCGCAGGGCCCCGGTATCGCGCTGGGCAAGTAGCAGCCGGTAGTAGCGCTCGTTGAGGGCTGGGTCCTCACTGTAACGCCGCAGTGTCTGCACCAGCGCCTGGCGCGCCCCTGAATAATCCCCTTCACTGAGCAGGATGTGGGTTTCTGCCAGCGTCCTCGCCCGCTCGAATTCTGCCTCGTCCATCAGCTCTGCATCGTCTTCCAGGTCCGGGCTGATACCCAGTTGCCGCTGTCGCGTCAGGCAGATGTAGCCCATCATGGCGCTGGTGACAATATAGAAATAGCCGGTACTGGCGGCGATGACCGGCATGATGGCCCAGCGCGGCAGTTCGTCGCCGATTGCCAGGATCAGGTACCCCGGCGCCGAAGACACGGCACCGGTGGTGAGCCACAACAGCCAGTAGGGCCAGCCTATGACCACCGTGAAATAAAACAGCTTCAACGGATTGATGGCTGCGCGCAGGCTGCCTTCCACCGCGAGGATGATCATGGCGGCTGGCGCCAGCAGGGACAGAGCGATCGAGTACAGCTGTAGCGCCCGTTCCCCCAGCGGTATCAACTTGTAGCCGACAAAGCCGGCCACCAGCATCATCGCGATCACCTTCAGGAACAATACGGCGCTGCGCCCATCCAGGGCTTCACCCAGCGCCGGGGCCTTCATGCGACCCCGGGCCAGGGTCTCGATTACCAGCAGGTTGTAGCGGGTCACCAGGGCCATGGCGCCCACCAGCATCGCCAGGGACAGCAGGTTCAGGCCGGAAATCAGCAGGCTCGCCAGGGCACTGAGGGCGACAACGGTGAGGGGGCCGGGTTGCAGGGCATAGCGGAAGAAAAAGGGGCCCATCTGCCAGAAGGGCCGGGCATTATTGCAGGCACCTGTGTATTCCAGCGGTTTGCGGCAAAGCGGGCACTCGGGCTGGCCGTTGTGGTAGTTGGCAGCGGCGCCCGGTATACAGCCGCGGCAGAAATCTTTCGCGCAGGACGCGCAGTGCCATTCGGCAGTCGAGCGGCGGTGGTAATCGCAGGATTGCGCCATTGTGCCTTCCCTGAATCTGGCAGAAATTCCTTTTAATTGGCGCAAGTGTAAACGGTCCGTTGAAACGCCTGCAATTTCACCGGATTACACCACCTCGGGCCTCGCATTATGGATATGGGTAAGAAAAGGCGTCAGGCCGGCTGTCGGGTGTTTGCCACGCGCTGCTGCAGTGCCTGGACCTGGCGAGCCAGGCGACCGCGCGGGAATTCCCGCCGCAGGTAAAGCAACAGCCGCGCAGCATCATCCGGGCGCTTGAGCCCCTCCAGGTAAATGCGTGCCAATAGCAGGTAGGCCGCCTCCAGTTGCCGGTAGTGGCTGTCCTCGCGGTGCAGGTTTCTGAGCAGGTGTGCCGCCTCTACAAACTTGCGCTGGCGGAACAGGGCCTCGGCCAGGGCGTGGCGCAGGTGTGACTTGTCAATAATCGGGCGGGGTGTCGTGGCCAGGTAAAACCTGGCCGCTTTGTGGGTGCGATTGAGCCGCACGAGCTTTTCCAGCAGGTGCGGGGCCAGTTCCCGCAGGGACCGGGTATCCTTTGAAACCAGCAGCAGCCGGTAGTAGCGCTCGTTGAGTTCCGGATCGCCGGTGTACCGGCGCAAGGCATCCATCAGCACACGTCGGGCGCCATTGTAATCCCCCTCGACGGTCAGGATCCTGGCCCGGGCCAGAGCACTGTCGCGGTCAGTGTCTTCGGGTGTTGCGGGGCTCCTGCGCCGTTCGGTGCGTGGTGTTACCGCGGTTACGCTGGCTGCCGGCCTGCGTCGCCGTGCGAGGATAAATAGTACGATGAGGGTAACCGTTACGCCCCAGACTGCCGGGACCTGCCACCGTGGGCCGGAGGGGAGGAAAAAACTTGCGGACGCTGCAAGCGCCAGCAGGGCCAGGGGCAGCGGGTGGCGCAGTGGAGCGAGAACACTCAGCCAGCGGTGCAGGCCAACCGGGGCGCGGGGGGTAAGGGGCTTGCGGCACAGTGGGCAGCGCAGCGATCGTTCCCGCCACTGTTGAGGATCGGCTGCGGCAGCGGGAAAGCAGGCCATGCAAAACCCCCGTATACAGCGTTCGCAGTTATGGGTGGCCCGGTTGGCCGGATGGTAATTGCAGGCGGCTGCCATAATGAATTCCCGGAATCTGTTGCGGCGGCGGAAACAGGTACTGAGCGCCGACCCATGGGCGGCTCGCGACCGAGCAGGCAGGTATCGCCGCCTGCGCCTGTTAGAATATTGCGCAAATCGATGGAACAAACTGTAAGCCAATTCACAACAAGGTGGACTATGACGAAAGCAATGCAGGTCAAGCTGGAACAGAACTCCGCGGCAGAAGCATGGGGTGACAAGGCACTGCTGAGTTTCTCCGGCGCCGTGGCCACGGTACACACGCCAGGTGCCAACGGTGACGGCAATGTTGCGGCGCAGCGGGCTGCGCGACGGCTCGATGGCATGGGTGTACCGGCCGTGGAGCTGGCCGGGGACGGCTGGGACCTGGAAAGTCGCTGGGCATTCTGGGCCGGTTACTACAACCCGCTGAAGGACAACCAGCTGGACTGGGGCCTGTCTTCCGGTCGCCAGCTGAAGGAATTGCAGGCCCGGGAGGCCGCGGCGCGCTGGGTACGGGAGGTGACCAACGGCACGCCGGAGGATATCTCCCCGCGGGTACTGGCGGAGAGTGCGGCCAACATGCTGCAGAAGCTCGCGCCGGATGCGATCAGTTACCAGATCATTGCCGGGGATTCCCTGCTCGAACAGGGGTTTGCCGGTATCCACAATGTGGGCCGCGGCAGCGTACGCGAGCCGGCCATGCTGCAGCTGGACTACAACCCGGGCGGTGACCCCGAGGCGCCGGTGGATATCTGCCTGGTGGGCAAGGGGATTACCTTCGACTCCGGTGGCTACAGCATCAAACCGTCGAACAATATGGCGGCGATGAAATCCGATATGGGTGGTGCAGCCATGGTCAGCGGTGGCCTCGCGCTGGCGATTGCGCGCGGGCTGAAAAAGCGTGTCAAACTGTACCTGTGCTGCGCGGAAAACCTGATTTCCGGTCATGCCTACAAGCTTGGCGATATCATCCGCTACAAGAACGGTGTGACGGTGGAAATCCTCAACACCGATGCGGAGGGCCGATTGGTGCTGGCGGATGGCCTGATTGCCGCCTCGGAAGAGGAGCCCCGCTGGATCCTTGATGCCGCCACGCTGACCGGTGCCGCCAAGATGGCGGTGGGCCGCGATTACAATTCTGTCATGAGCTTTGAGGATGACACCGCCCAGCGGGTGCTGGACGCCGCCGCCGCAGAATACGAGAAGGCCTGGCGCCTGCCGCTGGACAGCTTCCACCTGGAGCAGATCCCCTCCGGTTTTGCGGAGATTGCCAATGTGGGCGTGGAAGGCAGTCCCGGAGCCTCCACTGCCGCGGCATTCCTGGCCCGCTTTGTGCGTGATACCGGCCGCAACTGGGTGCATATGGACCTGTCCGGCTCCTACCTGCCATCCGGCAACGACCAGTGGGCCCAGGGGGCGAAGGGGCACGGCCTGCGCACCATCGCGCGTTTCCTGCAGGACTGCTGACATAATCGGCCGGCCACGCTGATGGGCGGGGCCGGCCGGCGCCGGAGCAACCCAATAATAAAAAACGGAAATCACTGAGATGCACACTGAAACCGTCACAGCGGGGGAGCCGGTTGTTACCGGGGAAGCCGTGACAGACACCGCTACCCCCTCCCACCCGCGAGCCTGTGCCAATTGCCAGACGCAATTGCTGGGGCCGCACTGCCACCAGTGTGGACAGCCGGTCAAGGGGCTGGTGCGGCACTTCTCGAGTGTGATTGGCGACCTGTTCGATACGCTACTGGCGCTCGACTCCCGCATCTGGCGCACCCTGGTGCCGCTGTTATTGCGACCGGGATATCTCAGCCGGGAGTACCTGGCGGGCCGTCGGGTAAGCTATGTAAGCCCCGTGCGATTGTTTATCTTCCTCTGCCTGACCACCTTTTTCGTGATGCGCCTGACCACTGACTGGGGTACGGAGCTGGTACCCGACAAGGTAGTGATGGGCGATTTTGCCGATGCGGAAACGGTGGCGGAAGTCGAGGAGCTGCGCCGGGAGGCGCTTGCCGGGCTGGACAAAGCCATCGTCGAGGGCCAGCAGGAGAATGTTCCGAGCGTACTGAATGATGGTCTTGCAGCTGCACGGAAGCAGGTCGAACGCCAGGCCGACCGGCGTATCGAACAGTTGGGTGGTGAGTTGCCCACAGAATCTGCTCCGGTGGAATCCGAGGCGGTGACGAGCGCGGAAGAGCCTGGATCACCCGATGGCAGCGAGTGGACTGAAGTGAAAAACTTCAGTCCGGGGGTGAACGCCTGGCTGAGCGAGCGGTTGCAACGCGTGGATGAAAATGCCCGGGTAATCCGTGACGACCCGAACCTGTTTCGGGAGGCTCTTATCGGGGCTATTCCCTCCATGCTGCTGGTCCTGTTGCCGCTTTTCTCCCTGATGCTGTGGGTGCTCTATGTTTTCCAGCGTCGCCTGTACATGGAGCACCTGATAGTCGCCCTCCACAGCCACGCCTTCCTGTGCCTGGCGCTGTTGCTGATTGAATTGTTGAGCGAGGTGGAGGATACCCTGGCACCGGGGGTCCTGCGGGGTGCCGTGGGGTGGGCTGGCATGTTGCTGGCCCTGTGGATGCCGCTGTACCTGCTGCTGATGCAAAAACGGGTGTATGCACAGGGCTGGGCCATGACCCTGCTTAAATACAGCGTGCTGGGTATCCTGTACTGTATTCTGGTGGGCCTCGCGACCACCATTACAGCGCTGGCAACCCTGGTCAGTCTCTAGCTCTGATGCTCCTCCAGGCCTCCGCCGATGGCTGCCTCGGGAGGGATGCTGAGGATCGGGGGGCTGCCCGGGGTACCACTCTGGCGCCCCCCTCCCATGGTGGGCAGGCAGGTGGTGCCCCGCTTTACCAGCGCCCTCGGCGGCAGCACCTTCACTACCTCCCCCGAGCCGGGGAAACCCACCGGACCGCTCTCGGCCAGGGAGTTCGAGCAGCGTAATGTCATTGCGCAAAGTCCCGACGAAGCCGCCACCCTATCGCGGTGCCAGGGTAGTGAACTGGTGACCCAGCTTCCTCATCTCTCTGTGGCCGGCATATAGCGAAAGAGTCGCTGTCCGATGATATCCACCCGATACCGGGTTCTTTCGACCGGAACCCAAGTGGGGCCCTCACCGAGGCTGGCGTCGGCCTTCCAGGCCCAGGTGGCGGAAGGTGAAATTGTGGACGTGCTTATCGCCCGCTCCGCGGCCGCGCATGTCTGCCTGTTCCCGTCGGGTCAGCACTTCCCCCCACAAGGCGCCAGTTGACCAGGCCGCGGGAGTGGTGGATGCGAACACCCGGAAACCACTCGAGGGTAGAGTGGCGATATAAAAATCGTCGCCTACACGGATGGTGCCGGGGTCCGGGTTAAAGCCGGGCAGGATGGGGTTGCGGATGCGGTGGGTGGTGGCCGGCGGTGGTGGGGACTGCATGGGTATCCCCGTGTGCAAAACCATTATTTGCAGTATGATATTGATGTGAACTGCACAAGCTTGTAAGAAAAACCTTAATAAATATAAAAATATTGATAACACCGTATCCGGGGAATCAAGATGCACAGCGCTCTGGTGTACGAAAACGTCGACCTGCCGGCGGGGCAGGCGGTCAAGGTGGCGCGCTACCACTTTCCCGAGGGCAACCCGCTGGAAATTGCACCGCATTTTCATATGTTGCTGGAAGTGATGGTGTTCGTCCGCGCCCGGGGTTACGCCATGCTGGATGGCGAGCGCTTCGATATCGAGTCCGGCAGTGTGCTGTTCCTGTCTTCGCTGACGGTGCACGAGTTGCACATGGAGGGCGGCGACCAGGATTTTTTCCTGCTGCAGTTCGATCCCTCCCTGCTGGAGGGCCAGGAGCTGGAAGCCGACCTGCAGAAGTTTGCCCCCTTCCTGAACCGGGTGGACGGCCGCGAGCTGGAGCGCCTGACGATGCTGCTGGACTGGTGTTGCGATATTAATGAGCGGCCGGCACAGGTAACCCTGCGCAACCGGGTCATGCAGTTGCTGGTGCACAACCTGTCACAGCTGGTGGCGAGCCGGGGCGCCGGCCTGGCTGGGCGCTCGTCGGCGGTGGGGCGGCTGGAACCGGTACTGCAGCACTTCAAGGACAGCAAGCAGCTGTCGTTGCCGCTGGATGATGCGGCAGCACTTTGCGGTATTTCCCGCAGCCATTTCTCGCGGCTGTTCCACCAGACCCTGAACCTCCGCTACCAGGACTTTCTCCTCAAGCGCAAGCTGCAGCACGCGGTCTACCTGCTGGTGAATACCCGGCTGCGTATCGCCGATATTGCCTGCCAGTGCGAGTTCAGTGACAGCGCCCACTTCTGCAGCAAGTTCAAGCGACTTTTCTCCGTCACGCCGCAGCAGTTCCGCAAGGCGACGGTAGAAAACCTGTAATCAATTCCGTTGCCGGGACCCGGGGGCGACCGGCAATGCGCCCGTAATTCCTGATGGGAGGAGCTGTGCATCACCGGCACAAACGGCCCTATAGTGAGCCCGAACTGAGCCCCATGGGCATGGGCTGCTGAGCGGTTAGTATGCCGATGGAGTTTCTTTGCCGGAGAGCGATATCCGGTGCCGGGCCGGCGGGTGGTACGCGGGCGCCTATTCCAGCACGTCCCGCAGGCCGGTTTTCGGGTTGGTGCCGTACTCGTTCCGGCCGGGTTCGCTGTCCAGCAGCATAAATACCAGCAACACGATGGTGCCCAGCACGGGGATCAGCGCCAGCAGGAACCACCAGCCGCTGCGGCCGGTATCGTGCAGGCGGCGCACCGTGACGGCGATGGAGGGGACCAGCACCAGCAGCGCGTAGATGCCGCTCACCGTGCCCAGCCCGGTTTCCGGGTGGAACATGCCGGTGGCGCTGTCGACCGCGCCCAGCACCAGGCTGATCAGGATATTGAACAACACGAAGTACCAGTATTCCTTGCGCCGGGCCCGGCCGCGGAATACCGCATATTTTTGCAGGGCTGCCAGGTACCAGTTCATGGGGAATCTCCGCTGCCGGTTACGCCTGTTGCCTCGATGTGGCCACGGGACCGCACCTTAACTTGAGGTTAGACCAGTCCCGGGCAGTCAGGCGCCTGGCAGTGGCCTCCGGAAGGCGCCGGATTCTGCCGGCAATGCCGGTCCCGCCAGTGGCGCTGCCAGCAGGAACTGCCGGCGCAGCCGGCGCGACAGCCAGTCGGCGCCGAGAATCAGCGCGGCATTGACGCCGATCAGCAGGATGGCCACGTCGAAGCGCATAAACTGGAAGGCCGAATCGATATAGAACCCCAGGGTGGGGATGCCCAGCACACCCAGCATGGCGGTCTCCCGAATAATGATCTCCCAGCGGTAAAAGCAGTAGGCCAGGAAGCGCTGGTACAGGGTGGGCACGTAGAAGTAGGCGAAGCGGCCCAGCGGGCCCGCCGGTACGGGTGGCGGCGGGACTTCATCGCTGTGCCGGCCCAGCAGGTGACCGATGATGGCGCCATTGTGCAGCGTCATGGCCAGTGCCGCAGGCAGCATCGAGGGGCCCAGCACAATCAGGAAAATAAAGTTCAGCAGGTACTCCGGCAGCGAGCGCAGTACCAGCAGCAGGCTGTCGCCGGCGCGGCGGGACCAGCCGCTGACAAAGTGGGAGGAATTGAGTGGTGATGCCAGTAGCGCGAACAGGGCGGTCAGCACCAGCGCCACCTGGGCCAGCAGCACGGTGTTCCAGGTGCCGGCCAGGACCTGCTCACCCAGCCAGCCCAGCCAGCGCTGGGTTTTCTCCAGCGGCCAGTCCTGGCGCAGTGGCGCCGGCACACACTCCCACAGGAAACGCAGCAGGTTGGCAGCGCTCCACTCCGCAGTGACCGGCCTGGCGACAAAGGCAGCCGGTACCAGCAACAGCAGCCAGCGGGCGCGGAACCAGAAACGCAGGGAGTACACCAGCGCCAGCACTGTCAGCAGCAGGGCGCTGGCGGCGCTGTACTCACCGGTGCGCAATGCGGTCTCCAGGTGAAAGCCGATAGTGGGCAGGCCGATGAAACCCAGCACCACTGATGAGCGAATCGCGCATTCCATGCGGTAGGCGGTGTAATTGCGCATGGCATGCAGGGCCAGTGGCAGGCGGGTATAACAGAAATGGCTGATACCGCCGCGACCGGGGGAAACCGCGCGGGCGGGACGCTGGTCGATTTCCTCCAGCTGCTCACCGAACACCTTGGCGATGGTGCCGCAGAAAGGCAGGGCGATGGCCAGCACGCCGGTCAGGGAAGAAAAGCCGAACACCTGGATAAAAATCAGCGCCCAGAAAACCTCGTGCACCGAGCGCAGGCCCGCCGCCAGCCGCCGCGCCCAGGGTCGCTGGTAAAACGCGGACAGCACCAGCCCCAGCGCCGCCGCCAGTGTCACGCCCTGCAGCGCGAACGCCACGGTGGTCAGGCTGGCATCCAGCCACTGGTCCAGGTCGGCAATGCGCGGGCTGAACAGGCCCGCCAGCATCAGCCCCAGTTCGTGGCCCGGGTCCGGCGCACTGATCTCGATATCCGCCAGTGCCAGGCACAGCAGCGCCGATACCGCGAAGTAAAAACTGAGCCGGCGCAGGCTGCGGCGCTGGCTGAAAAAGCGCAGCGCCGCGGTCACTGGTAGAGCCGCCGCAGGGCGCTTTCTTCCAGCTGCTCCACGGGCAGGTCGAACTGGATACGCCGGTCCTGCAGGCCGATCACCCGGTTGCAGGTGCGCAGTCCCAGGTCCGCATGGTGCAGGGCCACCACCGCGGTGGTGTGCTGGCCCAGCAGGTGCGTGAGCACCCGCTCACCCTGCTGGCGATCCAGTGCCGATACCGGCTCATCGGCAAGCAGGAAGGGATTCTGCTGGTACAGGGCCCGGGCCACGGCCACGCGTTGCTGCTGGCCGCCGGACAGTTCATCGGTCTTGCGCCAGAGCAGCTCGTCGATGCCCAGGGCGGCGGCGATCTCGCCGATCTCCGCCTTGCACGTTGCTGACGGCAGGAACAGCGTCCTCAGGTTGGCCAGCCCGGAGTGGCGGTCCAGGCCGCCGGCGTAAATGTTGTGGAATGCCTTGAGTTGCGGCACCAGCGATGTCTCCTGCGGGCACCAGCTGGCGGTGCCGGGGAGCTGGCTGCGCAGGTGGCGCAGCAGGGTGCTCTTGCCGGAGCCGCTCCTGCCCAACAGGGCGATACGGTCCCCCTCGCGGATGGCCAGGTGCCCGATGCGCAGGGCGAGCTGCTCCGGCCCGCCCGCGTCCGGGGCCGGGTAGGACAGGTCGCAGTCGCGCAGCTCAATCGCAATCGGCATCAGAAGTCGTCGAGCAGGCCAATGGCGGTGGCTGTTTCCTCGATCGCCCGGTAAACGTCGTTATCCGCGGGGACAAAGCGGGAGCGCGGGAAGGCCCGCAGGATCGATTCGTCCTCGAGTTTCAGCAGCGCACGGGTCAGTCGCTGCTTGAAGCCGGCACCCAGTTGCCGGTCGATATCACCCCGCACGGTCCACTGGTAATCGGCATAGGCGGGCGTGGTCCAGATCACCGATACCTGGTCCGGGTTCACTTCCCCCTTGTCCACGGCCTTTTCCCACACCGCGTAATTCACCGCGCCCACCTGGTAGGCACCGGACTGCACCAGGGCAATGGTACGGCTGTGGTCACCACTGAAACCCACCCGCGAGAAAATCTCGCCGGGGGCCTCGCCAAAGGTTTCGCGCAGGTGGAACTCGGGCATCAGGCGCCCGGAAGTGGAGCCCTTGGAGCCGAAGGTAAAGGTCTTGCCGCGCAGGGTGTCGGACAGGGTTTCGGCTGGTTGCAGGCCGGCGCTGGCGTGGGCGATAAAGTAGGTCTTGAAGAACTGGTCCTCGTAGCCCTGGGCAATGGCCTCGGAACCGGGCACGGCGCGCCGCGCCTGCACACCGGACAGGCCGCCAAACCAGGCCAGCTGCACCTGGTTGTTGCGAAACGCGGTAATGGCCGCCGGGTAGCTCTTTACCGGCATGTATTTCACATCGACATCCAGTTCTTTGGAAAGGTAATCGGCCACCTGCTGGAAGCGTCGCACCAGCTCGGCCTCGTTCTGGTCGGGAATGGCGGTGAAGGTAAATTGCGGGCGCTGGTTATCGGCAGCGGTGCTGCCGAGGGATACCAGCAGTGCCAGTACGGCGAACAGGTAGCGCATGTTTCGGTGCCTTGCGATGGAAATGGTGGAATTGCGGGGGGCCGTTTTAGCCCAGGGGGCGCGATTATACAAGCGCCCTGCCGGCGCATTGCCCGCCCGAATCCGGGGTAGGGGCAGGGGCGGGGGAAAGTGCGGATGAATTCTCTGTCAGGTGACCCATGCTGGTGCATGGGCAGGACCCTACTGGTCCGGAGCTGCCACGCTGTCGAGGAAATCAATCAATGCGTTGGCCAGCGCCTGTGGCTGCTCGGGCAGCATCGCGTGGCCCATATTGGGATAGGCCACCAGGCGGGTGTCCGGGCGACGCTGGACCAGGTTCCAGGCGTTCTGCGGCGGCGCGATCCTGTCGTCCAGCCCCTGGATTACCAGCCCCGGTGCCGTGCCGCCCAGGTAGATGGGCTCGAAATCGGTCTGCCGGGCGGCCTCCATCTGTTTCTGTGCGGTTTCGCCATGCCAGCCATCCTTCCACAGCGAGGGGTCGTTGCCGGGGGAGAAGAAAGAGTCGGCCACTGCCTGCAGGTGCTGCTCCTGCGGCAGGTCGGGATCGAACACCTTCTGGAATTCCTCCCATACCGCCCGGTCCGGCTCAATCTCGCCACCGGCGGCCATCAATACCAGGCCAGTCACCCGTTGCGGTTGCAGCCACGAGGCCGCGCGTGACACCCGGTTACCGAAATTCTGGCCGACGATAAACACCCGGTCGAGCTGCAGGCTGTCGGCCACGGCCCAGAGATCCCGCGCCAGCACCTGCAGGTTGACGTTATCCATTGGCCCGGTGCTGCCGCCGATGCCCCGCGGGTTGACCAGGACCACCCGGTAGCCCGCCGCCGCCACGCTCTCGCCCACCTGCATAAAGTCCTGCGCCGGGCGACCCAGGGAGGGATGCATCAGCACCGGCCTGCCACTGCCCTGCTGGAAAATTTCCAGCTTGGCCCTGCCCAGGTCGACCACCGAACGCTGCCAGTTGCCGTCCGCCGACCCCGCGACCTGCGCATTGGCGAGCTGGCCCAGGAAGAGGCTGGCAAGAATGCTGAAACGGAAAACGGCATGAAGCACGCGGTGGTGTCCTCCCCGGCATGAACGCTACAAGCATAGCGAACCCCCGCCGCCCGGCCCTTTTTCCGCTTGAATGCGTGGCAGCGCATCACTAAGGTTTGGGAAGACCACCACCCCGGGACACCGATGAAACGTACATTTATTTTCTGCCTGTCGCTGCTGGCCCTGCTGGTAATGCCAGGAGCCAAACTCGCCGTTGCCGGCCCCGCCTCCTCGCTACCGGACAGCCACCCGGGGCTCTGCCTGGACGGGGACGCCTGCGCGGCGGTGCGGCTACACAATGCGGTGCGCAAGCAACTGAATCGCGGCCGGCTGGCCAACAGCCCCAAACCCCTGCCACCGGTGGATATGCTGGTGCACGACCGGGCCCTGGGCATCACCGCATTTAACTGGGCGCGGCAGATGTGCGAGCGCGACGCCATGAGGCACAACCGCAACCGGGTGCGGGATTTCCACGCCAATGGCGGCAACCCGCATTACCGGCACATTGGTGAGAACCTGGCCGTATTCTCATCCACCCGGGGGGATATTTTCCCGGTGGGGGAAGGGGCCATCAGCCGGGCGGTGGATTCCTGGCTGTCCGAGGCCAACCAGTACCGCTACCGGCCCTTCACCAGCCGCGGCCCGGTAGTGGGCCATTACACCCAGCTGGTCTGGAATGCCACGGAAGTGTTCGACAGCGCCGGCAACCGGCTGCCCAAGGCGGTGGGCTGTGGTTCATACCAGTGTCGGTCGGGCAAGTGGTACAAAACCTATATCGCCTGTAATTATGCGCCGGCGGGCAACTTCAGGGGCAAGCTTCCCTACCGCGCGGAATAACATGGGCCGGGACTTTTATCCGTGCCGCTGCAGCAACAGCGGCTTTCGACCGGGTCCGGCAATCACTCAGATCCCGAACTCGATCCATAATGGGTAATGGTCGGATATCCGGTAGGAGACCGATGTGCGGCTCAGGCCCAGCCCGGCATAAAGGTGGGGCATAAAGTCAAAGCTGCCGCCGCTACGCACTTCCATGTCCAGCAGGGCTTGGTCGCCGACGATAAACCATGCAATCTGGTCATAGAAAGCGTCGTCGTCCGGATCCCCGGGATCATCGAAGATGGTCCTGGGTTGGTTGATCAGGATGTCCGGCACGGTCAGGCCGGAGGAGATAAAAACATCGTGCCCGGGACTTCCCTGGCGGTCTATGTTGAAGTCGCCGAGCGTCAGCAGGTTGTGATGGAAGCGGTTCGAGCGCCGCGCCCAGTCGGCCATCCAGTTTGCCACGCCCCTGAGTTCTGGCAGCCGGTCTGTCTCCCGGTCACCATAAAGCACGTGCAGTGTCACCAGGATAAAGGTGGTGTCGCGGCGCTGGAAACTGACGGCATATGGCGGGCGCACGAACTGCTCGTGCAGCACTTCCTGCCCGGTGTCTTGCAGCTGCTCTGGGGGGATGACAATCTCCGCAGCCAGTCCTGAAGGGCGTACCCGTGAGCGCTGGAACAGGAATACCAGCCGCTCATCATTACCCGCGTCACCGATATTTACATCGGTCATCAGGAAGGCCCAGTCCTCACCGAGGAATGCCAGTGCATCCCGCAATGCGCGCAGGTCACCCTTTACTTCCTGGATGGCAATCACATCGAACCGCGAGAGGATCTCAATGATCGCCCGCAAGCCGCGCAGGTCGCGCTTGGGACTGTCATCACCGGTGGCGGTCCACTTGCGCGTCAATGAGGCGAACGAGCGGATATTCCAGGTTGCGATCAGCAGGTTGCTGGTGGCCTTTGGCGGAATCTCGGCATCCAGGGCAGCGCGCAGCGCGTCGAGCTCGGCGCGGACGGCTGCAGGTGGATTGTCATGGATCGAGGCCATTGTCCCTCCGGCGCGGGCGTCCGGTATCCCGTTGACGGCGTACCCTGTTGCTGAAAGCATAGTCCTGCCGGGCCCTATACTTTGATCTCCAGCGGCATGTCGCCTGATGCGTTTTGCTGTCGGCCGGGGCCGACTCCAACCGGGGAAGCCATGAACGAAGTCCTGATACAGGCGCGGGACCTGTGCGTGTCCTATCGCAACGGGCGCGAGCGGATCGACGTGCTGCGGGGACTGTCGCTGGAATTGCGGCGCGGTGAGGCGGTGGCCATTATCGGCCCGTCCGGCTCCGGCAAGAGCACCCTGCTGAACCTGCTCAATGGCCTGCTGCAACCGGACAGCGGCAGCCTGCGGGTGCTCGACCGGGACGCGGCCGGGCTGGCAGAAAACGACTGGGCCCGGCTGCGCCGCACGCACATTGCCACCCTATTCCAGGACGGCAACCTGGTTCCCACGCTGACAGTGGAGCGCAATATTGCCTTTCGCGCCGGACTCGCCGGCCTGCAGCAGCATAGTGGCCAGGCATTGCTGGAGCGCCTGGATATTGCCGACATTGCCCGGCGCTATCCCGACCAGGTTTCCGGCGGCCAGCGACAGCGGGCGGCACTGGCGTGCGCCTTCATCATGGAGCCGGAAATCATTTTGGCCGACGAGCCCACCGGCAGCCTGGACCAGGCCACCGCCCGGCGGGTAACGCCGCTGTTCTTCGACGCCATCCGCGAGCGGGCGCTGGGCGCCCTGATCGTCACCCACAATACCGAGCTTGCCCGGCGCTGTGACCGGGTGCTGGAACTGCGGCAGGGAGCCCTGGAGCCATGGGACTCGGCACTGTCTTCCTGAGCCACTACCGGCGCCATCCCGGGCAACTGGCCGGCCTGCTGCTGATCCTGGCCTGCGCCGCCACCCTGTGGAGCGGGGTGCGCTCCCTGACCGGCCGCGCGGAGGAGGCCGTCGCCCAGTCCCGGGCGGCGCTGGAGCCGCGCCTGAGTGTGTTGCGCGTCGACGGCCGTGCCGTGGGGGTGGAGGATTTCGCCCGCCTGCGCCGGGCGGGGCTGTGTGCCTCGCCGCGGTTGCAGGTTTATATACCGGTGAGCGAGGCGCCTGAAGTCGTGGGTATCGATCCGTTCACGGCCGGTTGCCTGCGGCAGTACAGCGGCGGATCTCCGCTGGTGGAAGAACTGCTGGCCGGGTCCGACCGCCCCCTGCTGCTGGGCAATGCGCGGGACCTGGCGCGCTGGCGGCAACTCTCCCTGCCGGGCAGCGGCGATTACCGGCTGCAACCGGCCGAGGGCATACCGCCGGGCCTGTTGCTGGCGGATATCGCCGTCGCCGCGGAGCTGGCTTCCGGCGGGCGTGCCGACCTCGAGATCCTGCTGCCGGCGGCTGAATTACAGGGGCGGGCGCTGCCGCCGGGGTATACCACCCGGGTCGAGGACTACGGTGTCGAACCGGAGTCGCTGGTGGAAGCCTTCCTGCTCAACCTGGATGCGCTGGGGGCGCTGGCACTGCTGGTGGCCGCGCTGCTAGTGCGCAGCATCTACCGTTTTGCGCTGGAGCAGCGACGCCGCAGCCTCGAGATCCTGGTGCGCCTGGGCGTGCCGGTGGCCCGGTTACGGCTGGTGTTGGCGGCGGAGGTGCTGCTGCTGGCGGTGGCGGGCGGCAGTGTCGGTGTGTGGCTGGGGGCCATGCTGGCATCTGCGCTGGCCGGCGGCTTCCAGTGGACGCTTAGCGGCCTGTTCAGCGTGGACATCCTGGCGCAAAGCCCGCCCGCGCTGGAAACCTGGCTCGGCATGGTGCTGATCCTGGTGCTGGTGGTGGGCTGGGCCTGTATCGACCTGCTGCTACTGCGGCGCGTGCGGCCGGGCACGGAACTGGAAGGCGGGCGACGCCGGCAGCTGGCCCTGCTAATGGTGGCACTGCTGCTGGTGCCGGCCTCCCTGGTTGTATTGCTGGCGACGGAAAAACTGTGGCTGGTATTCCTCGCCGCCACCGGCTGCCTGGTGGGCGCCGGCCTGCTGTTGCCCGCGCTGCTGGACCGGCTGCTGGCGCGGGCCGAACGGCGCAGCCGCGCGGCGGGGATGGGCAGCGGTGCGCCGCTGCTGGAGTGGTCCTGTTCGGAGATGCGCGCACTGTGCCGGCTGCTGCAACTGCCGCTGGTGGCACTGGCATTCGCCATTGCGGCGGCGATCGGGGTGCAGGCGATGGTCACCGGGTTCGAGTCCACGTTCGGGCGCTGGCTCGACCAGCGCCTGCAGGGCGATCTCTACCTGGATCCCGGCCGGCCCGTGGCGACCGCCGCGTGGAATAAACAGCTGCAGCAATTGCCCGGAGTGAAAACGGTGTTGCCCATGGTACGCGGTCGCGGCCTGCTCGACGGCCAGGCGGTGGACGTCATGGCCGTGGACCCGGCCTCGCCGCTGGTGCGGGACTGGCCATTACTGGCTGCCGCTCCCGGGCCCTGGGCCGCACTTGCCGCACAGGGAGTGATGGTCAACGAGCAGCTGGCCCGGCGACAGTCGCTGTCGGTGGGGGACCGGGTGCGGTTCCGGCTTGGCAGCGCGCCACTGTCACGGCAAGTGATTGGTATCTATGCCGACTACGGCAGGCCCGAGGGCGAACTGCTGCTACCGCTGGCGCTGGTGCCGGACTCCCTGCCCGAGCGCTACACCACCTTTGTGCTGGGGGTGAACGACACAGCCACTCCGGGCTGGCAGGACTGGCCGGAGCAATATCCCTGGCTGGCTGGCGGGCGCCTGCGGGACCAGCCGGGCCTGAAGCGCGCCGCCAGCGCCGCCTTTGCGCGAACCTTCCGCATGACCCGATTGCTGAATATCCTGACGCTGGCCCTCGCCGGTACCGCCCTGGCACTGATGGGGCTGGTGATTTTCCGCCTGCGGCAACGCAGTTATACGCTACTGCATGTGTACGGCGTGACGCGGCGGCAGCTGCGCTGGCGGCTGGTGGCCCACAGCATGCTGGTCACTGGCTTGCTGGCAATCGTGGCAACCCCACTGGGAGTTTTCCTCAGCTGGGTGCTGGTGGCGCGGATCAATCCGGTTGCCTTTGGCTGGTCCCTGCCACTGGAACTCTACCCGGGTTTCTGGCTGCAGGTGTGGCTGGCCAGCCTGCTGATCGGTGCCCTGGTGGGCCTGCTGATGCGCAACCCGGTGCGACTGGAGACCCTGAAAAATGAATAGCCTGCTCCGGCTCGCACTGCTTGCTCTGATACTGGCCGGTTGTGGCGAGCGCGCCGGTAACAGCGAAGGAGGGGAATCCCTCGGCGCCCTGAGCGACGCCCCCGGGCAGTTTCGGCAGGCGCTACCGGGTATGACCGTCCGCCTGCCGGAGGATATGGGGGCGCACCGACAATACCGCCTCGAGTGGTGGTACCTGACCGCCAACCTGCAGGGCGCCGGTGACGAGCGCTTCGGTGTGCAGTGGACACTGTTCCGGTTTGGCCTGAAGCCCGGGCCCTTTGAAAACCCTGAGCCCGGCTGGCACCGCAATGAGGTCTGGCTCGCCCACGCGGCACTCAGCCGCCCGGGTGATCACCGGTTTGCCGCCCGCAGTGCCCGCGGCGGCACCGGCCAGGCCGGCATCACGGTACGGCCCTTCAGGGCCTGGATTGACCACTGGCAGCTGGAAAGTGACGAAGGCAAACCCTGGTCGCTGGCGGTGGACGGTGGGGAGTTCGCCTACCGCCTGCAACTGCAGCCACGTTTGCCCCCGGTATTTCACGGTGAGCGCGGCTTCAGTGCCAAGTCCGCCGGTGGCGGCGGCTCGATGTATTTCAGCTATCCAATGCTGGCAATTGACGGCACGGTGCAGGTCGATGGCCAGGATTTTCCGGTCAGCGGGCGGGGCTGGTTCGACCGGGAGTGGAGCAGCCAGTACCTGAAACCGGACCAGCAGGGCTGGGACTGGCTGGCGCTGCACCTGGAGGATGGCCGTCACCTGATGGTGTTCCGCCTGCGCGGTGCCGACCCCTATTTTTCCGGCACTTTAGTAGAAGCCGACGGCACCACCCGTAACCTCAGTGCCGGCGACTTCAGCCTGCAGCCCCGTGAACACCGCGACAGCCGCTTTGGCCGGGTGCCGGTCGCCTGGCAGCTGCGGGTTCCGGCTGCCAACCTGGACCTGGTAGTCCGTTCCTGGCCCGGCGATTACTGGAACCCGGGCAGCCTGCGCTACTGGGAGGGCCCGGTCAGTGTCAGCGGCAGCCACGCCGGTGAGGGCTACCTGGAGATGACCGGCTACGGCAACTGAATATGCCCGGCGCGCTGCCGGCGTCGCGGGAAATTTCCCGCCCCTGCCTGATTGCACCTCCTCCTTTCCCATATCGCGCCGCGGGTGCAGGTCCGGCGCGGCAATATACCCTGGTTGCGGAATAGCAGATGTAAGTCGCAGGATAGGCGCGCCAGTCACCGGTGCCAGGCGGCGTGGCCTCGAATGCCATCCTATGATTCCTGCAACATTGTGTTTCCCCGATGCCCGGCTGCGGGAGGATTAAATGCATCGCTTCAGCCAGTTACTGCTGCTTTCCCTGTTGCTCACCGCTTGCGGTGGTGAAAACGAAAAGCCCGCGCCGGAACCGGATGCAAGTGCCGGCGCGGAAAATGGTGAGGCGTCGGCAGGGCCAGAAGTCCCGGCTGGCCATGTGGAGACTGGAAGCACTGATACAGAGGCGGCAACCGGGGAAAGGGATGGCGATGCGGCTGCCGGCAATGTCACCGGCGACATAGCCACAGACGTCTATTTCGGGAACTTCCACGTCCACACCAGTTACTCATTTGATGCAGTAACCAATGGCGCCACCACCACCCCGGATGACGCCTACCGCTGGGCGAAGGGTGAGGCCATCTCCGCCGGGACACTGGGTGGCGAATTGCAGATCGAGCGGCCACTGGATTTCTACTCGGTATCCGACCACGCCGAGTACCTGGGCGTGTTCAAGAAGATGTACGACCCGGAGAGCCCCGCCAGCAAGCTGCCGATCGCGAAGGAAATTACCTCGGACGATACCAAAGTGGCATTCGATGCCTATGCCCGTGTGCTGGACTCGATGCAGCCGGGCAACTCGGACCCGGCCTTGTCGGATCCGTCGATTACCAAACCCATCTGGCAGGAAATGGTGGAGACTGCTGACAGGCACTACAAGCCGGGCAAGTTCACCACCTTCCCCGCCTTCGAGTGGACTTCGAACCCGGACAAGCTGAACCTGCACCGGGTGGTGGTATTCCGCACCTCCGAGGGTGTTCCGGATATGCCTTACTCGGCGCTGGACTCCGACGATCCCCGCGACCTGTGGAAATGGATGGCGAAGATGCGCGAGGGCGGCGCCACCCTGTTTGCCATTCCTCATAACGGCAATGCCAGTGACGGGCTGATGTTCCCGGTGGCGCTCGATGGCGAGCCACTGACGGCGGACTATATCGAGACCCGGGTCCGGAATGAGCCGGTATACGAGGTCTCGCAGATCAAGGGCACATCGGAAACCCATCCGGAGCTGGCGCCCAACGACGAATTCGCGGGTTTCGAGATCTGGGATTACACCCTCTCCTCCACCAGGGTGGAACGCCCCAAGAACAAGAAAGGCAGCTACGCCCGCCAGGCCTATCTCGATGGGCTGGCCATGGCCGCCAAGGGCAGGGGCAACCCCTATGTGTTCGGACTGATCGGCGACTCCGATACCCACAATTCCGCGGCCACCATAGAAGAGGACAACTACACCGGTAAATTTGGTATCGAGTCGAAAGCGGAACACCGGCTGGATGGCCCGGTACCCGGTGATGAGGTGAACAACCAGCGCGTGCGGGAATTCAGCTCAGGTGGCCTTGCCGCGGTGTGGGCGCCGGAAAATACACGGGAAGCCATCTGGGATGCAATCAAGCGCAAGGAAACCTACGCAACTTCCGGCACCCGGATGCAGGTGCGCTTCTTCGGTGGTTGGGATTACGACAAGGACAGTATGCAGGGCGACTGGGCCAGGGCTGCCTATGAAAAGGGCGTCCCCATGGGTGGCAACCTGGAGCCAGGCAGTGACGACAGGAAACCGGTCTTCCTGGTGCAGGCGATGAAAGACAGCGCCGGGGCTAACCTGGACCGCATCCAGATCATCAAGGGCTGGGTGGACAAGGACGGCAAGCAGCACAAGAAAATTTACGATGTGGCGCTGTCCGGCGATCGCAAGCCCGGCAGTGATGGCAAGGTGCCGCCGGTGGGCAATACCGTCAATGTGGAAAAGGCAACCTACACCAACGATATCGGCTCCGGCCAGCTCTCCGCAGTATGGACGGACGAGGAATTCGACCCGGCACAACATGCTTTCTATTACGCCCGGGTAATCGAGATCCCCACACCGCGCTGGTCCACCTACGATGCCGCAAAGCTGGGGCGCGAACCGCCCGACAGCCTGCCGGAGACAATCCAGGAACGCGCCTGGACCTCGCCGATCTGGTATTCGCCGTAAGCAGGGTGGGCCGCTAGATTGTCTCTTGGGGCTGGATACTCCGTGAGGCCAGCGAGGTAAGGGTCTCCGGCAGGCGCGAATGAATCATCAACCCGCCAGCGGCCACGATGACGAGGGACGGCAAGCCGACGGCGAAGGTGCCGGACAGGGTCGAGTACTCCGTCAGCAGTTGCCCGACGCCAGCGGCCACCAGGCCGACATAGGACCAGCTCATAAAGTAGGCGTGAAGGTTCATCCACCCGTAGGCCGGCCTGCGCAGGAAGGCCGGGATAAACCCGGCGCTGAGGGTGGCGAGGCTGATCCAGGCAAGAATATGGAAGGGGCCGGCGGTGCTTGAGTCCTCATACACCGACAGCGCGCTCAGGTTAGCCAGCAACAGGGAGGCGCAGTACAGGTAGCCCGGCCAACGATGCTTCCTCCCGCCTTTTTTCTGCAACAGCGCCACCGCTCCAAATGCGAGACACGCGCAGGCGAGTACAAAGTGAATAGTGCCCAACATGATTCAGGTTCCCTCCCGGCCGGGCCAGCTTGTATGCACCGGCATCTATCCCTAGTTGTTTTCCAGCGCGTGAACCAGCGCCTGTTCCCTACTACCCCGTGGTTTTGCCCAGGCCCCGTGCCCGGATACCGCGCTACACAGTAAGTCGGATTTCCTGACCCCGGTCAAGCCACCGTTCTCACCCGGGACCGGGCCGGTATCCGCCATCCATGACCCGGCAGCCGCCCTTGGCGCAACCTACCGCGCCTGATTTACAATGGCCTGCCGGTATTACCCGGCCCGGCGCCAAGACGCCGTGCAGCAGTCATATCCTGAATAGAGACCCAGTATGAGAATCCAGTACCCCGCCAGAATCCTGGCCGCCTTTGCCCTGGCCGCCTCCGTCCTGGCCCTGCTTGCGGGCTGCAGCAGGCCGGAGACCCCGCAGGAGGTCACCCAGGCTTTCTGGGGCGCGGCGGTGGATGGCGATGGCGGCGATGTGGCCCGCTATTCCACTCTGGGCCACCCGGACGCCTTTGACGGCTTCGCCCGCGACTGGGAAGGCTACCGCCCGTCCTGGGGCAGGGTGATCATCGATGGCGACCAGGCCAGCGTGGTGTCGGAATTTGCCCGCCCCGATGGCGCGCGCGACAGCGAGCGCTCCTTTGTCACCTACCTGGTGCGCCGCGACGATACCTGGCTGGTGGACTACGACCGCACCGCCCGCAGCGTCAACGGCGGCCTGTTCGGCGACATGTTCAACCAGTTCGACCGCCTCAGCCGCGAGTTCTCGCGGCAGTTCGACCAATCGACCAAGGACGCCAACGCCGAGGTGGAGCGCATGCTGGAAGAACTGGAGGGCGCCGGCCAGGAGCTGGGCAAGCAGGCCTCCGAGGCGCTGGAACGCTACTCTGAGGAGCTGGACAAGGCCCTGCAGGAAATGGAGCAGTCCATCGAGCAATCGCTGGAGGAAGACCAGAACAGCCTGCCGGCGCCGGAACAGAAGCCCATGGATTCTGCAGCCGTTGGCCCGCTACAAGGTAAGAGCACGGTCTTCGAATGGAACCGGCTTCCTGCCTGATTGATATCTGGCCTGGTAATCCTTCCAACTAAATAGAGAGCCCTGCGGTGCACGGTGTACATGCACTGCGGCTGGCTGCTCATTCATGGAAATGTCAGCTCGGCCCTGTAGGCCACCTGCGTCAATTGAGTTGCGTCTGCGGGGGGGCGTTAGTCGACCTTGAAGTCCGGTATACGAATGCTCTTCATCGCCAGGTGCACTTCACGCAAAAAGAACGCAAGCCCGGCAATCAGCGCCAGCATCGCGGCAGCAAACAAGGCTCCGACGACGCTACCCAGTGGTGCATCAATCATCACACCAACAAACAGCATCGCGATCACCACGCACAGCAAGAGGGCTGAAATCGTGGAGGCTGTAATGGCAACACTGGAGTAGTGTCTCCGGCGATCAAGGGCTCGGAGTTCTCCAGCAATCGAGTCCGGCTTGATGAGCGAGAGGTCAATTTGACCTTCTGCCAGGGCCCTGCCGCGATCGATGATCCTGGCAAGGCGGCCAGTCATGACGGCGAGCATCCCGGCAATCCCGGTCAGCAGGAAAGCGGGCGCCAGTGCAAGCTGGATCGCGCTTGCACTGGCATTGAGGATTTCAGGGGTTGAAGCCATATTGCTAGCTCGTCACGAGGCACATATTTATTGGCGATAAAGTGCTTATCTTTCAGGTGCACACCCGGTCGCATTCTCGACCTGCTGCCCGGACGCTCAAGGCATTGGATAAATGGCACGGGTTTTCGCGATAGCGTACCGGACTTTTCCGCAGGTCTCCACCGGCCGGTTGATCGGATTATCAGGCGCGAAAACCAGCCAAAGATATTGGGCGGGTCACCAGCGATGAGTGACCAGGCCAAGCGCTATTCGTTGCAGCGGTAGCCGAATAGCTCGAGCCCCTTCTCAAGGTAATTAGCCAGCAACGGGTGGCCGACCAGGTACTCTGCGGTTTGCGGTGTCCAGTCATCGGCGGCCTGCGCCAGCGCATCCTGCCACTCCCCCAGGCTGTAATCCTCGCGGCCTATCCACAGTAGTGCGACCAGCTCCTGCTGCTGGTCCGGCTCAAGGTCCTCCACAATGGACTTGAACTCCTGGAAAGTCTTGTCGCCCCCGTGGCTGGCCAGGATCTGCCGTGCCCAGTCCCCACTGGCGTTGTCCGGCTCATCGGGAAAGCTTACCCCCTCCTGGGCATGAAATTCCTTCGCCAGGTCGATGAGGCGGCAGGTTGTGTCGAGGTTAAGACTGAGCATAGTGTTCTCCTTCAGGCGAGTTTGCGGCACCGTCTTAGCGAGCAAATCGCGCCAGGCCCCCTGGCTGAATCTCTAAAGGTTAGGCGGTTTTGTCGGGAGAGATGTAGCGGGACGCGATGATTTCAGCACCAGGAAATCCGCAAATGCTCGATCACGCTTGGGCGTCATACCATACAGCACTACTATGAAAGGCTGCTTGTGCAGGGCGGGAAGTTCTACCTATGGCCCTCTGTCAACTGAAGTCAGCTTGTATAAAAAGGGTTGCGGGTCTCAATGTTCAAGAGATGCCCCCATTGATGCTCGCCTGTTTCGGGCACCTATATGTTGTTAGTACGTCTCGTCGTAATATATGCGTCTTAAACATACGATGCACAGGTCAAAAAAGAGTCAGCAGATAATGAATGACATAGCAGTCTCGATTAAGGCATTTCTCTACGATAGGTCAGTCAGTCCTCTAGCGGGAGCGTTTTGTGTTTCTTGGCTATTTTGGAATTATCGAGTATTGATGATACTGCTCGCTGACATGCCGTTGGACCAACAGTTCTCTGAGATCGACCGGTATTTTCGACCTGTTGATTTTTCTTTATTTGATTTCGCATTTCAGATAGAGGGCGAGCTGATAAACGGTGTGGCATTGCCCCTAATTATTTCTCTTTTCTATTTATTTACCCGCTGTTAGCTAAGCCCGTATACGAATATAGCTTAACTTGCCAAAAAACGCTGAGACAAGCCAAGGAGCGCGCCCTAGGTGAAAAACTCCTTACTTTAGATGAGTCAAGAGAGCTTACCCGTAGGATGTTAGATTCTGAGGCGAGATATGAGTCAAGGATAACTAACTTGAGGACTAGAATATCTCAGCTTACGGAAGAAAATGATGAATTGAGAAAGGAAAACAAGGAGCTGCTTCCGGGTGAGGGTGAGTTAAAGCCGGAAGAAATACTAAGGATGGAAAAGATAGATATAGCAAGAAAGTTAATTGATGTATTTTCAGCCAAGCCCCCAGGAAGCTACCGGATAATGGAGATCATGGATTGGTTAGGTTGGGGCAGTTTAAATGATGACCAAGTTGAAGATATGGCCTCCAAGGTCCAGCAAGTTGTCGAGCGAGGTGATATTCCTGGTG
This sequence comes from Microbulbifer sp. JSM ZJ756, assembly GCF_044383805.1. Taxonomy (NCBI): domain Bacteria; kingdom Pseudomonadati; phylum Pseudomonadota; class Gammaproteobacteria; order Cellvibrionales; family Microbulbiferaceae; genus Microbulbifer; species Microbulbifer sp. JSM ZJ756. The sequence continues at coordinate 82,225 of NZ_JBISER010000006.1, read as the reverse complement.
TGTCTCAAGGTCGTGGAGGCAGTATTGAGCATCAGACGTATCGTAAATTAGAAGATGGAAATTCCCTCCCTAAACAAGTGAGTCTAGCGGCAAGGCGAATGCTAGTTGAGCTGAATAACTCGCCAGACGTGGATGGCATAGCTGTCGATCGGCTGGCAGCTGACGCTGATGTAGATCCGCAGTACATAATCGAGACGGTCCAAGAGTTGCACGATAAAGGACTGGTTAACGTTCATGGAGTAGGCGGTAAAAGTAAAAAGCTCTCTCTGACTAAGAGGGGAGAGGAGTTTTTACTTGAGGAGGTTGACTCGACTGAGGTCTAACTTCAACTGGGGGTCTCTGTTTCTGGGATAGGGGTTGGTCATTGGAGCGGTGTGCTATGAATCAATAATTGGGGTCAGAGCGAAATATTGATGTCCCTATTCTTGGGCTAATTCGACTAATGAAGCCATTCCTTCAGTTCAGGCTTGTTTCAGGCAGTCCGGTAATATGCCCCGTCGCATCAAACGCCACCCGCCGTATGCGGCTCCTCGTTTCGTCAACCTCCCAGAACTCCACCTCGTCAGGGATGACGTGGAAGTGTGTCCGTACATAGTATTCGGCCAGGGACTCGCCCGTCTTGGGGTTAAGGTCGCGCTTTATCGCGAAAATCTTCTTGTAACTGCGCGGAGCCAGGTAGAAATACAACATTGCCTGGTCCCAGGTGGTCAGCTTGGCGGACGGGATATTGCCTCCCTCGGTCCATGTGTGTGACTTGCACTCGACAATCACTTTCTGCCCCGCGCATCCCAGGTCGAACTTGTGTTGTTTCTGGTTGAGGTGGCCGATGGGTAGCCAGAATGGTCGGGCAAGTGCTGGAAAGGAAGCTGTTAAGAGCGAGTGCACCAGCTCTTCGAAATCGGCCCCGACAGCGGCGTTACTTGCTGCATTTTTTCGTTGGTGGTTTGTCATTGGTTTTGCGTGAGCATATTGAACGCTACCGTGCTCGCGGTCTGTGTTGATTTACTTGTTATTGTTTCTGGACGTAATTCGATTCGACAGTGCGTATCTTATTTTGTCGAGCACTATTGGCGACAGTAAGTCGCATTTTGCTACGGGCGTCAACCGGCAAAGCTTGTCGGATATGGATTGTACTTGGTGGGGAAGGGGAGAATGGTGGGCCCTCCGGGACTTGAACCCAGGACCTGCCGATTATGAGTCGGATGCTCTAACCAACTGAGCTAAGGGCCCCCATGGAGTGCCTGCTGATGGAGCAGGCGGTCGGGAAAAGTACTCGATTTTCCCCATTAAATCAACGGCTTTTGCCTGTCGCGCGGTGCTACCAGGCCCAGCTGAAGCCCAGGCCGGCGCGCAGGCCCTGCCAGTCGTGATCGTCCACCGAAGTGCGGTAACGGAGGTCGAGGGACAGGTCCCCCATGGGTAGGGTGAGCAGGCGTGTGCCCACACCCAGTTCCATCCAGCGGGCGCCGCGCTGGTGGCGCAGGTCTGCGGCGCTGGAGCTGTAGAGTTCGTCGTCGCCATCCAGGATCTGCCACAGGTTGGCATAGGCGAAGTGCGGGCGGTCGCTGCGGTAGGCGCGCACCCCCGCACGGAGTGCCAGCTCCGGGGTGACGTCGGAATCGACCGCGTAGCGGCCGGCGTCGATCACTGCCAGGTTGGTGTAGTTGGCCAGCAGCTGCAGCTGGGGCTCGATGCCGTAGCGCTCGGTCAGGGCAAGGTCGTAGCCGGCTTCCGCGGCCAGAGCGAGCTGCACGCCGTGGGTGTCGCCGCTGGCGCCGCGATAGGTGTCGGTCTGTACGCGCAGGTAGGCGACCTTGGCCTGCAGGTCCAGGTAGCGGCCGCTATTGCGCAGGTCGCTGAAGTAAGCGCCAACAAAATAGCTCTGCAGGTCGTTGGTGCCCACCTGGCCATTGCTGCCATCGCGGCGGCGGGCAAAGCTGTCGCCGCTGGCGAAACTGCTGCCGGCGCTGACCCCGGCCTGCTGGCTGCCGTTGCAGGTGGGGCCGGCGAAGAAGTCGTGGCTGGCGCGGAAGCCGGTCAGGGTGCCGTCAAAGCGGCTCGGGGCATCGCCGCGCCAGTCCAGTTCCAGCCCGCCGTAGTGCAGTTGCAGGCGGCTGTTGCTGTAGCCCATTGGTGCATTGCGCCATTCCTCCCGGCGTTGCTGGAAGCCGTCGAGCTGTTCGAGGGAGACCTGCTGGGCGAGTCGCTTGATCTGGGCGAACACGGCGAGCTCGCCACGATCGGCGGCCTGGGCGTGGGAGAGCGCGGGGGCGACGCAGAGCAGGGCGAGCAGCCCTATAGTCGCCAGAAACTTTGGTGCCATAAACCTTCCGTGGTTGATGCTTTATGGGCAGTGGGGAAAGTTTAGACGGGCGTACGAATTGTGGCGCGCGGTGGCGGAGATTTCCTGGCGCGGGCAGGAGTGGTGCATGGGCGCGGCGAACGCCGCAGGAGGGTCAGGTGACCCAGCGCGGCAGCAGGATGCACACCCAGGTGAATAGCCACATCAGCAGCGACAGGGATACCGCGGCCGAACCGGTGTCCTTGGCGATCTTTGACAGCGGGTGCTTTTCCGGGCCGATGCGGTCGATCGCGGCCTCCACGGCGCTGTTCAGCAGTTCCACGATCATCACCAGCAGGGTGACGCCGATCAGCAGGGCGCGCTCGATGCCTGTCTCGCCCAGCCACAGGGCCAGCGGGATCAGGAATACGGCCAGGCTCACTTCCTGGCGGAAGGCGGCCTCGTTGCGCCAGGTGGCCAGCAACCCCTGCCAGGAGTAGTTGGTGGCATCGATCAGGCGCGGGATACCGGTCTTGCCCGGCTTGTTGACGAACTCTTCCTGCATTACGGTTTCCCTCCGGCGGTCATTCCCTGTGGCGGTGGTATCGGTCAGGCGCGGTTTCCTGGCCACGACTGTGTAACCTGTTGGTAAAAAAAAGCCCGGCGGTGCCGGGCTTTGGGTGCTTATCCTTCGTCGAGGAAGCTTCGCAGGTGCTCCGAGCGCGACGGGTGTCGCAGCTTGCGGAGTGCCTTGGCCTCTATCTGGCGGATACGCTCGCGGGTCACGTCGAACTGCTTGCCCACTTCCTCGAGGGTGTGGTCAGTGTTCATGTCGATACCGAAGCGCATGCGCAGTACCTTGGCCTCGCGCGCGGTCAGGCCGCCGAGCACGGAGCGGGTGGCGTCGTGCAGGCCGGTCTGGGTGGCGGTATCCACCGGGGACGACTGGTTCTGGTCCTCGATGAAGTCCCCCAGGTGCGAATCCTCGTCGTCGCCGATGGGCGTCTCCATGGAGATCGGTTCCTTGGCGATCTTGAGTACCTTGCGGACCTTGTCCTCCGGCATTTCCATGCGCTCGCCCAGCTCTTCCGGGGTCGGCTCGCGGCCCATCTCCTGCAGCATCTGGCGGCTGATGCGATTGAGCTTGTTGATGGTCTCAATCATATGCACCGGGATACGGATGGTGCGCGCCTGGTCCGCGATGGAGCGGGTGATGGCCTGGCGGATCCACCAGGTGGCGTAGGTGGAGAACTTGTAACCGCGACGGTACTCGAACTTGTCCACCGCCTTCATCAGGCCGATGTTGCCCTCCTGGATCAGGTCCAGGAACTGCAGGCCACGGTTGGTGTACTTCTTGGCGATGGAGATCACCAGGCGCAGGTTGGCCTCGACCATTTCCTTCTTGGCGCGGCGGGAGCGGGCCTCGCCGATGGACATGCGGCGGTTGATCTCCTTGATCTGGCCGATCTCCAGCCCGGCCTGCTCGCGGCACTGGGCCAGTTTGCGCTGGCAGCGGATGATGTCTTCCGCCAGGTGGCGCAGGTTGTCGGAGTAGTCGCGCTTCTTCTTGACGATACCGGGGATCCAGTCCTCGTTGGTCTCGTTGCCCGGGAACTCCTTGATGAAGGTCTTGCGCGGCATCCGGGCTTTCTTGATGCACAGGTGCATGATGGCGCGCTCCTGCAGGCGCACCTCGTCGAGGATGCTGCGCACCTGCTGGTAGAGCGGGTCGAACTGGCGCGGGGCCAGCTTGAAGTAGCGGAACACCTCGCCCACGGCCTCCAGGGCCTCGCCGGCCTGCTTGGAGTCGCGGCCGTGCTTCTTGATGGCGGCGTCGGCCTTCTTCTGCGCGGCGATCAGCTTGTTCATGCGCTCGGCGAGTTCTTCCGGATCGATACCGCCGACGTTCTCTTCCTCTTCCTCGGAGGAATCGTCGTCGTCATCGTCGGAGTCGTCGTCATCGGACTTGTCGCTGCTCGGGGCGGGGGCGGCGGCCTGGCCGGTCTGGGCGCCCGGCGGGACCTCGTCGGCCGGGTCCAGCCAGCCGGCGATCACGTCCGGGATGCGGCGCTCGCCTTCCTCGATCAGCTTGTACTCGTCGATCACGTGCTGGACGGCACCGGGCCAGTAGGCCAGGGCTGCCATCAGTTCACGCAGGCCTTCCTCGATCCGCTTGGCGATGGCGATCTCGCCCTCGCGGGTGAGCAGCTCCACGGTACCCATCTCGCGCATATACATGCGCACCGGGTCGGTGGTGCGGCCCACGTCGGATTCCACCGCGGCCAGGGCGGCGGCGGCTTCGGCGGCGGCTATCTCATCGGCGGAGCTGTCGCCCTCGGCCATCAACAGTTCTTCGGCATCGGGTGCACTCTCGAACACCTTGATACCCATGTCGTTGATCATGCCGATGATGTCTTCCACCTGATCGGGATCGGAAATATCTTCCGGCAGGTGGTCGTTTACTTCTGCATAGGTCAGGTAGCCCTGCTCTTTACCGCGGGCGATCAGCTCCTTGATGCGGGAAGTCGTCTGCTGTTGGGTTTTGTCGGTCATGCACAACCCTGAAATCTTGGGGGTTAAAAAGTCGGGACAAAGACGCGGGATTATAGCGTATTTGCGATAGCAATAACCACTCTGGCTGTCAAGTGACGCCGTGGTGCGAAGTCTGTTGTGCTCGGTTCCCGATCCCGTCTCCCGTCCGGGGTTTATCGATATGGTGCTGGGCCCCGGTATTTCAAGGCCCGGCACCTGACTAGTCGTCCTTGCGCCGCCAGTTGGCCAGCAGCGCCCGCTGCTCGTCGCTCAACTGGCCGCCACCGCTGCGCAGCTGCTCCAGCAGGCCGCGATTGTGCTCGCGTGCCTCGCTGCGCTCCAGCTGCTGCAGGCAGTCCCTGAATTCGGCCTGGGGGTCGTACTCCAGGCCCGCGTCGCCGCGGGCCAGCTGGCGTACGCCGCTGACCAGCTGGGAGGCCGCCAGTTGCGCCAGGGTGTCGCAGGATGCGGCACCGTGGTGGGCGCGCCAGTAACCCAGCAGCTGGTTCAGATTGTAGTCTGGCCGCTGCCGAAGCAGCTCCACCAGGTCGGCGAACAGGGCCAGGTCCGCCACGCCGCGATTGCGGAACTGCGCGCTGTCGGCGATCTGTGCCGCCAGCTCCGGGTGGTGCAGCAGCAGCGCAATCAGCATGCGCTCCGGCGGCAGGCGGTACTGGCCGCTGCGCCGGCGCGGGGTGGCGGCTGCCGGTGCCGGCTCCGGGGCGGCCATGTCCGGGGGCTGGTCGAACTCGTCGATATAGTCCTGGGGCGGCTGCGGCGGCATCTCCCCGGGGCCCGGGTCCGGGCTGCCCGGGGCGGCTTCGCCGCGCGGTGCAGCCGGCTCACTGCGCGGGGCGCTGTGGGGCTGCGGCGCGGTTGGGGCCGGTTCCGGTGGGCGGCTGGCGCGGCTGGCCTGCTCTGCCTCGATGATTTCTTCCAGCATCTCCCGGTCGAGGCCGGTGCGCGCCGCCAGTTGCTGGAACATCAGCTGCCGATAGACGCCGGCCGGCAGCAGGTCCAGCAGGGGGGCGGCCTGCTTGGACAGGCGCGCGCGCCCGTCCATGGTCTGCAGGTTGATGCCTTCCCCCACCAGGTCGAACAGGAAGTCTTCCAGCGGCCGTGCCTGCTCTTCCACCAGTTGCGTAAAGCGCTCGCCCCCCAGCTGGCGCACCAGGGTGTCCGGGTCCTCGCCTTCCGGCAGCAGCAGGAAGCGCACACTGCGGCCGTCCTGCATCTGCGGCAGGGCGGATTCCAGTGCCCGCCGGGCGGCCGCGCGGCCGGCGCGGTCGCCGTCGAAGCAGAACACCAGTTCGCCGGTATGGCGGAACGCCAGCTGGATATGTTCCTCGCCACAGGCGGTGCCCAGGGTGGCGACCGCGCAGCGGATGCCGAACTGGGCCAGCGCCACCACATCCATGTAGCCCTCCACCACGATCAGCCGCTGCAGGTCGCGGTTGGCCTGGCGCGCCTCCCACAGGCCGTAGAGTTCGCGGCTCTTGTGGAAGATCGGGGTTTCCGGCGAGTTCAGGTACTTGGGCTTGTCGTCACCCAGTACCCGCCCGCCGAAGGCGATGGTGCGTCCGCGCTGGTCGCGGATCGGGAACATGATCCGGTTGCGGAAGCGGTCGTAGTGGTGGCGTCCGCGGGAGGCGCTGTTGCCGTTGCTGTCCTGGCGGCGAATGGCCAGGCCGGCGCGCTCCAGCTGGTCGGCCTTGTCCGGGGTGTCCGCCAGCTCGTTGAGCAGGTTGTCCCAGCCCGGCGGCGCCAGGCCGATACCGAAGTCGCGGGCGATCTCACCCGACAGGCCGCGCTGTTTCAGGTAAGTGATCGCTCGCCCCGCGGAGGGGTGCGAGCGCAGCTGGGCGCGGTAGAAATCCGCTGCCTTGCCGGTCAGCTGGTAGAGCGACTGGCTCTCCCGCTGGCGCTGCTCGACGCCAGGGGCCAGCTGCTCGCGCGGCACTTCCAGGCCCTGGCTGGCCGCCAGCTTTTCCACCGCCTCGGGAAAGCCCATGCGGTCGTATTCCATCAGGAAGCCGATCGCATTGCCGTTGGCACCACAGCCGAAGCAGTAGTAGAACTGTTTGTCGGGGCTTACGGTAAAGGACGGGGTTTTTTCGTCGTGAAACGGGCAACAGGCGGAATAGTTTTTCCCGGTCTTGCGCAGTTTCACCCGGCTGTCGATCACCCCGACGATATCGGCCCGTGCGAGCAGGTCGTCGATAAAATGCTGGGGGATCTTTCCGGCCATTCAGTCGTTCCACGAGATTTGCTGCGGCCGGGCGGCGCTGGGCACCCGGCGTAGTGTAGGAATGGCCCGGCTCAGGCGAGCTGGGCTTTCACCATTTTGCTCACCGCCCCCATATCGGCGCGGCCCTGTACCTGCGGCTTCACCTGGGCCATTACCTTGCCCATGTCGGCCATGCCGCTGGCCCCGGTGTCCTTGACCGCGGCGCTGACGATCTCGGCGAGTTCGGCCTCGCTCAGCTGCTCCGGCAGGAACTCCTGGATGACGTCGATCTCGGCCTGTTCCACGGCGGCCAGCTCGGCGCGGCCGGCTTTCTCGTACTGGGCGATGGAATCGCGACGTTGCTTGGTCATCTTGTCCAGCAGGGCCAGGATGCGGGCGTCGTCCAGCTCAATACGCTCATCCACCTCGACACGCTTGATCTCGGCATTGATCAGGCGCAGGGTCGCCAGGCGCTCCTTGGCACGGGCCTTCATGGCCTCCTTGGTGGACTGGGCGAGGGTATCCTTGAGAGTGCTCATGGGTATGGATCCGGTCTTTAGGGTTGTTATTCACCCGGCCGCGCGGGCGGCGGGTCAGTATCCGGGCCGCCGGCATGCTCGGGGCATCCCGGTGGGGTGGCGGGGCCACGCCTTTTAACTCCAGCACAACGCAAAACGGCGCGCGAGTCCAGCTCGCACGCCGTTTTTCGATCACCGCCCCGGGGTTCTGGCCCCGGCCGGCCTCGCTGAGAGCAGCCTCGGGGGCCGCTGCTTAGTAGAGGCGCTGGAACTTGCGGTTTTCGCGCTGCAGCTTCTTGGCGTGACGCTTCACAGCCGCGGCAGCCTTGCGCTTGCGAACGGCAGTCGGCTTCTCGTAAAACTCGCGACGACGTACTTCAGACAGTACACCGGCTTTCTCACAAGAGCGCTTGAAGCGGCGCAGGGCGATATCGAACGGTTCGTTGTCTTTGATTCGTACAGAGGGCATAAGTTACCTGTAAAATTCGTTTCTCTCGGCCTTCCGGCAATTGCTCTCGCAGATGCAATCCGGGGGCCGGTTCACAGCGAGGGCGCAAATTCTAAACACTTGGTCCGGGGATCGCAAGCCTGTCAGCGCCCGGTTTATAGCCATTTCCGCCCGTCTCTGCGGGTCGGTGGCGCCGGTATGCCCCTATATAGGAAGAAAAGCATCCCGGCAGCAGCGGAAATGGCGCCAGAGGGCCGTCTGGCGGGGGCTTTGGCCCGCCTGCGGGTGCCATATGCAGCTTCCCGGGGGGTGCCTGCACCCTGACTACCCTTTCAAGTATGATAGGCGCCCTTTGATTCAGCCACGAGTGTGAGACCAAGTGCGGATTCTGGGTATCGAAACCTCCTGCGATGAAACCGGCGTAGCCCTGTACGACAGCGAACGGGGCCTGCTGGAGCATGCGCTCTTCAGCCAGGTGGACCTGCACGCCGATTACGGCGGTGTGGTGCCGGAACTGGCCAGTCGCGACCATGTGCGCAAACTGCTGCCACTGGTGCGCCAGGTGATGGAGCGTTCCGGCACTGCGCCGGCGGACCTGGACGGTATTGCCTATACCGCCGGTCCCGGCCTGGTGGGCGCGCTGATGGTGGGGGCCTGTGCCGGGCGGGCCCTGGCATACGGCTGGGGCGTGCCGGCGGTGGAGATCCACCATATGGAGGGCCACCTGCTGGCGCCGATGCTGGAGGAGAAGCCGCCCGCCTTTCCTTTTGTTGCCCTGCTGGTCTCCGGCGGCCACACCCAGCTGGTGGATGTGCGTGGTCTGGGGGAATACGAACTGCTGGGCGAGTCCCTGGATGACGCCGCCGGGGAGGCCTTCGACAAGGCCGCCAAGATGCTCGACCTGGACTATCCGGGCGGGCCGCGCCTGGCCGCGCTGGCGGAGAAGGGCGATGCGGCGCGCTTTACCTTTCCGCGGCCCATGACCGATCGCCCGGGGCTGGACTTCAGCTTCTCCGGCCTCAAGACCTATACCCTGACCACGGTGCGCGACCACGCCCTGGCAGACGGGCTCCCGGACGACCAGACCTGTGCCGATATCGCCGCGGCTTTCCAGGAAGCGGTGGTGGACACCCTGGTGATCAAGTGCCGCCGCGCGCTGAAGGCGTCGGGCCGCAAGACCCTGGTGGTGGCCGGCGGGGTCTCCGCCAATAAACTGTTGCGCGAGCGCCTGGAGAAGGCGCTGGCCAGGGATGGCGCGGAGGTCTATTACCCGCGCCAGGAATTCTGCACCGACAACGGTGCCATGATTGCCTACGCCGGCTACCTGCGCCTCAAGGCCGGGCAGCAGTCGGGCCTGGGTGTGGAAGTGCGGCCGCGCTGGCCGATGACGGAACTGGAAGGAGGCCTGGCCGGCTGATGGATATCGTTTATATACGGGACCTGAAAGTGAACACCATTATCGGGATCTACGACTGGGAGCGCGAGGTGCGCCAGACCGTGAGCCTGGACCTGGAGATGGCGTTCGATATTTCCGAGGCGGCGCGCACCGACGATATCGAGCACACCCTCAACTACAAGGCGGTGGCCAAGCGGCTGATCGGCTTTATCGAGGGCAGCGAGTTCCTGCTGGTGGAAACCATGGCGGAACAGGCGGCAGGCATTGTGCGCGACGAGTTCAGCGTGCCGTGGCTGCGGCTGCGGCTGTCGAAGCCGGGGGCCGTTCGCGGTTCCCGCGATGTGGGTGTGATTATCGAGCGCGGCGAACGCCCGGCCAGCGGCGCCGCCGCAGGAGTGTGAGCGTGGCACAGGTATACCTCAGTCTCGGCAGTAACATCGACCGCGGGCGGCATATTCGTGCCGGCCTGGATGCGCTGGCCGCTGAATTCGGCAACCTGAGTGTCTCGCGGGTATTCGAGAGCGAGGCCGTGGGCTTCGATGGCGACAATTTCTATAACCTGGTGGTGGGCCTGCACACCGACCTGCCGGTGGGCCAGCTGGCACTGCGACTGCGGGAGATCGAGGATGCCAATGGCCGGGTGCGCAGCGGCCCCAAGTTCAGCGCGCGGACGCTGGATATCGATATCCTCACCTACGACGACCTGGCCGGCGAATTCGATGGGGTAAAACTGCCCCGCGGCGAGATTGTGAAAAACGCCTTCGTGCTGCAGCCCCTGGCCGAGCTGGCGCCAGCCCAGCGCCACCCCCTCACCGGCCAGACCTTTGCCGAGATGTGGGAAGATTACGACAAGGACAAGCAGAAACTCTGGCCGGTACACTTTCCCTGGCCCTGACTGTCTTTGTCCTGCACCCGGGCCCCAGTGCCAAAACCGGCGCGTGGGGCTGCGGGCGTACCCGCTGGGAGCAACGGCTACGCTGCCTTACAGCCAGCCGCGCACCGCATCGATGTAATCACCTGGCAGTATGTGGCCTCCCGCGAGCGCCTGGTGCTTCTTGTCTGCGCTTGCAATCGCATCGTACAGCTGCAGGTTGTCCTCTTTCGAAGCGTACTCATCATCCTCTGCAGTGATCAGGAGAACTCCGGGTTTTTTAATCAGGCCGGCAAGGTTCCTGGGCGCCACGACCGCCGTCTTGTCGTCGATATGTGGCGGCACCATAGCGATAACCCGGTCCACGCGCGGGTCGAGGGCCGAGGCCAGCAGGGCGACCTGCGCGCCCATGCTGTAACCCGCCAGGGTCAGGTTGCCACCGTCCAGGTCCGGTTGCTGGGCGATCCAGTCCATCAGGACCCGGTAATCGAGGACCGTGTCCCGGATCATTGCTTCGTAGTCGCGCTTGTCCCCGAAGTAATGCAGGTCATTCATGATCGACGCCAGGGTGCGGTTGGGGTCTTTCCTGGTGCCGTGAAAGCGTGCATCGATGGCGACCACCACATAGCCTTTTTCGCTGGCGAGCTCGGTGATTTCATTCACCCGGGTCACTGTCGGGCGTCCCTTGAAGGAGTCCACCCACCAGCGCTGGTAGCCTCTTCCCATGGCCGCCATGCCGACCAGCACGGGATATTTTTCCTGTTTTACGGAGGGATAGCTGATGCGGCCGTTGACCAGTGCCCCGTCAAAGCTCCGGTACGAAAACTCAAACTGGCCTCCCCCGATTTCTTCCATCGACATGCCGATATCCGCCGGCGTTTGGTAAGCGTAGGACGCCACGATTGCATCCCGGGCTACCGGCTCCTCTTTCAGCGCTACAAAGGTATACCAGAGGGCGGTAAGGCAACCGATTGCCAGCCCTGGCAGCAGGATCATTCGGGTCGTAAATTTCAGTTTCTTGCTCATGGTTTGGTTCTCCTGATTGATGGGGGAAGTCTGCAGGTGGCCCGGTAAAATTCAGGTGAAAATTCCGGCCGAAGCGTGTGCGATGCAGTATTGCCGGGGGAAGGCTGGTTCACTGGCGGTGGGCTCTATGAGCCCACCGGGTCTGGCAGGGGGCATTGAAAGCTCCTGGCCGGGTGCGCAGGCCGGTCGCGGCCTGGCTCACACGGAAATACGAAGCCGGGGCGACGGTCCTGGTTACACCTGTTTCCCCTGTTGCCACTTTTTTGCAGCGGACAGCAGCCGCACGATATCCACCGCCTTGCCGACCCGTCCCTGCATCACCGCGACAATGCCGTGCATCGCCAGTAATCGCCGGTTGATTGCTTCCCCCTCACCACTGGCCGCCTGCTGGAATGTTTCCAGCCTGGTCAGGGCGCCGCGGTGGCCATCGGTTTCATAGGCCAGTAGCAGCTCCACGGTGTTTTCTTCACTGGTAACCTTTCGCTGTACCGGTTGATAGCCCAGTGTTTTCACCATTTCCTCGGCGAGTGCCCATACCGACCAGGGGTTTTGCCCGGTAACCAGCCTGCCATCGGTGCTGACCTGGCGCAGGTAGGCCGGGCCCGCCTCGAACACGGCGCCGTTCTCCCGCAGCCGGGATTCGAGCAGGAAGGGAAATACTTCCTCCGCCTCCGGAATCAGGAACAGTTCCTCTTCGTTGGTAAAGCTACTGATACGCCGCCCCTGCAGCAGCGGCACCCCCGGCTCCAGCTCTATATCGGCAAGTGCTGCCGGTCCGTGGCAGACCGCGCCGACGACACCGCCGTCCCCATAGATGGATGCCACCAGGTTGTGGATGTCGGCATTGCCGGGGAAGTCGAACATGGCGCCCTTGCCACCGACAAAGAAAATACCGCGGTAGTCACCTGCATTGGCCTGTGCCACCGGGATGCTGTCGTGCAGCTTTGCCTTCACTAGTTGGTCGTTCAGGAATGCGTATTCGATTGGCCCCATATCGTCCCGGTCGATCACTGCCGGCGGCTCTCCGCCCCGGGGGCTGGCGATATCCACGGTAAAGCCATTGGCGGTAAATACGTAGTAGGACCGCGCGAGCTCGGTCAGTTCGTATCCGGTGTCCTTGCCGTGCTCACCCATGGTGGAGGCACTGGTCACCACCATCAGGATTCGGCCGCGGTCACCGGCGGGCCGGGGTTGCTGGAGATAGGGGATATCCCCGGGCTGTGTCTGCGCCAGGGTCTGGTGATCCGGCGGTGGGGGAATCAGGCTTTTCAGCCAAAAGCCGGTGCCGGCGAGCAGTGTCACGCTGAATAATATTGTTAACAGGATTTTCTTGGCCATGATGATTCTCCTTGCTGTTTCAGGAGCATCGTGGCGCAGTGCGCGTGAAGCGCTGGTGAAATTCCTCGGGAAATATCGTGGAGGAACGGGCGCGGGCCAGGCGGGATGTCAGGCCGGATAGATGGAGATTGAGAACAGCTGTTTCTCGCAGTTGGCCCCATAGCCCCACCCCTGCGCATTGAGGATCCGGCTTGCCAGGTACAGTCCCTGGCCGAGACCGTCACTGCCCGGCCTGCGGGTGCCGGCGAGGAAGAGGTTTTCGGTATCGGTGTTTTCCCTGACCGGGTTGGTGAAGCTCAGCCCACTGCCGCTCGCATGAATCTGCAGGGCGGGCCCGGCGGCATGCCGAATGGCATTGTCCAGGAGGATATCCAGCAGCAGTACGGTAAGGCGGGGGTTGCCATTGACCGGCAGCTTGTCCGGCAGCGCGAGATCCAATTGGAAATTCTCTCCCGCTGCGATCTCGCGCCGGGCCAGCAGCCTCTCTTCCAGGAGGGGGCGCAGGTCAAAAGTGGAGCGCTCGATTGATTCGGCGCGCGCCAGTACCAGCAGTGTGCTGACGGTCTTTTCCATTGCCGTCAGCGTCGACCAGAGTTCGTGTTTCTCGCTGTCCTGCAATTCCCGCTGCCGGGACAGCGCGATGGTGTTGGTGGCTATGGCGAGGCCGGTGCGCAGTTCATGGCTGACATCGCGGGTAAATTCCGCTTCCCGCTGTTGGGCCTGCTGCAGCTCGTTGAGGCTGCGCTCCAGCGTTCGCGCCAGGAAGCCGATCTCGTCCTGGTTTTCGGTGGCGGAAAGGGCGACTGGCTGACGGTCATTGTGTTGCTGCTGCACTTCCCGGGCGAGGCCCAGCAGGGGGCGGATGGTACCGGCGGCCAGCCGGTGTGCCAGCCACAGGGCCAGGGCAGTGGTAGCGAGCAGCGCAGCCAGTAACAGCCATACGAGACGGCCGGACTGGCGCGATACTGTCAGCAGGTTGCCCACGTCCGCAGCGAGTACCGGCCCACCGTCGAGTTCCAGGCGCCGCAGGTGGTAATGCTGTTCCCCGGTAACAAACAGCTCGGCGCTTTTCCGGCCGCCTGCCAGGGCGACCCGGAAGTTGCTCGGGGCATCGCCGGCGGAAGCGTACAGGGAAAAATTGGGCAGTCGTGGTGTCGGCAGCTTGCCGTGGGTATGGAACTGTCGCTCGATATACCGGGCTTCGTCCGATATCAGGTTATCGAGCAGCTGGTCCTCGATGATGTAAGCCGCCATGATCCCGATGCCGCTATAAACCAGGCAGAGCACCAGGGTGAAGCTGCCGAATATCGTAAATACCCGGCGTTGCAGGCTCCGCTGCGGCTGCTCAGCCTTCATCTGGCAGCTCCAGCCGGTAGCCGATATTGCTGATGGTGCGCAGCATGGGGCTTGCGAATGGCCGGTCCAGCTGGCGGCGCAGGCTGTAGATATGGGATTTCAGCGCGTCGCTGTCCGGCGGGTTGTCGCCCCAGATGCGGTGGCAGAGCTCAGCGCGGGTCAGCGGCTCGGGATAGGCACAGGCCAGTTCCCAGAGGATATTAAAGGTGATGGCGGTGAGCCTGAGGGGCTCGCCATCGCGTTCCGCCTCACGCCCGCGCCCGCGGACTTGTAAAGCGCCGATCCGGATTTCGTCATTGCGATGTAGCTCCCGCCGTCTTGCCAGGGCGCCGCACCGCAGTGCCAGCTCGCGCGGGTCGAAGGGTTTGCACAGGTAGTCGTCGGCACCGGAATGGAAACCCAGGGCCTTATCGTCGAAGGCGTCGCGGGCAGTGAGCATCAATACCGGGGTCGTGACCGTGGCGCGCTGGCGGAACTGGCGGCACAGCTCCACGCCGTCCATGTCCGGCAGGTTGAGGTCCAGCAGGACCAGGTCGTAAACCTGTTCCAGGGCCAGCTTCAGGCCCAGCCGCCCGTTATCGGCAAAATCCACCTGCCAGCCATGCCCCTCGAGGAATTCGCCGGTCTGGCGGGCGAGGGTGGGGTTGTCTTCGACCAGGAGTATCTTGAGGCTGTTCACCGGGAGCTTTCCGATTACCGACGTGGAAAGGCATTGTGGCAACTTCCCGGTGAAATTGCAGTGAAATATGGTCGGGCCGCGTAGGTCGGGCCGCGCCCGGGGTGGATCAGATATTCAGGCTGCGCCCGCCATCCACGGCCAGTACCTGGCCGGTGATGTAATCCTGGCCACTGACCAGGAAGCGCACGGTACGGGCGATATCCGCCTCGCGGCCGGTGCGCCCCATGGGGATACGCTGGAGGATGCCGGCCTGGGTTTCGCTGTCCACGGCCTCGTCCTCGCTCTCCGGCCAGAGGATGGCCCCGGGCGCCACGGCATTGACCCGTACCTGTGGTGCCAGCTCCAGCGCCAGGCTCTTGGTGACCATTACCAGCCCCGCCTTGGCGGCGCAGTAGATGGTGTGCTGCGGCATGGGCCGCTCGGCGTGGATATCGGCCATATTGACGATGCAGCCGTTATCGCGGGAAAGGCTGGGTGCCAGCGCCTGGCTGAGGAAAAAGGGCGCTTTCAGGTTGCTGCCCACCAGTTCATCCCAGGCGGACTCGTCGGCCTCGCCGATGGGGGTGGGATGGAAGGCCGAGGCGTTGTTCACCAGCGCATCGATGCCGCCCCACTGCGCCGTTGCCGCCGCTGCCAGGGCCTCGCAGTCCGCCTGGCTGGCAAGCGGGCTCTGGATGGCAACGGCGGAGTCCGCACGGATACCGTTCAGCTCTTCGGCCAGGGCCCGGGCCCGGGTGCCGGAACTGCGGTAGTGGATCACCACCCGGTGGTCGCGGTGGAGTTCGCGGGCGATGGCGCGACCCAGGCGGGCGGCGGCGCCGGTGACGAGGGCGTTACGCATCTGCGTCCTTCTGTTCCTGTTCTTTCTCTTTCATGACCTGCGCAATGGCGTCGATCCGGGCCCGGTCCAGTGCCTGGCCCAGTTCCGCACCCTCGTAGCCCTGCTCGATCAGTGGTTGTACCGAGACGGCCTCGGCGGCGGCGCGCACCCTGCGCAGGAAGTCCGGCTGGGGGTAGTCGCGATCTGCCAAGCCCGCGCGCCCACGGGCGTCGGCCTCGCAGGCCAGCAGGAAATCCTCGAAACGCTCCGGGCGTCGCAGGGCATCCAGGGCGCGCAGCATTTTCATCAGCGTCTGGGGGCGCAGCTCGAAGGCGCGGTGGCAGTGCAGGTGATATTCGCAGACGCCGGCAGCGAGTGCGGTCAGTTGTTTCGGCACCCGCCAGCGCTTGCATACGTCGCGCACCAGCGGCAGGCCGGCCTTTTCGTGGCCGCGGTGGCTGGGCAGGACCTCTTCGGGGGTGATGCCCTTGCCCAGGTCATGCATTAACACTGCGAAGCGCACCTCCAGGCGGGGCGGTGCGATCCGCAGGGCGAGCAGCACATGCTCGCCGGTATCCACCTCCGGATGATGCCTGGGCGGCTGCGGCACGCCGAACAGGCGGTCAACTTCCGGCAGCAGTATCTTCAGTGCGCCGCATTCCCGCAGCACGCGGATAAACACATCCGGGTCCGGCTCGGTGATTGCCCGGCTGATTTCCTTCCATACCCGCTCGGCCACCAGGTGCTCGACCTCACCGGCCTCAACCATCTGGCGCATCAGGCCCATGGTGTCGTCGGCAATCTGGAAGCCCAGGTGGTGGTAGCGGGCGGCAAAACGGGCCACCCGCAGTATGCGCAGGGGGTCCTCGGCGAAAGCGGGGGATACGTGGCGCAGCAACCGGGCTTCAAGGTCGGCGCGACCGTTATAGGGGTCGATCAGCTCGCCGCTGTCATCCTCGGCCATGGCGTTGATGGTGAGGTCGCGGCGCAGCAGGTCCTGCTCCAGGGTGACGTCGGGGTCGGCGTGAACGGTGAAACCACCGTAACCGTGGCCGCTCTTGCGCTCGGTGCGGGCCAGGGCGTACTCCTCGCTGGTATCCGGGTGCAGGAATACGGGGAAGTCGCGGCCTACAGGGGTGAAGCCCTGCGCGCGCATATCGTCTTCGGTTGCACCCACGACCACCCAGTCCCGCTCGTGCACCGGGCGCTCGAGGAGCCTGTCGCGGACTGCGCCGCCCACCAGGTAGATTTTCATCGCGGGGGCCTCGCGGGGGGAATACTGCTGTGCCGGTCTCGGCTCTGTACCACTGTAATTCCTTGCGTCCGGCGCCGTGGAGAGCGTTCAAAGAGGAGGGGATTGAGCTTCTGGAAGATAAAAAAAAGGCCCCGAAAAAACAAGGGGGCCCAGGGTCTTAGGGTATACGCGTCGGCCCGGGGGCCGAAAAAGACTGTGCCCGGGGACGGGCGGAGTCGCCGGGCGACTCGGGTGGCAGTAAAGACCTGACTGCCAGATGATGACAATTCTATTAAACCTGTCTTACCTGTCAACAATTCATTTCGAGATTTTATTGAGGGACTTGGGATTACGTTCGTTAATACACTATGAGGCCGAGCTAACGGCTGATTTTGCCAAAGCAAGCAGCATATTTTATAAGGGTAGGTCGATATCACAGCATAAATGCGCGTCGGCGGGGGGTGTTGGCCCCGTACGGTGGCGCAGATTTCGACATGGCCTGTAAGTAACCGCAGATGTTGGGGGAAATAAGAACGATGAACGAACTGCATGTGCTCACCACCGGGGAAGCGGCGCGTTATTGTGGGGTTAATTTCCGTACGGTGATCCGCTGGATCGAGCGGGGCCAGTTGAAGGCCTATAAGCTGCCGGGGCGGGGCGACCACCGGATCTGTGTGGAAGACTTTGTTGGCTTCCTGCGCGACAACGCCATGCCGGTCCCGGCAGAACTGGCCGCGGCCAGCCGCAAGGTCCTGATTATGGCGCAGAGCCAGGAGCTGATTGCTGCGGGTCGCCAGGCGTTGCAGCAGGGGGGCTGCGAGGTGGATGTGGCCGGCAACAGTTTTGTGGCGGGCACCATGCTGGCGGCGGCCAAGCCGGCCCTGCTGGTTATCGATGTCAGCCTCGAGCACAACAACGCCTTCGGTATCATCGATCACCTGCGTTCGCGCAATGAGTTTGCGAATGTGCGGGTACTGGTCGTGACCGAAGCGTCCGAAAGCGACTCGCAGCGCTGGCTGGATGCGGGGGCAGACGCCGTAATCCAGGGGCCGGGGGATCGCGCCGAACTGGTGGCCAAGGCGAAGCTGCTGCTGGAAATGTGAAGCGCCCGGCTCAGATGGGCTTGGGAACCAGCATGGACTCCTCTTCCCGTTCTGTCCGGTCGCGCCCCTGGTCCGGGCAATGAAAGCTTGCGGTGATCTCATCACCGTGCAGGCTGTTCAGGTGCACATCGAACCCCCAGAGCCGGTGGATATGCCGCAGCACTTCCTTGGTGTCCTTGCCCAGGGGGCGGCGGCGATGCTGGGTGTGGTGGAGCGTCAGTGAGCGGTCGCCGCGGTTGGCCACCGAGAACACCTGTATATTGGGCTCGCGGTTGCCCAGGTTGTACTGTCCCGCCAGGTTAGCTCGCAACTGGCGGTAGCCGTCCTCGTCGTGAATGGCGTTGACCACAATTTCATTTTCGCGGTCGTCATCACTGATACAAAACAGTTTCATATCCCGCATTACCTTGGGCGACAGGAACTGCAGGATGAAACTCTCATCCTTGAAATCGCGCATGGCAAATTGCAGGGTCTCCTTCCAGTTGCTGCCGGCGATGTCCGGGAACCACTCCCGATCCTCTTGCGTCGGCGCCTCGCAGATACGACGCAGGTCGCTGAAAATACTGAAGCCCAGGGTGTAGGGGTTAATGCCGTTGTAATACGGGCTGTCGAACGCCGGCTGGTAGATGACATTGGTGTGGCTCTGCAGGAATTCGATCATGAATCCCTCGGTCACACGCCCGCGCTTGTACAGCTCGGTTAGCAGCGTGTAGTGCCAGAAGCTCGCCCAGCCCTCGTTCATTACCTGCGTCTGGCGCTGCGGGTAGAAATACTGCGCCAGCTTGCGCACGATCCGCACCAGCTCCCGCTGCCAGTTTTCCAGCAGGGGGGCGTTCTTCTCGATAAAGTAGAGGATGTTCTCCTGCGGCTCTTCGGGGAAGCGGTGTGGGCTGTTGCCCTCATCGTCCTCTCCCATTTTGGGGATGGTCCGCCACAGGTCGTTCAGCTGGCGCTGGCGGTATTCCTCGCGCTCTTTCTGGCGTCGCTCCTCCTCGACCGCGGAAATTGGGTAGGGCCGCTTGTAGCGGTCGACGCCGTAGTTCATCAGTGCGTGGCAGGAATCCAGCACGGCTTCCACCTCGGCCTGGCCGTGGCGCTGCTCACACTCGCGGATATAGTTCTTGGCAAAGATCAGGTAGTCGATGATGCTGCTGGCATCGGTCCAGGAGCGGAACAGGTAGTTTCCCTTGAAAAATGAGTTGTGGCCGTAGCAGGCATGCGCAATCACCAGCGCCTGCATGGTCATGGTGTTCTCTTCCATCAGGTAGGCAATACAGGGATTGGAGTTGATCACAATCTCGTATGCCAGGCCCATCAGTCCGCGCTGGTAGTTATTCTCCACACTGATGAATTGCTTGCCGAACGACCAGTGGTTGTAGCCCACCGGCATACCCACCGAGGAGTAGGCGTCCATCATTTGCTCGGAGCTGATTACCTCGATCTGGTTGGGGTAAGTGTCGAGGCCAAACTCCTCGGCAAGCTCGGCTATGGCGCGGTCGTATTCCCGGATCAGCTCGAAGGTCCACTCGGATGTAGTGGATATGGGGCCCTCGGCATGCGCATCCGGCGAAGAGCTGGCTTGATCGAACATTACGCGCTCACCTTCTGGCTGAACAACTGGCGGAAGACCGGGTAGATATCCTGTACATCGACGATCTGCTCCATGGCGAAGTGCTCGGGAAACAGCGTCCGGACACTTTCGTACTCCTCCCAGAGTGCCTGGTGGTCCCGGGGCGTAATCTCCACATAGGAGTAGTACTGCACGTGGGGCATGATGTCGTCGATCAGGATCTTGTGGCAGGTGCTGGAGTCGTCGTTCCAGTTATCGCCATCGGAGGCCTGGGCACCGTAGATGTTCCACTCGCTGGCCGGATACCGCTCGCGCATCACCGTGCGCATCAGCTTGAGGGCGCTGGAGACGATGGTGCCGCCGGTTTCCCGTGAATAGAAGAATTCCTCCTCGTCCACTTCCTTGGCGCTGGTGTGGTGGCGGATAAATACCACCTCGGTGTATTCGTAGCTGCGTTGCAGGAACAGGTACAAAAGAAGGAAGAAACGCTTGGCCATGTCCTTGGTGGCCTGGTTCATGGAGCCGGACACATCCATCAGGCAGAACATCACGGCACGGGAGCGGGGCCGGGGCTGCTTCACCAGCAGGTTGTATTTCAGGTCGAAATCGTCGAGGAAGGGAACCCGTTTCACGCGTCCACGCAGGTCGGCGATCTGGCCCTGCAGCAGGTCCACGCGGCGCTGGTCCCGCAGTGCGGGATCCTTGTTCTCTTCCTGCTCGAGCTCCTCCTCCAGCAGGCGGATATTGCGGCGCTTGCTGCTGGTGAGTGCAATCCGGCGGGCGTGAGCCGCGCGGAGGGACCGCACTACGTTCAGGCGGCCGGGCGTACCCTCGTTGCTGATACCGGCACGCACCACCTGAAAGGATTCATTGCCGGCGAGTCGGCGCTTGACCATGTTCGGCAGCTGCAGGCCCTCGAACATAAAGTCGAGAAATTCCTCCTGCGAGATCTGGAACACAAACTCGTCCATGCCCTCGCCGCTGTCGCTGGCACTGCCGCCACCGCCGCCGGAGCCGGACTGCTGCCCCTGACGGGGAATCCGGTCGCCGGTGGAAAACTGCTTGTTGCCCGGCAGTACCCTGTCTACATGACCGCCGGCGCCGTGGGAGAAGATGGGCTCGCTGATATCCCGGGTGGGAATACTGATACGCTCGCCCTTCTCCATATCGGTGATCGAGCGACTGTTCATCGCCTCGCCGACAGCCTTCTTGATATGCGCTTTATAGCGCTGCAGGAAACGCTGCCGGTTCACCGTGCTCTTGTTTTTACCGTTGAGCCGACGGTCGATGATGTAGCTCATAAACCCCTACAGCCGGTTACTGCGATTTGCGTACCCGCAGGTACCACTCCGATAACAGCCGAACCTGTTTCTCGGTATAACCCCGTTCCACCATGCGATCGACAAAGTCGGCGTGCTTCTTCTTGTCGTCCGCTGAAGCCTTGGTGTTGAAGGAGATAACCGGGAGCAGGTCCTCGGTATTGGAGAACATTTTCTTCTCGATCACTGCGCGCAGCTTTTCATAGGAGCGCCAGTCCGGGTTTTTGCCCTGGTTGTTGGCGCGGGCGCGCAGCACGAAGTTGACGATCTCGTTGCGGAAGTCTTTCGGGTTGGAGATGCCGGCGGGCTTCTCGGTCTTCTCCAGTTCCTCGTTCAGGGCGCCGCGGTCGAGAATCTCGCCGGTCTCCGGGTCGCGGTACTCCTGGTCCTGGATCCAGAAATCGGCGTAGGTGACGTAGCGATCAAACAGGTTCTGGCCATATTCGGCGTAGGACTCCAGGTAGGCGGTCTGGATTTCCTTGCCGATAAACTCCACATAGCGCGGTGCCAGGTATTCCTTGATAAAGCCCAGGTACTTCTCCTGGTATTCCGGCGGGAACTGCTCCTGCTCGATCTGCTGCTCCAGCACGTAGAGGAGGTGTACCGGGTTGGCGGCCACTTCGGTGGCGTCAAAGTTGAATACCTTGGAAAGGATCTTGAACGCGAAGCGGGTAGAGAGGCCGTTCATGCCCTCATCTACACCGGCATTGTCACGGTATTCCTGGATGGTTTTGGCCTTGGGGTCGGTGTCCTTGAGGTTCTCACCATCATAGATTCGCATCTTGGAATAGATACTCGAATTCTCCGGCGCCTTGATCCGGGATAACACGGAGAATTGCGCCAGCATGCGCAGGGTGTCGGGCGCACAGGGGGCCCTGTTCAGGGAGCTGTTTTCCAGCAACTTCTGGTAGATCTTGATTTCTTCCAGCACCCGCACGCAGTAGGGAACCTTGACGATATAGATGCGATCGAGGAACGCCTCGTTGTTGCGGTTGTTGCGGAAGGACTGCCACTCGGACTCGTTGGAGTGGGCGAGAATAATGCCATTGAATGGGATGGAGCCCAGGCCCTCGGTGCTGTTGTAGTTGCCTTCCTGGGTTGCAGTCAGCAGTGGGTGGAGCACCTTGATCGGCGCCTTGAACATCTCCACAAACTCCATCAGGCCCTGGTTGGCGCGGCACAGGCTGCCCGAGAAGCTGTAAGCATCGGGGTCATTCTGGGGAAAGTCCTCAAGCTTGCGGATATCCACCTTGCCCACCAGCGAGGAAATGTCCTGGTTGTTCTCGTCGCCGGGCTCGGTCTTGGAAATTGCCACCTGGTCGAGAATGGACGGGCGGACTTTCACCACCCGGAACTTGCTGATATCGCCCTGGTACTCATGCAGTCGCTTCATGGCCCAGGGAGACATGATGGTATTCACGTAGCGGCGGGGAATGCCGTAATCCTCCTCGAGAATCTGCCCGTCCTCTTCTGGAGAGAACAGGCTGAGGGGCGATTCAAACACTGGTGAGCCCTTGATGGCGTAAATGGGGATCTTCTCCATCAGCGCCTTGAGCCGCTCCGCCAGGGAGGACTTGCCGCCACCCACCGGACCCAGCAGGTAGAGGATCTGCTTTTTCTCCTCAAGGCCCTGGGCTGCGTGGCGGAAGAAGGAAACGATCTGCTCGATCGCTTCCTCCATGCCGTAGAACTCGCTGAAGGCAGCGTAACGCTTGATCACTTTGTTGGAAAAGATACGCGACAGGCGTGGATCGCGGGAGGTGTCAATCAATTCTGCCTCGCCGATCGCCATCAGCATGCGTTCCGCCGGAGAGGCGTAGGCGCTGGGGTCCGCCTTGCACAGCTCCAGGTAGTCCTGGATGCTGAGCTCCTCTTCCTGGATGGACTCGTACCTTTCCTGGTAGTGATTGAAAATCGTATTCATTGACAACTCCCTGTAGCGTGTCGGGCGACCTTCGTGTTCCAGTCGGGGCTCAGGCTCGCGGGATACTGCGCCGGGGGTGACCAGGCCATGGACTGTCGGCGAGATGGTGGCGCCCTGGGGGCGACACTGGTGCTGAATCGCGCTGCTGCGCTTAAACCAAAATCTATCTTTATTTCCGGTCCCTCGATGACCGGGCGGCGCTGCCGGGACGCGCCGGGCGAGGAAAATTACTTTTTGCTCTCGCTTTTCCAGCATAGCTCTCCCTTAAAGGGAGACGCCGGAGAGACCTCAATACAGGTTGAAAAGGGCGGCAGTTTTGCGCTCTACTTACGCCCCATTCCCGAGAACTAAAAAATGAAGGGCCAGACCCATGGCAATACTTGTGACCGGCGGGGCCGGCTACATTGGCACCCATACCTGCGTGGAACTGATCAGCGCTGGCTGGCAGCCGGTGGTGCTGGACAACCTGTGCAACAGCAGCGAGGCCGCCCTGCACCGGGTCGAGGCCATTACCGGCCAGCCGGTCAGTTTCCATCGTGGGGACATCGCCGATGAGCAGGTGCTGCGGGAAATATTTTCCCAATACCAGATAGATGCGGTGATTCATTTTGCCGGCCTGAAAGCCGTTGGCGAGTCGGTGGCACAGCCCCTGCGTTATTACGAGAATAATGTGGCGGGGACCCTGGCCTTATGCCGGGTCATGGAGGAGTTTGGCGTCAGGCAGCTGATCTTCAGTTCCTCCGCAACGGTCTACGGGGATCCGGCCAGCGTACCGATCCGCGAGGATTTCCCCACCGGCGCCACCAATCCCTACGGTGCCAGCAAGTTGATGGTGGAAGACATCATGCGTGACCTGTGCGCGGCTCCTGATGCGGGCTGGAAGGTCAGTCTGTTGCGCTATTTCAATCCCATCGGCGCCCACGAGAGTGGCACTATCGGTGAAGATCCCCAGGGTATTCCCAACAACCTGCTGCCATATGTTGCCCAGGTGGCCGTGGGGCGCCTGCCCGAGCTGCAGGTGTTCGGCGACGATTACCCAACCGTGGATGGCACTGGCGTACGCGACTATATCCACGTGGTGGACCTGGCTCGCGGCCATGTGGCAGCCCTGGAGAAGTTGGGCCGTGGGGACACCGACAGCGGCTGTTACACCTACAACCTGGGGACCGGTCGAGGCAGTTCCGTGCTGGAAATTGTAAAAGCTTTTGAAGAGGCCTCCGGTCGTGCCATTCCTTTCAAGGTGGTGCCGCGCCGCCCCGGCGATATCGCCGAATGCTACGCCGACCCGACAACGGCGGAGCGAGAGCTGGGATGGAAAGCGGAATATGACCTGCCGCGCATGGTGGAAGACACCTGGCGCTGGCAGTCGCAGAATCCGCAGGGTTACCAGGGCTGACCCTGACCTTGCCCGAAATAGGCGCCCACGCCTGAGCAGGTTGTGGGTGTGCTGCTACCAATTCAGGAAAAAACTGTTATCGGCCGCCCCCGGGCGGAGTAGCCCACCAAAGCGGCCGCACTCGCGGTCCAGTTCCTTCCTGAGCCACTCCCGGTCCATCGCCGGCGCCTGTTCCAGTCGCAAGCGCCGCGACTGGAATGGAATCAGCTCCAGCGACTTCAGCTCCCCATCTCCATTCAGCTCCAAGCAGTACAGTATCCGCAGGTCCGGCCGGAATTCCTCCTGGCCACCGATACCCTCGTAGTCATTAATCAGGTCACCGCAGCCATACAGAATCGGCCTGCCACGGTAAACTTCGATCGCCTTCGGGTGGTGGGAGGAGTGGCCGCAGACCAGGTCAATGCCACCTTCTATCAGCCGGCGGGCAAACTGCTGTTGCTCGGGGGGTACGGCGTATCCCCAGTTGCCGCCCCAGTGTACTGACACCATGGTGACGTCTCCGGGGCTGCGGATGGCGTTGATGCGACTAACAATATTGTCGGCCATCTCCGCTGACAGGTTGTCTGCACGGCACACTCCGGCCGTGTCCGGCGTGGCCGCCCAGACCGGGGGAATGCCACTACTGCCATGACCACAGGCAAGTACCAGCAACCTTTGCGTGCCAGCTTCCATGACAGCCGGCCTGCAGGCATCCTGTATCAGGTTGCCTGCACCGACTGTTTTGATTTCCACTTCGCGAAGACGCGCCAGTGTCTCTTCCAGTCCTGCATAACCCCAGTCCAGGACATGGTTATTGGCGAGGCTACAGATGTCGACTTCCGCCACCGTAAGGCATTGCAGGTTGACCGGGTGCATACGGTAGTGGATACCCTTGCCCGGCCAGCAGTCGTCACTGGTGGTGACAGCCGTTTCCAGGTTAATGACCCGTAAGTCTGGACGACGGGCCTGCATG
This sequence comes from Microbulbifer sp. JSM ZJ756, assembly GCF_044383805.1. Lineage (NCBI taxonomy): Bacteria > Pseudomonadati > Pseudomonadota > Gammaproteobacteria > Cellvibrionales > Microbulbiferaceae > Microbulbifer > Microbulbifer sp. JSM ZJ756. The sequence goes on along the minus strand of NZ_JBISER010000006.1, from coordinate 57,235 downwards.
ACTGTAAGGGCACCACCCCAGATGTAGTCCGGTGAGACGGGCAGGGGAATGGGGCCATTGCGCTGCTCGGCGAGGGCTACATAGTCATAGGCAGATTTCAGCCAGGACTCGTAGATTCTCGGATTGCAGGGGCTCGGGAGTATCTGGTCGATACCCCGTCCGGTCATGACATCGCCGGCAATAAGCAGTCGCATATCCCGGGCCACTCCTTATAGACAAAAATAAAAACCCAATAACAGAATTTCTTCGTCTACATTTGAAATTATATTCTCAAGTAAAATTGAATAAAAAAATTAAACTCTCCATATGATTCTTGATTTGACGAGCATTTGGGGCGAATGAAGAATTTTAGTGCATAATTTTCTAATAGCTGTCAGAAATATTTTCATTTTTTTTCAATAGCTGAATGTTTATTCAAGGCTTGTAATTAAATGTAATGAGACAGTTTTGAATTTTACCAATATGGCATGTAAAACACCGTCCCTGTTTTCTTATTCAAGAGGGGAATGTCGGCGGTGTCAGGGTTGTTCCGTAACCAGGTATTGCAGCGACAAGCGGATCGCCTGCACGGGGAGATCCTGTTACTGCCTCGCCTTTCCCATTTGGCTATTCTGGCTCTGTTATTGATTTGGGTGATTGCAGTTGTCGCATGGCTTTGCAGCAGTAATTACGCGCGGCAGGAAACGGTGCAGGGTTGGCTTGAGCCAGCGTCGGGCGTGGTGCGTGTCTATACGGATAGCCCGGGCATCATAAAGCAGGTATTGGTAGAGGAAGGGGAAAGTGTTGTCGAAGGCCACCCGTTAATCGTGGTCAATGGCGATCGCATCCTAGACAATGGCAAGCACCTGGAATCTCTACTGTTGGCAGAGTATAAAAGTCAGCGCCAACTGCTTAATGAGCAGTTGGCGCGCAGCGAGAAGATCTACCGGCAACAACTACAAGACATACAGCAACAGACTACTGCGACGAGACAGGATCTGTCGTTGCTGGAAAAGCAAATTGTGACGCACACTCGTCGCTACACACTAATTTCGGAGCAGGCGGAGCGTTACCGGATTCTCAACGATAAAGGCCATGTTTCCTCTGCAGAGCTGGAAAGTGTGTTGGCGCAGGAACTGGAAATGCGCGCCGAGCGCCAGAGCCTGGAGCGCAACCGAGTCAAGCTGCAAAGCCAGATCCAACAATTAAAAAGCAAAATGGTGTTGCTGCCAGAAGAGCATGCCGATGTCGCCGACCAGTTGCGCGCGAGGCTTTCGGATCTGGCGCAGCGGGTTGCCCAATTGCATGGGAAACGCGCCTACATCGTCAAGGCTTCCCGGGCGGGCGTAGTCAGTAATTTACAGGCTGAAGAGGGGCAACAGGCGCAAACAGGAGTCCCAGTCCTGTCCCTGGTGCCCGACGGACAAGCTTTGACAGCGCAGTTGCTGGTGCCAGTCCGCTCCGCTGGTTTTCTCGATGCGGGTCAATCCTTGAATATTCGTTACGACGCCTTTCCTTTCCAGAAATTCGGGCTCTATAGCGGCAGCGTGCTGGAAGTCTCCGATACGGTCATGCTCCCAGATGAGCTGCTCAACACGCCTGTATCGGTACGTGAGCCTGTGTTCAAGGTTTCCGCGCAGCTGTCTCAGCCATCGGTCCGCGCTTATGGCGAGAATTTCCCGCTCAAGCCGGGTATGACTCTATCCGCCGATGTGCAGCTCGCCGAACGCAGTCTTCTGCAGTGGCTGCTGGAACCCATCTATAGCCTGAAGGGACGGCTGTAATGGACGCGACTGCCCAGCAAGGAGCACGCCAGCCGCGCCCGGAGCAACTACTGCATTTTGCTACCGGTCGACGCCTGCCGGCAATACAGCAGACAGAGGCCGCGGAGTGCGGTCTGGTATGCCTGGCGATGATTGCCGGCTTCCATGGCTACGATACGGACCTGACAGCGCTACGTAGGCGTTTCAGTATTTCGAATCACGGTACCAACCTCAAAACCCTGATGGACATGGCCGGCCGCCTGAATCTGGCAGGCCGCGCGCTGCGCCTGGAGCTGGAGCAGCTGGGAGAGCTTCAACTTCCCTGTGTGCTGCACTGGGATATGAACCATTTCGTGGTATTGAAGTCGGTGCAGCGCAGCAAGGTGACTATTCACGACCCTGCGATGGGCGAACGGGTGCTGACCCGTGAAGAGTTCGGTCAGCACTTTACCGGTGTTGCCCTGGAGCTCACGCCCACACAAGAATTCCAGGCGGGTGAAGATCGCAAGCACCTGAAGCTTCGTCATTTCTGGTCGCGTGTCACGGGGCTCAAGCGCAGCCTGGTACAGGTATTGCTGCTGTCCCTGTTGTTGCAGATTTTCGCCGTAGTCGCCCCTTTCTATGTGCAGACGGTGGTGGATGATGTCATTCTGCGCGGTGACGAAAACCTGTTGCTGGTACTGGCCATAGGCTTCGGTTTGTTGCTGTTGATACAGACCGGCACCAGCGCTCTACGCCAATGGGTGATACTGTATATTTCCAGCCGGCTCAACATGCAGATGGCCGCCAATCTCTTCCGTCACCTGATCCGGCTGCCAATGAGCTATTTCTCAACTCGGCATATGGGGGATGTGGTGTCGCGCTTCGGCTCCCTTAGCCAGGTTCGGGAACTGTTGACCACAGGGCTGGTCGCGGCGTTGGTGGACGGGGTTATGGCCCTTATCACGCTAACTGTCATGTTCTTCTACGACGTAGAGCTAACACTGTTAGTCCTGCTGATAGTGATGCTGTATGCAGTGCTGCGCCTACTACTTTTCCGGCCGTTGAGGCTGCTTACCGAAGAAAAGATCGTGGCCCAGGCGAAACACGATTCGCATTTTATGGAGTCCGTGCGCGCCATCCAGACTGTGAAGATATTCCAGCGCGAGAATGACCGCCAGGCGCAGTGGCAAAATCGCCTGGCGGATACCATCAACAAGGATATCCGCATCACGCGCTGGAATATCGGCTATGACACCATCAATCGACTCCTTTTTGGTCTGGAAAATCTGCTGGTCATCTATTTTGCCGCCACTGCGGTGATGGGAAATCTTTTCACGGTAGGGATGCTTTACGCCTTTATCAGCTATAAGACCCGATTTGTAGAGTCTATGGATGCGCTGATCGTTAAATGGATCGAAATCAAGATGCTCGGTCTGCACCTGGATCGTCTGTCCGATATTGTTTTTACGCACATCGAAGAAATCGACTCGGTAAATACCCTGGCGATAGGGGGCGGTGAATCTAAGCAGACCCTTGGCGGCACTATCGAAGTACGCAATCTGGGCTTTCGCTACGGTGAGGCGGAAGCACCCGCCTTCCAGAATCTGAACTTTTCCATCGAAGCAGGGGAAACTGTTGCCATTGTTGGTCCCAGCGGCTGTGGCAAGACAACGCTCCTTAAATGTCTGATGGGACTGCTAGAGCCGAACGAAGGCGAAATACTGATTGACGGTCAGCCACTGAAGCAGGTGCCTAATTTTCGCTGCCAGATCGCCGGTGTTATGCAGGACGACCAGCTGCTCGCCGGAAACATAGCCGATAACATTGCCTGCTTTGAGCCACAGCCGAATCTGCAGCGCATTGCGTACTGTGCTCAAATGGCTTGTATACACGAGGAAATTCTCGAAATGCCGATGCAGTACAACACGCTGGTGGGCGATATGGGAACGAGCCTCAGTGGCGGGCAGAAGCAAAGAATTGTGTTGGCGCGTGCGCTCTATCGTGCGCCTCGCATACTTTTCATGGATGAAGCGACCAGTCACCTGGATGTGGCGAATGAATCTTTGGTCAACGACCATATCAAGCAGCTCGCTATTACCCGGGTATTGGTGGCTCATAGGCCGGAGACGGTCGAATCTGCAGGGAGGCAGATAGAACTGATTGGCAGTTAGCCAAATCTTCATTGAGATAAGGAAATAGAGTTATGAAAGAACTGGATGCCGCTAGCCTTGAGCTTGTAGTGGGTGGAGCAACGGATACTGAGGCTGCCATCTCTGGTGGTTTGATGGGAGCTTTAGGGGGCGCTGGAGCAGGTGTTGTAGTAGCTACGGTGGCTGCTACGCCCTTGGGCCTGAGCGTCTTGGCGGGGGCGGCCGTTGTAGGCGGTATTTCTGCAGCGTGGTCATTTGCGACTAATGAGAACTAAGGAGGGAGATATGCAAGAGTTAAATCGAGATCAACTTGAGGCTGTGGTAGGCGGCTCAGAGATGACGGCGGTTATTGGAGGAATGTCGGGAGGAGCGTTAGCAGGTGCTTCTACCGGTGCTGGCATCGGCTTTGCCATCGGTGGCCCTGCGGGGGCGGCTGTTGTTGGGTTGATGGGGGCAGGCATTGGAGGTATATCCGGTGCACTAGCTGCAGCGTTTCGGTAGTTCTTGTAGGGCCCTCGCTTAGAGGGCCCATGCACTAGTATTCAATAGGTGTTAAGAATAGTAATTGATCCTTTGGGGCCGTTGCATGGTTAAAACTGCTGGAGGATATGGGCTTACTCTATTTGGGAATTACTAACACTGTTATTATGTGTTTATGGTTAGGCGTTTTTTCCAGGCTTTTATGTGGTGCATTATCCGGTGAGTTCATATGGGAGCCGATGTTTTAGTTTGGCTAATCTCTAGGTAAAGAGTTCTTCGAATAATTGGCTTGTGTCTTGATTGATTGTTTTGTGGTTGAGTATTTTGGTTTGATTTGGTCATGAATATTATCTTTTTTTGGGTCTCTGTATTAGTTTCTTACTTTCTGGTGGTTTATTTTTCATCGCTGAATTTTAGCTGGGTGCCTGTCTATATTATAAATGCTGTCTTTATAGGGGTTTCGATTTACTATCGTTACTTGAGAGGATAGAGGATGGGTTTTATAAATAATGGAATGAAGAAAGCGAGCAAGCTTTTATCTATAGTATAAAGATGTAATTGAATTGTAGCCGATATGGCTGCAATTTATTTTTCAGTGAGACTCTTAGCAGTTTAAAATGATGAAATTTACGTCGAATCGTGAGCCTGGATAAAAATGATAAGGGAAATCAGCAATGAATTTTTCTGAAGAAAGTATGTCTACTAATACAGAGGAATGCGGCCAGGGGCATCTCCCAAAATGCGGACTGTTGCCAAATCCTTGGTACGCCACTAGCTGGCTTGTCGTATTCGCAATCCTTCACTTTGTGGGCGTTTTTCTCTATATCGCCGGCTATGGTGGTTACCTGGGTGCGCAGCTGGGAGCGCAGGGGGAGGTTGTCGATCCAGCGTCGATCCAGCAGGCCGTGGAGATGCATATCCAGACGCCCGCTGCGTTGGCAGGGATGTACCTGACCCAGTTCTGCCTGATATTGCCTGCGCTATTGTTTGCATCCAGATTCGAGACCCAGACACGGCGGGCGACGCTGGCCATTTCCGGTTTCCGGTTGGACTCCCTATGGCGCTGGCTGTCATTACTCGTGGTATTCATGATCGCACAGGTGGTGACGGTGAAGTCTCTCGGTGTCGAGCAGGGGGAATTTATGCAGATGCTGGCGGGCAGTCGCCATTTGCCGCTGGCGCTGGTGGTGGTATTCGCCGCGCCGTTACTGGAGGAGTTGCTGTTTCGGGGATACCTGTTTGGGGCCTGGCGACAGACCCGGCTCGGTTTCAGTGGCACTCTGTTGCTGACCTCTGGCTTGTTTACCCTGATGCACTGGGGGCAATACCACTGGGTGCAGTTGAGTTTCGTTTTTGTACTGGCGCTATTGTTGGGGCTGGCACGGGAGAAGAGCGGTTCGGTATTACTGCCGATGCTGCTGCACTTGCTGAATAACCTTGTCAGTGCGGTTGTGGTTATATATCTGGGAATCTTGTAAGGCGTCCCGCAAGCCAGTATTCACTGTGGGATACTGGCTCGCTTTATGAGCCGCAATCCGCACAAAAAAACTTCTCATCACTAAGCCGCATTGCAGTCAGATACCCGCCCCAGACACAGCCAGTATCCAGCGCATAAACGTTCTCGGTATCAGCCCTTCCTTCCAGCGCCGCCCAGTGGCCAAAGATGATCTTGTCCTTCCTGGTTTTGCGCTCTGGAAAGCTGAACCAGGGGTGGTAATCGTTATGCTCCGCTTCCGGACCGCGCTTGGTGACCAGGTCCAGAGTGCCGTCGGCCTTGCAGAAGCGCATGCGGGTGAAATAGTTGGTGATAGAGCGCAGGCGCTCGATGCCCAGCAGGTGCTCGTTCCAGCAGTGCGGCTCATTGCCATACATGCCGTAGAAGAATGCCTTGGCGAGGGCGTCGTCAGCAAGGGCGTGGTGTACTTCCCCGGATAGCTCGATTGCTTTGGTGATACTCCAGATGGGCGGTATGCCGGCGTGGACCATGGTGAAGCCCTTCTTGTGGACTACCAGTGGCAGGCTCTGCAGCCACGTCAGTAGCTTGTCGGCGTCCTTCGCACGCAGGACCCTGGCCAGGTCGTGCTCCCTGTCTGTCAGGCGCTTGGCGCCATGGGCCAGCGCCAGCAGGTGCAGGTCGTGGTTACCCAGTACCGCGGTCACCTGGGAACGGTGTTCGTAGAGGAAGCGGAGGGTGCTCAGGCTGTCGTGGCCGCGGTGCACCATGTCGCCGGCCAGCCAGAGCTTGTCCCGGTCGGGGCGGAAGTGGATTTTATCCAGCAGGCGCATAAACGGGTCGAAGCACCCCTGGATATCGCCAATTGCGTAGGTCGCCAAAACGCTGTCCCTGTGTCTCTGCTATGCCGATTCAGGATTCGAGTGTGGCACAGTAGTTTGCCAGTTCGACAAACTCTTTCACACTGAAGGTCTCCGGACGGCGGCTGGCATCCAACGGCAGGGCAGCGGTGTCCAGGTCGGGGTAGAGCGGCTTGAGGGCATTGCGCAGGGTCTTGCGGCGCTGCTGAAAGGCCACGTTGACGATGCGTTCCAGCAGGCCTTCGTCGCTCGCCGCCAGCTCTGGTTTGTCGCGGGGGGTGAGCCGGACAATAGCGGATTCCACCTTGGGCGCCGGCCGGAAGGATTGCGGCGGCACCGGGAACAGGCCCTGTACGCGGCAATGGTACTGCACCATTACGCTCAGCCGCCCGTACGCCTTATTCCCGGGCGTGGCACTCAGGCGGTCCACTACCTCTTTCTGCAGCATAAAGTGCATATCCTGGACCATGCCGCGGAAAGAGAGCAGGTGAAAGAGCAGGGGGGTGGAGATGTTGTACGGCAGGTTGCCGACGATCCTGAGTGGCTTGTCCCGGGCCAGGGTGCTGAAGTCGAATTTCAGGGCGTCCTGCTCAATGATGCTGAAGTCGGGGTAGTCGCGAAACTTGAACTCCAGCATCGGAATCAGGTCGCGGTCAAGCTCAATGGCAGTAAGGCCGGGGCAGCGTTGTAGCAGCAGCGCGGTGATAGCGCCCTGACCGGGGCCGATTTCCACCAGCCGGTCTGTCTCCTTCGGCCCGATGGCGCGCACAATGCGCTCGATGATGTTTTCATCCACCAGGAAGTTCTGGCCGAAGCGCTTGCGCGCTCTGTGCTCGAAAAAATTATCCATAGAAAGAGTCTGTCAGTCAGAGTGCGCGCAGTCGGGCCATTTGCACCGCCTGCGCCAGGGCGGCGCGCAGGCTGCCACTGTCGGCCTCGTTGCGGCCGGCAATGTTGAGCGCGGTGCCATGGTCCACGGAGGTGCGGATAAACGGCAGCCCGAGAGTGATATTCACTGCGTGCCCGAATCCCTTGAATTTTAACACTGGCAGGCCCTGGTCGTGATACATGGCCAGGACCGCGTCGCAGCGTGACAATTGCGGCGGTGTGAACAGGGTGTCGGCGGGCAATGGCCCCAGCAGTTTCAGGCCCAGGGACCGCAGCATTTCCAGGGAGGGCTCGATGACCTCGATTTCCTCCCGCCCCAGGTGCCCTCCCTCCCCCGCATGGGGATTGAGCCCGCATACACCGATACGCGGTTCGGGAATCCGGAACTGGTCGCGCAGGCTGCGGTGCAGGATGGTGATTACCTGTTCCAGGCGCTCGGAGGTAATCGCAGCGCTGACATCCTTGAGCGGCAGGTGCGTGGTGACCAGGGCTACCCGGAGGTCGCCGGCGGCCAGCATCATGACCACGCGCTCCACGCCGGCGATTTCGGCGAAGAGTTCGGTATGGCCGCTAAAAGCGATGCCCGCGTCGTTGATCACGCCCTTGTGCACCGGCCCGGTGACCACCGCATCGAAAGTGCGGTCCAGGCAACCACGCGCAGCGCTGTGCAGGGTATCCAGCACGTAGCGGGCATTGGCGGGATTGAGCACCCCGGGCTGCGCCGGTTCGGCGAGGGGCACCGGCTGTACGTAGAGTGTGCCGGCGGGGGTGTCCGCTGGTGGCTGGTCCGGGTCAAAGGGAATCAGTCGCAGGGGGAGCCGCAGCTGTGCGGCGGTGTCCTCGAGTAACGCGGGATCGGCCACTGCCACGATCTGTGTCGGCCCGTGGTGCCGGTGGCCGTGATCATTGCCATTGCCGGAGGCGTAGTCCACCGCGCGCTCGGGTCCCAGGCTGGCCAGCTTGACCGCCAGCTCGGGGCCGATACCCCCGGGTTCCCCGGGGGTTAGCGCGATGCGCGGAATCATTGCTGTTCCTGTTCCTCTTCCCCGGATTCCCCGGCATCGTCACCGGCGCCCGGCAGCTTGATATCCACAAAGGCCTGGTCACGGATTTCGCGGCGCCAGTTCTGCAGCTCTTCCTCGTAGCGCCGGTTGCGCAGCAGGTTGGCAGCCTGGTTGCGAATGTACTGGTCGGTCATATCCTGGTTGCGGCGGCCGTCAACCCGCAGGATGTGCCAGCCGAACTGGGACTTGAACGGCATGCTGATCTCGCCCACCGGGGTGTTGTTCATGGCCTGGGTGAACTCGGGCACGAACTGTCCCGGCATGGACCAGCCCAGGTCGCCGCCGGCGAGCATGGTGCCGATATCCTCGGAGTGCTCGCGGGCCAGCTCATCGAACTTGGCTTCGTCGTCCAGGAGTTGCTTGCGCAGGTCAATCAGCAGGTTGTAGGCAGCATCGTCATCGCGGATAGCACTGGTCTTGACCAGGATGTGGCGCACCTTGGTCTGCTCCACTACCTGCTCATTGGAGCCGCGCTGGGCATGGATCTTCAGCAGGTGGAAGCCGGCGTCACTGCGGAACGGCTCACTGACATCGCCCACGCCCAGGCCGTCCAGCGCGTTGGCAAACAGGCCGGGCAGCTCCACGGTCTTGCGCCACCCCAGGTCACCGCCGGACAGGGCGTTCTGGCCTGCAGAGTTGGCGATGGCGAGTTCGCGGAAATTGGCACCAGCGGAAATCTGTTGCGCCAGTCGCTCGGCCTTCTCGCGGGCTTCCTGCACTTCGTCGGCAGGCGCGCTGGCACTTACCGGGATCAGGATATGGCCCAGCTCAAACTGGGGAGATTTCCAGAATTCGCCTTCCTTGGACCGGAGGAAGTTGTCGATATCCTGGTCGGTGATCTGGATCCGGTTGTTGACGCTGCCCTGTTCTACGCGGCGGATCAGGATTTCCCGGCGGATCTGCTCGCGGAACTCGCGCATGGTGATGCCGTCCGCCTCAAGGCGCTGGCGGAACTCCTCGGGGCTGCTGCCGGCGTTCTGCTGTACGCGGGCTATGGCCTGCTCCAGCTCAGCATCGGAGACGCTGACCCCGGCGCGCTGGGCCATCTGCAGCTGGAGCCGTTCGATGATCAGCTGTTCCAGCACCTGGCGGCGCAGTACGTCCATCGGCGGAGCCTGTACCTGCTGGGTGCGGATCTGGTTCTGGATGGTATTGAGGCGCTGTTGCAGTTCACTTGCCATCACGACGTCGTCGTCGACTACGGCGACCACCCGGTCCAGGGCCTGTACCTGGCCCAGGGCCGCGCCGGTGAACAGGGCGCAGGCGGCGGCGAGTGCCAGCAGGCCTCTCTTTGCGACGGACTTTGTCATTATATTCTTCACTGTTTCAGTACTTCTCTCTGTTGAAAGTTGGGTATCCCCTGGCTGAGCATGTTGGTGACGGTGGTGCCCAGGCCGGCGAGCCCTTTCAGCTGGAACTCGATATATACCCCTTCGTCGTAGGTCAGCTCTTCAGGAGTTACCACATCCGCCAGGTCGTTGTCCAACGTGCGCCGCCAGGCCAGGCGCACCTGGTAACAGCAGCTGTCATATTCGACGCCCGCCATGTACTCCAGTTCCCGGTCGAAAGTGACGTCATAGTTGGCCCGGGCCAGAATCGAGGTGCCGTTGGCCACCGGCAGTACCATGGAGGCGTCCAGTTGCTCGATGGGACCCTGGATCAGGTTGTCGCTGGCGTCGAATCTCTCTTCCCTGCGCAGGTAGCGATAGCTGAAGTTAAACAGGCGCAGGTCTTCGTCCAGGTAGCGGACGGTGAAGTCACCCCGGTCCAGCTCCATATCCTCATCATCGTAAACCAGGTCACTACTGAGGCGTAGTGATTGCAGGGGGCGGCTTTCCAGGCGGGCGGCGAACTCCGAGCGGGGCGATTCGATGATCGGGTCCCTGAGCCCGACCTGGATGTCTTCCGAATAAAAGACCTGGCCGGCACTGGCCGCCAGCAGGTCCCGGCCGCTGGTCGGGTCGATGAACCTTGTGGTCAGGCCCAGGGCGATGCGGTCCGCGTCATCGATTCGGTCATTGCCATTGAAGCGACTGTCACGGAATAGCTGGTCATAGCTGAAAGTGAACAGTGAGGTATCGAATAGCAGGTCGTTACCGCCATCTGCCGGATTGGTGGTGATATTGAGGAAGTCTTCCTGCTCGGCATTGGAGCTGACCAGGCCGAACAGGCGCGGTTCCAGTGTCTGTACATAGTCGAAGCCGTGGAACTGGCCATTGCGCTCGAAGAACAGGCCTGTATCCAGGGTGAACTGCGCGGCGGAGGCCTCGGGCGTATCGGAGCTCTCCGGCTTAAGGAACTGGTCGTTCAGGTCGTAACTCAGGTAGCGCATTGCCACGCCGGGGGTGAAGTAGCCCCACAGCCACTGGCGGTCCCAGTCCAGCTCGTAATCCAGCCGCGCGCGGTCGGCGGTAACGAAATCGCGGGTGCGCGTGGTGACACTGTTTATGTCGCCGGTGTCATTGATAAAGCGGATGGTCTGGGTTTCGTCGTGATCGAAGCTGGTCATCTCGTGCTCGAGATTGAGCAGCCAGTCCCCCCAGCGGTAGTTGCCGTCAATGTCCAGGCGCGGCAGCTGACTGTAGGTATCAAAGCGGTCCTTCACCAGCTGCTGGTATTCCTGCAGGCGCAGGTTGGCGGTCCAGTGCTCGCCCAGCAGGCCGAACTGGGCCCGCTGGCTGAGCGCGGTTTCGGCCGACACACTCAGGTTGGAGGTGTCCAGGTCGCGGAAGTAGTCCGCGTCACTGACTTTTGTGTAGTCCACGTTGGTGCGCCAGGCGGACCCGCTGCTGCCCTGTTGTTCCACGTTCACGAGCCAGCGGTCCTCGCCCTTGGCGGGTAACACCAGTTCCTCGGGGAAGCCCTGGCGGATCAGCTCGCGGGCGTCCTCATCGTCGCCGCCCTCGTCGTCAGGCAGCCCGGCAAGGCGAACCTCGGTATTGAACCAGGGGTGGAGGTGGCGCACCTCCAACTCCGCGCCGGTACCGCGGTACTGGATATAGCGCGGTACGATGGTGGCATCCATCTGCGGGGCGATGTTCCAGTAGTAGGGGATGGCAATATCCCAGCCATTTTCATCGCTGTTGCTGATGCTGGGAAACAGCAGCCCCGACAGGCGTGCATCCCCCACGGGGAAGCGCAGGTAGGGAAAGTAGAATACCGGCACATCGAGGATCTCGAGGCGGACATTGCGCGCCACGCCCTGTCGCTCGACATTGTCGATATTGATCTCGCCGCCGTTCATGCGCCAGACCACGTGGCCCGGTTCACAGCGGGTGTAGTTGCCGGCAGACAGGTTCAGTTCGCCGCTGGCCTCGCGGGAAGCGTAGGCGGCGCTGCCGTGGATAAATTCGTCGTGGATTACGTAGGTGGCGTCCTCAATCTCCGCCGCCTTGCTGCCTGTCTGTACTTCGGCCGCCCGGCCCCTGACCAGCAGGTTGGGTTCGCGCATTTCGATGGCGCCGCGCAGGTAAGCAGTGCCGTTTTGGCGGTCGACATCCACCTGGTCTGCAAACAGCTGGCGGTAACCCTGGGTGATATGCACGTTGCCGCGCAGCTGCGCGGTGCCGTCATCCAGCCATTCCGAGCTGTCCGCGGTCGCCCGCAGCGGGGCCTCCTCGGGCGGGAGTTCGGCATTGCGGTAGTCGCGCGGCGGTGCCACAAACGCGCCAGAACAGACCGGCGGCAGGCCGGCCTGCAGTTCCGGGGCCAGTTGCGAGGCGGGCATCCAGTCGAGGAAAAGGTAGGGGTTGTCGCCCCCGGTTGCGCCGGGAGGGAGCTCCTCAGCTTGCACCCACACGGGCTGTGCGGCCATCAGGCCGATCGCCAGGGTTCGTGGGCGTGAAATCTGGGCGATCGCCAGTGTCAGGCGGCGCCAGCGGGAGGCTTCCAGCATCAGGTGATAAGTTCCGACTATCTTTAGAGTCTCTTCCCTAGGGAGCGGTGTGCAAAAAACAGCGGGTGATTCTACTTGAATGTAGAGACGGTTAACACTAATAGCACGCGGGCAGCCGGGCGTGGCGGCAATTTTTGCCGGGTTCGCTGGACGGCGGCAGTAGCGCCGTTACAATGCGGCCCGGAACTGGTGGAGTAGCAGCGGCGCATGAGTGAGCGTTCGACAGATGAGATAGACATGCGGCGCACTGAGCTTGGCCAGTGGGCCACGCGGGCACTGTCGGCGGCGCAGCCGGTACAGTTGCTGCCGCTGTCGGGCGATGCCGGCTTCCGGCGCTACTTCCGCACGGTTGGTGAATCACGCCTGATTGCGGTGGATTCCCCGCCCGAGCGCACTAACCCGGCGCGATTTGTGGCGCTGGCCGACTATCTCCGTCGTTTTGGCATCCATACTCCCCTGGTCATCGCGGCGGATGTCAGCCGCGGCTTTATGCTGCTGGAGGACCTGGGCGACCGACAGCTATTGTCCCTGCTCAGCGAGGACACGGTCGAGGGTCTTTATGGTGAGATGCTGACCGAGCTGCTGTGCCTGCAACAGATTCCCCGATCGGAGGAGCTGTTGCCACCATACAGCCGCGAGTTGCTGCAGATGGAAATGCGCATCCTGCCGGAGTGGCTGGCGGAAAAGCTGCTGGGCTATACCCTGGGGGCAGATGAGCAGCGACTGCTGGACCGGACCTTCAGCCTGTTGCTGGACTCTGCGGAGGAGCAGCCCCAGGTGCTGGTGCATCGCGACTACCACAGCCGCAACCTGATGGTGCGGGAGGGCGAACGCCCGGGAGTGGTGGACTTCCAGGATGCGGTCTGGGGTCCGGTTACCTACGACCTGGCCTCGTTGTTGCGGGATTGCTATATCCGCTGGCCCCGTGAACAGGTGGAGAAGTGGGCCCTGTGTTACGCGGCGACGGCGCAGTCGGCCGGTATCCTGCCGGAGGTGGATCGCGATACCTTCCTGCGCTGGTTCGACTGGATGGGCCTTCAGCGCCACATCAAGGTGCTGGGTATCTTCCCGCGGCTGTTCCTGCGCGACGGCAAGCAGGGCTACCTGCCGGACTTGCCGCTGGTAATGCGTTACACCCTGGAAGTCGCCGGTCGTTATCCCGAGCTAAAGCCCTTTGCCGAGTGGTTTGGCACCGAACTTTTGCCGCTCGCCGAGCGTCAGAGTTGGTACCGCGACTACCGCACGGCAGGAGAGCGCGCCCGTTAAACCCAAGCTGCGAAGCGCACGAAGACTGTAATGAGCCAAGCAAACGATAATCAGGTCCCCGCTGCCATGGTACTGGCGGCCGGGTTCGGCAAGCGCATGCGGCCCCTGACCGACAATACACCCAAGCCGCTGCTGTCGGTGGCGGGCAAGCCGTTGATCGAGCACGCCCTGGATCGCCTGGCTGCGGTTGGGGTGCGCCGGGTGGTGATCAACCTCGGGTACCTGGGCGAAAAGATCCGCGAGCGGGTAGGCAGCGGTGAGCGCTGGGGGCTGGAGGTCCGCTACTCCGTCGAGGGGGAGCCGGTGGAAACTGCCGGCGGCATCCTCAAGGCGTTGCCCCTGCTGGGAGAGGATCCCTTCCTGGTGGTCAACGGCGATGTCTGGTGTGATTTTGACCTTTCCGGCTGGCTGGGGCGTCCCCTGCCGGCCGGCTGTCCGGGCCGCCTGCTGATGGTGCCCAATCCGCCGCACAACCCCGAGGGCGACTTCGGCATCGACAACGGCCTGCTGTCCGGCACTGCCACCCCCCGCTACACTTTTGCCGGCATCAGCTGGCTGCGGCCCGAAATGCTCACTGACTATCCGCGCCGGCGCACCTGCTTCGGTCTCGGGGAAGTCTTTGTGCATAATGAGGACCGCCTGCAGGCGGAGCTCTACGAAGGCGACTGGTGCGATGTGGGCACCCCGGAACGCCTGCAGCGCCTGGATGCACGCCTGTGCGGCAAAACTGAACAATAAGCAACAGGACTCACCATGCCCGACTTCAAGATTGCCCCGTCGATCCTTTCCGCCAACTTTGCCCGGCTCGGGGAAGAGGTGGATGCCGTTCTGGCAGCCGGCGCCGACTGGGTGCATTTCGACGTGATGGACAATCACTACGTGCCCAACCTGACCATCGGGCCCATGGTCTGCCAGGCGCTGCGCAAACATGGCGTCGAGGCGCCGATCGACGTGCACCTGATGGTGGAGCCGGTGGATGACATGATCCGCATGTTCGCCGATGCCGGGGCCACCTACATCACCTTCCACCCGGAGGCATCGCGCCACGTGGACCGCTCGCTGCAGCTGATCCAGGGCCTCGGTTGCAAGGCCGGCCTGGTGCTGAACCCGGCTACCGGGCTGGAATCGGTGAAATACGTGATGGACAAGCTCGATATGATCCTGCTGATGTCGGTTAACCCCGGCTTCGGCGGCCAGAAGTTTATCCCTGCCACCCTCGACAAGCTGCGCGAGGCGCGCCAGCTGATCGATGATTCCGGCCGCGATATCCGGCTCGAGATCGACGGCGGTGTCACCCGGGACAATATCGCCGAGATCGCGGCCGCCGGCGCCGATACCTTTGTGGCCGGTTCGGCGATATTCAATGCGGACGACTACGCCCAAGTGATTGGCGCAATGCGCCGTGAACTCGCCCCCTGACCCGGTGCCCGCCGGGGCGGGCCTTGCCCCCTCGGCGGCAGGTTTGTAAACTTGCCAGCTCGACTGACGAGGCCACCCCGTGAACGCACCTGCTTCCCACTTCCACAGCTGGCGATGGCGCCACTGACCCGCTGACCGGCGCGTCCCTTAGAGAGGCCTGCGCCTGGCATACCGCGGGCGGAGTTTGTCCAATCCGCTCGGGTGATAACCCAGATCAACACGATTGGTTTCAACCTTCTCCGGAGTCGCCATGACCCCCAGTGAATACACCCAGCTTGCGTCTGCTGGATACAACCGCATACCGCTCGTCCGCCGCGTGCTGGCGGATATTGAAACGCCCCTGTCCACTTACCTGAAGCTCGCCGCCGGCCGCTACAGTTACCTGCTGGAATCCGTGCAGGGGGGCGAGAAGTGGGGCCGTTACTCGATTATTGGCCTGCCGGCCAGCACCATACTGCGGGTGCGGGATCACCGGGTGACGGTAGAGCGTGACGGCGAGGTCGTGGAGACCCACGATGTCGAGGACCCGCTGGCTTTCGTCGAGACGTTCCAGCAGCGCTATCGCGCCCCGGAACTGGCCGGCCTGCCGCGTTTCAATGGCGGCCTGGTGGGCTATTTCGGCTATGACTGCGTGCGCTATATCGAGCCGCGCCTGGCGGACACCTGCCCGCCGGATACCCTGGACAACCCGGATATCCTGCTGATGGTGAGCGACGAGCTGGTGGTGTTCGACAACCTGGCCGGCGCGGTTATTTTTATTGCCCATGCTGATCCGTCGGTGGAGGGGGATTTCGAGCGAGTCCAGCAGCGACTGGATGAACTGGTGACCCAGCTGGCGCGCCCGCTGCCCGATACCCCGCCGCTGGACCTGGACGGCAGCGGCATTGAGGAGGAGGCTTTCGAGTCCCACTACGGCGAGGCCGCCTTCAAGCACAGCGTCGACCGGGTCAAGGAGTACATCCTGGCCGGGGACGTGATGCAGGTGGTGCCGTCCCAGCGGCTCTCGGCACCCTACAGTGCGCCGCCGCTGAACCTCTACCGGGCCCTGCGCAGCCTCAACCCGTCGCCCTACATGTATTTCCTCGACCTGGGCGACCACCAGGTGGTGGGCTCCAGCCCGGAGATCCTGGTACACCTGGAAGATGGCGACATGACCGTGCGGCCGATCGCCGGCACCCGCAAGCGCGGTGCCACCGAGGCGGAGGATGAGGCCCTCGAGCGGGAGTTGCTTGCGGACCCGAAAGAACTGGCCGAGCACCTGATGCTGATCGACCTGGGCCGCAATGATGTGGGCCGGGTGGCCGAGACCGGCAGCGTGCGCGTCACCGAGAAGATGGCGGTGGAGCGTTACTCCCATGTCATGCATATCGTTTCCAATGTGACCGGCCGGATCCAGCCCGGCCTGACGGCGATCGACGCCCTGCGGGCGGCATTGCCGGCCGGTACCCTGTCCGGGGCGCCGAAGATCCGCGCCATGGAAATCATCGATGAGCTGGAACCGGAGAAACGCGGTATCTATGGCGGTGCGGTGGGCTACCTGGCCTGGAATGGCAATATGGATACCGCGATCGCCATCCGCACGGCGGTCATCAAGGATGGCCAGGTGTTTATCCAGGCGGGGGCCGGCCTGGTGGCCGATTCGGATCCCCAGTCTGAGTGGGACGAAACCATGAACAAGGCCCGGGCGCTGTTCCGGGCTGTGGCAATTGCGGTGGCTGGTGAATCCCGGCCGGCCACCGGTGCGAGTGATGACGAGAGTAGTGAGACGGTCAACCATGAGTGAAATGGAAATGACAGCGCCGGCGCGGACCGGTGTTGCCGATGCCTGTGCCCGCCTGGTAGCGGCGCCGTTGTTCAACCAGGTAATTATCGGCCTGATCCTGCTCAATGGCGTCGCCGTTGGCCTGGAGACCTCGGCCTGGGTCATGGAGCGCTTCGGCGGTTTCCTGCACGGCATCAACCAGCTGATCCTGGTCTCCTTCGTCCTCGAGGCGCTGGTCAAGATGGCGGCACATGGCAGCCGCCCGTGGCGCTATTTCGCCAGCGGCTGGAACTGCTTCGATTTCTCCATCATTGTGCTGAGCCTGGTGCCGGCCGCCGGCCCCATGGCCACGCTGGCGCGGCTGGTGCGCGTGCTGCGTGTGCTGCGGCTGGTTTCGGCATTTCCGGAATTGCGGCTGCTGGTGGATACACTGCTGCGCAGCCTGCCAAGCATGTTCCATATCGCGCTGCTGATGGGGATCATCTTTTATATTTACGGAGTGGCCGGTTATTTCCTTTTTGCAGAAATCGACCCGACCCACTGGCGCAGCCTGCCGATCGCGCTGCTGAGCCTGTTCCGGATTGTCACCTTTGAGGACTGGACCGACATCATGTACACCGCCATGGAGGTGATGCCCTGGGCCTGGCTCTATTTCGTCAGCTTCGTGGTGATGGGCGCATTCGTGATGATCAACCTGTTTATCGGCGTGGTGCTGAATAACCTCGAGGAGGCCAAGCTGCGCCGCCTCGATGAACTGCAGTTGCCGCCCAGCCAGACAGAGATACTCCGCGAGCTGCGCGCCACCCAGGAAGCGCTGGCACGCCTGCAGAGACGCATGGACAGAACCGCCACACAGCCAACTGGAGAGGCCGCTGAACAATGATTCTGATGATCGACAATTACGACTCCTTCACCTGGAATGTCGTGCAGTACATGGCCGAACTGGGAGCGACAGTGGAGGTGCGGCGCAACGACGAGATCAGTGTGGCGGATATCGAGCGCCTTGCGCCGGAGAAAATCGTGATCTCGCCCGGGCCCTGTACCCCGAATGAGGCTGGTATCTCCATGGAAGCCATCCGTCGCTTTGCTGGTGAAATCCCGATCCTCGGTATCTGCCTGGGTCACCAGAGTATCGGCCAGGTGTTCGGTGGCCGGGTGGTTAGTGCGGGGCAGGTGATGCACGGCAAGACCTCTCCCATCGTGCACAACAACCGCGGGGTGTTCCACAACCTCTCCAATCCGTTCGAGGCGACCCGTTACCACTCACTGGTGGTGGAAAAGGGCAGCCTGCCGGATTGCCTTGAGGTAACTGCGTGGACTGAAACCGAGAGTGGTGAAATCGACGAGATCATGGGTCTGCGCCACCGCGAGCTGGCGGTTGAGGGAGTGCAGTTCCATCCCGAGTCCATACTCACCCAGCATGGTCACGACATGCTGAGGAACTTTCTGGATGCCTGAATAATAACGACCAGGGGAAACGCTATGGATATCAAGCAGGCCATTGCCAGGCTGGTGGAGGGGGAACACCTCAGCCGGGCTGACATGCGCGCGGCCATGGGCCAGATCATGCGCGGTGAGGCCGAGGACGCCCAGATAGGTGCCCTGCTGGTGGCACTGCGCATGCGCGGTGAGACAGTGGATGAAATTGCCGGCGCGGTGGAGGTCATGCGTGAGCTGGCCACCCCGGTGGATATCGACCTCACCAACGCGGTCGATATTGTCGGTACCGGTGGCGACGGCGCAAACCTGTTCAATGTGTCCAGTGCGGCGAGCTTTGTCGCTGCCGCGGCGGGCGCGCGGGTGGCCAAGCACGGCAACCGCTCGGTGTCGTCGAGCACCGGTGCCGCCGACCTGCTGGAGCAGGCCGGTATCTACCTGCCCCTGACGCCGGAGCAGGTGGCCCGCTGTATCGAGACCATCGGTGTGGGCTTTATGTTTGCCCCCAGTTACCACAGTGCCATGCGCCATGCCATCGGGCCGCGCCGGGCACTGGGGCTGCGTACCATTTTCAACCTGCTCGGCCCGCTGACCAACCCGGCCGGCGTCCGCCGCCAGGTGATCGGCGTTTTCGACCGCCGCTACTGCCACATGCTGGCCGAGGTGTTGCAGACCCTGGGGTCTGAGCATGTGATCGTCATGCACAGTGGCGACGGCCTGGATGAGGCGAGCATCGCCGCGGATACCCACGCGGTGGAACTCAAAGACGGGGAGCTGCACGAGCGCTGCTACCGGCCCGAGGATTTTGGTATCGAGCGGCGCAGCCTTGAGGGGCTGGAGGTGGCAGATGCCGGTGAGTCACTGTCACTGATCGGTGATGCCCTGGGCAAGCGCGACAGTGCCGCGGGGCAGAAAGCCGCCGATATGCTGGCACTGAATGCCGGCCTTGCGGTCTACGTAAGTGGTGTGGCCTCGAGCGCGGAAGAGGGCGTGGCAATGGCGCAGGACGCCATCGCCAGCGGGCTGGCCGGGGAAAAAATCAAGGACCTGGCGGCGTTTACCAGCGCCTTCCGGCCGGAGGATGTGGAATCATGAGTACGCCGACGATCCTGAAGACTATTGTCGAACGCAAATGGCAGGAAGTGGCCGAACGCAAGGCCGGGATGCCGCAGGCCGAAGTGCGCGCACTGGCCGAGCAGCAGCCGGACTGCCGCGGCTTTGTGGACGCGATCGAGGGCCGTATTGCCGCCGGCGAGGCGGCAGTGATCGCCGAGATCAAGAAGGCCTCGCCGAGCAAGGGGGTAATCCGCCCGGACTTTATTCCCGCCGAGATCGCCAGCAGCTATGCCCGCGGTGGCGCGGCCTGCCTGTCGGTGCTTACCGATGTGGACTTTTTCCAGGGCGCCGACGAGTACCTGCAGCAGGTCCGTAACGCCGTGCGCCTGCCGGTGCTGCGCAAGGATTTCACAGTCGATCCCTACCAGGTGTTCGAGGCACGGGCCATTGGCGCGGACTGTATCCTGCTGATCGCCGCCTGCCTGGACGACGCGCAGATGCGCGACCTGAATGCCCTGGCGCTCGAGCTGGGCCTGGACGTGCTGGTGGAAGTGCACAACCGCGCAGAGCTGGAGCGTGCACTGGTGCTGCCCAATCGCCTGGTGGGGATCAACAACCGCAACCTGCATACTTTTGAGGTCCAGCTGGAAACCACATTCAAACTGCTGGACCTGATTCCCGACGACCGGATTGTGGTCACCGAAAGTGGTATCCACACCACCGACGATGTGGCGGCCATGCGCGGCCATGACGTGAATGCCTTCCTGGTTGGGGAGGCCTTCATGCGCGAAAAGGAGCCGGGGCGGAAGTTGCTGGAGATGTTCAACTGACGGGATTACGTTGCCCGGACTTTGCCCGGGCAAGCAATAAAAAAGGGCGAACCCGTGGGTTCGCCCTTTTTTTGTGCTGGGGAAAAGGCGGGCTCAGCGGGTGCCGTAGACCACCATGGTCTTGCCTTTCACCGACACCAGTCCCTGTTCTTCCAGGGTCTTGAGCACGCGGCCGACCATCTCCCGGGAGCAGCCCACAATACGGCCGATTTCCTGGCGGGTGATCTTGATCTGCATGCCCTCGGGATGGGTCATGGCATCCGGCTCGTTACACAGGTCGAGCAGGGTGCGGGCCACACGGCCAGTCACGTCCAGGAATGCCAGGTCGCCCACCTTGCGGGTGGTATTGCGCAGGCGGCTCGCCATCTGGGTGGCCAGGGAGAAGAGGAACTCCGGATGCTGGCGTGTGAGTTCCTGGAACTTGCCATAGGAGATTTCCGCAACCTCGCACTCGGTCTTGGTGCGCACCCAGGCGCTGCGGGTGTCCTGGTCGAACAGGCCCATCTCGCCGAAGAAGTCGCCATCATTCAGGTAGGCGACAATCATTTCCCGCCCTTCGTCGTCCTCGATCAGGACGGTTACCGAGCCGCGCATGATGAAGTACAGCGATTCACAGCGGTCGCCGGCATAGATGATTGTGCTCTTGGCCGGGTAGCGGCGCCGGTGGCAATGCGCAAGAAAGTCTTCGATATTGCCAGTGGACATGGATTCTTCGGTAGCAACCGTCACGGATCTACTCCTTATTCTTAAATTTGTGCCTGATCCCCGCCGGGAGTGCAATCAACGCGATGCCGGCAAATTATCCCCTGAAAAGCCGGTCCCCGACAGTGGCACCACCCGGGAATCGCTCGCGTTGTGACCTGAAACACCGTCACCGTGCCAACTGCTTTTGCTCTGGCCGGATGTGGGCTCGCAACGGAGTCTGTGAGAGGGCGGTCAGTACAGCTGCCTACTATACCGCATTGAGCGCCTGCGAAAAGGCTGGGATGACGATTGGTAATGACTCCCGGGACGCGGTCGAGTTCCCCTGTGATAAGCTTGCCGCCCGTTTTTTTGAGATTGCAGAGGAGCAGGCGCATGCAGGCCAGAGTAACCTGGGTGGACGGTGTCACTTTTGTCGGTGAGGCCGGTAGTGGCAACTCCGTGGTGATGGAGGGCGGCGAGAAGAACAACGGCATTCGCCCGATGGAAATGATGCTGCTGGGAGCGGGTGGTTGCGCCTCCTACGACGTGGTCACCATCCTGCAGAAAGCCCGGCAGGACGTGATCTCCTGCCACTGTGAACTTACTGGGGAGCGGCCGGATGCCACACCGGCACCTTTTACCCGTATCGAGATGGAATTTGTCGTACGCGGCAGGAACATCAAGGAAAGCCAGGTGGCCCGGGCGGTGGAGTTGTCTGCGGACAAGTACTGCTCCGCCTCCATCATGCTGAAGAATGCCGGGGTGGAGATTGTGCACCGCTACCGGATCGAGGAGGCGTGAGCCTCCTCCCCGGGCCCCGAAGTGATTAAACCCGGTAACTGGCCGAGGTCATTACCTTCGACACCAGTGTCATCAGGCCTTTTACCGGGGCCGGAAACCGGGCGCCACCGGCGGCGAGTGCCGCGTGCTGGTGCTCGGCTTCATCCTCCCGCATCTGCTCGACAATGGCCCGGCTCTTGGAGTCCTGGGCCGGCAACTGTTCCAGGTGGCTGTCCAGGTGCTTGCAGACCTGCTCCTCGGTGGCGGCCACAAAGCCCAGGCTGACCCGGTCGCTGACCTTGCCGGCCGCGGCGCCGAGGCCGAAAGAGAGCCCGTACCACACCGGGTTGAGCAGGCTGGGGCGGCTGTCGAGTTCGCGCAGCCGCTGCTCACACCAGGCCAGGTGGTCCACTTCCTCCTCGGCGGCGTGCTCCATCTCCTCGCGCACATCGGGCAGCTTGGCTGTCAGTGCCTGCCCCTGGTAGAGGGCCTGGGCACAGACTTCCCCGCTGTGATTGACCCGCATCAGGCCCGCCACATGGCGGCGCTCACGCTCGTTCAGCTCGGGCTCCTCGCACCCCCTGGCCGGAGATGGCCGCGGATGGGAGGGCGCTCCAGGGCTGAGGGTGCGTAGGGCGCGGTCCGCCTGCAGCAGCAGGCGATCCAGGCCGGTCAACTGGCGTTCTCTGGACATGGCTGGCCTCCGGGTCAGTACTCAGGTGCTCGGGTTATTGCTCGGTGGACTGCTGTTCCCGTTCAACCGCACGATAGCCGATATCCTTGCGGTAGAAAACGCCGTCCCAGTAGATCCCGCGGGCGGCGTTATAGGCATTGGCCTGGGCATCGGCAACCGTGTCGCCCAGTGCCGTCGCACACAGTACCCGTCCACCGCTGGTGACAACCCGCTCGCCGTCCAGCGCGGTACCAGCATGGAACACCTTGGCGTTTTCGCCGTCGGCCCGCTCCAGGCCGGAGATGGCGTCGCCCTTGCGATAGCTGCCGGGATAGCCATTGGCGGCCAGCACTACACCGAGGGCCGGGCGCGAATCCCATTCCACGCTGACCTGGTCGAGGCGCTTTTCCACCGCCGCCTGGCACAGTTCCACCAGGTCGGACTTCAGCCGCATCAGGATGGGCTGGGTTTCCGGGTCACCGAAGCGGCAGTTGTACTCGATTACCTTGGGGGCGCCATCGGCATTGATCATCAGTCCCGCGTAGAGGAAGCCGGTGTAGGGCATGCCCTCTTCAGCCAGGCCGCGCACCGTGGGTTGGATGACCTCTTCCATGATGCGCTGGTAAACCTGGTCGGTGACCACCGGGGCCGGGGAATAAGCGCCCATGCCGCCAGTGTTCGGGCCGGTGTCCCCGTCGCCCACGCGCTTGTGGTCCTGGCTGGTGGCCATCGGCAGGATATGCTCGCCGTCAACCATTACGATAAAGCTGGCTTCCTCGCCGGTGAGGAACTCCTCGATCACCACTCGGCAGCCGGCGTCGCCGAAGGCATTGCCGGACAGCATGTCGCGTACCGCCAGTTCTGCCTGCTCCTCGCTCTCGGCGACGATCACGCCTTTGCCCGCGGCCAGGCCGTCGGCCTTGACCACGATCGGGGCACCCTGCTCGCGGATATAGGCAACGGCGGGCTCAATCTCGGTGAAGTTACGGTAGGCGGCAGTGGGAATCTGGTGCCGCTCGAGGAAGTCCTTGGTAAAGGCCTTGGAGCCCTCGAGCTGTGCAGCCGCCTTGGAGGGACCGAAGATTGGCAGGCCGCGGCTGTTGAACAGGTCGACAATGCCGTCGACGAGCGGTGCTTCCGGGCCCACGATGGTCATCTGCACATCGTTGGTCTCGGCAAATTCCGCCAGGGCGGAAAAGTTGTCGACGCCGATGGCGAGATTCTGCACTTTGGGTTCGCGGGCAGTGCCGGCGTTACCCGGTGCCACGAATACCATCTCGACCGCAGGGTTCTGCGCCGCTTTCCAGGCCAGTGCGTGCTCGCGGCCGCCGGCGCCAATTACCAGTATGTTCATCCTCAACTCCCCCTGTATCGGCCGATTGGATGCAAATTTGTTGCGCTATTTTAGCCCGAATTCACTCCGGGATTGTGACGGGGCGGCAGGGTCGGGAAAATCCCGCTCCTGCCGCCGCCACTGCGGTCGGTGAGACTCTGGTCAGTGGCGGAAATGACGCATGCCGGTGAGCACCATCGCCATATCGTGCTCGTCGGCGGCGGCGATCACCTCGTCATCGCGGATCGAGCCGCCTGGCTGGATCACACAGCTGATGCCGACCTTGGCGGCATTGTCGATACCGTCGCGGAAGGGGAAGAAGGCATCGGAGGCCATAACGGAACCCTGTACCTCCAGCCCGGCGTGCTCGGCCTTGATGGCGGCGATACGGGCGGAATTGACACGGCTCATCTGGCCGGCGCCCACACCGATGGTGCGCCCGTCCTTGCCGTAGACGATGGCGTTGGACTTGACGAATTTCGCTACCTTCCAGGTGAACAGCAGGTCGCGAATCTCGGCCTCGGTGGGTTGGCGCTTACTGACCACTTTCAGGTCTGCAGCGGTGATTACCCCGTCATCGCGGTCCTGTACCAGCAGTCCGCCATTGACGCGTTTGTAGTCCAGCGCCGGGGTGCGCTCGTTGTCCCACTCGCCGCAG
The DNA here is from genome assembly GCF_044383805.1 of Microbulbifer sp. JSM ZJ756. NCBI lineage: Bacteria > Pseudomonadati > Pseudomonadota > Gammaproteobacteria > Cellvibrionales > Microbulbiferaceae > Microbulbifer > Microbulbifer sp. JSM ZJ756. The sequence continues at coordinate 32,823 of NZ_JBISER010000006.1, read as the reverse complement.
GCCAGCAGGCGCACGTTCTTTTTCTCGGCCACGGCGGCGCGCGCCTCTGCCGAAATGCTGGGGGCGATGATCACCTCGACAAACTGCCGTTCGACAATCGCTTTTGCGGTCTCGCCATCCAGCTCGCGGTTGAACGCGATGATGCCGCCGAAGGCGGATTCCTTGTCGGTCTCGAATGCCAGGTCGTAGGCCTTGAGGAGGCTGTCAGCAATGGCCACACCGCACGGGTTGGCGTGCTTGACGATCACGCAGGCCGGTTCGTCGAAGGCCTTGACGCATTCCAGTGCCGCATCGGTATCGGCGATATTGTTGTAGCTGAGTTCCTTGCCCTGCAACTGCTTGGCAGTGGCAATGCCGGCCTCGGCCGGATCGGCCTCGACATAGAAGGCCGACTTCTGGTGCGGGTTCTCGCCGTAGCGCAGGTCCATTTTCTTGATGAACTGGCTGTTGAAGGTGCGCGGGAAGGGCTCCTTCTCGCCCTCCTTGATGGAACCCAGGTAGTTGGCGATGGCGCCGTCGTAGCCGGCGGTGTGCTCGAAGGCTTTCACTGCCAGGTCGAAGCGCTGCGCCTGGTTCAGGGCCCCGTCATTGGCTTTCATTTCACTGATGATGGCGTCGTAGTCGGAGGCGTTGACCACGATCGCGACGTCCCGGTGGTTCTTGGCCGCAGCGCGCACCATGGTCGGGCCACCGATATCGATATTCTCGATGGCGTCGGGCAGGGTGCAATCAGGTTTGGCCACGGTCTGGGCGAAGGGGTAGAGGTTGACCACCACCATGTCGATGGGGGTGATGCCGTGTTCTGACATGACACTGTCGTCGGTGCCGCGCCGGCCCAGGATGCCACCGTGGACTTTCGGGTGCAGGGTTTTAACGCGTCCGTCCATCATCTCCGGGAAGCCAGTGTAGTCGGAGACTTCCACAACCGGGATGCCGGCTTCCTTGATCTGGCGGTGGGTACCGCCGGTAGAGAGGAGCTCCACGCCCATTGCGGCAAGTTCGCGGGCGAATTCAACGATTCCGGTCTTGTCCGACACGCTGATCAGCGCGCGGCGAATCGCAACCTTGTCAGTCATAACATTGGGTCCGTCTGTTTTCTGAAAGGAGTTGGTGCCGCCGATCCCGTCAGCGGCAGGGCCCCGGGAGATTCCGGTGCCGGTAAAATAGACTTACAGTAAATAAGTGAGGGGGGATGAGTGTCCCCATCCCCCCTCGCGATAAACAGTGCGCTGGGCGCCCGGGCTCAGAGGAGTCCGTAGCGCTTCAGTTTCTTGCGCAGGGTGCCGCGGTTCAGTCCCAGCAGCTGTGCCGCGCGGGTCTGGTTGTGGCGGGTGTATTTCATCACCACTTCCAGCATAGGCGCTTCGATCTCGGACAGGACCATGTCGTAGACATCGGTGACCATCTGGCCGTCCAGGTGGCGAAAGTAGTTCTCCATCGCATGCTCGACAGCGTCGCGCAGTGACTGCTGCTGCGGCTGTTGGAGTTGCGTCTGCCCCCCGGTGGCTACTTCTTCTTCGTTGCCCGTATCCGGAATGATTGCTTCGTTGTTCATGCCGCTTGTGCCCCTCTCGTTATTCGGCGTTCAAACCACTCTTGAACGCTGGCATGTTGTGCTTCTGCGCTGTCTAGTTGGAAAAAGGTCTTGCGAAAGGACTCGCTGTCCGCGAGTGTCTTCAGGTACCAACCCACATGCTTGCGGGCGATACGGACCCCCATCACTTCACCGTAAAAACGGTGCAATTCACCCAAGTGGGCGAGCAAAATATCCCTGACTTCTTCCGGTGAGGGTTCGGGTAGCCGCTCGCCAGTGGCGAGGTAGTGGGCTATCTCCCGAAATATCCATGGCCGTCCCTGCGCTGCTCGGCCAATCATCACTGCAGCGGCTCCGGTATAGTCGAGCACCTCGCGGGCGCGCTCGGCACCGGTTACGTCCCCATTGGCGAAAACCGGGATCTTCACCCTGGATACAATTTCGGCAATGGTATCGAATTCAGCGTGCCCGTGGTAGCCACAGGCACGGGTGCGGCCGTGCACCGCCAGGGCTGAGATGCCCAGCTCCTCTGCCATTCTGGCCACGGTGACACCGTTGCGGGACTCTGTGCACCAGCCTGTGCGAATCTTCAGCGTCACCGGTACCGGTACCGCCTCAACCACTGCCCGGAGAATGTCCCCGACCAGTTTTTCGTCCCGGAGCAGGGCGGAGCCCGCCGCTTTTTTGCAAACTTTCTTTGCCGGACAGCCCATGTTGATATCGATGATCTGGGCGCCCCGGCGCACATTCTCCTGTGCCGCCTCGGCCATCATCTCCGGGTCGCCGCCAGCGATCTGCACCGAGATCGGCTCTTCCTCGCCGGTGTGGTCGAGGCGCAGGCGCGACTTGCGGCTGTTCCACAGGCGCGTGTCCGAAGTGACCATCTCGGATACCACCAGGCCCGCCCCCATGCGCCGGCACAGCTGGCGGAACGGACGGTCTGTAACGCCGGCCATTGGCGCCAGAATTACCGGGTTGCCGATAATGTAGGGCCCTATGGCGATGTTGCTCGACAAGGTCTGCTCCGCGGAGTGGGCGTCAAAAGAGCCGCCTATGATAGCGGCTGACCCGGGATTGGAAAAGCGAAAAACCGTGCAAATTGGTTGCGAGCTGTGCGTTTAGGTTGATGATTGCGCAATTTTCGCCGTTTTAAGCGCCAATTCCGCCACTTTATTATTGTCTGTATAGTCAGTTGGCAGTCAGCAGCTCGTAATTGATTGCCTCACGGCCCGGATCCTCGATCTCTATGGCGATATGCACCGGGCTGCCGGATGGCATTTCCCTGCGCCCGGCCAGTTCGCCCTGCAGGTATTCGCGCGGGGCGAAGCGCCGGCTGGCCACTGGCTGGTTCTTCAGGTTGCTGAACCGCAGCAGCAGGTCCGGGAATGGCTGGTCGAAGTCGGCGGTATTCAGCAGTACCGCGTCCACTACCAGGGCCCCGGCGATCTCCGGGTGGCTGCGGACCACCAGGTTGGAGGTGCGGATTGCCTGCAGGTCCCTGAGTTCGGGCAGCTGGCATCCCAGGGCCGGGCAGGCCCAGGTGTAGACGGTACGCCAGGGCTGCTGCCGGGCCAGGCTGTCAAAGCGATAAATGCCCAGCTGTAGCACCAGCGCCAGGGACAAAAGAACAGCCAGCAGTCCCCACAGCCACCCGGGGACACGGCGCTGCTGCTGTGGGGCCCAGCTCACTTCCAGTGGTGCCGGCTCGATCGAGGAAAGCAGGCGTTCGCGCTCGGGACGGTCATCGCCCGGGACAAGCCTGTCGCTGTGATCGTCTGCCTCGGCAGGGTCGGTGGGAGGTTCTCGATAGCCTGCCCATGGATCGCCGGCGGCATCGAGCTCGCCCGGGCTTGATCCGGGGGATGCTTCCCACGGTGAAGAGTCCGGTTCCTCCTCATCCTCTTCCCGGAGCACGGCTTCCGTCTCCGGCTCTTCCGCCTCCTCGCCGGGGGAAGCGCCTGCATCCAGGTCGCGCCACTGGGTTTCGCCAAAAGCGTCGCCAATCAGGGGCTGGTCTTCATCCGCGCTGCTTTCATCATTCCCCGGGGAGTCGGTCGCGGCGCTGGCAGGCACGGTGGGCGGGGCCGCACTCTCCTCATCGTCCAGCAGTATGTCGTCGTGGATCAGGAAGTCGTCGTCTTCCAGCAGGGCCTCCAGTTCCTTCTGCGAGTCCACCTCGCTGTCGGCGAAGAGGATATTCTCATCGGCACGAAAGACCTGCAGGCAGGAGCCACAGCGCACCGCACCATGGGCGGCGCGCAGCTGCTGTTCGCTGACATGAAAAGAGGTGCTGCAGTGGGGGCAGCGGGTAACCAGTTGCGACATTCGACTTTGGCAGAATTTATTCGGTGGACAAGTTTAGGCGCCCACGGAGTCGCGGGGCAAGGCCATGTAAGGGCGAGTAAGCGGCAGACGGTAAGTAACTGCTCGCCAGGCCTGCTCCCGCCAACACCGTTGGCCGCGACGGGGGTCATTCTTTCGCAAGGCAGAATGGCTGCCGATATTAGCGTGGTCAGGCCCTAGGTACGACGGGTGCCGCTCAGGCGCACCCATTCCTCCCGCTGGCCATCTTCCTCGAAATCGACCCACTGGCTGTAGGCCTGGCGCACCTGCTCCGCCTGGCTGGCGAGGATGCCCGAGAGGCACAGGCGCCCGCCCGGGCGGGTCAGTGCCACCAGCTGCGGGGCCAGCTCAACCAGTGGGCCCGCAAGGATATTGGCCAGCACCAGGTCAACCGGCTCCTGCGGCAGCTTTTCCGGCATGTACACCGGGAAGCGCTCCGGGGCCAGGCCATTGCGGACCGCATTGTCGGCACTGGCGCGCAGTGCCTGTGGATCGATATCGGTGCCCAGGGCGCGCTTTGCGCCCAGCAGCAGTGCTGCGATTCCGAGGATGCCGGAACCGCAGCCGAAATCTATTACTGTCTTGCCCTCCACCGGTTCGCGGGCGAGCCACTGCAGGCAGAGAAAGGTGGTGGGATGGGTGCCGGTACCGAAGGCCAGTCCGGGATCCAGCATCAGGTTCACCGCCCCGGGATCCGGTGGTTCGCACCAGCTGGGACAGATCCACAGGTTGTCGTCGCACTGGATCGGGGTGTAGTGGGCCATCCACTCCCTTTCCCAGTCCTTGTCTTCCAGCTGTTCCCAGCGCGCATTAGGCAATGGCTGCCCCAGGGCGGAAGCCGCCATGGCCTCGACGCGGGCGGTATCCACCTCGGCATCGAAGAGGCCGGTCACCCGGGTATTGTCCCACAGCGGTATCTCTCCCAGCCCCGGTTCAAGGATCGGCTGGTCGGCATTGTCCTGCAGGGTGACGGAGACAGCGCCCGCGGCGAGCAGTGCATCCTCTATGGGTTCCGCCTGTTCGCGGTGGGTATCTATGCGGAGCTGGAGCCAGGGCATGTTCGGGACTCGGGTAGTGATTGGTGGTCGTGCGCTCGGGTGGCGCTAGTGTAGGGGGGAACAGGGCGATCGCCCAGGGGGCCGGCACACGGGGCCGTGCGGCCCCGTGTGCCGGTAGGTCGGTCAGAGACCGAGCTTTTTCTCGAGATAGTGGATGTTGACCCCGCCCTCGGCAAAGGCGCTGTCGCGTACCAGCTCCTCCTGCAGTGGGATATTGGTCTTGATGCCGTCAACGATCAGCTCGGAGAGGGCCACGCGCATGCGTGCCAGCGCCTCCTCGCGATTCTCGGCGTGGGTGATCACCTTGGCAATCATCGAGTCGTAGTTGGCCGGTACCGTGTAACCCGAGTACAGGTGTGAGTCCACCCGCACGCCCAGCCCGCCGGGGGTGTGGAAGTTGTTGACCTTGCCGGGGCAGGGGAAGAAGGTCTTCGGGTCCTCGGCATTGATGCGGCATTCGAAAGAATGACCGCGGATCACCACGTCTTCCTGGCGGATGGAAAGCTTCTCACCGGCGCACACACGGATCTGCTCCTTGATCAGGTCGAAGCCGGTAACCATCTCGCTGACCGGGTGCTCTACCTGGATGCGGGTATTCATCTCGATAAAGTAGAAGCGCTCGTCCTCGTACAGGAATTCGAAAGTGCCGGCACCGCGATAACCGATATCGATGCAGGCCTGGACGCAGGATTCCTGCACGTCGCGGCGGACATCGTCGGGGATGCCGGGGGCCGGCGCTTCCTCGAGCACCTTCTGGTGGCGGCGTTGCAGCGAGCAGTCGCGGTCCCCCAGGTGGATGGCATTGCCCTGTCCGTCGGACATCACCTGGATTTCCACGTGGCGCGGGTTCTGCAGGAACTTCTCCATATAGACGGTGCTGTCGCCAAAGGCGGCACCGGCCTCGGACTTGGTCACGGAGATGGCATTGAGCAGGGCCGCCTCGGTATGCACCACGCGCATGCCGCGACCACCGCCGCCGGCGGCGGCCTTGATGATTACCGGGTAACCGATTTCCCGGGCGATCTCGATGCAGCGGTCGCCGTTTTCAGGCAGTGACCCGTTGGAGCCCGGCACAGTGGGTACGCCGGCCTTTTTCATGGCGGCGATCGCGGACACCTTGTCGCCCATCAGCCGGATCACGTCCGCGTCCGGGCCGATAAAGGTAAAGCCGCTCTTCTGGACCTGTTCGGCGAAATCGGCATTTTCGGCGAGGAAGCCGTAGCCGGGGTGTACCGCCACGGAATCGGTGATCTCCATCGCCGAGATGATCGCCGGAATATTCAGGTAACTTTGCGGGGACGGGTTGGGGCCGATGCACACGGCCTCGTCGGCGAGGCGCACATGCTTGAGGTCGCGGTCCACCTGCGAGTGCACGGCGACGGTGGAAATGCCCATCTCCTTGCACGCGCGCAGGATTCGCAGCGCGATCTCACCCCGGTTGGCAATCAGTACTTTATCAAACATGCTGGATTATCCCGGTCAGACGATGGTGACGAGCGGCTGGTCGAATTCCACCGGCTGGCCGTCCTCGACCAGGATGCTCTCGATGGTGCCGGCCTTGTCCGCCTCGATCTGGTTCATCATTTTCATGGCCTCGACGATGCACACCACATCGCCCGGCTTCACTTGCTGGCCCACTTTCACAAACGGTTCCGCGCCGGGGCTGGAAGCGGCATAAAAAGTGCCCACCATGGGGGACTTGATCGCATGGCCGGTCAGGGCCGGGACGGATTCCTCCGGCTCGGAGGCCGGGGCAGCGGGCGCTTGCGCTGGGGCGGCTGCCGGGGCCGCGGGGGCCACCTGGGCCGGCATCTGCGCCATCATCGGTTGTGGGGCGTTGCTGACCCCACGGCTGATGCGCACCGATTCCTCACCTTCCTTGATTTCCAGCTCGCCGATATCCGATTCCTCGAGCAGTTCAATCAGTTTTTTAATTTTGCGGATATCCATAGTTCTCACTCGCAGTCTTGGGTGATGACAGTATTGGGTTGGTTAAAGTTCGTTTAGCGCCGCCTGCAGCGCCAGGGTGTAACTCGCCGGGCCGAAGCCGCAGATCACGCCCCGGGCCAGGTCGGAAAAATAGGAATGGCGACGGAACTCCTCCCGCGCGTGCACATTCGACAGGTGCACCTCGATAAACGGGATAGCCACGGCCGCCAGCGCATCGCGCAGGGCCACGCTGGTATGGGTAAAGGCGGCGGGGTTGATCACGATGCAATCAATGCCCTCGCGGCCAGCGGCGTGCACTCGCTCGATCAGTTCCGCTTCGCTGTTGCTCTGCAGGGATTCCAGCTGGTGGCCGGCCGCTGCGCACTGCTGGCGCGCTGCGCGGTCGATCTCCGCCAGCGTGGTCGCACCATAGACCGCCGGTTCACGCGTGCCCAGCAGGTTGAGGTTCGGTCCATGCAGCAGAAGGAGGCGTGCCATAGCTTGTCCTGAAGAAAAAGCGCGAAACGGTCACAAAAAATTAGCGAAAATTGGCTAACTTGCCGGGAACGGTCACGTTTGCGCCCCGGATGGCCATAATCGGGGCGAGTGTGCCCCAAAAATGACCCCCTGTCCATGACCTGGAGCACGGATTATTGACGTTAGGCGCAGTTCGGCGAATTTTGCCGCTAAATTAGCTAACTAGTCGATGTGCAGTGGCTTGATCGCCAGATTGGTTGGCTATAAAGACCGGCCGGTCACAGGCTGGCGGAAGCGGGCGTGCGGGCCGCTCTATCCAGGGCCTCCAGCAGTCCGTCGCGGCTGAGGACCTGTGGCAGGATGCGGGGCTCGCCGCCACCAGCGGGGTAGAGCAGGTACAGCGGAACGCTGGTGCGGCCGTGGCGCGCCAGCAACTCGCTGATCTGTGGGTCCTGGTTGGTCCAGTCGCCCTTGAGCGCCACGACGCCCAGTTTCTCGATGGCGGTGCTGACTTCGTCGCTCGACAGCACCACTTTTTCATTGGCCAGGCAGGTGATGCACCAGGCTGCCGTCATATTGGCCAGTACCGGGCGGCCCTCGGCGCGGGCGCGATCCAGGCGTTCTGGTGAGTACGATTCCCAGTACCCCGAATTGGTGGCCACCTGCGTCACGGTTTCCAGCCGTGGCAGCAGGGCCACAGCGATGGCGATGGCCGCGATGGCCGTACCGCCCTTGAACCAATGCCACTGGGGGCGCGGCCACAGCCACAGGGCGAAGGCAATTGCCACCGCCCCGGCGAGCACCAGCGCCACGCCGTCGCTGCCACTCTGGCGGCCCAGCACCCACAGCAGCCAGACTGCGGTGAGGTACATGGGGAAGGCGAGCAGTTGCTTGAAGCGATCCATCCAGGGCCCCGGCCGCGGCAGCCGTTCCACCAGCCCCGGTGCATAGGTCAGCGCCAGGAAGGGGGCGGCCATCCCGGCCCCCAGGGCCGCAAATACCGACAGGGCAACCGGGGCGGGCTGGGTGACTGCAAACCCCAGGGCGGAGCCCATCAATGGCGCGGTACAGGGGCTGGCCACGAGCGTGGCCAGGGCGCCGGTGGTGACCGAGCCGCGCAGGCCCGGGCTGTTACTGACGCCATGGCCGATACCCATCAGGCGACTGCCGAACTCGGTGACCCCGGAGAGGCTCAGCCCCATGGCGAAAAACAGGTAGACCAGTACCGCCACCAGTACCGGCGACTGCAGCTGGAAGCCCCAGCCGATCGCCTCACCGCCGGCGCGCAGGGCCAGCATCAGGCCGGCGATGGCGACAAAGCTCGCCACTACACCGGCGCTGTAGGCCCAGCCGTGGGCGTGGCGCTGCGCCGGCACGCGTGCTGTCTCACTGATCGCCAGCAGCTTGATGGATAGCACCGGGAACACGCAGGGCATCAGGTTGAGAATCAGCCCGCCGATAAATGCCCCCAGCAGGGCCAGCGGCAGCGAGAGGCTTGAGCCCTCGGCGCCAGGGTCCGCGCCACCGGGGGGAGTGGATGCGGGGGGAGTCGTCCCGCCACTGGCCGGTGTGGCGGTACCGTTGCCGTAGTCCAGGTCAAAGACCCGTGTTTCCGGCGGATAGCAGAGGCCGGCATCGGCGCAGCCCTGGTAGTGGACCTCCACCCTGGTGGTGCCTTCGGCCTGCGGCAGTGGGATTTCCAGTTGCAGCCGGTAGACCTCGGTCTCTTTCTCGAAATAGTCGTCCCAGATTACCTCGCCCTCGGGCAGGTTGAGGGGCAGCTCGGTGCGCTGGTCGCCGTCGATCTGGTAGAGGGCGAGTTTGTCGCGATAGAGGTAGTAGCCCTCGGCAATCTGGAAGATGGTGCTGGCGCCGCTGTCGCTGAACAGGAAGTCCTGCTGGTAGGCTTCGTCCACCTTCAGGAAGGCCTCATCCTGTGCGGCCCCGCCCAGGGGAGTGCCAAATGGGGACTGTGATGCCTGCGCAACCGCGTGCATCGCGCCGAGTACCAGGGTGGCCAGGACCAGCAAAAGGGGGAATTTTTTTCGTAAACCGTTGGTCATCACAGTCATCACAGTTCAAATTCTTTAAAGTCAGCATTAATCTGACTGTCCGGACCGTCACGGGTTCATTGCGAAACCGGCGGCGGAAGCAGTATAACGGTGACTGCGGTGCAAAAAAACGGTACAAAAAAACAACATCTGGAGTTGGGCTTGTCGAATCACTCGGGATTCCGTGCAGTAGCGGGCGCAATGGTGCTGGCCTGCTGGCTTACGGGGTGCGTTACTTCAACACCGGTCCCCGCCCCGCGGGCGGTGCCCCTGCCTGAGCCAGCGAAGCCGGCCGGCCCGACGCCGGAGGAAATTCGCCAGCGCAACGTGGAGTTCTTCCTGGCCCGCGCCGAGGCCGCCCAGCGGCAGGGCTTCCTGACCCGGCCACCCGGTGCCAGTGCCTTTGACTATTACCTGCGGGTGCGCCAGCTGGATCCGGACAATCGCCGCGCGGCCAGTGGTATCCAGACGATTGTGATCGAGTTTGTCGAGCGCGCGCGGGATGCCCTGCGCCGTCGCTCCTTTGGTGAGGTCAATGCATACCTGAACCGTGCCGACGAGCTGGCTCCTGATAACCCGCTGGTCGGCGAAGTCCGCGCGCAGCTGGCGCGGGAGCGGAGCCGCGCCAGTGCGGGGCTGCCCGAGGGGGAGTCGGTCAAGTTGTCACCCGGCGCCCTGTCGGCGAAGTCCCCGGAGATGGTGGCGACGTTAAAGGACCTGGCCCAGCGTATCCGGCGGGAGAATCAGCGTATTATCATCATTGCGCGCCAGGATGCCGAGGGACGCTGGATCTACCAGAAGCTGCGCGAGGCGGTACCCGGTTACCGCGTGCGCGGGGATATCAAGGTCGGTGGGACGCCACAGGTGATCCTGACCGGCTCCATGGGGGGAGCTGAATAGTGAAGCAATGGCTTCTTTGTTGCCTGGCAATGGCGGCGCTCAGTGGCAGCCCGCTGGCGGCCGCGGCACTGGATATCGACGGTTATGCCCGCGAGACACTGCCGGGTGCCACCATGTCGGCAGCATACCTGACGCTGCGCAATGGCGGGGATACCGCCCGCACCCTGGAACGGGTAGAGTTACCGGGGGTCGAGGGCGCCCGGGCGCAAATACACAGTACCGTCAGAGATAACGGGGTGAGCCGTATGCGTCCCCTGACGGCGCTGCCGGTTCCTGCGACCAGTTCAGTGGCGATGGCGCCGGGGGGGATTCACCTGATGCTCAGCGGGGCCGAACTCAGGGCAGGCGGGCAGGTCCAATTGCGACTGCATTTCGCCGACGGTGAAGTGCAGCTTATCAGTGTGCCGGTGCGCGGTACCGCCGGCCAGGCGCACCACCACTGACTATAGGAATTTAGCGCCCGCGCACGCGGGTGGATAAAGACAAACTGGAGGTATCAATGAAAAAAATTGTGATCAGTCTGCTGGCAGTCCTGATGGTGGCCTGTGCCCACAGCCCGGTGGAAATCCAGGTGCGGCCGCAAGTCGATGTTGCTCCCGAGGCTTTCGGTACTGGCTTCTCGGTCAGTGTCCAGGGCGCCAACAAGCTGCCCGGCGGCGGACTGGGTTCCCTGGGGGGCATTTACGCCGATCAGTCTCAGGTTCGGCTGGGCAACAATGTCGAGGACGCCCTGGCTGAGACCCTGAAAGAAGGGTTCCGGAACTGGTCGTTTGAACCGGTATTCAGCGGCGCCGACGTCCAGGTAGTGGCCAGCCTGACCAGCCTGAAGTACGACAGCCCCAACGGGCTGGTGACGAGTAAGGTGGATTCCTCCGCGGAGGTGCAGTTGGCGGTGACCATCGGGGGTTCCACTTACTATGGCAATTACCGCTCCAGCGGCAAGGATCGCAACCTGATCAAGCCGGCCAAAGAGGAAGTGGAAGGGCGTATCAATGGCCTGCTGAGCGCCACGCTGCAGCGGGCGTTCGAAGACGAAAAACTCAAGAGCTTCCTGCGAGCGAATCTCTGACGGGAGCTGGTGAAGCGGCACTGCTGTGCCGTTCGCCGCGCCCCGTTGGGGTGCCCAGCTCGCGCGAGGCAGGGACAGCCGAAAACACTGTGAGCCCGCAACCTTGACCAAATTCGATCCGAAATCCGTGTCAGAACTCGGCCCGCTGGCGCAGGCCGGGCACACCCAGGCCGCGGCCGGCCGGATCAGCGCAGCTGCCGCTGAGCTGGCGCTGGGCGCCGTGGCTGACGGGGTTCTGGTCGCCGACGCGACCGGGCGGATCACCTACTGCAACCCCCTGGTGGCGGAGCTCACCGGCGGAGTGGTGGCATTGTTGCCGGGGGAGTCGCTCAACGAGAGGCTATCCCTGTGGAACGAGAGTGGTGAGCAGTTGCCACCGCTGTTGCCTGACGGCGCCGAAGCTGCCTCCCATGAACTGACGGCCTACCTGCAGTGCCCCACCGGCGACAATGACCCGGCCCCACTCAGCCTGGGTGTGAACGTGGTGCGCGACGGATCCACGCTTGAAGGCTTTGTCATTATCCTGCGCGATACCACTGCCGCGCGACGTCTCTCCTCTCGCCTGAGCTGGCAGAATACCCATGATGCCCTGACGCACCTGCCCAACCGGCAACTGTTTGAATCGGAACTGCAGCAGAGCCTGTCCGCCTGCGAGGACCGCCGCCACCACCATGTACTGCTCTACCTGGATGTTTACCAGTTCAAGGTGGTGAACGACACCCTGGGCTACCGCGCCGGAGACCAGTTACTGGTGCAGCTGGCGGAGTTGCTGGCGGCCTGCCTCGCGCAGGAGGACCTGTTCGCCCGGGTCGGTAGTGACGAGTTCGCCATCCTGTTGCGCGATTGCTCGATCGAAGAGGCTCGTCGCGTGGTACTGCGCCTGCGGGAGACGGTCAAAGGGTTCTCATTCCAGTGGGAGGGCAGCGACAGCCGGGTGGCCCTGTCCATCGGTGCGGTAGCAGTCGATCACCACGCCAGTTCCGTCAGCCAGCTGCTCGCCTCCGCCAATGATGCCTGCAGCGCGGCCCGGGACCAGGGCCGCAACCGGGTAAAGCTGTTCAGCGATTCACGCAAGGTGCTGGAAAAGCGCCGCCAGACGATCTGGGTGGCTGAAATCCATGCGGCCCTGCGGGAGGACCGGCTACTGCTGCACCGCCAGCCGGTGGTCAGCCTGGGCGGGGAGCGGGGTGTCCACCATTACGAGGTGCTGGTGCGCATGCGCGGACGGGACGGGGACCTGATTCCGCCGGGGATGTTCCTGCCGGCCGCAGAGCGTTACGGCCTGATCGAGGAAGTCGATCGCTGGGTGATTCGCCGGGTGTTCCAGCATATGGCCGCCGAGTCCGGCGGCGACGAGGAAAGCTATGCAATCAACATCTCCGGCCTGAGCCTGGGGGATGAGGCCTTCGTGGACTTCGTGCTGGCGGAGCTGGCGGACGCAGGGGTGGCGCCGTCGCGGGTACAGTTCGAGATTACCGAGACCAGTGCCATCAACAACCTGCAGCGGGCCCTGATCTTTATCCACAGGTTACGCGCCGCGGGCTGCAGTTTTGCGCTGGACGACTTTGGCCAGGGCGCTTCGTCCCTGGCTTACCTGCGGCAGCTGCCGGTGGATTACCTGAAAATCGATGGCAGCTTCGTGCGCAACATGCTCGACGACGAGATCGACAGCGCCATGGTGAGCACCATCGACCACCTGGCCAAGCAGATGGGCATCAGCACCATCGCCGAGTATGTGGAAACGCCGGAATTGATGGAGAGATTGCGGCAGATGGGTGTCGATTACGCCCAGGGATTCGGTATTGCGGCAGCGGCCGAGTTTCCCGACCGGGAAGCCGGCAGCAGCTGATCCCGCTGCCGGGTATACACTCAGCGGGCGGGTCCGCTGTTGCCCTCCGCCAGTTCCGGCTCCTGCTGCAGGTCGCCGTATTGCCCGGCCCGCAAGCGCGGTCCGTACTGGCTCACCACCCGGGCGGCGGCGCGACAGGCCAGTTTGCCCGCCTCGGCAAAGCCCATACCGCGGTTCAGGCCATAGATAAACGCCCCGGCAAAGGTATCGCCGGCGCCATTGGTGTCGATCGCGTGCACTTTGGGGGCCGCCACCTGGTGCTGGCGCTCGCCGTCCCACAGCAGTGCGCCATCGCCGCCCAGGGTGATGGCAAAGCTGCGACAGTGCCGGGCCAGTGCCGCCGCGGCCGCCTCGACTGAATCCGTGCCGGTATATCCCAGCGCCTCATCCCGGTTGCAGAACAGCAGGTCGACACCGTTGCCGATCATTTCCCCCAACCCGTCGCGGAACAGCTGGACCATCGCGGGGTCCGAAAGGCTCAGGGCGGTTTTTACGCCGGCCGTCTCGGCCTCCTCGCGCAGGGTAATGGCCGCCTGGCGACCGGTGTCGGAGGAAACCAGGTAGCCCTCTATGTAGGCCCAGCGGGAGGCCCGCAGGGCTTCCCGGTCCAGCTCGGCCACAGACAGCTCACCGCTGATCCCGAGGAAAGTATTCATGCTGCGCTCGGCGTCCGGTGTCACCAGCACCAGGCACTTGCCGGTAATGCCAGCGTCGGCCTGCTCCAGTGCCGCAGGGTAAGAGACGCCGGCCCGGGACAGGTCGGCCCGGTAGAAGTCGCCATTGTCATCACCGGCTACCTTGCAGGAGTAGAAAGTGCGCAACCCCAGGTAACTGGCGGTGATGATGGTGTTGGCCCCGGAACCCCCGCAAGCGCGCTTGGCCGTCACCAGGTGGTCCTGCAGGTCGCTGACCAGCTGGGCCTGGCGCGATTCATCCACCAGGGTCATGACGCCCTTGTCGACACCCAGTGACTGGAGGTCGCCGTCGGTAACCTCGATTTCGGTGTCCAGGAGGGCGGCGCCAATGCCGTAGAGATCGTACTGGTGCATAGGGGTCCTTGTTCGGGGATGGATTGGGGCTGGTTCAGGGGGCATTATGGCCGCCGGCAGGTCAAGTGCAAGTCGGCCGGGTTTGACATGTCCGTTGCAGGGCTTATAAATGCCCGGCCCGGGGCGTGTGCTGCGGTCCGGGGAAGCATGAGGTAATTTGGGAACGGCGCGGACGTCCCCCTATCTATAGTTTACGTATTGGGTTGGTACTGCATCGCTATGGCTGCAACTAAGCGCAAACGCGCGAAATCTTCAAAACAGGCAAGACTGCACCGCTGGCTGGTGCGGCTGGGACTGCTGGCGCTGGTGGGCGCCCTGGCCCTGGCGGGCTATATGGTCTACCTGGATATGCAGCTGCGTGAACGGCTGGACAGCCGCCAGTACCAGTTGCCGGCCCGGGTATTCGCCCGCCCGCTGGTCCTGCGGGAGGGGATGCCCCTGCGTCCGGATGAACTGATGGCTGAGTTCGATGCCCTCAGCTACCGGGAGAAGAAACCGCTGACCGAGCCGGGCCAGTGGCACCGCGAGGGCATGGAGTTCCGTATCTGGCGGCGGGATTTCGCCCATGCAGACGGCCGAGAGCCTGCCGCCCAGGTAACCTTCCGCCTGCGGAACGACGAGCTCAGTAACCTGCGCGACGAAAATGGCCAGAAAATCGGTAAATTCCGCCTGGATGCGGCGCCCATTGGCACCCTCCTGGGTGGGGGGGACGACCGCAACCCGGTGCGCTTCGCCGATATTCCACCATTGCTGGCCAACACCCTGATCGCCGTGGAAGACCAGGATTTCCTGCACCACTTCGGTGTTTCACCCCGGGGCATCGCACGCGCCATGATTGCCAATATCAAGGCCGGCAGTGTGGTGCAGGGTGGATCCACGATTACCCAGCAGCTGGTCAAGAACATCTTCTTCGACCACAAGCCGAGCCTGCAGCGCAAGATCAATGAAGCGTTGATGGCCATCCTGATGGAGCTCCACTACGACAAGCCCTATATCCTGCAGGAGTACATCAACGAGGTGTGGCTTGGCCAGCAGGGCAGCCGCGCCATTTATGGCTTCGGGCTGGCGGCCGAATTCTATTTCCAGAAACCGCTGGATACCCTCGAGCCGCACGAGATGGCCCTGCTGGTGGGGCTGGCCAAGGGGGCGTCCTACTACAATCCCTGGCGCCATCCGGAGCGGGCGCTCGAGCGCCGCAACACTGTCCTCGATGTAATGATGGAGCAGGGCCTGATCTCCGAGGAGGCCCACAAGGACTATCGATCCCGCCCGCTGGATGTGGCCAGCGCCGGTGCCGCGGCGCAGAATCCCTACCCGGCGTTTACCGAACGGTTACTGGAGGAATTGCGCCCCTACTACTCCTATGAGGAGCTGCGTACTGCCGGGCTGCGGGTTTATACCTCGCTGTCGCCCTGGATCCAGAAGCTGGCCGAGGACGCGGTCAGTGCCCGCGCCGAGCAGATCGAGAAGGACCGCGGTATCCAGGAGGACTCCCTGCAGGCGGCCACGGTATTGCTGGATAACAACAGCGGTAATGTACTGGCGATGGTGGGCGATCGCCGCCCCCACTACCCGGGTTTCAACCGGGCCCTGGAGGCGCGTCGCCAGGTGGGGTCGCTGATCAAGCCGGCGGTGTACCTGACGGCGCTGGAGCGGCCGCACCAGTACAACCTGGCCACACCGATCGAGGACGCCCCCATCCGCGTGGAGGGTGACAACGGCGATGTCTGGATGCCGGCGAACTTCGGCAACAAAAGCCATGGCCCGACGCCCCTGTACCTGGCCCTGGCCAAGTCGTACAACCAGGCGACTGCCCGGCTGGGGCTGGACCTGGGACTGGAGAACGTGCGCCAGACCATCCGCCGGCTGGGGGTGCAGGCGGACCTGCCACGGGTTCCCGCCCTGCTGTTGGGGGCCGTGGAAATGACCCCGTTCGAGGTGGCAGGCATGTATCAGACCATCGCCAATGGCGGCGAGCATGTGGAGCCGCGCACCCTGCTGGCGGTGGCGAACGCGGACGGCGAGCAGGTACAGCGCTTCCGCCGGCGCAGCAACCGCGGTGTGGACGAGGTGCCGGCCTACCTGCTGCGCTATGCCATGGAGCAGACGATGAAAGAGGGTACCGGCAAAAGCGCCATGCGGCGCCTGCCGGGCAGTGTGGCGTTTGCCGGCAAGACCGGCACCACCAATGACTACCGCGACAGCTGGTTTGCCGGCTTCTCCCCGGACGTGACCGCTGTGGTCTGGCTGGGCCGCGACGACAACGAGCGCACCAGCCTGACCGGTGCCACCGGCGCGCTGACGATCTGGACCGAGGTCATGCGCAAGCTGCCACACCGCCACGGCCGGGTGGAGCCGCCGCGGGGCGTGGAATTCAAACCGGTGAACGCGCGCGGCCAGTATATGAATCCGGAGTACTGCCGGGGCGGCATGGAAATGCCGTTCTCCTACGAGACCCGCCTCGAGCCGGCACCGGAATGTCGCGGGCGCGATCGTTTCCGCTGGTTCCGCGACTTCTTCGGTGATGACCGGGACGACAATCGCCGCGACGATGCCGCCCCGCGGGAGGATATGACCCCGGGCTGGGGGGTGGACCCAGATGAAGACGATCGCCAGCGTGAGCGCGAGCGCCAGTTGCAGGAGCAGCTGCGCATGGATGATGAACCCCTGCAGTTGCCGCGCGGTGAGGAAGAACGGTTGCGGCGTCAGGAGGACCTCTGGCAGCAGGAGGAGCGCCGTGCCGAAGAGGAGCGCCAGCAGCTCCAGCGGCGCCTGGAAGAGGAAGAGCGTCGCCGGGAAGAGCTGCAGCGCCGTGGCGACGTGCCGGTGGAAGAGGCAGAGCCCTGGCCCGGCGATGAGGACCAGTGGCCCTGACGGCACCCCGTTAAAGGGGGCTCAGATATCGTGGGCTTCGGCCCACTCCTTTAATTGATCCAGCACCGACAGTGATGAGCGACCGAATTCGGTGATCGTATAGGCCACCGCAATGGGACGTGTGCTCAGCACCTCGCGACTGACCAGTCCCTGTTGCTCCATTTCTTTCAGTCGCTGGTCCACCATTTTCTTGCTGGCGCCTCCCAGCTGGCGCGCCAGTTCATTGAAGCGCACGGGGCCATCCTGCAGGTGCCACAGAATCGAGCCTTTCCATTTGCCGCCGATGATGCGCATGCCCCTCTCAATCGGGCAGGGCTCCATGCAGGTATCACTGTTTCCGGCATTTGCCGGAGATCTTTGCTTGGTTTCACTCATTGGTCACATTTCCTCTCGGGCCTGGCCGCTGGACTCCCGCTAGCTGGCGACTGCTTGTGCGTGCTTGCGCGGTTGAGCTCTGATGTCCGCAAGGTTACAAAAAGTATACTGGTTGACAGTAGTAACCTAAGGTAACAGTATTCCGCGGACTTATCCATCCACAGTATTTGCGGAGCCGCGAGTGAATCTCTTTATCATCAATACCCACCAGTACTACCCGTTTTCTGAAGGCAAGCTGAGTGCTGCCATGGTTGCGATCGCCAGGGAAGAGGCAGAGGCCGCCGGCCATGCGGTCAAGGTCACCACCATGCAGGATGCCTATGACGTGGAGGCGGAGCTGGAAAAGCATGAGTGGGCGGACGTTATCCTGTTACAGGTCCCGGTCAACTGGATGGGGGTGCCCTGGTCATTCAAGAAATACATGGATGAGGTTTATACCGCGGGTATGTCCGGGCGACTTTGCGACGGCGATGGCCGTCACCGGGACCAGCCGGAAAGGCAGTATGGCACTGGCGGTGTGCTGGGCGACAAGCGCTATATGCTCTCACTGACGTTCAACGCACCGGCGGAGGCATTCGGTGACGGCAACCAATTCCTGTTCAAGGGGCGGGATGTCGACGACCTGTTCATGCCCACCCACATGAATTTTCGCTTTTTCAACATGTCCCCGCTGGAGACATTTGTCTGCTATGACGTGATGAAAAACCCGGAGACAGAAAGCGACAAGCTGCGCTTTCGTGAGCACCTGCGCAAACAGCTCAACCTGGGGAGCGCCACCCGGGAGAGCGGTGCAGCCTGACTGATTGAACGGAATTGAATAGCAAGTCGAGGAATTCCCCATGAGCCGACAAAGCAGGCCGGCAGCCGGAGAGCCCTTCCCGGAAGTGCTGGTAACCACGCTGGATGGCAAGGCCGTCCAGTTAGGCCATGCATGTGAGGAGGCCGACTGGACCATGGTGGTTGTCTACCGCGGGCAGCACTGCCCGCTATGCACCCGCTACCTGAACCAGTTGGAGAATTACTGGGACAGGCTCTGTGCCAACAAGGTCGGGCTGATGGCGGTGTCAGCGGACTCACGCGAGCAGCTGCAAGCGCATATGGAAAAGCTGGAAGTTTCTTTCCCTGTTGCTTACGGGCTTACGGTTGAGCAGATGCAAGCGCTCGGCGTCTATATTTCAGTACCCCGTTCTGCCGCGGAAACGGACCATAACTTTGCCGAACCGGGTATTTTTGTGGTTAATCAGGACGGTAACCTGCACGTGGTGGATATTTCCAATAATCCATTCGCACGGCCGGATATAGAACAATTGGTTTCCGGGCTCGAGTGGATCAGGGACCCGAAGAATGATTACCCGGTCCGGGGGACCTTCCGTTAAATGATCCCGTCCTCCCAGCCGCCAGTCCCGGCGGCTGGGATCAGGGTCGGAATGCATTGCAGCTGCCCTGGTGGCCAACTGGCCGCAACGGGGTTATCGATTGAGTAACTTTGCCGCTTCCTCGGCAAAGTAGGTCAGGATACCGTCTGCCCCGGCGCGCTTGAATGCCAGCAGTGACTCCAGAATCACCGCTTCCCGGGCCAGCCAGCCATTGTCAAAAGCGGCGCAGTGCATGGCGTACTCCCCGCTCACCTGGTAGGCGAATGTGGGCACTCGCAGCTCTTCCTTCACCCGGCTAACCACATCCAGGTAGGGCATGCCCGGTTTCACCATGATCATGTCGGCGCCCTCGCGAATATCCAGTGCGCACTCGTGCAGGGCCTCGTTGCCATTGGCCGGATCCATCTGGTAGCTGGCCTTGCTGCCCCCCTTCAGGTTGCCGGCCGATCCCACGGCATCCCGGAAGGGGCCATAGTAAGCCGAAGCGTACTTTGCTGCGTATGACATGATGAGCGTGTTGACCCGCCCATCGTGCTCCAGGGCAGCCCGGATGGCGCCGATACGGCCATCCATCATGTCGGACGGGGCCACCACGTCTGCGCCGGCCTCGGCATGGGACAGTGCCTGCTCGACCAGTACCTCGACAGTATCGTCGTTGACGATATAGCCGCTGTTGTCCATCAGGCCATCCTGGCCGTGGCTGGTAAAGGGATCCAGGGCCACATCGGTGATCACGCCAAGTTCGGGGGCACTGTTTTTTAGCTCCCGCACGGCGCGCTGGGCCAGGCCATCCGGGTCGTAGGCCGCGCGCGCGTCGTCTGATTTTGCCGAGGGATCGACCACCGGAAACAGGGCCACCGCGGGGATGCCCAGGTCGACCAGGGTTTTCGCCCGGGCCGCGAGCAGGTCTACGCTGAGGCGCTCAACACCGGGCATGGAGGCAACCTGCTGGGTTTCGCCGTGCCCCTCGATGACAAACAGGGGCAGGATCAGGTCGTCGCAGGAGAGTTGCCGCTCGCGCACCAGTCGCCGGGCAAAATCCTGTGCGCGCAGGCGGCGCATGCGGGTGTTGGGGAAGGGGCCGCGCTCAAGGCTGATACTCATGGGGCTGGACCTTGTGAGGAAACGAATTGAATAGAATTGAGAAAATGTATCCCGGCCTGCCGGGCTGGACAGTCCCGCTGCGACTCGCACCGGGTTGTCCGGGCGGCAATGATAACAAAAGGAGAACAATCGATGTCCGTTGCCCTGTGGTGCCTGCTGGCAACCTCAATTATGCCCTACGTGTTCACCGTAATCGCCAAGGTCAGCGGGCGGGGACGCTACGATAACCGTGCCCCGCGCCAGTACCTGGAGGCCCAGGAGGGGTTGTCCCAGCGGGCGGACTGGGCACAGCGCAACAGTTTTGAGGCGCTGCCGGTATTTGCCGCGGCGGTACTGGCGGCGATGGTGGCGGGTGTTGCTGAATCCTGGCTGGCGGGCCTGTCGCTGGCGTTTATCGGCATCCGCGTAATTTATGGCGCCTGCTACCTGTGCGACTGGCACGGGGCCCGCTCCCTGGTGTGGTTCGCGGGCCTCGCCTGTTGTATCGGCCTGCTGGTGCTGGCAGCCCTGGCGGCCTGACGGGGGATTCCGCCAGGCCGGGGCTGTTGTCAGCTACCGGCGATGGATGCCAGCACACGGCGGGCGGCCGCCACTGTCTGCTCGATGTCTTCCTCGCTGTGGGCGGCGGACATGAAGCCGGCCTCGTAGGACGCCGGGGCAAGGTAAACTCCCTCGTCCAGCATGCCATGGAAGAACCGGTTGAATTGCTCGTTGTTGCACGCCATGACCTGTTGGTAATTGGTTACCTGTGGCTCCTCGGTAAAGAAGAAACCGAACATACTGCCGGCACGGTTGGCGGTCATGGGAATGCCCACCTCTTTCGCAGCCTCAAGCACGCCGTTGACCAGCTTCTCGGTCCGGTCGTTGAGTTGCTGGTAGAGCCCGGGCGCCTGCACCAGGCGCAGGGTCTCCAGGCCCGCCACCATGCCTACCGGGTTGCCGGACAGTGTGCCGGCCTGGTAGATCGGCCCCAGCGGCGCGATCTTCTCCATGATCTCCCGCTTGCCGCCGAACGCGCCCACCGGCATGCCGCCGCCGATCACCTTGCCCAGGGTGGTGATATCCGCCTCGATGCCAAAGTGGCCCTGGGCGCCGGTGAGGCTCACCCGGAAGCCGGTCATCACCTCGTCCAGGATCAGCAGTGCGCCGTGCTGGTCACAAACCTCCCGCAGCGTCTCGAGGAAGCCCGGAACCGGGGGGACGCAGTTCATGTTGCCGGCCACCGGCTCGACGATGATGCAGGCAATCTCGTCGCCAATCTCGGCAAAGCACTGCCTGACCGACTCCGGGTCGTTATAGTTCAGGGTGATGGTGTGGTCGGCCAGTGACGCCGGCACACCGGGAGAGGAGGGCACGCCCATGGTCAGGGCGCCGGAACCGGCCTTCACCAGCAGGGAATCGGAATGGCCGTGGTAGCAGCCCTCGAATTTGACGATTTTGTCGCGGCCGGTATAGCCGCGCGCCAGCCGGATGGCGCTCATGGTGGCTTCGGTACCGGAATTTACAAAACGCACCAGATCCATGTTGGGCCATAGCCGGCACAGTTCTTCGGCCAGTTCGGTTTCCAGCTCGGTGGGCGCCCCGAAACTGAGGCCGGACTGTGCCTGTTCCACCACCGCCTCGATCACCTCGGGCTGCGCGTGCCCCAGCACCATGGGGCCCCACGACTGCACGTAATCGATATAGCGCTTGCCGTCGGCGTCAAACAGGTAGGCACCCTCGGCGCGCTCGATAAACAGCGGCGTGCCCCCGACCGCGCGGAAGGCGCGCACCGGCGAATTGACCCCGCCGGGAATGACTTTCTGGGCTTCGGCAAAAAGTTGCTCGGATTTACTCATAGCGATCTGCGGCCTTGCTGATTGGCTGGAAATTTGGCGGGTATTATCCGGATGGCCGACGGCGGGAGCAAATGCGCGGCGCACTGGCGACAGCCACTGCACAGGGCTTGCCATGGGGAGCATGCCGGCGGGCAAAAGCTTTATGTGGTTGCTTCAGCGCTTGGTCCAGAACAGGCGGTTCGGGACCGGCCGGCCCATCCCCAGCCGGCGGCTGTCGGCGATCGCGCTCCAGGTGAACTGCTGGCTGCGACTCACTGCCTCGATCACTGTGAGGCCGTGCGCAATATGGCAGGCGATGGCGGTGGCGAGGGTACCGCAGGTGCCGTAAGCGGCGGGCGGGAGGCGCCGCCAGAGGAACTGTCGCATCAGGCCGCGTTCGTCGTAAAGCCGGTTTTCCAGCTGCTGGTCGGCGGCCGGGACCCCGGTGAGCAGCAGGTAGCGGCAGCCGCTTTCCAGTAGCTCCTGTGCCTGGGCATCGAGTACGTCAGCCTCCAGGGCCATGGCACGGGCCTCGCGGCGGTTGGGGCAGACCATGGTGGCAAACGGTAACAGCAGGGAGGTCATCGCTTCCCACAGCGGGGGAGCCAGCAGGCTCTCCTTGTCGGCCAGGGTGGCGTCCGGGTCGATCACGATGGGAATGTGGGGGTAGTCGGCAAGCACGCTGTGGAGTGCGCGTACGTTTTCCACTGAGCCGAGGTAACCGACCTTGATCGCGGCCACCGGCAGGTCTTCCAGCACCGCCCGGGCCTGCTCCACCAGCAGCGTGTCCTCCACCGGCGCCACGCCCTGGAGTTCGCCGGTGTCACAGACACTGATAGCGGACACCACGGAAGTGCAGTGGCATCCCAGGCTCACCGCGGTCTCGGTGTCCGCGGTGATGCCGGCACTGCCACTGGGGTCGTGGTGGGTGACGGTAAGAATGATGGGTTGGCGTGTATCCATTTCCTGTCGGGGCGATATCCGGGGTATTGGGCGCGACCAGAGATGCCCTAATTCTAGTTGTTATATGGCGGTGGGCCGGAATGATCCGGTGCCTAAAACGGCCGCACCACCGCAAGAATCACGATCGCCACCAGTGCCAGCACTGGTACTTCGTTGAAAATGCGGAAATAACGCCCGGATTTGGTGACGGTACCGGCGGCGAACTGCTTCACATAGGCGCCGCACATATGGTGATAGCCGATCAGCAATACCACCAGCAGCAGCTTGGCGTGCAGCCAGCCGGCGCTCTTGTAGTAGTCGAGGTTGAAGGTGATCAGCCAGCCGCCCAGCAGGATGGTGGCAAGCATCGACGGCAGTCCGATGCCGCGGTACAGGCGCCGCTCCATGATGCAGAAACGGTCGCGGCTGGTGGCGTCGGTGGCATCCCGGTGGTAGACGAACAGCCGCGGCAGGTAGAACAGTACGGCGAACCAGCAGACCATGGCCACAATATGGAAGGCTTTGACCCAGAGCATTGCGTATTCCTTGTTGTTTTCGTCCTCGCGACCATGCCGGCCCGCGGGGCAGCAGGGGTCACTTGCGATAAAAGTTGTCGATGTCTGCCGGCAGGATAATGCCCGCGGCGTCATTGTCCAGCATGCCCGAATAACCGCGGGAGATATACAGGGCGTCGGCCTTGCTGCTTTCCAGTTTCTGGTGGGCCTCCAGCAGTGTGCTGCGCCAGTTGAGCCCGGCCGCCGCAAAGCGCTCGCCGGGCAGCTTGAGCAGGTCCACCGGGGGCTCCTCCCCCTCCACCGCCTGGCTGCCCTCCGGGGCACCTTTCTTTTCCTCCACCCGTTGCAGGAAGCTGGCGAGGTCGGCTGCCCGCAACAACTGGTGCGCGGGTTCGTCCGGCAACTCTACCAGCACCCACAGCGGGTGGCGCTGAATCAGCCGCTCGGCCTGGCTCCGCCCCACTTTCTGTGGTGACACCACAAAGCGCCGTTCCATCACGCTGGCGACCCCCACGCGGTTCAGCATCTGTGCTCGCCAGGTGGGGGTGCCGCTCTTGTCCATGGCTCGCAGGGTCTCCTGGAAGATACCCTGGGCTGCAAAAAAGTAGCGGCTCACCAGGCAGGCCACCACGATCATCATCATGCCCGGGAAGAGCACGTTGGGGTTGTAGGTGAGTTCCAGGATTGCCAGCAGCGCCGCCAGTGGTGCATCCAGCAAGGCGGCCATCATCGCGGCCATGCCCACCATGGCGTAGAAGCCCGGGCTGGCGGTGTACTCGCCCAGCCACAGGTTGGCCAGGCTGCCGGCTATGCCGCCCATGCAGGCGCCGAGGAACAGGCTGGGGCCGATCACGCCCCCGGGAATGCCCAGGCCGGAGGCCAGCGCCGTCGCCACCATTTTCGCCGCCACGATCACCAGCAGGGCCCCCAGGGCAAGTTCGCCCAGCATTGCCAGTTCGAGGGTGTCATACCCCGCGCCGAGGATCTCCGGCACCCAGATGCCCAGGGTGCCGGTCACCAGCCCGACCGCCAGGAAACGCAGGATCGGTGCGCGGCGCTGCATGGGGGCCAGGTATCTCTGGGCGCGAATGAAGAGTGCGGCGAGGGTGCCGATGACTACGGCACAGAGCAGCAGCACCGGCAGCTCGGCCAGCGAGCTGAGCTGGATCGCGGGTACGTTGAAAGCCGGCTGGTTGCCGAAGGCCAGTTGGGTGATGGCGCTTCCGGTCGCTGCAGCGAGGATGACCGGCAGGAAACCCACCACCGAGTACTCGAGCATCACCACTTCCATGGCAAACACCACCCCCGCCAGCGGGGTGTTGAAGGAAGCCGCGATCGCCGCTGCCACACCGCAGCCGAGCAGGCTGCGCACCGAATTGTTGGGGAGTTTAAGCCTGCGCCCGAGCCAGCTGCCACTGGCGGCGCCGAGGTGTACTGCGGGGCCCTCGCGACCCACGGACTGGCCGCTGACCAGCGCGATTGCACCGGCGAAAAACTGCAGTAACGCGTTGGCCACTGGCATATTGGCCTGGTGGTTGTGCAGGCGGTCGAGCACATGGACCACACCCACCAGCCGCCAGCCGGGGCTCAACAGCTGGTAGATGGCCCCCAGTACCAGCGCTCCGCCAACGGGCAGGGCGAAGCGCCAATAGGTGGGCAGGCTTTCATAGCGCTCGGGGATGGACAGGAACAGCTCCGCCGGTATTTCGCTCAGCAGGCGAAAGGCCACCGTCACCGCTCCCGCGAGGATGCCGGTCAGCAGGGCCATGGCCAGCAGCGGTGCCAGCGCCTCCTGGGATGACAGCTGCAGGCGCCACTTTTCCAGTCCCCGTTCGCGCAGGGGCCATTTCGGCTGCTTTTTTTTACCCGTGGGGCGCGCTTTCCTGAGCACCGTGCGTCCTTTCCCGATGGTGGCTTGTGGTAGAGTGCAGCCTCCATTATACAGGCCGCGCCGGCGGTGTATGGGTGAGCCCGGTACGGATACAGCAGCGAGGAGTCAGACAGTGATCAAAGTAGCAATCGTCGGCGGGACCGGATACACGGGGGTGGAGCTGCTGCGACTGCTGGTATTGCACCCGCAGGTAAGCCTGGCTGCGATCACCTCCCGCGCCCTGGCAGGGCAGCCAGTGGCGGAACTTTTTCCCAGCCTCCGGGGTCACTGTGACCTGGCTTTCTGTGAACCGGACCTGGCCCAGTTGGCCACGTGCGATGTGGTCTTTTTTGCCACTCCCCACGGGGTGGCGCAGGCCCAGGTGCCGGAACTGGTGGCACGCGGGGTAAGGGTCATCGACCTGTCGGCGGATTTCCGCCTGCGCGATATCGCCACCTGGGAGCGCTGGTATAACCAGTCGCATGCCGCGCCGGAGCTGGCGGCGGAAGCCGTGTACGGCCTGCCCGAGGTCAACCGCGAGCAGATTGCGGGGGCACGGCTGGTGGCCTGCCCGGGCTGCTACCCGACAGCGATCCAGCTCGGCTGGATCCCGCTGCTGGAGCGCAACCTGGTGGAGCCGGGGCACCTGGTGGCGAGTGCCGCGAGCGGCGCCACCGGCGCCGGGCGGCAGGGCAAGACCGAGTTGCTGCTGGCCGAGAACAGTGACAGCTTCCGCGCATATGCGTCAGGCGGCCATCGCCACCTGCCGGAGATCGAGCAGGGACTGCGCCGGGTGCAGGCCGCAGGCAGTGCCGAGCCGCGGGTGACCTTTGTGCCACACCTGCTGCCGATGGTGCGCGGTATCCATGCGACCCTGTTCGCGCGGCTGAACGGGGATAGCGGTCTGGCTGAGCTGCAGGAACTGTACGAACAGCGGTATGCCGCTGAACCATTTGTGGACGTGCTGCCACCAGGCAGTCACCCGCAGACCCGCAGCGTCAGGGGGAGCAACATGTGCCGTATTGCCCTGGCGCGGCCGGATGACCGGGACACGGTGGTGGTGATGTCGGTGATCGACAATCTCGCCAAGGGCGCCTCGGCCCAGGCCATCCAGAATATGAACATCATGTTTGGCCTGAATGAGAAGCTCGGACTGGAGAGCCCGGCGCTGCTGCCTTAGAATCGTCAGATTCAACAGGCTCACAAGTAAGTCATAACGAGATAAGAACACACGGGTGTCATGGCACATAAAGTAAAAGGCAGTAAACAGTACCGCATGAAGGTAGTGCCGCACCGGCCCTACTCCGGCGCCCTGACGTTGCTGGGGGTGACGCTGCTGGTACTGGTCACCTCGGCGGCCGCTTACTTCGCCGGCCAGCACCACCTGCGTAAGGGGCTGGATCGCAAGACCATGGCCCACGAGGAGTCCCTGGACAGGCTCGATTCCCTGCGCAGGGAAAATGAAGCCCTGCGGCTGCGGGTGGCCACGGCCGAGCAGTCACTGGCGATCGGTGAGCAGGCGGACGAGAAAGTGCGGGCCGAGCTGGTGGAGAAGGAAAACCGGATCGCCGAACTCAAGCAGGAAATTTCCTTTTACCGGGGCCTGATGGCGCCGGATGATGACGGCGATGGTGTTTCCATCGGCCGTTTCAGTCTTTCGCAAATGGCCGATGAGCGGCGCTACCAGTTCAAACTGTTGGTGCAGCAGTCGGCCACGCGACACAGCGTGGTGACGGGGCACGCGACCTTCACCGTGGTGGGCAGTCAGGATGGACAGCCAAAACGCTATCCGCTCAGCGCCCTGTCGCAGCAGGTGGACAGCGAAAAGATCGCCCTGCGCTTCAAATATTTCCAGAATATTGAGGGCGAGCTACAGTTGCCTCATGGCTTCGAGCCAGAGGGCGTTGAGCTGTTGCTCAAGTCCAGCGCGCGTAAGGGGTTCAATATCGAGCAGCGTTATGGCTGGCTGGTTCAGAAGAGCTGATGCCAGGCGCTGATTGCACGAGGTTTTGACTGGATTATGTTTAGAAAGCAAGAGAAAGAGAAGACGACGACTATGGCTAGCTCTGGAAGTAACCACACGACCCTGATCGCCCGCCAGACCGAAGTGAGTGGCGACCTGCATTTCCGCGGTAACCTGGTGGTTGAGGGCACCGTTCACGGGAATGTCAGCGCACACAGCGACAGTGACGCGCGCCTGCAGATTGTCGATGGCGGCAAGGTGGAAGGTGAGATTCGCGTGCCGCACGTGGTCATCAATGGCAACGTCAAGGGCGATGTGTATGCCGTTCGCCACTTGGAGCTCTCCGCCAAGGCAATGGTTGAGGGCAACGTGCACTACAAGCTGATCGAGATGGTCAAGGGCGCACAGGTCAATGGCTCCCTGGTTTCCAACGTTGAGATGGACAACGCCGGTGAGCCGCGCATGCTCGAGTATTCCGAGGAGATCTCGGTCGACTCCGAGTAATCCCGGCTCTCTTTGACCGGCTGGTCGGCCTCTGTCGGCCGGCCGGTGTATGCGGCCGAATACTTGACTGATTTCGTCGGTTTTAGCACTATGGCGGCCCCCGGGCCCAGCTCAGTACAATGGGTGGGCTGGCCCATATTCTGCCGAGAGAGACTTATGTCAGAAGCTGTTTCCTTTTCTCCCGAGCCGGTGATCGTTACCGAGAAGGCTGTGGCCAAGGTCAAGAGCCTGCTTGAAGAGGAGGGCAATCCGGAGCTGAAACTGCGGGTGTTCGTCACCGGCGGCGGCTGTTCCGGCTTCCAGTACGGGTTCACTTTCGATGAGCTGGTGGCTGACGACGATGCGCTGGTCGAGAAAGATGGCATCGAGGTCGTGGTAGACCCGATGAGCTATCCGTACCTGGTTGGGGCAACAGTGGACTACGAAGAGGGCCTGTCCGGCTCGCGCTTTGTGGTGCAAAACCCCAACGCTTCCTCCACCTGCGGCTGCGGGTCATCATTCTCCATCTGATCGCCCGGGATGAACCCGGGCCGGGTCCTGTCCTGTTCCCGTAGCTCGGCTGTCCCTTATCTTCCTGCCTTCCCTGCTCCCGCCTGGCCGCTCGCCATCCACTCAGGCGGGGTAGATACCTCCGAGCACCGTTTCGCGAACCGCGCCGGTTACACCGGGACAGTTGCCCGGGAGCCCGTGCATGGTCTGGCGCGCCAGCCACGCGAAGCCGACAGCCTCCAGCCAGTCGGCGTCGATACCATAACTGCCGGTGCTGGCGATCGACCAGGTGGGCAGGCGCCGGTGCAGGCGCTGCATCAGGTCCGCATTGCGTGCGCCCCCACCACAGATCAGCAGCTCACCGCCGTTGGCAAAGGCGTGCACGGCGTCCGCGATACTGGCGGCAGTGACCTCGGCCAGGGTCGCCTGAACGTCCGCCGGGGCCAGCTCTAGGCCCTCGCCAGCCCGCTCCAGCCAGGTGGGATTGAATGCCTCGCGCCCGGTGCTTTTGGGGGCTGGGGCGGTGAAATAGGGGTCGGCCATCAGGCGGTTGAGCAATTCCGGGCTGACGCGACCGCTGGCGGCCCAGGCGCCGTCGCGGTCAAATGGCTGGCTGCGGTGCAGGCCAATCCAGTAGTCCAGCAGGGCATTGCCGGGACCGGTATCGTAGCCGCGCACGCTGCCGTCGGCGCGTAATTCAGTGATATTTGCCATGCCGCCGATGTTCACCACCGCACGATCGCGGTCGGCCGCGAAGGCCGCCTTGTGAAAGGCTGGCATCAGTGGGGCGCCCTGGCCACCGAGGGCCATATCGCGCCGGCGGAAGTCTGCCACCGTGGTAATACCGGTGCGGGTGGCGATGGTGTTGGGGTCGCCGATTTGCATGGTAAAAGGGTGGGCGACAGTGCCGGGCGGCCGGTGGCGCACGGTCTGGCCGTGGCTGCCGATAGCGGTGACTCCGGCCGGTTTGACCCCGGCATTATCCAGCAGGGCCAGGGTTGCCTCGGCAAACAGCTGGCCCAGCTGGCAGTCCAGCTGGCCGGCCCGGTCCAGTTCCGAGGGGCCGGGGGCGCAGAGGGCCAGCACGGCATCGCGCAATGCAGGGGGGATCGGGTGGCCCAGCGTGGCGATAATATCGGCCCTGGACGACGTTTCCTCAGAGAACTCGACCAGCACCGCGTCGACACAATCGACGCTGGTGCCGGACATCAGGCCGACATAAAGCTCGCCCATAGGGTCAGTTGACGTTTTGTTGGTTTTGTTCTTCGCCGCGTTGTGCCAGCGCCGGTTGCTCGTAATTTTCCAGTTTTGCCAGCAGGGGCTGGGTCTGGGCGCGGAAGCGCGCCATCTCGGAATCCGGGATGGACTTGGCCTTGGGCAGCTTGCGCACGATGGTGGCAGGGTTGCGGTGATGGCCGTCTACCAGGAACTCGTAGTGCAGGTGGGGGCCGGTTGCATACCCGGTGGCGCCGACGGTGCCGATCACCTGGCGCTGCTTGACCCGGTCGCCCACCTTCACCTTGCGCTTGTTCAGGTGCAGGTAGCGGGTGATGTAGCGCTCGCCGTGCTTGATAAACACATAATTGCCATTGGGCCTGCTATAGCCGGCCTTGATTACGCGCCCGCTGCCAGCAGCATATACCGGGGTGCCGCGCGGTGCGGCGTAATCGGTTCCGTTGTGTGGCCGGCGGGTTTTATGGATCGGGTGCAGGCGGCTCGGGTTGAAGTGTGAGCTGATGCGGGCAAAGTCCACCGGGGTGCGGATAAATGCCTTGCGCATGCTTTTGCCATCAGGGGTGTAGTAGTTGGCATCACCGTTCTGGTCGACGTAGCGCACCGCACTGAAGGTTTTCCCCTGGTTGACGAATGTCACCGCCTGGATAGGGCCATTGTCGATCTTCTCGCCGTCGAGGAATTCTTCCTCAAAGAGTACGCTGAAGTGGTCTCCTTTCCTGATGTCGAGGGCAAAGTCGATATCGGAGCTGAAGACCTGCGCCATTTCCATGATGAGGTTATTGCTCAGGCCCGCGTTGTTACCGGCAACAAACAGGGAGCTCTCGATCTCTGCCTGGCGGTAGGCCGGGTAACTGTCGGCCTCCCGCTGGTGCAGGGCATAGCTGAAGTCGCCGCTGTCACCGCGCTTGAATTCCAGGCGGCTGAGGCGATCCCGGTGCACCTCCAGGCTGTCGAGTGAGCCGTCACCAGCGATATGGAAGGTGAGTTCCTCACCGGGGCTCAGTCGCGCAAGGCCCTTGGCTTCCTTGCCGCTCTCCAGTAGCTCGTACATATGGCGGATATCCACGCCGGCACGGTCAAACAGGTTGGAGAGGGTGTCGCCGTTACGAACCTTCACCCGTTTGCTGCTGGTGGGGGCGGGGGTTGCTGGAGAGGCCTCGGGTGCGGCGTCGGCAGCGGCCATGACCACGGCGGGAGCAGCTTCCTCAACTGCGGACAGGGTCACAGGCAATGAATGGCGCTTCGCCTCTACCTCTGGGGTGGAGACGAACATGGCGAGTGCCAGCGCGCAGCTTGCGGCACCTGCCGCGAGGGCATGGGTGCGCGGGAAGTGCTGGCGCAGTGCGCCCAGCAGGCGCGGCTTGGTAGTGCGATGATTCTGCATGGTCTTAACAGGAGGCGCTGTTTGTACTTGTCTTGCGTGCTTTGCGGTGTCTAAAAAACGAACACCAAACACCCTTTATATCAAAAATCTTACCGTGATTCACGGGGTAATTGACCTGTCTGTCCATGACTGAGTTCCTCTGCGTTGACAATCTGCAGTGGTGGGCGCTCCCGGGAGACGCTTGTATTTCGTCCGATATCGGGTAATGTTGCTGCCCGTTTTGCCGCCGGCGGGCGGCGCAACCGTCAGTTAATTCACGAGGGGAAACAATGGCCGGGGTCGATACGACACTGCTGAAAGACTTGGACCGCCGGGGACTGATCAATCAGGCCACCGGGGATGGGGAGCTCACCGAGCATCTGGCGCAGTCCCGCACCCTCTATTGCGGCTTCGATCCCACCGCTGATTCCCTTCATATAGGCAGTCTAGTACCCCTGCTGACTTTGAAGAGGTTTCAGGCGGCAGGACACAAGCCGATTGCGCTGGTTGGCGGAGCAACCGGCCTGATTGGTGATCCTTCCTTCAAGGCGCAAGAGCGCAACCTGAATACCCCGGATGTGGTTTCCGGCTGGGTCGAGAAGATTCGCGCGCAGGTGTCCCAGTTCATCGACTTTGATTGCGGCGATAACAGCGCCATGGTGGTCAACAACCTGGACTGGACCAGGGACCTCAGTGTGCTGGACTTCCTGCGGGATGTGGGTAAGCACTTCTCCGTCAACAACATGGTCAACAAGGAATCCGTCAAGCAGCGGATCCAGCGTGAGGGGGAGGGTATCTCTTTCACCGAGTTTTCCTACATGTTGCTGCAGTCCATGGACTTCTCCGAGCTGTATCACCGACACAGCTGCAGCCTGCAGATCGGCGGCTCGGACCAGTGGGGCAACATTACCGGCGGCGTGGACCTGACCCGACGCCAGCACCGCGGCAAGGTGTTCGGTATGACAATGCCCCTGGTGACCAAGGCGGATGGAACCAAGTTCGGCAAGACCGAGAGTGGCACCATCTGGCTGGATCCGGCGCGTACCTCCCCCTATGCCTTCTACCAGTTCTGGCTGAATACAGCGGATGCGGACGCCTACAAGTTCCTCCGTTACTTCACTTTCCTGGACGTTGAGGAGATCGATGCGATCGAGCGCGCCGACGCGGAGCGTGCCGGCAAGCCGGAAGCGCAGGCTATCCTGGCGCGAGAGGTTACCCGGGAAGTGCATGGTGAAGAAGGGTTGGCCGCGGCCGAGCGTATCTCCGGTGCGCTGTTCTCTGGGGATAGTGCCGGCTTGTCCGAGAGTGACCTGGAGCAGCTCCGCCAGGATGGCCTTCCCAGCTCCGACCTGCCGGCAGACTTTGGCGACCAGAGCCTGATCCACGTCCTGGTGGAGGCTGGTATGGCCCCGTCCGGCAAGCCGGTGAAGGATGCGCTGGGCCGCAATGCCGTACTGGTGAACGGGCAGGCGGTGGGGATTGACCGCAACAGTGATCCCGCGGGCGTATTCAGTCGCGACAATGCGCTATGTGGTCGCTTCTTTATCGTTCGCCTGGGCAAGAAGAAATACCACCTGTTTACCCTTGCCGGCTGATCGCTTTCTAAGCGTTTTTTGGGGTGAAGTAATTTTTTTACAGTTTTGTCACAAAAGCGCTTGCAAGGCCCCCGGGCGAGCCCGTATAGTTCGCGCCCTCGCTGCTTGAGAAGTGGCGGGGAGGCAGCTCCAAGTGATTGATTTTCCTAAGAAAATTTCTTCAAAAAAGAGCTTGCCAGACACGGAGAGGTCGCTATAATGCGCGCCACTTCGGAAGGGCCAGGCGGTCCTTCAGGGTCGGGAAAAGACGCCTTCGGGTATGGGTTTCCGGCGCTGAAAAAGCCTTCAAAAAAAGGCTTGCCAAACAGGAAGAGGCCGATATAATGCGCGCCCCTTCGACGGTCACCGGAAGCGGTGGTCGGGGATCCCGGAAAGGCCCGAGCGGCCGGCACGGGAAGCCAAAAAAAGCTGCGAAAAAGCACTTGCTTCAGCAGCCCGGATGTGTAGAATACGCGTCCCGCAGTCAGGGCCTGGCGCCCGACTGAGTTGTTTAAAAATTCGATCAAGCAATGCGTGTGGGTACTTGCGGAGCGACGAATCG